>JBKBMT010000018.1:0-46509 GCA_046295655.1 Gemmobacter sp. | reverse complement strand
GCACCACGGACACGCCAGCCTCCAGCACGGGCATGCCGCGCCGATGCAGGCCCCAGGCCCGCAGCATGTCGCCGCCCACCACAGCCCCCGGCAACACGACGTTGGCCGCCACCCCCCGAAAATACACCGGCACGATCCACGACAGCGCCACTACGGCAACGCTCTCCGCGATCCTGACGATGCGGGAACGCGCCCTTGCATGGAAGGGGGTCGCGGCAGGACTGTCCGGCCTGCCCCGGCTTCGCCTCTATGCCAGCGCCGAAACCCATTCCTCGGTCGACAAGGCGGCGCGGATCGCCGGGATCGGGCAGCAGAACCTGGTCAAGATCCCGACCGACACCACGCTGTCCATGCGGCCCGGCGCGCTGGCCGGCGCCATCGCCGCCGACCGCGCGGCGGGCTGGCTGCCGGCCGGCGTCGTGGCCTGCGCCGGCGGCACCTCGGTCGGGGCATTCGACCGGATCGGCGACATCGTTGCGGTGGCGCGGGCCGAGGGTCTGCCGGTGCATGTGGATGCGGCCTGGGCGGGCGGAGCGATGATCTGTCCCGAGTTCCGCGATCTCTGGGCCGGCGCCGAGGCGGCCGATTCGATCGTCGTCAACCCCCACAAGTGGCTCGGGGCCCAGCTCGACTGCTCGGTGCAGTTCATCGCCGATCCCGGGGCACAGATCCGCACCCTGGGTCTGCGGCCGGCGTATCTCGAGACACCGGGCGAGCAGGAGATCGTCAACTTCAACGAATGGACTGTGCCGCTGGGCCGCAGTTTCCGCGCACTGAAGCTTTGGTTCCTGCTTCGTGCCTACGGGCTCGAGGGGCTGCGGAGCCGGATCCGCAACCATGTCGCCTGGTCCCGGCGCCTTGCGGAACGCCTGGCGGCCCTGCCGCAGATCGAGATCGTCACCCGGCCCTCGCTGTCGCTGTTCAGCTTCGCCCATCGCGACGGCGAGGCGGCGACCGAGGCGCTGCTCGAACGGATCAACGATGACGGACGGGTCTATCTGACCCAGACCCGCCATGCCGGACGCTTGGTGATCCGGGTGCAGGTCGGGCAGTTCGACTGCACCGAAACGGATGTGATGACGGTGGCCGACGTCGTGGCCGAACTGGCGGGGGCTGGATGATCCGGCTCTTCGCCCTGCTGCTGTGGCTGCCGCTTGTCGCGCAGGCCGAGGTGTTTCCCGAACCCGCCTCGGTCTTCGTGACCGATCTGGCCGATGTCGTCGATCCCGAGACGGAGGACCGTCTGACCGCCATGCTGGAAGCGGCCCGACGCGATCCCGGGACCGAGATCGCCGTGGTGACGATCCGCAGCCGGCGCGACTGGGGCGAAAGCGCCAGCATCGAGGGTTTCGCGACCGGGCTTTTCAATGCCTGGGGGATCGGCGACGCGACCCGGAACGATGGGATCCTGATCCTGATCGCGGTCGCGGACCGCGAGGCCCGTATCGCCCTGGGCGCCGGCTATCCGCCGGTGTTCGACGGGAGGGCGCATCGGATCATCGAGACCGAGATGCTGCCCGCATTCCGCGAAGGGCGGTATGGCGAGGGATTGGTCGCCGGTGTGCAGGGCGTTGTCGACCGGATCGCGCGGCCCCATCGGGCCGGACAGATCCCGACCGATTCGCCAGCACCTGAAGGTGGCGGATTTCCTTGGGATCTTGCGGCCTTCGGGGGCTTTCTTGCACTCATGGCAAGCTGGGCGATGCGTCGGCAGATCGGCGACCAGATCGCGCGCGCGCGACGGTGCCCCTCCTGCGGACGCCGCTGGGTCCAGCTCGCACGTCGAACCACCCGCGATCCGACCGAGACGGAACCGGGCGAGGCGGTGCGCGAGCTTGTCTGCCCCGATTGCGACTGGCGGGAGACGCGCCACTATCCGATCCCGGATCTCGCCACCCAGCGCGCCAGATCCGACACCGCGTCATCGGACGGCGGCTTTGGCGGGGGGCGGTCGTCGGGCGGCGGTGCGACCGGTCGGTGGTAGCCGTCCGCGGGCGGCTCAACGCCCCTTGAACAGCCCGCCCAGGACGCCGCGCACCAGGGCCTGGCCCGACCGCGTGCCAAGCTGCCGCGCGAAGGACTTGGCAAAGGCCTCGGCAACGCTGTCGGATTGCGAGGACCGACCCCGCGTCGCGGCGGTCGTCCGAGGCCGCGCGCTGCCCTGATCGTAGCGGCGGGCGTTGCGGAACTCGCGCTCGGCCTCGGCCTCGCGGGCCGCGGCGCGCTCGGCCTCTTCCGCGGCGCGGGCGGCCTCCTCCGCGCGGCGGGCAAGCATTTCGTGGGCCGAGTCACGGTCGATCGCCGTGTCGTACTTTCCCGCCAGCGGCGAGGCGGCGATCAGCGCAGCCCGCTGCCCCTCGGTGATCGGCCCCATCAGCGACGACGGCGGCCGCACGAGCGTCCGTTCGACGACGCCGGGCGTCCCCTTCTCGTCGAGGAACGAGGTGACGGCTTCGCCGGTGCCGACCTCCTTGATTGCCTCTTCGGTCTGGAAACGGGGGTTCGGCCGGTAGTTCTGCGCCGCCAGACGAAGGTCGCGCTGATCCTTCGCGGTGAAGGCGCGCAGCGCATGCTGCACCCGGTTGCCGAGCTGGCCGAGAATTGCGTCGGGGATGTCGGTCGGGTTCTGCGTGATGAAATAGACCCCGACCCCCTTCGACCGGATCAGCCGCGCCACACGTTCGACCTTCTCGACAAGTGCCCGCGGCGCGCCGGAGAACAGCAGGTGCGCTTCGTCGAAGAAGAAGACAAGCTTCGGCTTCGGCGGGTTGCCGACCTCGGGCAGCTCCTCGAACAGCTGGCCGAGGAGCCACAGAAGGAAGGTCGCATAAAGGCGCGGCGCATTCATCAGCCGTTCGGCAGCCAGGATCGAGATGCGCCCCCTGCCCTGCGCATCGGTCAGCATGAGATCCGAAAGGCTCAGTGCCGGTTCGCCGAACATCGCCGCGCCGCCCTGGTTCTCAAGGACCAGAAGCCGGCGCTGGATCGCGCCCACCGAGGCGGGCGAGATCAGGCCCCAGGTCTGCGACAATGCCCGCGCGTTCGCGGCGACAAAGGACAGGATCGCCGTCAGATCCTTGAAGTCCAGCAGCGGCAGTCCCTCCTCGTCGGCAAGCCGGAAGGCGATGTTCAGAACCCCCTCCTGCGCCTCGGTCAGTTCCAGCATCCGCGACAGCAGAAGCGGCCCCATCTCGGCAACGGTGGACCGCACGGGGTGCCCCTGAGCGCCCCAGATGTCCCAGAAGGTCACCGGGAAGTCGCGGTATTCCAGATCCAGCCCGATCGTCGCGGCGCGTTTCTCGAATGCCTCGCGCAACCGGCCCTCGGGCGCGCCGGGAAGCGCCAGCCCCGCAAGATCGCCCTTCACGTCGGCCAGGAAAACCGGGACCCCGGCGGCCGAGAACCCCTCGGCAAGGATCTGGAGCGTGACGGTCTTGCCGGTGCCGGTCGCCCCGGCGATCAGGCCGTGGCGGTTCGCCATGCGCAGGAGCAGATGCTGGGGAACCGCATGATCCGGGCCACCCCCGCCCACGAAGATCGCCTCGTCCGACACCTTGTCCTCCCCCCGTCATGCCCGGCTGCGCGCTGCGTCCGGTGGCTACCATACATCGTTAACCGGTCTGTGCCAGTCTGTGCCTGTCCGGTGGTCGGCTTCGGGTGCGCCGCCGGGTGGTACTTCCTCCCTGTTGGACTGGCCGCGCCTTCGGGCGCGGCCTCTTTTCTTCTTGTTTGCTGCATCTTCTGCGCTGTCGGCGGGGACGCATTAACTGTTGACGCGCAGCACGACACCGCATAGCGTCTCGCCATAAGTCGGCCGGTCCGACAGGGAGCAAGAACAGTCGAAAGGGCCCTCGCGGGCCCTTTCTTCGCATTCTGCCGCCGTGTCGCCGAACCGGCACCGGCAGGTCGCCGGTTCGTGTTCGCCCGCCGACGATTGGGGCCTGACTCGTGCCGCGCCCCATGCTAGGGGATGCGCCGCAAAACAGTTCCGAGGCAAGGATACAGACATGACCGACCTGCGCCTGCCGCTTGCGCTTGCGCTTGCCCTCGCCCTTTCCCCGGCCGCTCATGGCCAGACTGCCGGTCAGCAGCCGGCGACCGACACTGCCGGGACCGAGGAAGCGCCTGTCCAGGGGCCGAACGACCTGTCGCTGGGCGAGGATGTCGATGACGACGAGACCGGCACCACCTATGTCGCTGCGGAACACGGCGACTGGAGCGTCCGCTGCATCCGCACCGGGCTGGAGGCCGATCCCTGCGAGCTTTATCAGCTGCTGCAGGACGATCAGGGCAATTCGGTCGCCGAGATCAGCCTGTTCAACCTGCCGCCGGGCCAGCAGGCGGCAGCCGGCGCGACGATCGTCACGCCGCTCGAGACGCTGCTCACGGCCCAGATCACCCTGCGCGTCGATGGCGGCCAGGCCAAGCGCTATCCGTTCACCTTCTGCGCGCCGATCGGCTGTTTCGCGCGGGTCGGGTTCACCGAGGCCGAGATCAATGCGTTCCGGCGCGGCAATCAGGCGACCCTGGTGATCGTCCCCGCCATGCTGCCGGACGAACAGGTAGCCCTGCAGATGTCGCTGCGCGGGTTCACCGCGGGCTACGAAGCGGTGCGCGCGGCCAATGCTGCCGCCGAGAAAGCGGCCGAGGCGGCGGAGGCCGCAGCGGGCGAAGGCAACTGAGCGGATCGGGCGCGGGCGGTTCAGCCTGCGCCGAACCCGCCGCCGCCGGGCGTGACCATCAGCACCTCGTCATCGGGCTGCATCTCCATCTTCCGCGTGTCGGTGACGGGCCGGCCGTTGATCTCCAGCCTGCCGGGTGCGCCGGGGCCGCCGCCGGCAAGACCTTTTGCCGCCACCCGCAACCGGCTGGGGATCGTGTTCAGAAGCCAGGGCCGGCCCGTGCGCATCCGGTAGGCGATGCGCTGCCCCTGCCCGCCGGGCTGCGCGCCCCGCCCGCCGGTCCCCGGTTCCAGTTCCTTGCACAGGAAGCGGATCGGATAGGATGCCTCCAGAACCTCGACCGGCACCGCCGCGACCCCGGTGGGATAGCAGATCGCCGACAGCCCGGGTTTTCCCGCCCGGGCGCCCATGCCACCGGAATAGTTGAACATCGAACTGGTGAACGGCCGGCCGTCCGCATCCCTGCCCTGGATCTGGATCGTCCATACCGCCCCCGACCCCTCTGCAACCACCCGCTCGGGCACGACCTGCGCCAGCGCGTTCAGGATCGGGAAGGGCACATACATCCCCACCACATGGCGCGCATTGACCGGCGAGGGGTATTTGGCGTTCACGATACAGTCCTCGGGCAGCACCACCCGGATCGGTGCCAGACTGCCGGCGTTGTTCGGCAGATCCGGGTTCAGGGTGGAGCGCACCGCGAAGGTCGCGTAGGCGTGGGTATAGGCCGGGACCACGTTGATCCCGACGGGGCTCTGCGTCGAGGATCCGGCAAAGTCGATCACGATCTCGCCCGCATCGGGCTCGATGGTCACGGCGGTGCGCAGCTCGATAACCTGGCCACCGGGCACGTCGAAACTGGTCGCGCCATGAAAGGTGCCGGCCGGCAGCCGGCGGATGCTGTCGCGCGTCGCCGCCTCGGAGCGCGCGATGATCTCGTCGGCCACCGCCTCGATGTCGTCCAGCCCGTAGCGGTCGCACAGGGCGTTCAGTCGCTGCGAGGCGATCAGCCCGCTCGACACCTGCGCCGACAGATCGCCCATCAGCGCCTCGGGGGTGCGCACGTTGCGGCGGATGATGTCGAACAGGGTCCGGTTCGGCGCGCCCTTTTCGTAGAGTTTCAGAACCGGGATCCAGAGCCCCTCCTCGTGAATGTCGCGGGCGCCCGAGCCGATACCGTAACCTCCGATGTCGGTGTGATGGATGGTGGAGCCGGCGAAACCTATCAGCCTTTCGCCCCGGAAGATCGGCGACAGCACCGTTATGTCGAAGAAATGTCCGGCCGACATCCATGGATCGTTGGTGATCAGCACATCGCCCGGGGCAAGGCTGTCGCGTTCCACATGGGCCAGCAGGTTCGCGGCAGCAGCCGCAAGCGAGTTGATGTGGCCCGGCGTCCCCGTCACCGCCTGCGCCACCATCCGCGCGCGTGCATCGAACAGGCCGTTGGCAAGGTCACCTGCCTCGCGCACGATCGGACTGAAGGCGATCCGCTGCAATGCGCGGGCCTGTTCGCTGACGATGCCGATGAGGTTCGACCACAGGATCTGGAGTGTCACACCGTCCATCAGCGCGGCTCCTCGATACGGGTTGCGATCAGGCTGCCCGCGGGATGAACCGCGAGCCGCCAGCCGGGCAGGACGAACACGGTCGTCTCGCGCTCCTCGACGATCAGCGGACCGTCAAGTTCCACACCCGCCCCCAGCGCGGCACGGGCATGGACCGGCACATCGACCGCGCGTCCGCGCAGAAAGACGCTGCGGCGTGCCCCGGCGCCGGGCGGTGCCGCCGCCGGGGCGACAGTCGATCCGCGCCGCGGTTCGGGGCCTCTCGCGGTGACGCGCCAGTTGACCAGTTCCACGGGCATCCCGTCGAGCTTCAGCCCGTACTGCGCCGCATATTCCGCCTCGAACAGCGCAACCATTGCATCCGGGTCGAACCCGTCGCGCGGGTCGAAGGGCAGCGGCACGCGAAGTTCCGACTGCTGGCCGAGATAGCGAAGGTCGGCGCCGAACCGGAACTCGATCCGCTCGGGCGGGATGCCGGCCTCGGCAAGTGCCTGTTCGCCCTCGCCGCACATCCGGCCAAGCGTCGCCCTCGCCTCGGCCCGGTCGAGCGCCGACAGCGGCCCGACCTGGCTGCGCACCAGGTCCATCTGGACCGGCGTCACCAGCGTCCCGAAGGCCGACAGGACGCTGGCCATGGGCGGATAGATCACCTGCCGGCTGTCGATCAGTTCGGCCACCATGCAGGCGTGCACCGGCCCTGCTCCGCCGAAGGCCAGAACCGGCAGCCCGCGGTAGTCGATACCTCGGTCGGTGGCATGGGTGCGGGCAGCAGCCGCCATCTGTTCGCAGACCACCTCGAAGATGCCCCAGGCGGTCGCTTCGGGCGACAACTTCAGCCGTTCGCCCAGCCGGGACACCGCCTGCCGCGCCGCCGCTGCGTCAAGCCGCATGTCGCCCCCCAGAAACCGGTCCGGATCGAGGATGCCCAGCACGACATCCGCGTCGGTCACGCAGGGCACGGCGCCGCCCCGACCATAGCAGACCGGGCCGGGCATCGAGCCCGCGCTCTCCGGCCCGACCCGCAGCAGGCCCAGATCGTCCACCCAGGCCATCGACCCGCCCCCGGCACCGATCTCGATCATGTCGATCGAGGGCACGGTGATCGGCATGCCGCTGCCGGGCTTGAAGCGATAGCGGCGGTCCACCTCGAAGGTGCCGGTGACAAGCGGCCGATGGTTCTGGATCATGCAGGCCTTGGCCGTGGTCCCGCCCATGTCGAACGAGATCAGATCGCCAAGCCCCAGAAGCCGCGAGAAGTGACAGGCGACCAGCGCCCCTGCCGCGGGGCCGGATTCGATCATCCGCACCGGGAACTGCCCCGCCCGTTCGGCCGCCAGAACGCCGCCATTCGACAGCATGATCAGCGGCTGCGAGGCAAACCCGCGCCGACGCAGCTCCGCCGCAAGCGCGGTCAGATAGGGCCGCGTGATCGGCACCGTGAAGGCGTTGATCGCCACGGTCGAGGCCCGCAGGTATTCGCGCATCTGCGGCGCCACCTCGGAGGACAGCGAAACATGGATGCCGGGCGCGGCACGGGCGAAGGCTTCGGCCACCATGACCTCGTGCGCGCCGTTGCGCCAGGCATTCAGCAGGCACACCGCAACCGAACTTATGCCCCGTTCTGCGCAGGTCCGCGCCAGCCCCTCGGCCTCGGCCGGGTCGAGGGCTTCGGCCACGCTCCCGTCCGCCAGCATCCGCTCGGCCAGGGTAAAGGTGCGATCCGCCGGGATCAGCGGTTCGGCAAATTCGATCTGCGGATCGTACATGTCGTACCGGTGCTCGTCGCGGATATAGAGGATGTCCTTGAAGCCGCGGGTCAGGATCAGGCCGACGGGCGGTCCCTTGCGCTCGATCAGCGCGTTCGTGACGACGGTCGTTGCATGGACCACGACATCGGTCACTGCGGCGGGTCCGATGCCGGCGCGGCCCAGCACCAGATCAACGCCACGGAAGAACCCATCGAGCAGATCGTCATGCGTTGTCAGGGTCTTGTCGACGAAACTTGCGCCATTTTCGCCCAACAGGACAGCATCGGTGAAGGTACCTCCGATGTCGATGGCAAGGGCGTAGCGGGTCATGAGTCGGGCTCCGTGTAGCCGAGATTTCCGGAGATGCCGCGAGCCGCCTGCCGGACCGCGGCGACAAGGGCGGGATCGGGCGGCCGGCCGATGGCATCGACCGGACCGGCAATGGTCACGGTGGCAGCAAGGGCACGGCGTGCATCGAAGATCGGGGCCGACAGGGCATTCACACCTGCGATCACCTCTTCCGGCGCCTCGGCCCAACCGCGGGCGCGGACCTCGTCGATCAGTGCCGCCAGATGCCCCGGGTCGGTCTTGGTCTTTGCGGTCCAGGCGTGCAGCCCGCCTGCCTGCACCCGTGCCCACAGCTCGGGCGGCCCGAAGGCCAGCGCCACCTTGCCCTGAGCCGAACAATGGAATTGCAGCACGGCACCCGGACGGGTCACGATCTCGACCGGCGAGGCGGCGCGGACGATATCCAGCACACGCATCCCCTCGGCCTCGACCAGCGACAGGGTGGTTGTCATCCCGGTCCGGTCCCTCAACTGGACCATCAGCGGCCGTGCCTCGGTCAGAAGCTGGGTGCGGTCCGCGACCGCCTGTCCGATGTGAAAGATCTTGAGCGTCAGCCGATAGCGGTCGTCCTCCGGTCCCTGCGCGACATAGCCCAGCGCCTGAAGCGTGCGCAGGAAGCGGTAGGTGCGCGGCTTCGGCATGCCCGTCCGGCGCGCAAGCTCGCCCAGCGCGACAGGCTCGCCGATCTCGGCCATCGTCTCGATGAGCAGGAAGGCAACCTGGGTCGACTGGTTGGCGGACTTGTCGAGATCGAGCATCGGCATCCCGGTCATCGGAACAGCCCCGGCAGGGCCAGCGACAGGGCCGGAACCATCGCCACCAGTCCCAGGACGACCAGCGCGATCAGGACCATCGGCAGCGCCGCCATCGTCACCCGCTCGATCGGTTCCCGTCCGATCGCACCGACGATAAACAGGACCAGACCGACCGGGGGCGTGACCATGCCGATCATCAGGTTCAGAACCACCATGACCCCGAATTGCACCGGGTCCATGCCCAGTTCGGGCCGGATCAGCGCAAGGATCGGCATGGCGAGGATCAGCGCCGCCAGCGGTTCCAGAAACAGCCCGAGCATAAGCAGGACGAGATTCAGAAGCAGCAGGAGCAGCACGGGCGAGTCGGTCAGGCCGATCAGCCCGCCTGCGATCCGCGCCGGAATGTTCTCGATCCCCAGGACGAAGGCTGTCATGCTCGCCATGCCGACGACCAGCATCACGCCTGCGGACATGGTGGCGGTCTCGTACAGCGCGCGGCCGATGGTGCTCGGACCGAGCGAGCGATAGATGAGTCCACCGACCGCAAGTGCATAGAAGCAGGCAACGGCCGCGGCCTCGGTCGGTGTGAACACCCCGCTGCGGATGCCGCCGACGATGATCACCGGCAGCAGCAGCGCGGGCACCGCCCCGATCACCGCCGCGCGCCGTTCAGTCGGTGCCAGCGCCGGGGGCACCGGATGATCCTCGCGCCGGGCCTTCCAGATCGCATAGCCGACGAGCATCGCGCAAAGGCAGATCGCCGGCACGATACCCGCAAGGAAGAGATCGGCGATCGAGGTGCCGGTCAGCACGCCGTACAGGATCAGCGCCAGCGAGGGCGGCACGAGCGGGCCCAGAAGCGAGCCCATCGCGGTCAGCGCGGCGGCATAGGCGGCCGAGTATCCGTCGCGCCGCATCGCCGGAATCATGATCGACCCGATCGCCGAAGCCTCGGCCGTCGCGGCGCCGCTGATCCCGGAAAACAGCATGCTTGCCATGACGTTCACCACTGCCAGCCCGCCCCGGATGCGGCCGACGATGATCTGCGCGAAGCGCACGATCTGGCGGGTCAGCTGGGCCGCGTTCATCAGGTTTCCGGCCAGGATGAAGAACGGGATCGTGAGCAGCACGAAATTGTCGATTCCGGCGATGATCCGCTGCGGAAAGGCGAGCAGCAGGTGCAGCTGGTCGTTGACGACCAGATAGGTCAGCGAGGCCATGCCGAGGCTCAGCGCCACCGGCATGCCGATCAGCAGGAACAGCACGAACGCGCCGAGGTAGAGCGTCACGCCACGTCCCCCGCCGATGCCCGCAGATCCGCAGCCCGGCCGCCGGTCGCAAGAAGCCGCCCGTACAGCCAGAGGTCGATTGCCAGCCGCAGGGCCAGCAGGGCAAGGCCAACCGGCAGGGCGACGAAAACCCAGTAGATCCGCGGCACCGGGAAGGCCGGACCGAACAGGTCACCCAGCAGGAACCGCAGCGCCGGAACCGGCTGCGAACCGATCATCGACGCGTAGCGCAGACCGTAGTGGACCAGCAGCAGCAGAAGGACGATGCCAAGAAGATTGGCGAGCATCGCAAGCACGAGACCGGCCTTGCGCGGCAGCGCATCGCGCAGGGCATGGACGGCGGCAACCTCGCCGCGTTCGTAGGCCAGCGCGACCGCAAGGAACGACACCCAGATCAGCAGATACCGGCACAGTTCCTCGGCCCAGATCAGCGAGGCATTGAGACCGTAGCGCGCCACGATCTGCGCGCCCATGACCAGAAGCAGCACCAGAAGGAGGCTCTGGATCAGCCAGCGCAGCGTGGTTCTGTAGATCGCGATCCCTCTGGTCATAGACATGGTTCCGGCCGGAAGCTGGGGGCGCCGCGGCCGGTTCGGCCGCGACGGAGGCCGGCGAGGCACGCCGGCGCCGCATCATGAGGCGAAGTCGGCCTCCTGATAGGCGGTCAGGTGGCGATAGTCGGCGCGGACCGGGGCAAAGACGTCAAGGTTGACAGCCACCTCGTCACCCACCGGCTCGCCGCAATGAACGACATCCGGCGGGATGCGGACCATCTCGCCGGGGCCGACCTCGACCACATCCGCGCCGATGGTGAACCGCACCCGGCCCGAAAGGATGAACGCCAGCTGTTCGAACGGATGCGAATGGGGTCGGACCTCCATGCCCGGCTCCAGCCAGTTCATCACCACCAGCGCGTTGTCGCCGCGGAACCCTGCCCGGCTTACGCCGGGCCGGACCGTCTCGCGCGGCAGATCGGTCCAGCGATAGACCCGCGTCCCCCGGGCCATGGCTCAGCTTCCGCCGCGGATTGCGGCAACGAAGGCCCCGATCAGGGGATCCTTGCCCATCCATTCGTCCAGAACCGGACGGGTGAGATCGCGCATGGCATCCAGATCGTCAAGTTCGCCGATGCTGACACCCTGGCCCTTCAGGAACTCCGCAATCTCGCCTTCCTGATCCCGTGCCATTGCATAATGCGCCGCGATCACCTCATGCCCGGCCTCGACCAGCGCGGCCTTCAGATCGTCCGGCAAGGCGGCGAAGCGCGGGCCGGACATCATCAGGACACCGGGCCAGAAGTAGTGCCCGGTCAGTGTCGCATGTTTTCCCGCCTGGAACAGGCTCTCGGACTTGATCGACGACAGGTTGATCTCGACCGCGTCGATGGTTCCGGTCTCGAGCGCCGAATAGACCTCGCCATAGGCCATGCCGATCGGGTTGGTGCCCAGCGCCTCCCATGTCGCCTTGTGCAGCGGCACCGGCACGATGCGGGTCTTGAGGCCGGCGAAATCGGCGACGCTCTGCACGCTCTTGGGCTTGGCCAGGAAGTGGCGCAGCCCCGCCTCCACATAGCCGAGCCCCTTGATGTTCTTCTCGTCCAGACTGTCGAGCAGCGCCTGCCCGACGGGCGAGGCCAGCGCGGACGCCATGGTGTCGTAGCTGTCGACCAGGAACGGAAGCTGCAACGCGTCGAAGCCGACGGCACCGATCACCAGCGGCATCGTCGGCGCAGACACCACGGCACCGTCGATGGTCCCGAGCTGCAGCCCCTCCAGAAGTTGACGGTCGTCGCCAAGCTGGCGGTCGCCGAACACCTCGATCTTGACCCGGCCACCGGTCTTTTCTGCCACGGCGTCTGCGAACATCGTCAGCCCGTCGTGGAAAAGATGCGTGGATGCGGCCGCGTGACCGAACTTGAACACATGGTCCTGTGCCGCCGCAGCCCCCGCCCAGGCAACCACGACCGCAGCGCCCAGAGCGCGCAGAGTGACGTTCATTAACCCCCCCCCGTGTTTTGCATATAGAAATGCTATTTCAGAATACGATACAACATCGATTCGCACAATCCACCGGATCCTTGCATGGGCAAGGCCTGGACTTGACGGCATCGGAAGATGACGGGTGGCTCAGACCCGTTTCAGCGCCAGCACGGCATTGAGACCGCCGAAGGCAAAGGCGTTGGACAGGACCGCCGCAACACTCGCCTCGCGCGCCGTGTTCGGCACCACGTCCAGCGCGCATTCGGGGTCCGGTTCCTCGTAGTTCACGGTCGGCGCGATGACACCCTCGCGCAGAGCCAGGATGCAGGCCAGAAGTTCCACCGCGCCGGTGCCGCCGATCAGATGCCCGTGCATCGACTTGGTGGACGAGATCATCAGCTGGTCGGCATGATGACCGAAGGCATGCGCGACGGCAGCGCATTCCGTCTTGTCGTTGGCCGCGGTGCCGGTTCCGTGGGCATTGATATAGCCAACCGCCTCGGGGTTCAGCCTTGCATCACGCAGCGCGCCGGAGATCGCCCGCTCGGCGCCCTGCGCAGACGGCATCACGATGTCCGAGGCATCGGAGGACATGGCGAATCCCGCCACCTCCGCCAGGATCTCCGCACCCCGCGCCCGCGCATGCTCGTAGTCCTCGAACACGAACACGCCGGCGCCCTCGCCCTGCACCATGCCGTCGCGGTTGGCGCTGAAGGGGCGGCACGCAGTCTTGGACATGACCCGCAACCCTTCCCAGGCCTTGATTCCGCCGAAGCAGAGCATCGCCTCGGATCCGCCCGTGATCATGACCGTCGCCGCACCCGACCGCACCATCTGGAACGCCAGCCCCATGGCATGGTTCGAACTGGCGCAGGCGGTGGCGACGCTGAAGGTCGGGCCGCGCAGGTGCCATTCCATGCTGACATGGCTTGCGGCCGCGTTGTTCATCAGCTTCGGCACGACGAAGGGATGGACGCGGTTCTTCCCTTCTTCGTAGACCGTGCGATAGTTCTCGTCCCAGGTGTTGACCCCGCCCGCGGCGGTGCCCAGCACGACGCCCGAGGTCAGCGAGAGACGGTCATCGAATTCCAGCCCCGATTGCCCGATCGCCTCGCGCGCGGCATGCAGGGTGAACTGGGTGAAACGGTCGTAGAGCGCGATCTGCTGGCGGTTGAAATGCGCCTCTGGGTCCCAGCCCTGCACCTGGCCGCCGATCCCGATGCCCAGACGCTCCTTGTCGCGGATGTCGATGGCACCGATGCCGCAGCGGCCCTCCCGGAAGGCTGCAAGCGTTCCGGGCACGTCATGGGCAAGCGCGTTGACCGTTCCCGCCCCGGTGATGACGACGCGCCTCATGCGCCCTTCTGTTCGGCCAGCAACTGCTCGACCGCTGCCACGATGGCCCCGACCGAGGAAATGTCGAACCGGTTCTGGCTGGGATCGTTGGCGTTGAACGGCACCGAAATGTCGAAGGCCTCCTCGATGGCGAAGATCGATTCGACAAGGCCCAGACTGTCGATGCCAAGACCTTCGAGGGTCGACTCCATCGTCACGTCGGAAACGTCGAGCACCGCCTGTTCGGCAATGATCGCAATCACGCGGTCCCTAACGGTGTCGCTCATCGAGGCCCCCTGGACTTGGCGGCCTCCGTTTAGCCGCTGTCGCCGGGCTTAGAAAGGGCTTTCTGCAGGGCCGTCACCGCGGCCGCCAGTCGCGGCAGACGGCGCAGCGCCTTGTTGATCTCGATCTGGGTTTCCATCTTGACTGCCGGGCTGCCAAGGATCACGCGCCCGGCGGGGACGTTGGTGAAGATCTTGGTCGCGCCGCCGGCGATCACGTCGTCGCCGACAAAGATGTTGTCGTTGACCCCGCATTGCCCCGCCAGCACCACCCGGTCGCCGATCCGGGCCGACCCTGCGATGCCGACCTGCCCGCACAGCATGCAGTCCTGCCCGACCCGGACGTTGTGGCCGAGATGCACGAGATTGTCGATCTTCGTGCCGGACCCGATCTCGGTATCGCGGATGGTCCCCCGGTCGATGGTGCTGTTCGCCCCGACCTCCACATCGTCGCCGACGACAACCGATCCCAGCGAATGGATCCGCGTCCAGCCCTGGGGTCTGATTTCCTTTCTTTCCTTGAGCGTTGTGCGAACTTCCTCGACCCCGGAACGGTCGGGCGTGACGAAGGAAAGGCCGTCCGAGCCGATCACCGCGCCGGGCTGGGCGATGAAGCGGTCGCCGATCCGTACCCGCGCCCCGATCCGCACGCCGGCATGGATCAGGGCATCGGACCCGATCTCGGCCCCTTCGGCGACGGAAACATGCGATGCGATGCGGGCGCGCGGCCCGATCCGGGCTGCCGCACCGATCACGACGAAGGGTCCGATGGCCGCGCCGGCCCCGATCTCGGCGGTCGGGTCGATCGCCGCCGAGGGATGGATGCCCGGCGCGATCCTCGGCCCGGGGTCGAACAGCCGGGTTATCCCGGCCATCGCCAGCCGCGGCCGGGGAACGAACAGCGCCGCCGTCAGGCCCAGCGCCTGCCAGTCGGCACCGGGCCACAGCACCGCCGCCCGCGCCGAGCCGCGGGCCAGACCATCGGCATATTTCGCATCCATCGCCAGGGCCAGATGATCCGGGTTGGCCGCCGCGGGCTCCGCAGCCCCGGACACCAGGAGATCCAGATCGCCGACCGCCTGCGCGCCCAGCGCAGCAGCGATTTCGCGGATCGTGTGCGGCATCGGGGCGCCCTCCGTCAGTGCGCACCCCTTCTATCCGCTTGCGCCCTAGCCTTCCACCCCGGCGCGCAGCAAGGCGGCATGGATCGCCGCATCGCGCCCGTAAATGTCGGCCCGGTAATGCACCCGGCCGCGCGCATCGGTGAAGGCGGTCCGGTAGTCGATGTGGATCGGCACCGGATCCTTCAGGAAGATCCGCTCCTGCCGCCCGGTATCCAGCACCCGGTGAAACGCGCGGCGCGGATCCTCCTCCTGCCGGGACAGCAGGACATAGGCGAAGTCGAAGGGATCGTTCAGGCGCACGCAGCCCGAGGAATAGGCCCGCCGGTCGCGGGCAAAGAGGTGCTTCTCGGGCGTGTCGTGGAGATAGATCGACCACGGGTTCGGGAACATGAACTTGACCCGACCCAGAGCATTCGACGCACCCGGCGGCTGGCGCAGGTTGAAGGGAAAGTTGCGCGACGAATAGGCGGAAAAGTCGATCTGGTCGCGCGGGACGACGCGGCCGCGGCTATCGACCACCTGGAGGTGGCGCAGCGCATTCGGGTTCGACTGGAGCCGTGGCAGATAGTCGCGGCGGATGATTCCGGGCGGAACGGTCCAGTCGGGGTTCAGCTCCATGTAGGTCATGCGGTGGCTGAACTCGGGCGTCTGCTTGTCCGACACGGTCGAACCGATCACCGCGCGGGTCGCGAAGGTCACGATGCCGTCGTCGATGATCTTCGCGGTGAAATCCGTCAGGTTCACCACGATATGCCGCGCGCCGCGATCGTGGTTCATCCAGCGCTCGCGCTCCATCGCCACGATGACCGCGCGCAGGCGGTCCTCGGGGCCGACGTTGATCTGCGCGATGGTCGCCTCGTGGGCAATACCGTCGGCCACAAGACCATGTTCGAACTGGAACCGCTGCACGGCAGACTGGACGGCGGAATCGTAGGTCGCCGTCGCCGTCCGGCCCAGATGCCCCATTGCCGCCAGCCTGTCCCGCAGCGCGACGACTTCCGCCCCCGTGTCGCCCGGGCGCAGCGCCTTCGCCCGCACCGGGGGGCCCCAGCCGCCAGCCGCAATCTGCGCCCTCAACCGCGCGTGCGCCTTGAGCAGCCGCGCATATTCGGGATGCCGCGGCGCGAGCCCGCGCAGGAAGGCCGCCGGTTCGGCCGCTGCAAACCCGTCGAGCAAGGCGCGCGGGTCGGGGCGTTCGACCGTGCGCACGATGCCGCCGTCCACCCGGCCCGGCTCCACCACGCCCGAGGACAGGTCGCGTGCGAAGGCAAGGAAGGCACGGCTCATCGCCACCTCGAGCCGGCCGCGGTCGCCCTCTGATCTTGCCTTGGCGAAGGCCGCCAGAAGCGGGGCCGGATCATGGGTGGTCGGCAGCGCGTGCAGCGGCGCTTCGGCCAGCGCGGACAGCAGCGCAGCGCGGCGAGCTGCGCCGTCGGCCGAGGTCCAGAACGGCGCATAGTCGCGGTCGCGGAAGAAGGCAGCGATCTCGGCATCCTCGGCCGCGGCGATCGCGATGGCCTGGCGGAAGGGCGAGATCTGCGGAACAGCGACACGTATCGCAAGCGCGGTCCCGGTCGTCGCCGGGCCCTGGGACTGTGCGGGAAAGGCAAGGCCCGAAAGCAACGCCGTCATTCCGAGAACGAGACAGAGGTTCCGGCTGCCAGGGTCAGTCATCCTTCAAACCTTTCCGCGGTCGATGCGCTTCATCAATACTTCTCGCTAACGGCAGCACGAAGGCTGCGCAATTCGCAGCCAGCTGTCCAATCACGTCCCTGCCCCCCGACCCGCCGCAACGCCCAATCTGTTGCAACATCGACACAATTCTTTCGGATGAAGCGACTTCTCCAGACCGGCCGAGCATACTCCAGTTCAGCAAATTTTTGCCGATTGCACCGACATTGTGGATGAATCGTGGCCAGAAGGCTTGGTGTGCGAATCGAACCGTGCCATAACCGGGCGCATCCGAGGGGATGCAACCAAGACAAGGAAAGAGTGCCGGGCGGGACCACTCGCACCGGACGGGACAGGCACGAACTCATGACTGACACTCCGAACGGGGTTTCGCGGCGAAAGCTGCTTGGAATCTTCACCGCCGGCATTGTCGCTGCAGCACCAACCTACTCGAACGCCTTCGGGTTCCTTCGCGGCTCGGGCGATATCCGCCGGATCAAGATGTACAACGGTCGGTCCGGCGAAAGCCTCGACACCATCTACTGGATAGACGGGAACTACATTCCCGAGGTCATGCGCGAGATCACGCATTTCATGCGGGACGTGCGCACCGGCCAGTCACGGCAGATCGACGCTCGCACCATCGACATCATGGCGGCCGCCCACCGGCTGATGGAAGTGTCCGAGCCCTACATGCTGCTGTCGGGCTATCGCAGCCCGCAGACCAATGCTGCGCTGCGCACGCGCACCCGCGGCGTCGCCCGCAACTCGCTGCACATGTCCGGCCAGGCGGCCGACCTGCGGCTGAAGTCGCGCAGCGTCAGCCAGATCGCCCGCGCGGCCGAGGCCTGCGCCTCTGGCGGGGTCGGACGTTATTCGCGGTCGAACTTCGTTCACATGGACTGCGGACCGATCCGCACCTGGGGCGGCTGACTCTCCGGCCCCTCGGACCCCTGCAAGGCCCGCCCCCGTGGCGGGCCTTCTGCATTGACCGGGGCGTGAGCTGCACGCACCATTCCGACCGGAGGAGCCATGAGTGACGCGCCGCATGTTCCGATCGATCCGGCCGCCTTTGCCGCCGACCCCTACCCGGCGCTCGCCCGGATGCGCGCCGAGGCGCCGGTCTGCTTCGTGCCGGAACTCGGCGCCACGCTGATCACCCGCCGCGACGACATCCACCGCGAGGAGAAGCGCATCGAGGTGCTGTCCTCGTGGCAGCCGCAGGGGCTGATGACACGGCTCATGGGCGAGAACATGATGCGCAAGGACGGGGCCGCGCATCAGGCCGAGCGGCGCATCCTGTTCGCGGCGCTCAGCCCGCGCACCGTCAGCGACCATTGGGCCGCCTGCTTCCGCGCTGCCGCGCAGGCCATCCTCGACGATCTGGTGCCGCGCGGGCGGGCGGATCTGGTGACCGACTATGCGATGCCCCTGTCCGGGGCGGCTCTGGTCGCGGTCACCGGCCTGCAAAGCATGACACCTGACCGGATGGACGCCGTCAGTCAGGCGATGATCGACGGCTGCGCCAACTATCTGGGCGATCCGACCGTCGAGGCGCGCTGTCGCGACGCGACCGCGGAGATCGACCGCCACATCGACGGGATGCTGGACATCGCGCCCGAACATTCGGTGCTGCGGGTCCAGCGGGATGCGGGCCTTGCCACGGAGCATCTGCGGGCGAACGTCAAGCTGGTCATATCGGGCGGCCAGAACGAACCGCGCGATGCGATTGCCGGCACCGCCTGGGCGCTTCTGTCCCATCCCGCCGCCCTGGCCGACATTCGCGCGGGCCGTGCAGGCTGGCAGCAGGCCTTCGACGAATACGCGCGCTGTATCGCGCCCATCGGCATGTCGCCCCGGCGGGTCGCGCGGGCCGATACGGTCGCCGGCGTCCGTGTCGAACCCGAGGACCGGGTGTTCCTGATGTTCGGTTCTGCCGGCCGCGACGAGGTGCATTTCCGCGATCCCGACCGTTTCGACCTGCACCGCGACACTTCGGCGTCGATCCCGTTCGGCGCGGGGCCGCATTTCTGCGCCGGGGCTGCGGTGGCGCGGTGCCTGATTGTCGAGGTGGCGTTGCCGATGCTGTTCGACCGCCTGCCCCGCCTGCGCCTGTCCGGCCCGGCCCCGTTCCACGGCTGGGCCTTCCGCGGGCCGGTGCGGGTGCCCGTGGAATGGGACTGACGGGGATTTGACCGCACCCTTCCCCGCCCCCATATCCCTGCGATGACAAAGTTCCTGCCCATCCTGCTTGCGATCGGCTATGCCCTGCTGATCTACAGCTTCTCGGCCTGGCGCACGAAGCGCGAGCTCGACCAGCGGTCCACGCCCCTGGCCGATCCGGTGCTGAAGCGAATCACCGACAGGATGGCCGAGGCGCTGGGGGTGGACCGGGTTCCGGTGCACATCTACGAGATCGAGCCTGTCAACGGCCTTGCGGCACCGGACGGCCGCATCTTCCTGACCCGCGGTTTCTACAACCGGTACCGGGCCGGCGAGGTGACGGCCGAGGAACTGGCAAGCGTGATCGCGCACGAACTGGGTCACGTTGCGCTGGGCCACACAAGGCGGCGGATGATCGACTTCTCGGGACAGAACGCGGTCTTTGCCTCGCTGGTCGCGCTGGTGCTGCGCGCGGTGCCCGTGGTCGGGCCACTGATCGCGGTCTGGGTGGCGCGGCTTGTCACCGCCGCCCTTGCTGCCCGACTGTCGCGCAGCGATGAATACGAGGCCGACGAATGGGCCTCGGCGCTGCTGATCAAGGCCGGCATCGGGACCGCGCCGCAGAAGTCGCTGTTCCGCAAGCTTTCCGCCCTGACCGGCATGCGCGAGGGGGCGGTGCCCGCCTGGCTGCTCAGCCACCCGCCCCCCGAACGCCGCATCGCCGCGATCGAGGCGAACGAGGCGCGCTGGATGCAGGCCCGGCTCCCCCGCGCCTGACCGCCTTTCATTTGCCGTCGCCCCGCACTAGCCTTGTCGCGCCGGACAGGAGGCCGGACCCTGCGCGATGAGAGCCCGGCTGCCGTTCGTGTTCATCCTGATCACGCTGTTCCTCGACGCCATGGGCATCGGGCTGATCCTGCCAGTGATGCCGCGGCTGATCGAGGAAGTGACGGGCGGGACGCTGGCGCAGGCGGCGCTCTGGGGTGGGGTGCTGACCACCTCGTTCGCGGTGATGCAGTTCCTGTGCGGCCCGACGCTCGGGGCGCTGTCCGACAGGTTCGGACGGCGGCCTGTGCTGCTTGTGTCGCTGGCGGTGATGGCGGCCGATTACGTGGTGATGGCGCTGGCCGGGTCGGTCTGGCTTCTGCTGGCGGGCCGCATCGTGGGCGGCATGGCCGCAGCGACCCACGCGACCGCCGCAGCGTTCATCGCCGACATTTCCGACCCGCGCCGGAAATCGGCCAACTTCGGGCTGATCGGCGCGGCCTTCGGGCTGGGTTTCATCGCCGGGCCGGCGCTCGGCGGGCTGCTGGCCGAATGGGGCACCCGTGCGCCCTTCGTTGCAGCCGCCGCACTGGCGGCAGCGAACTGCGCCTTCGGCTTCCTCGTCCTGCCGGAGACCGTGACCGACCGGATCCGCCGCCCGCTCCGGCTGCGCCGCGCCAACCCCTTCGGTTCACTCGCCGCGATCGGGCGGCTGCCCGGACTGCGCGCACCGCTGGCGGTCTACGCGCTCTACGAATTCGCCCAGATCGCCTATCCCGCCACCTGGGCCTATTTCGCGAGCGCGCGCTTCGGCTGGTCGCCCACCACCATCGGGCTGAGCCTTGCCCTGTTCGGCCTGTCCTTCGCGCTGATGCAAGGCGGGCTGATCCGGCTGTTCCTGCGCTTTCTCGGGGACTGGGGGACGGTGGCCTTCGGACTGTGCGCCAACATCCTGATCTTCGTCACACTTGCCTTCATCGAGGACGGAAGGCTCGCGCTGGTGCTCGTGCCCCTCACCGCGCTCGGCGCGGTCGTCGTGCCGCCCTTGCAGGGGATCATGTCGCGCGGCACGCCCGACAGCCGGCAGGGCGAGTTGCAGGGGCTTCTCGCGTCGCTGCGCGCGCTGGCGATGATTGCCGCCCCCGTGACCTTCACCGCGATCTTCTTCGCCTTTGCGTCACCCGGTGCGGCCCCCTACCTGCCCGGCGCCGCCTTCCTTCTGTCCGCCGCGATCATCGGTCTCTGCGGCCTGATCCTGATCACCCGCGCCCGTCCCCAGCCCGAGCCAGCACCATGACGCCCATCCGTGCCGCCGTCTGCACCGCCCCCGGCGCCCCGCTTCGGATCGAGACGCTGCATCTGGCACCGCCCGGACCCGGGCAGGTTCAGGTGCGCATCCGCGCGGTGGCGATCTGTCATTCCGACATCGGCTATGTCGAGGGCGCCTGGCGCAGCCCGCTTCCGGCGGTGTTCGGGCACGAGGCGGCGGGTGTCGTCCAGGCTGTGGGCCCGGGTGTGCGGGGCATCGCGCCGAGGGATGCGGTGCTGGTGACGCTGATCCGCCATTGCGGCACCTGCCCGGCCTGCCGCGACGGTGCACCGGTTCATTGCGAGACGCCGCCCAGCGGCGCACCGGTCCTGCATCGCCCGGACGGAACCGCGGTCGAGCAGGGCTTCGCCTGTGCGGCCTTCGCCGAGGCGGTGACGGTGGACGAAAGCCAGATCGTGCCGCTGCCCGACGATATCGCCCCTGAGCCGGCCTGCCTTCTGTCCTGCGGGGTGATCACCGGGGTCGGCGCGGCGGTCAACTCTGCCCGGATCCGCCCCGGCGAACGGGTGGTGGTGATCGGTGCCGGTGGGGTCGGGCTGAACGCGATCCAGGGCGCGCGGATCGCCGGGGCCGCGCATGTGGTGGCGGTGGACCTGTCGCCCGGAAAGCTTGCCGATGCCGCGGACTTCGGGGCCACCGTCGGCATCCTTGCCGACAGCGACAAGCCCTGGCGCGCGGCGCAGGCGGCGATGGGCGGTCGCGGCGCCGATGCGGTGCTGGTCGCCGCCGGCGCCCTGCCCGCCTACGAGGCGGCACCGCGCTATCTGGCCCGGCGCGGTCGGATGGTGATGGTGGGAATGCCGCCCTCTGGCGCGAAGGCGGGCTACGAGCCGGTGATCCTGTCGCAGCTTGGCCAGTCGCTCCGGGGCAGCTACATGGGCGACGCGCAGCCCCGCCGCGACATCGGCTGGCTGATCGCGCTGTACCGTCAGGGTCGGCTGAAGCTTGACGAACTGGTCACCGGCCGATTCCCGCTGGAGCGGATCGGGGAGGCAATCGCCGACACGAAGGCAGGTCGCGCGAGACGGAATGTAATCGTTTTTCCAGAGGACTAGGGGATGAAGCTCAAGGATCTCTCGGTTCATGTCGTGGCCCCGCCGCCCCCGGGATGGGGCGGCCGCTACTGGATCCTGGTCAAGGTCGTGACCGACGACGGGATCCACGGCTGGGGCGAATGCTATGCCGCAAGCGTCGGGCCCAAGGCCATGACCGCGGTGATCGAGGACGTCTTCCTGCGCCACATGCAGGGCGAGAGTCCCGAGAACATCGAACTGATGTTCCGCCGCGCCTATTCGACGGGCTTCACCCAGCGGCCGGATCTGACGGTGATGGGGGCCTTCTCGGGGCTGGAGATCGCCTGCTGGGACATTCTGGGCAAGGCGCGGGGACGGCCCGTCTGGGCGCTGCTGGGCGGGCGGATGAACGCGGCGCTGCGCAGCTATACCTATCTCTATCCAGAGCCGGGGCAGGATGCGGCCGAGTTCTGGGTGAACGCCGACTGGCAGGCCGAGGCGGCGGCAAGACGGGTGGACCAGGGCTTCACCGCCGTCAAGTTCGACCCGGCCGGCCCCTACACGATCCGCGGCGGTCACGAGCCGGCGCAAAGCGACATCACCCGCTCGGTCGCCTTCTGCCGGGCGATCCGGGGGGCGGTCGGCGACCGGGCCGACCTGCTGTTCGGCACCCATGGCCAGTTCTCGACCGCCGGCGCGATCCGCATGGGCCGGGCGCTGGAGCCCTTTGATCCGCTCTGGTACGAGGAACCGATCCCGCCCGACATGCTGCACGAATTCGCCGAGGTTGCGGCCGCGGTGCGCGTGCCGCTGGCCACCGGCGAGCGGCTGACGACCAAGGCCGAGTTCGGCACCCTTCTGCGGCTCGGGGGCGTCCGCATCCTGCAACCGGCGCTGGGTCGGGTCGGCGGGATCTGGGAGGCGAAGAAGATCGCCGCCATGGCCGAGGTCTTCAACGCGCAGGTCGCACCGCATCTTTATGCGGGGCCGGTCGAATGGGCCGCCAACGTCCATCTGGCCGCCTCGATCCCCAACCTCTGCATGGTCGAGACGATCGAGACCGGCGGCAGCTTTCACCGCGCCCTGATCGGCGACGCGATCCGGTGGGAGGACGGCATGATCCTGCCGCCCGAAGCCCCCGGCCTTGGCATCGACATCGACGAGGCGGTGGCGGGCGCCCATCCCTTCACCGGAACCGGCCTGCATCTCGAGATGCAGGAGGCGCCCTGCGACTGGCGCCGCGGCAACCGGTTCGAGGGCGGGGCCCCGGCGCCCTCCGGGGCGGGCACCGGGTCAGGCTGAGCGCGGGCCTCGCCGCCGGCTGGATCCGGCCGAAGCCAGCGATATCGCCAGGCAGATCCGCGACCGCCCGAGCCGCGCGACGGCCTAGACCGGATAGCGCAGGATCGCGGCCAGCGATCCCTTGCCGGGGATGTCGTCGCGCCGGACCGCAAAGACCTTGCCGCCATGGGTCAGCACCCGACCCGCGATCTCGTCCACCACACCGTAGGACGCCGCACTTTCCTTTTCGTCGAAGCTTACGGCGCCGGTCTCCTCGTCCACCGTCCCCGGCACCACCTCGTCGAGATCGACCAGCAGCCTGTCCACCGCACCGAAGGTTGCCGCACGGGCCGCATCCGCGACCTGCTTTGTGGCCCGGCCCTGGTTCTCGAACCGGCGGAAATCTTCATGCACACCGGCGATCAGATCGGCGTGGAGCTTGTCGAGGATCGGTCGCGCCTCTTCGGCCAGTTCGTGCGCAGGCTTGCGCACGGGGCTGGACTTGATCGCGTCCTCGGCGATGTGGTCATGGCTCGACACGCTGCGGAACAGCGACAGGAGCGGGTCGGTGGCGGCCAGGATCAGCGGCTCGGACCGGCCCGAAAGGATCGGGCGCAACGCCGCATCGACCTTGCGGCAGAACTGCCGCAGCAGGATGTTCTGACCTTCCGAGCCGCCGATCCGGCGCGAATAGCTGCGGCTGTTCACATTCGCCGTGCCGGCAGCAGAGGCCGCATCCTTCGGCATGTCGGGCACCCGGACCTCCTGCGCGGGCAGGTCGGCAAAGACCTCGATCAGCCGCACCTCGTTCTCGGCCAGCGCCAGGACGAAGGCATGGTTCTGGAACGACACCGACCGCAGCAGCGGCTTGATGTGGAACCGGTCGGAGACCTGCACCATCGCCTCTTTCAGATGGGTCGGCAGGCGGAAGGCGCGGAGGCTCGCCGGGGTGACGAACACGGCCAGACTGTTTGCCTGCCGGTTCCAGAACTCGTCGTCGTCCAGAAGGTCGTTGACCTGTTCCGACACCGGCCAGATCGTCCGCTTTGGCGTGCCGGCCGCCTCGAGCTGCGCCTCGGCATCCTTCAGAAGATTGCCGAGCTCGGTTCGGGCCTGACCGATGTGCTGGGTTTCCGGCGTCGTGGGCAGATAGAATGACACCAACGCGTCGCCGCGCGCCGTGACCAGCTTCTGCAGCTCGGGTCCGGTCGGGATATCGACGTAAAGCATGGGAACTCCTCAATGTGAACCGCCCCTGACCTATGCCGCGACGGGCGCCGGCGCAACCGGTCCGCAGCCGGCCCGGTTCCTTCCCGATGACGCCCGGATCACGCTGGCGTGACGCTTGCAGGTCCCGGAACCCCTTCTTATATACCGCTCGAAGCGGGAACCGGGCAGCTGTCCCGGCCCGGAACGGAAGCGCAACCACTGATCAGATATCGGGGTCCGGGCAGGATGCCGCAGCCGGGTTCTGACCCGAAGGATCGCCGGAAGAAGAGGGAAGCACATGGCCAAAGTCATCGGTATCGACCTGGGCACCACCAACTCCTGCGTCGCCATCATGGATGGGTCGCAACCGCGGGTGATCGAGAATTCGGAGGGCGCGCGCACCACGCCTTCGGTCGTCGCCTTCACCGAGAACGAACGTCTGGTCGGTCAGCCGGCCAAGCGCCAGGCGGTCACCAATGCCGCGAACACGATCTTTGCCGTGAAACGGCTGATCGGCCGGCGTTTCGACGATCCGGCCATTGCCAAGGATCTCAAGAACCTGCCCTACAAGGTGATCAACGGCGGTAACGGCGATGCCTGGGTCGAGGTTCGGGGCGAGAAGTATTCGCCCAGCCAGATCAGTGCCTTCATCCTCCAGAAGATGAAGGAAACCGCAGAATCCTATCTGGGCGAGACGGTCACCCAGGCGGTCATCACGGTTCCGGCCTATTTCAACGACGCCCAGCGCCAGGCCACCAAGGATGCCGGCAAGATCGCCGGCCTCGAGGTGCTGCGGATCATCAACGAACCCACCGCGGCCGCGCTGGCCTATGGCCTGGACAAGAAGGACAGCAAGACGATCGCCGTCTATGACCTCGGCGGCGGCACGTTCGACATCACCATCCTGGAAATCGACGACGGCCTGTTCGAGGTGAAATCGACCAACGGGGACACGTTCCTCGGCGGCGAGGACTTCGACATGCGGATCGTCCAGTATCTCGCCGACGAGTTCAAGAAGGAACACGGCGTCGATCTGACGCTGGACAAGATGGCCCTTCAGCGGCTCAAGGAAGCCGCCGAGAAGGCCAAGATCGAGCTGTCGTCCAGCCAGCAGACCGAGATCAACCAGCCGTTCATCTCGATGGACCGCAACTCGGGCCAGCCGCTGCACCTGGTGATGAAGCTGACCCGCGCCAAGCTGGAAAGCCTGGTGGACGATCTGATCAAGAAGTCGCTGAAGCCCTGCGCCGCGGCGCTCAAGGATGCCGGCATCTCGAAGGACGACATCGACGAGGTCGTGCTGGTTGGCGGCATGACGCGGATGCCGAAGGTGGTCGAGGAGGTCACCAAGTTCTTTGGCCGCGAGCCGCACAAGGGCGTCAACCCCGATGAGGTGGTGGCGGCCGGCGCGGCGATCCAGGCGGGCGTTCTGCAGGGCGACGTCAAGGATGTCGTGCTGCTGGACGTGACGCCCCTGAGCCTCGGGATCGAGACGCTGGGCGGCGTGTTCACCCGGCTGATCGACCGCAACACCACGATCCCGACGAAGAAGAGCCAGATCTTCTCCACCGCCGAGGACAACCAGAGTGCGGTGACGATCCGGGTCTTCCAGGGCGAACGCGAGATGGCAGCCGACAACAAGCTGCTCGGCCAGTTCAATCTGGAGAACATCCCCCCCGCCCCGCGTGGCATGCCGCAGATCGAGGTGACCTTCGACATCGACGCCAACGGCATCGTCAGCGTCTCGGCCAAGGACAAGGGAACCGGCAAGGAGCAGAAGATCACCATCCAGGCCTCGGGCGGTCTGACCGACGACGAGATCGAGAAGATGGTGAAGGATGCCGAGGCCAACGCCGAAGCGGACAAGGCGCGCCGCGAGCTGGTCGAGACCCGGAACCGGGGCGAAAGCCTGCTGCATGACACCCGCAAGTCGCTGAAGGAACACGGCGACAAGGTGGATGCCGCGACGGTCGAGGCCATCGAACTTGCCATGAGCCCGCTCGAGGAGGCGCTGAAGGGCGACGATGCGGGCAAGATCCGCTCGGCGATCCAGAACCTTTCGGAAGCCGCGGTCAAGCTCGGCGAGGCGATCTACAAGGCCCAGGCCGCCGGATCGGACAGCGAGGACGAGCCGCGTCCGGTGGACGACGACATCGTCGATGCCGATTTCGAGGATCTCGGCAAGGACAAGCGCAACTGAGGCAGGCCTAGGCCCGCAGGGGCGGCCCGTTCGGGTCGCCCCGCGCGCTTGATCCGGGGGAAGCGATGGCAAAACGCGACTTCTACGAGGTGCTGGGCGTCGCCCGCGGTGCCTCGACGGAAGAGATCAAGAAGGCCTATCGCCAGAAGGCCAAGGAACTCCACCCCGACCGGAACGCGGACGACCCCGAGGCCGAAGCGCGGTTCAAGGAGGTCAACGAGGCCTACGAGGTCCTGAAGGACGCCGACAAGAAGGCAGCCTATGACCGGTTCGGTCATGCCGCCTTCGACCCGGGGATGGGCGGCGGGGCACGGGGCCCGCAGGGCGGATTCCGTCAGGGCGATTTCGCCTCGGCCTTCTCGGATGTCTTCGAGGATCTCTTCGGCGACTTCATGGGCGGGACCCGGGGCGGAGGGCCGCGCTCGCGCGCGCAGCGCGGGTCGGATCTGCGCTACAACCTGCGCATCAGCCTGGAAGAAGCCTATCGCGGCGTGCAGAAGGCCATCCAGGTACCGACGGCGGTTCAGTGCGAGGTCTGCAACGGCACCGGCTCGGAGGGTGGGGCGGAACCGGCGGTCTGCCCGACCTGCTCGGGGATGGGCAAGGTCCGGGCACAACAGGGCTTCTTCACGGTCGAGCGGACCTGCCCCACCTGCGGCGGGGCCGGACAGATCGTCAAGAACCCCTGCCGGGCCTGCGGCGGCGCCGGACGGGTCGAGAAGGAGCGCATGCTTTCGGTCAACATCCCCGCGGGTGTCGAGACCGGCACGCGGATCCGTCTGGCCGGCGAAGGCGAGGCGGGGATGCGGGGCGGCCCGCCGGGGGATCTGTACATCTTCATCGAGGTGCGCGACCATGCGCTGTTCCAGCGCGACGGCGTGAACCTGTACTGCCGCGTCCCGGTCAGCATTGCGACGGCAGCCCTGGGCGGCGAGGTCGAGGTGCCGACGATCGAGGGGGGGCGCAGCCGCGTGCGCATCCCGCCCGGCAGCCAGACCGGCAAGCAGATGCGGCTGCGCGGCAAGGGCATGCCCGCCCTGCGCGGCGGCGGTTTCGGCGACATGGTGATCGAGCTTTCCGTCGAGACCCCGGTCAACCTGACCGCGCGGCAGAAGGAGCTGCTGCGCGAATTCGAACGCCTGTCCGAGGACAACAACCCCGAGGGATCGAGCTTCTTCAACAAGGTGAAGGGCTTCTGGGACGGAATGAAGGGATGACGGTCGCCTTCGGCTACGTCCGCGCGACCGCGTTTCGCTGAGGCCGCAGGCGGCCGGGGTCCGGCCCTGCGGCGCCGCGCAGCCTATCGGGTCGGAACCGGCGCCTCGCCCCGGTAGTCGTAGAAACCCCGTTTCGACTTGCGGCCGAGCCATCCGGCCTCGACATACTTGGTCAGCAGCGGACAGGGGCGATACTTTGTATCGGCCAGTCCCTCGTGCAGGACGTTCATGATCGCAAGACAGGTGTCCAGCCCGATGAAATCCGCCAGTTCCAGCGGCCCCATCGGGTGATTGGCGCCAAGTTTCAGCGCCTGGTCGATCGACCGCACGTTGCCCACCCCCTCGTAAAGCGCATAGACCGCCTCGTTGATCATCGGGATCAGGATACGGTTGACGATGAAGGCCGGATAATCCTCGGCGCTGGCAGCCGTCTTGCCCAGCCGCTCCACAACGCCAAGGAGGGTGCGATAGGTTTCGTCGTCTGTGGCGATGCCGCGGATCAGCTCCACGAGCTGCATCACCGGCACCGGATTCATGAAATGGAACCCCATGAATCGTTCGGGCCGGTCGGTGCGGCTGGCCAGACGGGTGATCGAGATCGACGAGGTGTTCGAGGTCAGGATCGTCTGCTGGCCCAGATGCGGGGCGAGGGTCTCGAAGATCTGGTTCTTCACCGTCTCGCGCTCGGTCGCGGCCTCGATGATGAGGTCCGAGGGGCCGAGGTCGGGCAGGTTCAGCGTGGTCCGGATCCGCGCCATGGCGGCGGCCTTGTCCTCGGCCGAGATCTTGCCGCGCGCGACCTGCCGTTCAAGGTTCCGGTCGATCTGGCCCAGGGCATCGTCGAGGGCCTGCTGGCTGATGTCGGTCAGGATGACGTCATAGCCCGCGAGCGCAAAGACGTGGGCGATGCCGTTGCCCATCTGTCCTGCACCCACCACGCCGACGGTCCGGATTTCCATCGCCCCATCCCCCACGATTGCCCCGGCGACAATGGCTTGGCCCGACGCTCTGCGCAAGGGCGGCCGGGCGCTTGTCGATAGATGCAAGTTGAACCCTTAAGCATCGGGAAACCGTTGTCCGGCAGGCTGGGGACGGGTGAGTGTTGGAAGGGTGGGTGTCATGGCCTGCATCGAACCGGGCGCGGGGGCGCTCGACTATTTTCCCTGCACATACGGCGCGTCGCGGCTGGTGTTCCGCGGTCCGGGCCAGCGTATCGCGCGTCGCTACTGCGTGGCGCTGGGCGGGGCAGAGACATTCGGCCGGTTCGTGGCAGAGCCCTGGCCGCAGCTGTTGCAGCGCGCAAGCGGACGGCAGGTGCTGAACCTGGGCTGCGTCAATGTCGGCATAGATGCCTATCTGAACGCCCCCGAGATCCTGGCCATCGCCCGGCGGGCGGACCTGCGGCTGGTGCAGGTTGTCGGCGCGGCGAACCTGTCCAACCGGTTCTACACCGTCCACGGGCGCCGTAACGATCGCTTCGTGTCCGAGACAGACGCGCTGCGGCGCCTGTTTCCCGAGATCGACTTCACCGAGTTCAACTTCACCCGCCACCTCGTGCGGTCGCTCGAGCGCCACGACCCTGACCGGTTCGCCGAGGTCGCGCGCCACCTGCGGCAGACCTGGGTCGAGCGGATGCAGGCGCTGCTCGATGCGATCGGCGGCCCGGCTGTGCTTTTGCGGATCGGCCGACTGGGGGCGCCCGCGGACGAACCCATGCTTGTCGATCCCGGAATGATCGCCGAACTGGCGCCGCGCGTCGCCCAAGTGGTCGAGATGCGCCTGCCGGCCCGTGCCGCGCCGCCGACGGACATGCGCTACGGGCCGTTCGAGGCTGCGGCGGCGGCCGCGATGCCCGGTCCGGCCGAGCACCGTCAGGTCGCCGAGGCCCTGTTGCCGCTGTTCGAGACGGTATGAAGCGGGGGCCCGAAGGCCCCACTCCGCTCGGTCGAAAACGCCGCGGTCAGAGTTTTTCGGTCAGTTCCGGCACCACCTGGAACAGGTCGCCCACAAGGCCGTAGTCGGCGACCTGGAAGATCGGCGCCTCCTCGTCCTTGTTGATCGCGACGATGACCTTGCTGTCCTTCATCCCCGCGAGGTGCTGGATCGCGCCCGAGATGCCGACCGCGATATAGAGCTGCGGCGCCACCACCTTGCCGGTCTGCCCGACCTGCCAGTCGTTCGGCGCATAGCCCGAATCGACCGCGGCGCGGGACGCGCCGACAGCAGCACCCAGCTTGTCGGCCAGTTTCTCGATCAGCTTGAAATCGTCCTGGGAACCGACCCCGCGCCCGCCCGACACAACGATCCCGGCCGAGGTCAGCTCCGGCCGGTCGCTGGCCGCCACCTTGTCCTCGACCCACTCCGACAGGCCGGGGTTGTCGCCGTCCGGGACCGGCGTGACCGGGGCCGGGCCGCCGGTGCCCGCCGCCTCGAAGGTGGCGGTGCGGAAGGTGATCACCTTCCTGGTGTCCGAGGACTTCACCGTCTGGATGGCGTTGCCGGCATAGATCGGACGCTCGAACGTGTCGGCATCGACCACAGCGGTCACATCCGACAGGATCATCGCATCGAGCAGCGCGGCGACCCGCGGCATCACGTTCTTGGCGTCCGTGGTCGCCGGCGCCGCGATGTGGCTGTAATCGCCCGCAAGGCCGACGATCAGCGCGGCGGTCGGCTCGGCCAGCCGGTGGCCGTACTGCGGTGCCTCGGCCACGAGAACCTTCGCCACGCCGTCGATCTGCGCGGCCTCGGCGGCCGCATCGGCCGCGCGCGCGCCACAGGCCAGCACCGTCACCTCGCCCAGTGCGCGCGCCGCCGTCACAGCCTTGGCGGTCGCGTCGCGGTTCAGAACCCCGTCGGTGATTTCGGCAAGCAGAAGAACGGCCATCAGAGCACCCCCGCCTCGTCTTTCAGTTTCGCGATCAGCTCGTCGACCGAGCCCACCTTGACCCCCGCCTTGCGCCCCGCCGGTTCAACCGTCCTGACGATCGTCAGGCGCGGCGTGATGTCGACGCCGTAATCGGCGGGCGTCTTTTCATCGAGCGGCTTCTTCTTGGCCTTCATGATGTTCGGCAGGCTGGCATAGCGCGGCTCGTTCAGCCGCAGGTCCACCGTCACGATCGCCGGCAGCTTCACCCGGATGGTCTGCAAGCCGCCATCGACCTCGCGCGTGACGACCGCATGATCGCCCTCGACCGCCACCTCCGAGGCGAAGGTCGCCTGCGCCCAGCCCAGAAGCGCGGCCAGCATCTGGCCGGTCGCGTTCATGTCGTTGTCGATCGCCTGCTTGCCGCAGAGCACCAGACCCGGCGCCTCCTCCTTCACCACCGCGGCCAGAAGCTTCGCCACCGCCAGGGGCTCGATATCCTGGTGCACGTCATCGGTCGCATGAATCAGGATCGCCCGGTCCGCCCCCATCGCCAGCGCCGTGCGCAGCGTCTCCGCCGCCTGCTTGACGCCGATCGAGACCGCCACGATCTCGGAGGCCACGCCCTTCTCCTTCAGCCGGATCGCCTCTTCCACCGCGATCTCGTCGAACGGGTTCATCGACATCTTCACGTTCGCCAGATCGACCCCGCTCCCGTCCGCCTTCACACGGACCTTCACGTTGTAGTCGATCACCCGCTTCACGGGCACCAGAACCTTCATCGGCGTGCGTCTCCCTCTTGCATTCCGGACAATGCCTCGCGGCACCTGTTACACCGAGGTGCTCTTGCAATACAGCGCAAATTCGCCCTGCGACGCAGCGTTTCCGTCCCCTTACCGGGTCAGTCCCGGCACCCAGAGCACATCGGCGCGGCCGTCGTCGTTGGCGATCCGGCCGGCCACGAAGAACCAGTCCGAGAGGCGGTTCAGGTATTTCAGCGCGGCCTCGTTCACCGTCTCGAGCGTCGCCAGTTCGACCGCCAACCGTTCGGCCCGCCGGCAGGTGGTGCGGCACAGGTGGAGGTGGGCGGCAAGCGGGCTGCCGCCGGGCAGGATGAAGCTCCGCAGCGGCTCCAGCCGCGCATTCATCGCATCGATCTCGGATTCCAGCCGGTCGACCTGCGCCGGGATCATCCGCAGCGGCGGATACTCGGCCTCGTGGTCGCGCTCGATCCCCGGCCGGCAGAGGTCGGCGCCGAGATCGAACAGGTCGTTCGAGATCCGCGCCAGCGCCGCGTCGAGCTCGCCCGCCGCATGAAGCCGCGCCAGCCCGATCGTCGCGTTCACCTCGTCCACCGTGCCATAGGCCGCGACGCGCAAGGAATGCTTCGCGACCCGACTGCCATCGCCCAGCGCGGTTTCCCCGGCATCGCCGGTCCGGGTATAGATCTTGGACAGGACAACCATCAGTTCCCCCAGAATTTTCGAACCAGCACGAAACCGACGATCAGCATGACCGCGACGAACTGCGCCGCGATGCGATAACGCATCAGCCGGTTCGCGTGCCTGCGATTGAACTCGCCGCCCCGCGCGAAACCGCCAATGCCGATCATCAGGATCACAAGCACCAGAAGCGACGCGAAGGCGGCCAGAAGAAACAGCGGATCTTGCAGAAGCATCGCCCATCCTTTCGCGGCCTGCCAGGGATGTAGAGCATTCCGGCCGGAAAGGAAAAGGGCCGCGTGAAATGCCGGCTCAGCGCAACAGGACGATGCCGACGATGGAGAGGCCGATCAGCAGGATGCCCGCCACCTCGCTGCGCCGCAACCGCTCGCGGAAGAACAGGACCGAGGCTGCAACCGAGAAGATCAGTTCGATCTGCCCCACCGCGCGCACATAGGCCGCATTCTGCATCGCGAAGGCCGTGAACCAGCCGAGGCTGCCCAGCACGCCGGTGACCCCTACCGGCAGGACTGGACGCCAGACACGAAGCACCCGGCCCACCTCGCCGGGCTGGCGCAGGCGCATCCACACCGCCATGGCCCCGACCTGGAAGGCGGTGACGCAGGCCAGTGCGACCAACGCGCGGGTCAGCGCGTCGTCATGGCCGATTTCCAGCGTCGCCGCGCGATAGCCGATGGCCGACAGGCCGAACAGCCCGCCTGCCCCCAACCCCAGTGCGACGACCCGTCCACCGCCCCGCCCGGCGGCACGCCAACCCGCGGCCGGGCGCGACATCACGACCAGCCCGGCGGTGCCGACCAGGATCGCCACCAGCCCCGCCGCCGAAACCGGCTCGGCCAGGATCAGGGCCGAGAAGGCCGCGACCTGCACCGTCTCGGTCTTGGTGAAGGCGATGCCCACCGCAAAGGCGCGTTCGGAGAACATGGCCACGGTGCAGAGCGTGGCAAGGATCTGGCACAGACCGCCAAGGATCGCATGAACCCAGAAGGCGCCCGAAAGCGGCGGCAGCGGATCGCCACGCGACACCAGCAGCGTGGTCAGCGCCAGCGCGGCCAGCGGCGCCGCGAACAGGAACCGCGCGAAGGTCGCGCCGGTGTCGGACAGTCCCAGCCGCTTGAGACGCTTCTGCAGTACGAAACGCAGCGTCTGCACCGCCGCGGCCAGGATCGTGACCAGGACCCAGGGCTCCACCGCGCCCCCTCAGAACCGCCCGAAGCCGGCCTGCATCGGCAACCACAGCGACAGCGGCGGGAAGGCCCAGATCAGCAGCAGTCCGAGCAGCAGCAACAGCACATAGGGCGCCGCCCCGCGCATGATCTGGACCAGCGGCGCGCCGGTGATCCCCTTGATGACGAACAGGTTCATTCCCACCGGCGGGGTGATCAGCGCCAGTTCGAGATTGATCATCAGCATCACCCCGTACCAGATCGGGTTGATGTCGAGCGCGATCAGCGTGGGCAGGATGATCGGCGTGGTGATCAGGATGATGGCGATGGTCTCCAGGAACATCCCCAGCACGAAGATCGATATCATCACCAGAAGGATGAAGGCGGTCTGGCCGAGGCCCATCGCGGTCACGGCCTGCACGATCTCGGCCGGCAGCCGGATCAGCGTGATCGCATGGCCGAAGATGCCCGCGGCGGCAATGATCATGAACAGCATGGCCGTGGTGCGCATCGTCTCCCACAGGCAGACCCACAGCTCGCGCAGCGGCAGGGTGCGGTAGACCACCAGCGCCACCAGCAGCGCATAGACCGCCCCGATCGCCGCCGCCTCGGTCGCGGTGAACACGCCCAGATAGATCCCGCCCATCACCACCGGCGGCATCATCACGGCAAAGAAGGACCGTCCGAAGGCGCGGCCGACCTCGGCCCAGCCGACCCAGGGTTGCTTCTGGGTCTCGCCGTGGGCATTGGCCTGCACCCAGGAAAAGACGGCGAAGATCGCGGCGATGATCAGGCCCGGGATCAGCCCGGCGAGGAACAGTGCGCCGATCGAGGCATCCGAGACGATGGCATAGAGGATCATCGGCCCCGAGGGCGGGATCAGGATTCCGAGCGTGCCGCCGGCGGCGATGATTCCGTAGGTGTCGCGCGACCGGTAGCCGTATTTCTGCATCTGGGGAATGGCGGTCGAGCCGATCGTCAGCGCCGTGGCCACCGAGGAGCCGGAGATCGAGGCAAAGACCGTGCACGACAGGATGGTGGCAAAGCCGAGCCCGCCCCTGACGTGTCCGACCAGCTTGTTGGCGAAGTCGAACAGGTCGTCGACCACCCGTGCCCGGATCATCACATGGGCCATGAATGCGAACATCGGGATCGCGGCCAGCAGGGGATTGTTGAGGCTGGCAAAGACCGTGTCGGCCATGCCATCGACCCGCCCTTCCATGATCCACAGCACGCCGAGCGATGCGAGGCCCAGCGCGGCAAAGATCGGCATGCCGGTCAGCAGAAGCGCGATCAGCGCGCCGAAGATCAGCACCGCGGTCATTGCCGCCCCCTGCCCCGGATCGCGCCTGCAACATGCTGGATCAGCCGCAGCACCGCCATCAGGGTCAGAAGCGCCCCGCCGGCGATCAGCGACGATTGCGGAATCCACATCGGGATCTGCAGATAGCCGGGCGAATAGGCCCCGAACCGTTGCGAGAACTCGACCGTGTGCATCCCCGTGCGCAGGAGCACGGCCGCGAAGGCAAGGACCGCCAGATGCCCGATCAGATCCGCCAGCCACAGCCCCCTTGGGCCCAGCCGTTCGGTCAGGATGTCGATGCGGATGTGATCGCCGCGGCGGTAGGCCTCGGCGGCGCCCAGCATCACCATCGCGACCACCATGTAGCCTGTCGCTTCCTCCGCCCCGCGCAGAGGCGCGGCGAACAGGTATCGACCTGCGACGTTGATTGCGGTGACGACCAGGACGGCAAGGATGGCCAGCGCCGAGAAGGCGCCGAACACCATCCCGACCGCCGCGGCGGCCCAGCCGACGACACCGCGCGGTGCCGCCGTCCGGTCAGCGGAGCCGTGCGCCATGGCTCACTGGATCTTGGCGATGAGGTCCAGAAGCTCTCTGCCCTCGGCGCCGGTCTCGGCCTCGAAGCCCTCGGCGAAGGCGGGCTGCATGATCGCCTTGAAGGCGGCATTCTCCTCGTCGGTGGCGATATGGACCTGCACGCCGGTGCTGCGCAGCTGGTCGGGTGCCGAGGCCGATGCCTCGATCGAGGCCTCGAGCGCCCAGCCGGCCGCCTTTTCGCCAGCTTCCTTGAGTGCAGCCTTCTGGCTGTCGTCCAGCCGGTCCCAGAACGACGGGGTGACGTAGCCGTGCAGATAGGCGGCCAGCACCGGGACGACGACGAAATGATCCTGCACCTCGTAGTACTTGCGCGACCAGGCGGCCGCGACATCGGTCACTGCCGCGTCGATGACCCCGGTTGCCAGCGCCTGATAGACCTCGGATCCGGGCATCCCGACCGTGGTCGCACCCATCGCCTCAAGCCCCCGGTCGAAGGCCGGGCCGAGGCCCCGCATCTTGACACCCCGGAAATCCTCGGGCGTGCGCAGGAACTTGCCCTTCGAGGTGAAGACCGAGACATTGGTCTGGAACATCCAGGCGATGTTCTTCACGCCCTTCTCCAGAAGCTTGTCCTCCAGATAGGCCGCGGCCTCGGAGGTCGGCCATTTCTTCCAGGCCTCGATCGAGGACATGGTATAGGGGCCGACGGTCACGTTCATCAGCGGCAGCGTGCGGCCCCACTGGAAGTTCAGCGAGAAGGCACATTCGATCTCGCCCTTGGCGACGGCAAGGATGTTGTCGTTGGCCTTCACCAGGCTGTCGGCGCCGAACACCTGCACGTCGATCGACCCGCCCGAAAGCGACTCGACCTCGGCGGCCCAGCGGTCCACCACGACGGCGATGTGATGGGCGGGTGGCAGCTGATGGCTGCAGCGCATGACGGTCTGGGCCTGCGCGGCCACAGCCGTGGTCGCCAGAACCGTGGCGGCGATGGTCAGGGTCTTCATGGTCGTCTCCTCCCTTGGGGTCGTTCTTGTCGAGATGTCAGCTTGCGGCGCGCCAGCGCATGTTGGGCGGCGGGCCGGATCGGGCGATCATCCCGAACAACGGCTCGTCAGGCATTTCGCTGCTCAGGATGCCGCGGATGCGGGTCAGCGCGTCAAGGTCGATGCCGGTGGCAAAGCCCATCCGCTCGCAAAGATAGGCCAGATCCTCGAAGGCGACGTTGCCGGTAGCCCCCGGCGCGAAGGGGCAACCGCCGAGGCCGCCCAGCGCACCGTCCAGCACCCGCGCCCCATGATCCAGCGCCGCGGCAGCATTGGCGATGCCGGTGCCGCGGGTATCATGCAGATGCACGACGAAGGGCCGGTCGGCACAGATCCGCACCATGCCCTCGCACAGTGCCGCCACCTCGCGCGGCCCGGCATAGCCGACGGTGTCGGCGATGCCCACGATGTCGGCGCCCGCCGCCAGACAGGCCTCGGCCAGCCGCAGCACCTCGGCCGGGTCCACAGCGCCGGCGATCGAACAGCCGAAGGCCATGGCGATACCGGCATTGACCAGCACCTGCCCCCCTGCCGCATCGCGCATCTGCGCAGCCCGGGCGACCAGCGCCACCGACTCGGCCCGCGAGCGGCGGATGTTGGCCCGGCTGTGATCCTCTGTCGCCGAGACGACGCAGACCGCCTCGCCGATGCCGCTTCCAAAGGCTGCCTCGATGCCGCGTTCGTTCAGTGTCAGCGCCGCTGCGTGCAGCCCCGGCAGGCCGGGCGCCGCCTCGATCAGCGCCGGCAGGTCGGCGAACTGGGGAAAGCGGGCGGCGGGCAGGAACGAGCCCAGTTCGAAATGTCGCACGCCGGCGGCATGTTCGCGGCGCAGCCAGTCGATCTTGGCCGCGGTCGAAGGGTAGGCGCGCACCATCTGCAACCCGTCGCGCAACCCCACCTCGCGCAACGTCACCCGGTCGGACGGATAGATCGCGGCGACGCGGTTCACGCGGCGGGCCTTTCGGCAGCGCCAGAGGCGGCGGCGATCTCGTCGGCACCAAGCCCCAGCGCCTGCAGGACCTGGGCCGTGTGCGCCCCCGGCGCGTCCACGTCCCCGCCGCCGGTCAGCATCGCCCCGTCCACCTCGAACGGCAGCGCCGGTGCACGAAAGGTCTCGCCGGACGCCAGCCGCGAGACGGCCAGCCCGCCGGGGCGCATCACATGGGGATCGGCAAACATGTCGGACGGTTTTGCGATGGGCGAGAACGGCAGGCCGAGCCGTTCCAGATCCGCAACCAGCGTTGCGCGGTCGAGGCGGCGGATGGCGGCGGCAAAGACCGGGATCGTGCGGGCCCGGGCATTGATCTGATCCATCCTCGACCGAAGGCCGGGGTCGGCCAGAAGCTCCGCCAGCCCGAGATGAGTGCACAACGTCACCCACTGGCCTTCCGACACGGCGCCGACGAATACCTGCGCCCCGTCAGCGGTATCGAAGATGTCATAGACCGGCCACGAGAAATCGCGTTCGGGCATCGGCGGCGGGGCGCGGCCCTCCAGTTCATACTGCACCATATGCTGCGCGACCAGAAGGAGGCAGTTCTCGAACAGCCCGATGCGGATCGACCGCCCCTGTCCTGTCGCATCCCGCTCGCGCAGGGCGGCAACCACGGCGAGCGCACCGAACAGCCCGCCCATGATGTCATTTGCCGAAGACCCAACCCGCAGCGGACGGCCCGAGGGGCCCGTCATGTAGGCCAGCCCGGTCATCATCTGCACCACCTCGTCGAGCGCCGTGCGGTTCTCGTAGGGGCCGGACAGGAAGCCCTTGTGGCAGGCAAGGATCAGCCGCGGGAAGCGGCGGCGCAGGTCGGCCGGATCCGCGCCCATGCGGCCAAGGGCCTGGTCGCGGAAATTCTCGACGAAGACATCGGCGGTGGCCAGCAGCCGGTCCAGCGCCGCGCGCCCGGCCTCGGCCTTCAGGTCGAGCTGGACCGACTTCTTGCCGCGGTTGAACAGCGGAAAGAACGGCCGGCCCATCCCCGTCAGCGCACGGGTCTTGTCGCCGCCCGGCGGCTCGACCTTGATCACCTCGGCGCCGAGAAAGCCCAGGAACATCCCGCAGGACGGCCCCATGATCATGTGGCTCATCTCGACCACGCGGATGCCGGTCAGCGGCAGAAATGGCTGGTCCATGACATGTCCCCCCGGTCCGGCCAGACTAGCCTTGCATCCCAGTTCCCGAAAATCATAATGTTTGAAAGGTATCCTTCGAGGAATTCGAAACTTGGATTCGCGCCAGCTGCGCTACTTCGCCACGATCTATGAAAAGGGCAGCCTGACTGCGGCGGCCGAGGCCGAACGGGTTGCGGTTTCGGCCCTCAGCTATCACCTCGCCAATCTCGAGACCGAGCTTGGCGCCAGCCTGTTCCGGCGCAAGCCGCGCGGGCTGATACCCACCGCGGCGGGCGAACGGCTGCATACCCATGCGCGCGCCATCCTGCGGGCGATGGACGCCGCCCAGCGCGACCTGCTGACAGCGCGCGAGACGGTTTCGGGCGAGGTTGCCGTCGGCATGGCCTATTCGGCGGTCAAGGCGATCGGCGTCGATCTGGCGCGGCGGGTGCTGGACGACTATCCGCAGCTGCGCCTTACCCTGACCGAAAGCCTTTCGGGAACCACGCTTCTGCACCTGACCTCGAGCGACGTGGATCTGGCGCTGGTCTACAACCCGCCCCAGACGCCGGCGCTGCGCACCATGCCGGTGCTCGAGGAACGGATGGTTCTGGTCGGCCGGCGTGACCTGATCGGCGACTCGGATACCGCAATCACGGTGGAAGAGGTCCTGACGCTGCCGATCATCCTGCTGCGGCAGGGCGTGTCGGCCCGCGCACTGCTGGAGGACAGCCAGCTTCTGCGGAAGCTCGAGGCGCGGGCACGGTTGCAGATGAATTCGGTCCAGGCGATCGCGGGGTCGCTGGAGGCGGGACTCGGATGCGCCATCGGCACGACGCTGTTCATGCGCGAACATCTCGACTCCGGCGCACTGCACTGGCGGCCGATCGTCGATCCGGTGCTGACCCGGACGCTGCATCTGTGCGAACTGGCCGACCGTCCGCCGACCATTGCGCGGGAAACGGTGCGCGATCTGGTCATGGCGCTGGTGCGCGCCGCCGTCGAACAGGGTCGGTGGGAAGCCCGACTTGTCGGGTGATCCCCGGGTCAGCCGTCAACGCCGGCGCCGAAGTCCACCGCTACCGCGCCGAACGCGCCGAAATCGGCCTCGATCCGGCAGCCGGGCGGCGCCTCGATCGGGCGGATGAACGACCCCGACAGCACCACTTCGCCCGCGCTCAGACCCTGCCCGTAGCGCGCAAGCCGGCGCACCAGCCAGAGGACGCCGGCCACCGGATCGTCCAGGACGCCCGCGCCAAGGCCGGTTTCCTCTACCACGCCGTTGCACTTCACGATCGCGCCCACCCGGCGCAGATCGACCGCGGCGGGGTCATGGCGTTGCGGGCCCAGGACCAGGCCGGCATTGGCGGCATTGTCGGCGACCGTATCGACCACACTGCGCAACCGGCCCGATGCCGGATCGGCACGCAGGATCCGGGTGTCGAGGATCTCCAGCGCCGGCGCGACGGCCTCGGTTGCGGCCAGCACCTCGGACCGGGTCACGTGTTCGCCAGCCAGCCCGGCCGACAGGATGAAGGCGATCTCGGCCTCGACCCGGGGCTGGATGAAGCGGCCGGGCGGCACTGTGCCCCGGTCGGGAAACAGCATGTCGTCGAACAGCACCCCGCTGTCGGGGGTGTCGATCTTCAGCGCCTGCTGCACCGCGCGGCTGGTGAGGCCGATTTTCCAGCCGATCCGGCGCCGCCCCGACACCTCTTTCCGACGGACAAGCGCCGCCTGCACGGCATAGGCCGCGTCGAGCGTCATGGTCGGATGGGCAAGGCTCAGAAGTCCGATCTGACGCCGGTCCCGTTCGGCCGCGAACAGGGCGTCGGCCGCAGCTTCGATCTCTGCGGGCGTCATCCGTCCGTGACCCCGTTTCGCAGCATTCCGATCCCCTCGGCCTCGACCTCGACCACATCGCCGGGTCGCAGCCAGACCGGCGGATCCAGCCGCGCGCCGGCCCCCGCGGGCGTGCCGGTCACGAGGATGTCGCCGGGCACCAACGTGGTGAAGGTCGAAACATAGGCGATTTGCCGGGCGACCGGAAACAGCATCCGCCCGGTCCGGTCGGACTGGCGCAATGCGCCGTTCACCCGCGTGACCAACGCGACGTCGAGGATCTGCGCCGGATCGCGGAACGGCACCAGCCAGGGCCCCATGGCGCCCGATCCGTCCCAGTTCTTGCCCTGGGTCACGTTGAACTTGCCATGGCGCACCCAGTCGCGGATCGTGCCCTCGTTGCACAGTGTCAGCGCCGCGACGTGATTCAGCGCAGCGGCCTCGGGGATGCGCCGGCCGCCGCGGCCGATCACAACCGCTATCTCACCCTCGTAGTCCAGCTGCGCGCTTTCCGGCGGGCGGGTCAGCGGCACGTCGTGGCCGACGAAGGACCGGGCAAACCGAACGAACAGCGACATGTGCTGCGGGGGCTCGGATCCGTCCCGGTATTCGGCATTCCGGTCGGGGAAGTTGACGCCGACGCAGAGGATCTTCTCGGGATCGGGCACCGGAATGTCCCAGGCGAAGCTGCCGAAGGGGTGCGTGACCGCCCTGCCCCGCGCGGCCTCGGCCACGACCTCCAGCGCCCCGGCCGCGATGACGTCCCGCAGGGTCGGCCATTCGGGATAACCGGGGGACAGGGCGATGACCCCGGTCTCGGCCACCACGCCCCAGAACCGCGCCCCGCCGGCCTGCCAGCTTGCGATCCGCGGCAGGGTCATGGTGCGACGATCGGCTGCGCGGCAAGGTCCGACGGCTGCGGCTCGACCCCGTCAAACAGCGATCCCTCCTCGAACCAGGAGCGCGGCGCGGGCGCGCCCCAGAGGGTCTGGCGCTGCGGATCCTTCAGATCCCAGCGGATCGGTTCCAGATCGGGATCCACGGTCTGGTAGTCCGAGCAATAGATCTCGATCCGGTGGCCGTCCATGTCGCGAATGTACAGAAAGAAGGCATTGGAGATCCCGTGCCGCCCGGGGCCACGTTCGATATTTGAAACATAGCCGGTCGTGGACATCAGGTCCAGCAGGTCGATGATGTTCATCGGTGTCGGCACCCAGAAGGCCGTATGGTGCAGGCGGGGACCCGTGCCGTTGGTGAAGGCGATATCGTGCACGCCACCCTTGCGGTGCATCCAGACCGCCCAGTTCCGCCCTGTCCCGGCATCTTCGGTATATTCCGTCACCCGGAACCCGATCCGGGCATAGAAGGCGGCCGCCTCGTCCACGTTGCGGGCGAAGAGGTTGAAATGGTCGATCCGCAGCGGCTTCACGCCGCGATAGAGCGCGTATTTCTGATGGATCGGCGGCAGCCGGTCCATCCGCACGTAGAATTCCAGCGGCACCCCGAACGGATCGCGCACCTGCAGCACGCGCCCCATGAATGGCCGTTCGACCCAGGAAACCGGAAGACCTTCGGCCCGGAACCAGTCGTGGGCGCGGTCCAGGTCGGGGTCGTCATAGAGCTTGAACCCGAGCACCCCCACCGAAGGCGCCGCAGCCCGGCGCAGGACGAGGCAATGGTGTCCCCGCTCCTCCATCGCGCGCAGGTAGATCCGGTCGGCGTCCTCGAACGTCACCTGCAGGCCGAGGGTATCGACGTAAAGGCCGCGCGCCCGGCCAAGATCGGTCACGCACAGTTCGACATGGCTCAGACGGACAATGTTGAACGGCGGGTAGAGGTTCGGCGGCGGTATCGGCATCGGCCCCCCTTCGGCTCAGGCCCCGAGCTTCGGCACCGCATGGGTGCCCATCGCCAGCGCCACGTTCCTGGTCTCCATGTAGAAATCGAACGACCAGTCGCCCCCGTCGCGGCCGATGCCGCTGGCCTTCACCCCGCCGAACGGCGTCGGCAGGTGGCGGACGTTTTCGGAATTCACCCAGATCATGCCCGCCTCGAGCCGGTCCGAGACACGCAGGGCACGCGAGAGGTCGCTGGTCCAGACATAGCCCGCCAACCCGTATTGCACACCGTTGGCGATCTCCAGCGCCTCGGCCTCGTCGCGGAAGGACAGCGAGGTCAGGAACGGACCGAACACCTCTTCCTGGGCGATGCGCATGCCGGGTCGGGCGCCGGTGAACAGCACGGGCGCCACATACCAACCCGCCTCGCCGAGGCGGGAGCCCCCGGCCGCCAGATGGGCCCCCTCGGCGCGGCCGACCTCGACATAGGACATGACCTTGTCGAAATGGGTCCGGTGGATCAAAGGGCCGATCTCTGTCGCCGGGTCCAGCGGATGGCCGACGCGCAGCCGCCCGATCCGGTCGACAAGCCGGGCATGGAAGGCATCGGCGATGGTATCCTGCACCAGCAGGCGCGAGGAGGATGTGCAGCGCTCGCCGTTCAGCGAATAGATCATGAACACCACGGCATCCAGCGCGCGGTCGAGGTCGGCATCGGCAAAGACGATCACCGGATTCTTGCCGCCCAGTTCGAAATGCACCCGTTTCAGCGTCTCGGCCCCCTGCCGCATGATCGCCGATCCGGTACGGGATTCGCCCACAAAGGCAATGGCGCGGATCAGCGGATGTTCGGTCAGCGCCCGGCCCGCCCCCTCGCCCATGCCGTTGACAAGGTTCAGAACCCCCGGCGGCAACCCGGCCTCGTGACAGATCTCGGCCAGCAGGCGGGCGGTCAGGGGCGAGAATTCTGCAGGCTTGTGCACCACCGTGCAGCCCGCCGCGAGCGCCGGGGCGATCTTCCAGGTGGACAGCATGAACGGTGTGTTCCAGGGGGTGATGACGCCCACCGGGCCGATCGGGCTGCGCGAGGTGACGTTCAGATGATCGGGCGCATGCAGCGACCGGCCGTCGCGCGCACCCGGCGCCAGATCGGCGAAGAAACGGAAGTTCTCTGCCCCGCGCATCGCCGCCTTGGACATGAAGCGCCAGGGCTGCCCCGTGTCCCAGCATTCGCACAGCGCGATGTCCTCGGCCCGTGCCTCGATCGCATCGGCAATCGCGTGCAGGATCGCCTTGCGCCGTTCCCCGGACATGGCAGCCCAAGCCGGAAAGGCATCGCGGGCAGCCCGCGCCGCGGTGTCGATATCCGCGGCCTCGCCCAGCGCGACCTCGCAGATCGGGCTGTCGTCCACCGGCGAACGGGTGACGAAACGCCGGCCCGACAGTGCCGGATGGTCCTGCCCGGCAACCAGGTTCGGGATGCCGCCGTCGCGGAACCGGGCCAGCAGGCGGTCGAGGCGGGACAGGCGATCGGACAGGTCAGCCACCCTGCGCCTCCGGCAGATGATCGCGGATCGAGCTGGCCTTGGGGCTCAGCTCGGGGTCGATGTCGCGCATCTCGAGCGAGAGCATGAAGGACGATGTCCGCATGACCTCGGCACAGAACGCCTGTGCCGCGGCAAAGATCGCAGCCGTTGCGCGCTGGCGGTCCGACAGGCTGCGCCCCGCACGAAGCCGCACCGAAATGTCCAGGAATGCATGGCGCGGCTCGCCGTCGGCGATCACGACATGGGTGCAGGCGGTCGCGCGCACCCGGATACCGGCAAGGGGGAACAGGCCGGTCGCCGCCGCCGCGTCGCGGAGGATCGCGCACAGCCCTGCAACGTCGAGCCGGGCTTCGAGATTGGGCGAATAGTCGATCTGGATATGCGGCACCGGCGTCCCCGCAGCAGTTAGTTACCACGTTAACAAACTGCGCCGCCAAGTCAATCGACCCGGCATCGTCGATCCGGTGTTTCCCTTCGCGCCGGGCCTCCGGGCGAACCGGCGCCAAGGAATCAGGCCGAGGGATCGCCTTCCAGTGTCGAGAGATCCCCTTCGGGAAGGCCGAGCTCGCGGGCGCGCAGCAGCCGGCGCATGATCTTTCCCGACCGGGTGCGCGGCAGGCTGTCGCGAAAGACGATCTCGCGCGGGGCGACCGCTGGGCCAAGGCGCTTGCGGGCATGGCCGCGGAGTTCCCGTTCCAGCGGCGCGCCGGGCTCGAATCCGGCCTTCAGCGTGACAAAGGCCTTGACCACCTCGCCCGCGGTTTCGTCCGGCACCCCGATCACTGCGGCCTCGGCCACCGCGGGATGCTCGATCAGCGCACTTTCCACCTCGAAGGGGCCGATCAGATGGCCTGCCGACTTGATCAGGTCGTCTGCCCGACCGACGAACCAGTAATAGCCCTCGCGGTCGCGCATCGCCAGATCGCCGGTCAGATACCAGCCGCCCCGGAAGCACCTTGCGTAGCGTTCGGGCTGCCCCAGATAGGCGCGCATCATCGACGGCCAGCCGGGCCGCAGCGCCAGTTCGCCGATCTGCCCGTCGGGCAGTTCGGTGACGCTGTCGCCCTCGCGCGCGACGATCCCGGCCTCGATCCCCGGCAGCGGCTTGCCCATCGCGCCGGGCTTGATGTCCATATCCGGGGTGTTGGCGATCATGATGCCGCCGGTTTCCGACTGCCACCAGTTGTCGTGGAAGGGCCTGCCGAAGACCCGCGCCCCCCAGAGCACGCATTCGGCATTGAGCGGCTCGCCGACGCTGGCGAGAAAGCGCAGCGCCGAGAAATCCCGCCCCGCCGCCGCCCCCTCGCCCGCGCGCATCATCATGCGGATCGCCGTCGGGGCGGTATACCACACCTGGACCCGCTCGCGTTCGAGGATGCCGTACCATCGGTCGAGGTCGAACTCGGCCTCGTCCACCACCAGCGTCGCGCGGTTGCACAGCGGCGAGACGATGCCGTAACTCATGCCCGTCACCCAGCCCGGATCGGCGGTGCACCAGTAGATGTCGCCCGGCCGCAGGTCGAGCGCCAGTCGCCCCGTCTCGGCATGGGCGACGACGGCCTCGTGGACGTGGACGACGCCCTTGGGCGCGCCGGTCGTGCCGGAGGTGAAGTGCAGGAGCGCCATGTCCTCGGGCCCGGTCCTTGCCGTCTCGAACCGGTCGGGCGCCGCCGCCATTGCCGGGCCGAGCGCGACGCAGCCCTCGGGCGCGCTGTCGCCCAGCACAAGCACCAGCTTCAGCCCCGGCATCGCCGACCGCCACGGCGCCACCTTGCGGGCGTAGTGCTGCGCGGTCGTCACCAGCACCGAGGCCTGCCCGATCTCCATCCGCGCGCGCACCGGCTCGGGGCCGAAGGCGGCGAAGAGCGGGCTCACCACGACCCCGGCCTTCAGCGCCCCCAGCGTGGCCGCATAAAGCGCCGGCACCCGGCCCGAGAGCAGGAACAGCCGTTCGCCGGGGCCGATCCCGTGGGCGCACAGCACATGGGCAAAGCGCGCGGCCAGCCCGGCCAGATCGGCATAGCTCAGCACCTGCCGCGCCCCGTCCCGACCCAGCCAGACCAGCGCCGGCCGGTCGCCGTGGCCGGCCGCGACATGGCGGTCCACGGCCTCGTGCGCGATGTTCAGCCCGCCCCCCGGCAGACCGTCGAGCCGCCCGCGCGCCGCCTGCCATACGGTCGCCGGCGGCGGCCGGGTCCCCGCGGCCGCCGGCCCGGGGATCGGTGCCGGCTTCGGGGCGTCGGTGTTCATCCGGCCGCGCCCCGCCCGGCGATCCGGCCGGTGACCAGGGCTTGGGTCAGCGCCCCGCCGCCGATGTAGTCGTGGAAGAAGGTCGCCCCGGCCCCTTCGCCCGCGGCGAACAGCCCCGCGATGACGCGACCGTCGGCCTCGAGCACGCGGGCCGCGGCATCGATCATGATCCCCCCGAAGGTCAGGGTGATCCCCGGCACCAGCGGCGAGAGGGCATAGAAGGGCGGCGTCTCGATCCGGCTGGCCAGTTGCGCCTTGGGCGGCACGGCGTCGGGGGCCGCCCCGTCGCGGACCGCGGCGTTGAAGGCCTCGACCGTCGCCACCGTCTGCGCGACCGGCAATCCGACCCGCTCGGCCAGTCCGGCCAGCGTGTCGGCCTGATGGACGGTCAGGCCGAGCCGGCTGAAGGTGGCGATCACCCCTTCGGCCGCGCGCTCGCGGATCGTCTGGTCGAACACGAGCGTGGTCGTCTGCCCCGGCTGATCCAGCACCGCCTTGCCATGCATGACGTAGCCGAGGGATTCGTCGACGAAGCGCCGGCCGTCGCGGTTGATGCTCAGCGCGAAGGGCACCACCGC
>JBKBMT010000017.1:18604-47109 GCA_046295655.1 Gemmobacter sp. | reverse complement strand
CCCTCATCGCTCACCCGGCATGGCTAGATCAGGCTTGCGCCCAGTTGCTAAGAGTCCCCAATCCAGCCTACCGTAGGAGTCTGGGCCGTGTCTCAGTCCCAGTGTGGCTGATCATCCTCTCAAACCAGCTATGGATCGTCGGCTTGGTAGGCCATTACCCCACCAACTACCTAATCCAACGCGGGCCGATCCCTCGGCGAAATTCTTTCCTCCGCAGAGCGTATCCGGTATTACTCCCAGTTTCCCGGGGCTATCCCGAACCGAAGGGCACGTTCCCACGCGTTACTCACCCGTCCGCCACTAAGCCCGAAGGCTTCGTTCGACTTGCATGTGTTAGGCCTGCCGCCAGCGTTCGTTCTGAGCCAGGATCAAACTCTCAAGTTGAAAGGGCCGAAACCCTTCCCATGACGAGCGAACCTTCGCACATCTGACCCACCACAAGGGCAGGTCCAGTCCTGTCTGCGCTCCAGTCGTCACCGACCGAGCCGCCAAACAGTGAAGCTGACATCCACATCATCGGGCATCAACCCTAGTGGACCGATATACGAACGTCCGCCGCCGATAACGACCAAACCGCCCGCATACCCCTTCACAAATCATAACATGTCAAAGAGCGTCCAACATTCAAATCGGGCTCCTGCCGCATTCGCCGCGGGTAGGCCCGATCACCTGCTGGATTGTCCCGCTTACGCGGCCCGCCCCGGCACTGCCGCGGCGGTGGAGGGGTATTTAGTCGCCCCGCACCCGCCGCGCAAGAGGGAAAAGACGCGGTTGACGCAGAAACGTCATGAACCCCGTCAGCACGCTGATATCAAATCCTTTTTTCTGCCCGTGGTGCGTGCCGATGCCTGGGCGCGGCGCCTGGCTGACCGGATGCCCGGACCGTGGCATACTCCCTGCCCGACAAACCGACTCGCCGGAGGAGAGACAATGCCCCGCATCAGATTCGCAACCGCCGCCTTGCTGGTCGCGCTTGCCGGCCCGAGCGCAGCCCACGAGTTCGTCGTCCGCTCCACCGATGAGAGTTTCGGTGACGTGGCCTTCGCGGTGGAAAGCGCGATCGTCAACCGCGGGCTGGTGATCGATCTTGTCAGCCATGTCGGGGACATGCTGGAACGGACGCGGGCCGATGTGGGGGGCGGCGAGACGCTGTTCGAGGCGGCCGACATCTTCCTGTTCTGTTCGGCCACCCTGTCACGGGCCGCAATGGAGGCGCGGCCAGAAAACCTTCAGCACTGCCCATACGGCATCCATGTCTTCCAGCGCGCCGGCGAGGCATCGGTCAGCGTCGGTTACGTGCGAAGGGACGACCCGGGCATGGAACAGGTGAACGCCCTGCTCGAGTCGATCGTCGCCGAGGTTCTGGGCGACTGAGGGTCAGCCCGTGGGTCCGCGGAACGTGACCCGCCCGCCGCAAACCGTCGCGACGACGTGCAGGCCACCGATGGCTGCGGGCGGCACGTCCTCGATCGGTCGGGACAGGACGACGAGATCGGCCAGAAGGCCCGGCACCAGGCGTCCGACCCGACCCTCGGCCCGGGCGGCCCATGCGCCACGGGAAGTATAGGCGGCGAGACAGTCGTGCAGCCCCAGGCGCTCGTCCGCGCCGCCGGGATAGGGCTTGCGGGTCAGCGCGGCCTGCAGTCCACGCAGCACCGAGATGTCCGCGACCGGCCAGTCCGACGCGAAGACCACCGTCGCCCCGGCCTCCGCCAGGGTGCGGCACAGATAGGCGTCGCCCCAACGGTCCCGTCCGATCCTGTCCATCGTCGGCTGCAGCGGAAAGTCCATCGCACCCGGCGGATGCGGCGGCTGCAACGAGGCCGTGATACCGAGTTCGGCGAGGCGCGGCACATCGGCCCGGTCGATCACCTCGATATGCTCGATCCGATGGCGGCTGTCGCGCGCGCCGTTCGCGGCTTGGGCCGCCGCATAACCGTCGATCGTGGCCCGCACCGCAGCATCGCCGATCGCATGGACGGCGATCTGCAGGCCGCGTCTGTCGATCTCCGTGCAGATCTCGGCAAAGCGCGGCGGATCGAACAGGGGCATGCCGCGATGGCCGGGGGCGTCGGCATAGTCGGTCAGCATGAAGGCCGTGCCGCTGTCGATCACACCGTCCATGAACATCTTGACGAAGCCTGACTGCAGCCAGTCGTCGGAGAAGTCGGCGGCCATGGCGCTGGCCCGGTCCAGCGCATCGAGATCCATCTCGGGCTTCATGTGAAACGGCACCTTCACGCGCGAGGTAAGCCGCCCCTCCGCCTGCAATTCGCGCAACAGTTCAAGCGTGTAGCGGTTGCCGTCCATATTGACGATAGAGGTGACGCCATGGGCGGCGCAGTGCTCGAGGCCGCGCAACAGACGTGCCTTGTCGGCGGCGCGTTCGGCCGCGGTCGGCGGGGTCGCCGGCTCGCCCCCCGTCGCAAGACCCAGGTTGACCCGCGCCTCGCCGGCCAGCGCGACGACCGCCGCGAAGGCCTCGAACTCGCGCAACTCGCCTGTGGCCGTTCCGTCCGCCCCCAGAACCACCTCATGGCCGCGCGGCATCGGCGCCCCATGCAACAGGCCCGCAGCACGCAGGGCAGCGGTGTTCGCCCACATCGTGTGGTGGTCGTGGGCCATGATCGCGAAGGGACGGTCCGGCATGATCGCGTCCAGGGCATGGCGGTCGAGCGGGCGGTCGAGGATCGCGTAATGTGCCCCCTGCCCCATGATCACCGGCAGGTCCGGATGTGCCGCGGCATAGCTGCGCGCAACGCTCGCGACAGCCGCGACACCTTCGATCCCGACGAGCTGAAGGTGCGACAGTTCCGTGCCACCGGGGAACAGGTGCATGTGGCTTTCGACGAACCCGGGAAGGACGCTGCCGCCGCGCGCGTCGATCACCTCGGTGGCCGCACCTGCCATCGGCTCGATCTCGGCGCGTTTGCCGACTGCGGCGATGCGCCCCCGGGACAGGGCAATCGCCTCGGCGCGCGGGTTTCCGCTGTCCATCGTCAGTATGGCGGCGTTGGTGACGACAAGATCCGGGATCATTTCTGGCCTTCCACGAACCGGGGCGCACGGGCGATCACGCAAAGCAGCTCGAACAGGATCGACGCGCCGAGATAGGCCGTCGCCCCGGACGGGTCGAACGGCGGCGAGACCTCGACCAGATCGGCGCCGACGATGTCCAGCCCGTCAAGGAGCCGCACGCACTCCAGCGCCTGCCAGCTGTTCGGGCCGCCGACCTCTGGCGTCCCGGTGCCGGGGGCAAAGGCAGGATCGACGAAGTCTATGTCATAGCTCACATAGGTCGGACCCTGCCCGGCGATGGCGCGAGCCTCGCCGATGACATCGGCAACGCCCCGGGCGTGGAGTTCCTCGACCGGGATCACCCGGATGCCGCTTGCGCGGGCGAAATCGCGGTCCTCCGTGTCGTAGGCGGTGCCGCGGATCCCGATCATGCAGACCCGCGCCGGATCGAGCAACCCTTCTTCAACCGCGCGGCGGAAGGGCGTGCCATGGGTGTACATCCGCCCCCCGAAATAGCTGTGGAAAAGGTCGGTGTGGCTGTCGAAATGAACCATCCCGAGGGGCCGGTCGCGGGCCAGCGCACGCAGGATCGGCAAGGTGCACAGATGGTCGCCCCCTGCCGCGAGGGGCGTGATCCCCGCTTCGGTCAGCCGGTCGAAGAACCCCTCGATCCGAGCGAGCGTGTCCGCCAGATCCGCGGGGTTGGGCGCCACATCGCCCAGATCCGCGCAGCGGACGGCCTCGAACGGGCGGATGCCCGAAATCCCGTGCTGGGCCCGGATCATGGTCGAGGCGTCACGTAACTGGCGCGGCGCGTGGCGCGGGCCGGGTCGATTCGTCGTTCCGCCGTCCCACGGAACACCGACGAGCCCGACCTGCACCGCCTTCGACGCCGGGTCGTCGAGCGAAAGATGCGGCAGCCGCATGAAGGTCGCTATTCCCGCGAAACGCGGCAGGACGAAGCCTGACACGGGGCGGAAGTCCGGTTCCTGCATGTTTTACTCCTGCCGATTCCCGCCGGCATCTGAACAGACCTGCGCGCCCTTGTCACCGCCAACCCTGCGCCGGATGACGACGCGGCAACCGGGCGACATCCCCGCTTGCGGCACAGGGAAATATGACTAACACTCTGCGAAACGGACGGATCCGATCCGGCCGACAACAAGAAGAATACACGCCGGGGAGCGACCGAATGCCCGACGGGGCAATGCCTGTCCTTGACGTCAGGGGCCTGAAGACCGTTTTCCGGACGCGGGGCGGCGAAATCCATGCCGTGAACGACGTCAGCTTCTCGCTCGCGCCCGGAGAGCTCCTGGGTGTCGTGGGCGAAAGCGGATCGGGCAAGTCGGTCACGATGATGTCTCTGCTGCGTCTTTTGCCCGAACCCCCTGCCGAGAACCGCGGCGGACAGGTGCTGTTCGAAGGGCGCGACCTGCTGAAGCTCGGCCCGCGCGAACTTCGCGCCGTACGTGGCGGCCGGATCGGGTTCATCTTCCAGGATCCGATGACCAGCCTGAACCCGGTCTTTACCGTGGGCTACCAGCTGGCCGAGCCGCTGCAGCGGCATCTGGGCATGTCCGGCCGCCAGGCGCGGGCCCGCGCGGCCGAGCTTCTGGATCTGGTCGGCATCCCGGACGCCCGGCGGCGGCTTGCCGACTACCCGCACCAGTTCTCGGGCGGCATGCGGCAGCGGGTGATGATCGCCATCGCGCTGGCCTGCGATCCCAAGGTGCTGATCGCCGACGAACCGACGACGGCGCTCGATGTCACGATCCAGGCGCAGATCCTCGAACTGGTGCGCGATCTGCGCCAGAAACTCGGAATGGCGATCATCTGGATCACCCACGACCTTGGCGTGATCGCCGGTATCGCCGACCGGGTGATGGTGATGTACGGCGGCCAGGTGGTCGAGATGGCGCCGGTCACACAGCTTTTCGCAACCCCGCGACATCCCTACACCCGCGCGCTGCTGCAGACGATCCCTGCCCTGCGCGGCGAACGCGAGGCACGGCTGCGCATCATCGAGGGCCAGCCCCCGATCCTGCGCGCCGCGCCCGCCGCCTGCCCCTTCACCTCGCGCTGCCGGCATGCGGTGCCGCCGTGCGCTCTGGAGAACCCCCGGCGCCGCCTGATGGGCCCGCAACACTGGGTTGCCTGTCACCGCACCGAAGAGCTTGTGCCGCCCGCTCTGGAGGCGGTCGATGGCTGAGCCGGCGCGCAAGCCTCTGGTCCGCGTCGAGGGCCTGAAGATGTACTTTCCCGTCACCGCCGGCCTTCTGCGCCGCAAGGTCGGGGACGTGAAGGCGGTCGATGATGTCTCGTTCGAGATCATGGAGGGCGAGACGCTGGGCCTCGTCGGGGAATCCGGCTGCGGCAAGTCCACCTGCGGACGGGCGGTCCTGCGGCTTTACGACCCGACGGCGGGCAGGATCTGGATCGACGGAACCGAGATCGCCACAATGAGCCAGTCGCGTCTGCGTCGGCTGCGCCCGAAGATGCAGATGGTGTTTCAGGATCCCCAGGCCAGCCTTAACCCCCGGATGACCGTTGCTGGCATCGTCGGCGAGCCGCTTGACGAACACACGCGGCTTTCCCGGAAGGAAAAGCTTGCCCGGATCTACGAGCTCATGGATGCAGTCGGGCTGAACCGCGACTTCGCCAACCGCTATCCGCACGAGTTTTCGGGCGGCCAGCGCCAGCGCATCGGCATCGCCCGCGCCCTGGCGCTGAATCCGAAGTTCATCGTCTGCGACGAGCCGATCGCCGCACTTGACGTCTCGATCCAGGCGCAGGTCGTCAATCTGCTGGAGGATCTGCAGGACCGCTTCGGCCTGACCTACCTGTTCATCAGTCACGACCTGTCGATGGTGCGCCACATCGCCGACCGGGTTGCGGTGATGTATCTCGGCCGGCTGGTCGAGATCGCGCCGCGGGACGCGCTGTTCGCGAATCCGCGTCACCCCTACACCCAGGCCCTGCTGTCCGCCGTGCCCGAGCCGGACCCCGCGATCGAGGCGACACGACGCCGGATCATCCTCAAGGGCGATGTCCCCTCGCCGGCCAATCCGCCGAAGGGCTGCACGTTCTGCACCCGCTGCCCGAAGGTCATGGACATCTGCCGATCCGAACGCCCGCCGGTTCGCGAGGTGTCGGCCGGGCATCGCGTGGCCTGCCATCTTCCCGAGATAAAGGACATGACCGCCGGGACAACCGACGGCTTCGAGGCACCCGAGCACAACCAACAAGGAGTGGAAGCATGAACTTCAGAACCGCCCTTCTGGGCGCAACCGCCCTCGCGGCGTTCGCCCCTGCGGCGTTCGCCGAACGCGGTGCCGACGGACATGTCAGCATCATCTACTGGCAGGCGCCCTCGATCCTGAACCCCTATCTGTCGGGGGGCACCAAGGACATTGAAAGCTCGTCGCTGATCATCGAGCCCCTGGCCCGCTACGACAACACCGGCACACTCGTGCCCTATCTGGCAGAGGACGTGCCGACCCTCGCCAACGGCGGCGTGACCGAGGATCTGAAATCGATCACCTGGCGGCTGAAGGAGGGGCTGCTGTGGTCCGACGGCACGCCCGTCACCTCGGCGGACATCGTCTTCACCTGGGAATACTGCACCCATCCCGAAGGCGGCTGCGCGCAGGCTGCCAAGTTCGAGGGGGTGAGCGGCGTCGAGGCGCTGGACGACCGCACCGTTCGCGTCACCTTCTCGGAACCCAAGCCGGTGCCCTACGGACCGTTCGTCGGCGGTCAGTCCCCGATCATCCAGAAGGCCCAGTTCGAGAACTGCGTCGGCGCCCGCGCGCCGGAATGCACCGACCAGAACTTCGGACCGATCGGCACAGGCCCGTTCCGTGTGATCGAATTCCGCACCAATGACGTGATCCAGCTCGAGGCGAATCCGAACTACCGCGATCCGGCCAAGCCGCGCTTTGCGACCATGACCTTCAAGGGCGGCGGCGACGCCGAGGCGGCAGGCCGTGCGGTTCTGGAGACCGGCGAGTTCGATTATGCCTGGAACCTCCAGCTGGCACCGACCGTCATCCAGTCAATGGCCGCCGCCGGCCGCGGCACGCCTGTCGCCGCCTTCGGCACGCTGGTCGAACGGATCGAGGTCAACCTCACCGATCCCTCGCCGAGCCTGCCCGAAGGCGAGCGATCGACCACCAAGCACCCGCATCCGATCCTGACCGATGCGCGCGTGCGCGAAGCGCTGTCCCGCGCGATCGACCGCGAGATCCTGGTCGAGGTGGGTTACGGTCAGGCCGGCCGGCCGATCTGCGACCTGGTCCCGGGACCGGATCTGTTCGCGGCGAACAACACCCATTGCTTCGAGCAGGACATCGAGGGCGCCAAGGCCCTGCTCGACGAGGCCGGATGGGTTCCGGGACCGGACGGCGTTCGGGTGAAGGACGGGCGCAGGCTGAGCCTGCTCTACCAGACCTCGACCAACGCCGTGCGACAGGACTTCCAGGCGCTGATCAAGCAGTGGTGGGAGGAGATCGGGGTCGAGACCGAACTCAAGAACATCTCGGCAAGCGTGTTCTTCGGCGGCGATCCGGGCAGCCCCGACACGTTCCAGAAATTCTATGCCGACGTCGAGATGTATGCCAACAACTTCGACGGGACCGACCCGGAGGCCTATCTCTCGGCCTACATCTGCAACAAGATCCCGCGGCCCGAGACGCAGTGGCAGGGCGAGAACATCAACCGCTTCTGCAGTGAGGAATACGAGGCGGTTCTGGCCGAGCTTGCCCGCGAAGGCGACATCAACAAGCGCGCCGAACTGGCGATACGGCTGAACAACATGCTGACCAAGGACAGCTACGTGATCATTCCGCTGGTGTATCGTGGCCGGGTCTCCGCCCATTCCAACTCGCTGGGCGGCGTGATCCTGAACACCTGGGACAGCGAACTGTGGAACGCGGCCGACTGGTACCGCATCAAGTGACGTGAAAGGCCGGGGGCGGCGCACCCGCCCCCGGACACCACCCGAGGCGGCCATGCTCACCTACACGATCCGACGGCTTCTCATGGCGATCCCGACGCTGATCTTCATCAGCTTCGTGATCTTCATGCTGCTTGAGCTCGCGCCGGGTGATCCGGTGGCGGACATGCCGCTCACCATCCCGCCCGAAGTCCGCGAGAAGATCCGCCTGAGCCTCGGTCTCGGCGAGCCGTGGTATGTGCGCTACCTGCTCTGGCTCAAGAACTTCTTCGTGACTGAACCGCTCTACTGGATCGACGGGCTGTTCGGCACCGATTTCGCGCAGGGCGCGCAGCGGATCATCAGCTACCAGACCCGCGCGCCGGTGTTCATGACCATCGCGGAACGCATCCCGCAGACCCTGACGGTCGTCGGCTTTGCCTATCTCGTCGGCGTGCTGATCGCCGTGCCCATCGGCATAATCTCGGCCTACCGCCAGTATTCCTGGTTCGACCAGATCGGCACCTTCGTCTCGATGGTGGGCTTCTCGGTGCCGACCTTCGTCACGGGGGTCGTGCTCATCGTGGTGTTCTCGGTCTGGCTCGGCTGGTTCCCCTCGATCTACGACACCACCCTGCGGGTCACCGACTGGGACAGCTTCGTGCGGCAGGTCAAGCAGATGGTCATGCCGGTCTTTGTGCTGGCGCTCTACAACGCCGCCCAGATCAGCCGCTACATGCGGGCCTCGATGCTGGACAATCTCGGTCAGGACTATGTCCGCACCGCCCGGGCAAAGGGGATGGACGAAAGGACCGTCGTGCTGAAGCACGTGCTGCGCAACTCCATGATCCCGGTGGTGACGGTCATCGCCCTTGGTGTGCCGGGAATCTTCACCGGCGCCATCATCACCGAAAACGTGTTCAAGGTGAATGGACTGGGCCAGCAGCTTCTGCTGTCGATCCAGGGCAACGACGCGCCGATGGTGCTGACCATCAGCTTCGTGTTCGCGATCCTGATCGTCCTGTTCAACCTGATCGCCGACATCCTCTACGGCCTGCTCGACCCGAGGATCCGCTATGACTGACAGCGTCGCCCCACGCCCACCGCGCAACCAGTGGTGGGACGTCTGGGACCAGTACCGCACCCACACCGGCGCCCTGGTCGGAACCTTCGTGTTCCTGTCAATCATCGCGCTGGTGGTGCTCGGCCCCTATGTCTGGACCGTCGATCCTAAGTTCATCAACATTCGCGCCCGAGACCAGGGCATGAGCCTGACCTATCCCCTCGGCACGGATCAGCTTGGTCGCGACATGCTGGCGCGGATCATCAAGGGTGGCCAGATCACCATCGCCGTCGGACTGACCGCAATGGCGCTGTCGATCCTGCTGGGCGCCCTCGTCGGGGTCGTCGCAGGCTATTTCCGCAGGCTCGACGGCCTGCTGATGCGGCTCACCGACCTGTTTCTTGCCCTTCCCCTGCTCCCGCTTCTGCTGCTCATGGTCCTGCTGTTCCGCGAGCCGCTGGTGCTGCGGTTCGGCCCCGAGACCGGCATCTTCGTGCTGATCGTCGTAGCCATCGGTATCACCTCCTGGATGCAGACCGCGCGGGTCGTCCGCGGCGATATCCTGGCGATCAAGGAACGGGAGTTCGTGCTGGCCTCGCGGTCCATCGGCACCCCGGCCCACCGGATGATCACCCGCCACCTGTTACCCAACGTGCTGTCGCCGATCATGGTCTCGGCCACGCTCGGCATCGCCAATGCGGTCATAACCGAATCGGCGCTGTCCTTCCTGGGCCTCGGCTTTCCGCCCGATTTCCCGACCTGGGGGCGGCTGCTGAACGACGGCATGCCCTATATCAACCTGTTTCCAGAACGGGTGCTCTGGCCGGCGATCGCGCTTTCGGCGCTCGTGCTCAGCGTGAACTACATGGGCGACGGGCTGCGCGATGCGCTGGATCCGCGCATCCGCGGGCGCTGACCGGAAATAAGGATCACGACCCGGCCCCAGTGCCCGCGGCCGGACCGCAGCCTGCCCACAGCCGAACGGCCGGAACGCCGACCGCTCCGGACGGGACCAAGACGGAAAATCGTTCCGTTGACCTACGGGATCCGGGGTGGAGATACCCTTTACTTCGGCGAGATTCGCGACGATCTGCGGAACGAATTTCCGGATTCGGAGCAGGGGATGTTCGAAGATCTCGGCCTGGACATGGCTCCGCAGACCGCCGCGCTGTGGTTCGGGCTGGCGCTGGGCCTTGCCTTCGGGCTACTGGCCGAGGTCAGCCGGTTCTGTCTGCGCCGCGGGCTCGTCGGAGACCGGACAGAGCGTCGCCCGGCGCTTGGAGTCTGGCTGATGGCACTTGCGGTATCGGTGATCGGCACGCAGGCGGCCGTCACCGCAGGGCTGATCGACTTCGGCGGTCACAGGTTCCACACCACCGATCTTCCCGTCGTCGCGATCGCGCTCGGGGGGCTTCTGTTCGGTGCCGGCATGGTCCTGGCCCGCGGTTGTGCCAGCCGCGTCACGGTCCTGGCGGCCAGCGGAAACCTGCGCGCCCTCGTGGTGCTCCTCGTTCTGGCGCTTGTCGCTCAGGCCACGATGCGCGGCGTGCTTGCCCCGCTTCGCATTGCCCTGGCAGAGCCCGGCGTCTCGCTGGGCAGCTACGGTGCGCTGCCGCTTTCGCTGGGGGTGGTGCTGGCACTTGCGGCGGTCGTCATCGCCCGTCGCTCCGGCGCCGGTTGGCGCCTGCTTCTGGCCGGGGCCGCGATCGGGGCGCTCGTGCCCGTCGCCTGGGTCGGCACCGGCCTGGTACTGCACGATCCGTTCGACCCGATCCCGCTCGAGGCGCTCAGCTTCACCGCGCCGGCCGCCGACGCGCTGCTGTGGGCACAGCTCGGGCCTGCGGTGACACCCGGACTTGGCGCCGGGCTGCTGCTGGGCGTGCTTGCCGGTGCCGCCGCTTCGGCACTGGCATCGGGACGGTTCCGGCCGCTCGGCTTTGCCGGCGCGGCGGAAACCGGCCGCTATGTCGCGGGCGGGGCGCTGATGGGCTTCGGCGGCGTGCTCGCCGGGGGGTGCACCGTTGGCGCCGGGATTTCGGGCGTGTCCACGCTCGGCATATCCGCCCTGCTTGCCCTCGCGGCGATTGCGGCCGGTGCGGTTGCCGCGGAGCGTCTGCTCAGTCGAAATGCCGGCGCAGCCGTCGGACAAGCACCCAGACCAGCAGCACGACAAGCGGCGTGAGCACCGCAAGCACCGTCCCCTTGCCAAGGCCGGCCGGCTCGGCCAGCGGCGCCACCATGTTTGCGGCCAGCCCGACGGCGTAATAGCTGATCGCGACAACCGACAGCCCCTCGACCGTCCGTTGCAGCCGCAGCTGCAGGTCCGCCCGGCGGTCCATGCTTTCCAGCAAGAGCTGGTTCTGCGCGCTGCGATCGACATCGACGCGGGTGCGCAGCAGTTCGGCGGCGCGTGCCGACCGTTCCACCATCGCCTTCAACCGATTTTCCACCGACTTCACGGTGCGCATCGCCGGATCGTAGCGTCGGGTCATGAACTCGCCGAAGGTCTGCCGGCCGGCGAAGCGCGTCTCGCGCAACGCCTCGATCCGCTGTTGCACGATCGCCTCGTAAGCCTTCGTCGCCCCGGCACGGAACGAGAAGGCGACAGCGAGAGCCTCGAGCTCAGCCGAGATGCGCAGCAGTTCGTGCAGCGTCTCTTCCGGCCGGTCCCCGTCCATCCGCTTGACCAGTTCGGTCAGTTGCGGATCGAGGCCGTTCAGCCGCGCGGCGACCTCGCGCGCCCGGTTCAGCCCGAGCATGGACATGGCGCGATAGGTCTCGATCTCGCAAAGCCGTTGCACCACCCGGCCGACCCGCCGGCTGCCGATCCCCGGCCGCGCGAAGACGGCGAACCGCATGTGCCCGGCCGGGTCGATGCGGAAATCCCCCGCCACCACCGCAGCGCCGTCCAGCACCGTCGCCGCGGCGGTGCTTTCCGGCACGAACCAGTCCTCCAGCCGCACGGAAAGATCGGCCTCGCGATCGGGCAGGTCATCGATCCGCACCAGCACCGAACACAGCCGCTTTCCCGGCGCCTGCGCCAGCCAGTCGTCCGAGAAGATCGAAGCCGTGGCAGGATCGAAGGGCCTTTCGTCAAGTCCAGGACAGAAGGCCGAATAGGTGACGAACTCGGTATGGCTCTCCCACTTCAGGTGATTGCGGCCGAGCTGCCCGGAATAGTGCGTCGCCCCGGGTTGCGGATGCGCGACCCCGTGCCGGTCGAGCAGCGCCAGAAGATGCGCCCGGTCGCGGTCGCGGTTCCGGTTGGCGGCGTCCACCGGCTCCTTGATCGCGACAAAGACCGCCCGCGCCGGCGCCTCGATCCGCGGAAACGGTCGCGCATGCAGCTCGTTGACCAGCGGATAGCGTTGCGGGTGATCGTGGGACTGCAACATGGGGGCCTCCGGAGTGGGGGCACCTTAGTCCGGCAAGGGCCGAAGTAAACGGGAAAGGACGGCAAACGCCGCGTGCCGTCGGCATGCCGCGGAATACGGGCGCCGGCGCAACGTTCAGACCGGGCGGAAATGCTTGGACAGCTTCAACCCCTGCCCCTGATAGTTCGAGGCCAGCCCCGCGCCATACAGCACCTTCGGGGTCGCGGCCATCCGTTCGTAGATCAGCCGCCCCACAACCTGACCGTGTTCCAGCACGAAGGGCGCCTCGTGGCAACGCACCTCCAGAACCCCGCGCGAGCCTGTTCCGCCGGCCGCCGAATGGCCGAAACCGGGGTCGAAGAAACCTGCATAATGCACCCGGAACTCGCCCACCATGGCAAGATAGGGTGCCATCTCGGCGGCATGATCCGGCGGGATGGTGACCGCCTCGCGGCTGACAAGGATATAGAATGCACCGGGATCGAGGATCAGCCGGCCCTCCGGCGCGGTCAGCGGCTCCCAGAAATCGGCCGGCTCGTAATGGCCGATCCGGTCCAGGTCGATCAGCCCGGCATGGGGCTTTGCCCGCCACCCGGCCAGACCCTGCGCAGGACGCAGATCGACCGAAAACCCCAGCCCGTCAGAGATCAGCGGCGTGCCGTCGACCAGCGGTTCCTGCGCATGCAGCGCAGCCAGCGCGGCATCGTCCAGGATCGCGTGGCCCCGCCGGAACCGGATCTGGTTCAGCCGCATGCCCGGCCGCACCAGCACCGAGAAGCTGCGCGGACAGATCTCGGCATAGAGCGGTCCGGCATAGCCGCATGGAACGCGGTCGAACTCCACCCCGCCGTCGCTGACGGTGCGGGTCAGCAGGTCGAGCCGTCCGGTCGAGCTTTTGGCGTTCGCCACCGCCGACACATCCGCGGGCAACGCAAGCCGCTCCAGCAGCGGCACGAGATAGACGCAGCCCTTCTCCAGCACGGCACCGTCGCCGATCTCGATCCGGTGCATCTCGAAGTCGGCAAGCCGCTCTGCCACCGTCCGCCCGGCGCCGGGAAGGAAGGACGCACGGACCCGGAAGGCCACCGAACCGAGCCGCAGGTCAAGGCTTGCCGGTTGCAGCTGCGCCGGGACAACCTTCGGCTCGGCGGCGATCGCGCCGGCGTCGATCATTGCGGCAATCGCACTGTCGGGCAGCACGCCGCTGGACATCAGTCTGCTCCCCAAGGATTGCGGCGCCGGGCCGCCTTCGACCGGTCATGCAAACGCCCGCGGACCCGGCAAGGCACCGCGGGCGGTTCTGCTATGGTCGGGCCGGCGAGATTCGAACTCGCGACCTTCCGCCCCCCAGACGGACGCGCTAACCAGGCTGCGCCACGGCCCGACGTCGGCGATACATACCCGGTTTCCCAACCGGGGCAAGCGCGAAAACGCATCACCCCCGGCGGCCGGAGACGCTGGCCCTCATCCGGTCGCGCAGCGCGGCCAGCCGGTCGCGAAGTGCCGCGGAGTGCGGTGGCAGCCGCGCACCTGCCGCACGCATCCGGCGCAGGCGGACAGCGACCGGAAAGGAACGCCGTTCCGAGGCGTCGTCAGGCTCTGCCGACACTTCGACCGCACCGACGGGCGGCGTTTCCCGTGCCAGAGGAAGTTGCTCCTGCATCGCGGGTTGCCCGGCCGGACCCTGCGGTGCCGAGGGTAACGCGTCCGGGAGATCGACCCGATCAGGGTGCGACGGGCCGACATCGCCCGCCTGCGCCACGGGGGCAGTCATCTGCGGCTTGGCGCCGGATCCGTGCGGCAGATCGGCCGGCGCGGTCGCGTCGGCCGCGCCCGCCCCGGCGGATCCGGCCCCCAGTTCGGCAACATGGCGGATGCCGCGTTCGCGCAACAGTTTCTGCACACCCCTGATCGTAACCCCTTGATCGTGCAACAGAAACCGAATCCCGGCCAGCAGGGCCACATCGGACGGACGGTAGTAGCGCCGCCCGCCTGCGCGTTTCACCGGGCGAATCTGCGGGAACCGCGTTTCCCAGAAGCGCAGCACATGCGCGGGTATGTCCAGCGCCTCTGCAACCTCGCTGATCGTGCGGAACGCGTCGGGAGATTTCTCCATCCCCATCGAGTCCGTCAGCGGCCGTCGCCCCGCGCCACCCGATCCTTCAGCAGGTGCGAGGGCCGGAACGAAAGCACCCTGCGCGGGCTGATCGGAACCTCCTCGCCGGTCTTGGGATTGCGACCCATCCGGGCGGCCTTCGAGCGGACGGAGAAGGTGCCGAAGGACGAGATCTTCACCGTCTCGCCCGCGGCCAGCGCATCGGAAACATGTTGCAGGACCGACTCGACTAGCTGCGCCGATTCATTGCGCGACAGGCCGACCTCCCGGAATACCGCCTCGGACAGGTCCATTCGCGTCAAGGTGCGTTCGCCCATGCTGTCCCCCCACAATTTCGCGAAGGATGCGCGCGACGGTTTTCCGAGTCAATATCAACGGCTTGCAAAGGCGGTCGGGCGCCTACCAGCGAAGCACCACGGCGCCCCAGGCCAGCCCCCCGCCGATCGCCTCGGTCACGACCAGATCGCCGGGTCGCAACTGCCCCCGCTGCCGCGCGACCGACAGTGCAAGCGGGATCGACGCCGCCGAGGTATTGCCATGGTCCTGCACCGTGACGACAACACGGTCCATGGGAACCTGCATGCGCCGGGCAGTCCCTTCGATGATGCGGTAATTCGCCTGGTGCGGAACGATCCAGCTCACGTCGGCTCCGCTCAGCCCGGCCTTTTCCAGCGCGGCATGGGCGGTCGCGGCCAGCTTTTCGACGGCATGGCGAAACACCTCGCGCCCCTGCATCCGCAGATGGCCGATCGTGCCGGTCGAGACCCCGCCATCGACATAGAGAATCTCGCGGTGGCGGCCGTCCGAATGCAGATCGACCCCGAGGATTCCGCGGTCGGCCGGTGTCCCCTGCCCCTCGGTCGCCTCCAGCACGACCGCACCGGCCCCGTCCCCGAACAGCACGCAGGTGCCGCGGTCGGTCCAGTCCATCAGCCGGCTGAAGGTCTCGGCCCCGATCACCAGCACCCGCTGCGCAAGCCCGCCGCGGATCAGCGCATCGGCATTGGCCAGCGCAAAGACGAAGCCCGCACAGACCGCCTGCACGTCATAGGCGAAGCCACGGGTCATGCCGAGCCCGGCCTGAACCATGGTCGCCACCGCGGGAAAGGTCAGATCGGGTGTCGAGGTTGCCACGATGATCGTATCGATATCCGAGGGCGCAAGCCCCGCATCGTCGAGGGCCGCGCGGGCCGCGCGCAGTGCGAGGTCGCTGGTGGTCTGTCCCTCGGCGGCGAAGTGCCGCCGCTCGATCCCGGTGCGGGACCGGATCCAGTCGTCGGAGGTGTCGAGCGTCGCCTCGAATTCGGCATTCGGGACGATCCGGTCGGGCAGGTAGTGCCCGACGCCCCGGACCGCGGATCTGAGTATCATTCGGTCGTCCCGTCGCCAGCGCCTTCGCGAAGCGCATCCTGCCCCGCCGCCCCGGCCGATGCAACCCGGGCCGCAAGCCGTTCCTGAAAGCCCGAGCGCGCAAGCTCGAAGGCCAGCCTGATCGCGGCCGACACGCCGGTTGCATCCGCCGCCCCGTGGGATTTCACCACCGTCCCGTTCAGCCCGAGAAACACGCCTCCGTTGACGCGCCGCGGGTCGATGCGCTTCTGCAAGCGCCGGAGCGAAGTGAGCGCAAGCAGCGCGGCAATGCGCGACAGCGGCGTGGCACGAAAGGCCTCGCGCAGGAAGTCGCCGACCAGCCGCGCCGTGCCTTCCCCCGTCTTGAGCGCGATGTTGCCCGTGAACCCGTCCGTCACGATCACATCGACCCGGTCCGAGGGGATATCGCCCCCCTCGACGAAGCCGACGAATTCGAAGTTCCCGGCCCCCTGGGCCGCGGCGATCATGGCGTGGGCGGCATGCAGTTCGGGGCGGCCCTTGTGCTCCTCGGTACCCACGTTCAGCAGTCCGATCCGAGGCCGGGGCAGCCCCAGACCGTTTCGGGCATAGGACGCGCCCATCATCGCGAAGGTCAGAAGATCGCCCGCCTCGGCACGGATATCCGCACCGACATCCAGCATGACGTTGAAGCCCTGCGGATTGCGCGAGGGCCACAGCACGGCGATCGCCGGCCGGTTCACACCTGCAAGCTTTCGCAGGCGGATCATGCTCAGCGCCATCAGCGCGCCGGTATTTCCGCAGGATACCGCGACCTTGGCCTCGCCCTGACGCACGGCCTCGATGCAGGACCACATCGAGGTTCCCTCGCCATGGCGCATCACCTGGCTCGGCTTGTCCTCCATGGCGACGACGCGCGGGGCATGGCGGATGTCGCAGACATCGGCAATCCGCCAGCGTCCGACAAGCCGGCGAAGCTCGGTCTGGTCGCCATGAACGATGAAGCCAATGTCGGCGTTCTTGCGCGCCGACCGGGCCATGCCCGCCACCACGGCCGACGGCCCGCGATCGCCGCCCATGGCATCGACCGAAATGACGATGCGCGCCCGACCGCCCCCGGTTCCGGCTGAAGTCGCATCCGCGTCAGCACCTGCCAGCATGGGCGACCGCGCGCGACGCGGACTCAGGCCGCGTCGTCGTCCATATCGATGTCGGCGGGCTGGGCGACCACCTCGCGGCTGTCGTAGTGCCCGCAGGCGCTGCAGACATGATGCGGGCGCTTCAGTTCCCCGCAGTTGGGGCATTCGTTGGGGTTCGCGGCAACCAGTGCGTCATGCGACCGGCGCATGTTGCGGCGCGACCGGGTGACTCGGTTCTGCGGGACAGCCATGTCTCAACCTCGGGTTCGGCGGGGACATGCCCCTGATAGTCCAAAGAAAATCGCGCGGCGCCCCGAAACCTCGGGCGGGTCGCGCGACGGCTCATGCGAGGCGCGGAAAATAGCCGGTTTCCCGGCGGGTGCAAGCCCTTTGTCGGTCCGGTCATTCGCCGTCCTTCGCGTCCCTCCGCAGCCGGGCAAGTGCGGCGAAGGGATTGAGGTCGCGATCGCGCAGCGGAACGACGCCCGGCGCGGCAAAGACCGCCTCGCCCAGTTCAACCCCGGGCGCGCGGGGATAGTCCGGGAGGGCGAGCGCCAGCGCCTCGATCATCACCGCGCCGAGGTCCAGAACCTCGGGCAGGGGCTCGCGCGTGTCATCCTCGGGCATTTCCGTCTCGGTCTCGGTCGGCTCTTCCATGCCCGCCACGTAGAGCCGTTGAACCGGCACCTCGATGTGGCAGGGAACGTCGGCAAGCGTCACGACACAGGCCTGCACCAGCTCTGCCCGCAGCGTCGCCACAAGCGCGATGTCGCGCGCGCCGCTGGCGCGCAGGCTACCCGAAAACCGCAGATCCGACAGATCGGCGACTCCCAGCACCCGCGCGAGATCGGTGCGCTGCGCCGCGTCCGGCCGAAGGTCGAAGCGCCGCTCGCGGCGACCCGAAACCTCGGCAAGGCGAACCGGATGCGACACCGGAAGCAGATCTTGCATCGCGCTATCCCCTTTCGATGCGCCCGGTTTCCTTCCTTGAACCACGACGCGACCTGTCGTAAGCCGAGTAAGAGGCTCGGGCGGACAAGGCAAGAGGACGCGATGGCGAAGGCAGGTTCCGGTGCGCGGCTCATGCTCGCGGCGCTCGTCTTCGCCCTGATCGCCGGCTGTTCCGAGGTCATCCGCTATCACGGCTACGCCCCGACCGACGACGACCTGGCAACGCTGACCGTCGGCCGGGACACGCGCGAGACCGTTGCGCGCAAGGTCGGCCGGCCGGGTGCGGGCGGCATCATGGCGGATGGCGGCTGGTATTACACGCAAAGCAAGTTCCGCCACTACGGTGCCCGCGCGCCGCAGGAGGTCGACCGCGAGGTGGTCGCGATCAGCTTCGACAGCGCGGGCCGCGTCGAGAACATCGAGCGCTTCGGTCTGGAACAGGGACGCGTCGTTCCGCTGTCCCGGCGCGTGACCGAAAGCGGGGTCCGCGGCATGGGCGTGATCCGGCAACTTCTGTCGAACATCGGCAACTTCAATCCGGCACAGTTCCTGGGTCAGGGGCCTGCGCGCACGGGCCTCTGAGCGTCTTCAGCCGAACAGGCGTGCGTGCTCCTGAAGCGCGAAGCGGTCGGTCATGCCCGCAACGTAATCGGCCACGATCCGGGCCAGTTCCGCCTCGTTGGATACCTCAGCCACATCGCCCTGCCACTCGGCAGGCAGGAGTTCGGGCCGCGACAGGAAGGCAGGAAACAGGTCGTTCAACACCCCGGTCACGCGTGCCCTTTCGGCCATCACCGACGGCGCGCGATACATGCGATGGAACAGAAAGGACCGGATCGCCTTGAGGTCCTGATAGAGGGGCTTCGAAAACCGGATGACGGTGCCGGACATCGCCCGGATGTCCTGGACCGATCTCGGCTGTGCCGCCTCGAGCCGGATCCGGGCCACGGCAATCACGTCCTCGACCATCGCGCCGAACACCCGGCGCAGCGCCTCGTGGCGGCGCCGCATGCGCTCGAGCCCGGGATAGAGCCTGTCCACTTCGGCAAATGCCGGCCCCGTCACAGGCAGATCCAGCAGGTCGTCCTCGTCGAAAAGGCCGGACCGAAGCCCATCGTGCAGGTCGTGGTGCGAATAGGCGATATCGTCGGCGATGGCCGCGACCTGGGCCTCGGCGCTGGCGAAGGTCTCCAGCTCGAGATCCCAGTCCGCATTCACCTCGGCCAGCGCATGCGGCAGCGGTCCGGCCGCGTGTTTCGGATCGGCATGGGGCCCGGTCATCGGACCGTTGTGTTTGGCGATGCCTTCGAGCGTTTCCCAGGTAAGGTTCAACCCGTCGAATTCGGCGTAGTGCCGTTCCAGCCGGGTCACGATCCGCAGCGCCTGCGCGTTGTGGTCGAACCCGCCATAGGGCGCCATCAGCGCAGCCAGCGCGTCCTCGCCGGTATGGCCGAACGGCGTGTGGCCCAGATCGTGGGCGAGCGCGATGGCCTCGGCCAGATCGCTGTTCAGACCCAGCACCGTGGCAAGCGTCCGCGCGACTTGTGCCACCTCGATCGTATGGGTGAGCCGGGTTCTGTAATAGTCTCCCTCGTGTTCGACGAAGACCTGGGTCTTGTGCTTCAGCCGGCGGAAGGCCGAAGAGTGGATGATCCGGTCCCGGTCGCGCTGGAAATCGGTGCGGAAACTCGACGGCCGCTCGGGAAACCGTCGGCCGCGGGTCCGGGACGGGTCGCAGGCATAGGGCGCGGCGGGCGTCATCGGGCCTCCTTGTTGTGCTCCGGTCCCCAGCCTATATTCGCGAGACGCCGCGAAAGACACCTCGGATTGCGATGAACCTGCCACCGTCCGTCACCGACCGCGCCTATGCCCGGCTTGCCGAAATTGCCGAGATGACGGGCGAACGCCGGGCCCTGCGTGTCGCCGTCGAGGGCGGGGGGTGTTCCGGCTTCCATTACGACATCCGGCTGGACGACCCTGCACCGGGGGATCTGGTGCTGGAACGTGACGGTCAGGCCGTCCTGGTCGACGAGGTGTCGCTGCCGTTGCTGGCCGGCGCCGAGATCGACTACTCAGAGGAACTGATCGGGGCCCGCTTCGTGGTGCGGAATCCGAACGCGACATCGTCCTGCGGTTGCGGGACCAGTTTCTCGCTCTGACTCCACCGGGCCCCGCGCCCAGTTTTCAGGACCGCCATCTTGGACGTACTCGGCCTTGCCGTCCAGAACCTGACCACGCCCATGGTCCTCGCCTTTGCCCTTGGGCTGACTGCCGCGCTCGCGCGGTCCGACCTGAGCGTGCCCGAGGCGGCCGCGAAGGCGCTGTCGCTCTATCTTCTGTTCGCCATCGGCTTCAAGGGCGGCGTCGCGGTGGCCGAGAACGGCGCCGGCGGTGGATTGGCATGGGCGCTTGTGGCGGGGGTGGCTCTGTCTTTCGCCCTGCCCTTCGCGGGCTTCGCGCTGCTCGGGGTGCTGACCCGTCTCGACCCGACCGACCGCGCCGCAGTCGCCGCGCATTACGGGTCGATCTCGATCGTGACATTCGTCACCGCCACGGCGGTCCTGCAATCGGCCGGGATCGCGGCGGAGGGATACATGGTTGCCGTCGCCGCAGCGATGGAGGCGCCGGCCATCGTCTCGGCGCTCTGGCTTGCTGCACGGGGGGCAGGCGGCGCAGCCCCCCGCCCCATGGATGCGCGACTGTGGCACGAGATCCTGCTCAACGGCTCGATCGTCCTGCTGGTGGGATCGTTCCTGATCGGCCTTGCAACCGGGCCGCAGGGTCTGGCCGAAATCGACAGCTTCATCGTCGCGCCGTTCAAGGGCGTTCTGTGCCTCTTCCTGCTCGACATGGGGCTGGTCGCCGGGCGCGGTCTGCGTGGTGCGCGCGGCGTCCTGTCGCCGGGGCTGCTGGCCTTCGGCGTCCTGATGCCCGCGCTCGGTGCGGCCGCCGGCCTGGCGACGGCCCTTGTGCTGGGCCTCTCGGCAGGTGGCACCGCGCTTCTGATGGTGCTGGCCGCATCGGCCTCCTACATCGCCGTCCCGGCGGCGATGCGCGTCGCCCTGCCCGAAGCGAACCCGGCGATCTATGTGACGCTGTCGCTGGGCGTCACCTTCCCGTTCAACCTGACCTTCGGCATCCCCGCCTGCGTGGCGGTCGCCGTCGCGCTGACCGGAGGCTGAGGCATGCAGACCCACACTGCCAAGCGCGTGGAAATCATCATCGAGGCCCCGATGGAGCGGCGTCTGACCGACGCGCTGGTCGAGGCGGGCGTGACCGGCTACACGATCCTGCCGGTTCTGGGCGGGTCGGGCCGATCGGGACAGTGGAGCCGCGAGGGACAGGTGGGACGGTCCGGCATGGTCGCGGTGATCTGCCTGATCCGGCCCGAGCGTCTGGACAGCCTTCTGAAGGCGGCGTTTGCCGTGGTCGAGCGGCACATGGGCGTGGTGAGCGTCACCGATGCCGAGGTCCTGCGGGCCGAACGGTTCTGAGCGCTGCGCAGGTCGGGCTCAATCGTCGGTCACCTCCGGCAGGTCGCCGCCTCCTGCGGCCAGCAGGCACCACGGCACATCTGCGCGGGTTGCGTCCCATTCGACGGCAAGCCCGCGCTGCAGCAACTCGTCGGCCAGGCTGAGCCAGCGGTCGGACCTCCATCGCCGGACTTCCGCCAGAACCCGCCCCGACCAGACGTCATGTTGCACGTGCCGCAGCTGGATCTCGCGGCCGGGCGGATACAGGCGCTCGACCTGCGCCTTTGCACGAAGACCCCACTCGCGTTCGTCCGGGCAGGCGGGGCGCCGGATCTCCGGCGCATCGATGCCGCGGACCCGTATCGCATAGACGGCGATCAGCCCGGGCCACAGCGCCACACGCGCCTCGAGCGTGTCGCCGTCGATTACCCGCACGACCTCGGCAACGTAGGGGCCGGGAAAGCTCGTCTGCCGGCTTGCAACGCCCATCTCGGCATGGGCCGGTCCGAGGCAGAGCAACCACCACAGGCAGGCCGCACGGACCCGCGAACCGACCAAACCGCCACCCCGCCCGATCAGCCCTTCCTCAGACAGCGGTTGCCCAGCACCTCGGCGATCTGCACCGCATTCAGTGCCGCGCCCTTGCGAAGGTTGTCGCTCACGCACCACAGGTTCAGACCGTTCTCGATGGTCGGATCCTGCCGGATGCGGCTGACATAGGTCGCATATTCGCCCACGCATTCCACCGGCGTGACATAGCCGCCGGGCTCGCGCTTGTCGACGACCAGAACGCCCGGCGCCTCGCGCAGGATCTCGGTTGCCTCCTCCCAGTCGAGGAAATCCTCGGTCTCGATGTTGATCGCCTCGGAATGGCCGACGAAGACCGGAACGCGGACGCAGGTCGCGGTCACCTTGATGGACGGATCGAGGATCTTCTTCGTCTCGACGACCATCTTCCATTCTTCCTTGGTCTGGCCGTCGTCGAGAAAGACATCGATATGTGGGATCACGTTGAAGGCGATCTGCTTGGGGTAGATCTTGGGCGGAACCTCCTGGCCTGGCACGAACATGCCCTTTGTCTGGTTCCACAGCTCGTCCATCGCGTCCTTGCCGGTGCCCGAGACCGACTGATAGGTGGAAACCACAACCCGCCTGATCCGCGCCCGGTCATGCAGGGGTTTCAGCGCCACGACCATCTGAGCGGTCGAACAGTTGGGGTTGGCGATGATGTTCTTCTTGCGGTAGCCCTCGATCGCTTCGGCATTCACCTCGGGCACGATCAGCGGCACGTCCGGATCGTAGCGGTAGAGCGACGAATTGTCGATCACCACACATCCCGCAGCGGCGGCCCTCGGCGCATACTGCTTCGTCGGGCCCGAGCCGATCGCGAACAGCGCGATGTCCCAGCCGGAGAAGTCGAACGTATCGATGTCCTTGGTCTTGAGGGTCTTGTCGCCGAAGCTCACCTCGGTGCCGAGGCTGCGGCGCGAGGCAAGCGCCGCGATCTCGTCCACCGGAAACTCGCGCTCGGCCAGGATGTTCAGCATCTCCCGCCCGACATTCCCCGTCGCACCTGCGACGACGACCCGATAGCCCATGACGGCCTCCTTCAATGACCGCGCGGGCCTTAGCGCAAAGGCGGTGTCGACGGAAGCGGAATCAGTCGGTCCGGTCACGGCTGAAGGCGTAGATGATGCAGCCGGTCAGCAGCACCACCGCAAAGAAGCCGAACAGCGTGGAATAGACCGCCGGTGCTGGCGCCAGGGTGGCCTCGGCGGCGGAATGGACACGACCCGAGAGCAGCTGGAACACACCGACCCCGCCGATCCCGAAAAGGTTGAGCAGCGTCACCCCGCGTCCGGTCAGATGGGGTGGAAAGAAGGCCCGGCCATGCGCCATCAGGAGCGGAAACGAGACGCCGAAGAACCCGATCGCGGCGATCAGCGCCGCTGCGGTCCAGAACCCCGGCTGCGGTTCCAGCCAGAGCGCGGCAAGACAGGCCACACCGGCAAGGTTGCCGGCCAGAACCGCCCATTTGCGCGTCCCGAACAGCCGGTCGAGCGGGCCGTAGGCCAGATTGCCCAGGATCATCGCCACCGCCATCAGCAGCGTGACCGTGCCGACCTGTGCCGCATCCGCCCCGAAAACCTCGGTGAAATAGGGGCCGGCCCAGAGGCCGCGGATCCCGCCCGAGGGCGCGTAGTTGACAAGCAGCATGATCAGGATGGGCCAGATTGCCGGGCTGCGCAGGATGTCGAGCATCGAGCCGTCGCCCGGCCGCGCCTCGATCCGCACCGGATCGCGCACCAGCGCCGCAATCCCCAGCGCGATCAGCGCCGTGACCACTGCCAGGCCGGCGACCGTCGGACGCCAGCCGAAGGCCTCGACGGCTGCGGCCAGCGGCAGGGCTGCACCGAGATTTCCGAGACTGCCGATCCCGATGGTCAGGCCGGCCAGCGTGCCGAAGATCGCCGGGCGATAGACGCGGGCGAAGATGTAGTAGGACGACATCAGCACCGGAGAACATCCGGCCCCGATCAGCGCCATCGCCAGCAGGATCGCACCCGGGCCCTCCGCCGCGGCGAACAGCGCCGCCCCGCCCCCGCCGCACAGGCCCAGGAGCGCGGCGCAGGTCCGACGTGGCCCGACCCGGTCCAGCGCCCAGCCGACAGGCAGCTGCATGAGCGCAAAGACCAGAAACCAAAGTCCCGAGGCATCGGCCAGGTCCGCCGCCGTGGCACCGATATCGGCTTCGAGCGACGGGGCAAGAACGGCCAGAAATGCGCGGTAGAACTGGCTCAGCAGATAGCCCAGCACCAGACTGGCAATGCCAACCGTCATCGACCCCTCCCCGCTCGCGCGGCGACGGTGGACCGCCGCACCGGCCGATGCAAGGGGGGCATTTCACAACTGCAACGCGCAAGCCGCCCAAATGCTGCCACAATTCCGCTCGACTATCGCCGCAGAAAATGGCGGCCGGCATGGCGGGATTCCGAACACCCGCAGCGACGGGCCGCCCCGAGGCAGGCGAAGCGGCAATGGCCACCCTTTCCTTCTGGGCGAGGACCGACAGCAATACGGCCAAGAACCCGACGATGAACCCGGTCAACGCGAATTCCGCGCCGGCGCAGCAGATCACGTTTGCCGCGCGTGATGGCGGCGATGTGGTGCTGGAATTCAACGGCGGCAACCCGGACCCGGACACCGAGATCATCATCGGCGGGGTGGCCTACGATTTCCGGGTCGAGCTTTCGGGCACACTGCCGCTGCGCAATTCGCTGACCAATGTCGCCGGCGAAAACCTTGTCTACGAACGGATCGTGCTCGTCACCGTGCTGGATTATCCCGCGCCGGGACAGTCCACGCGCCTGTTCTTCCTGCCCGATGCCGGGGTCGGGGAGACGGTGATGAACGCCTTTCCGAACGGTGGCATACGGCTGCAGAACATCAACACCAGCGTCGATATCCTGATCTGCTTTGTTCGGGGTACGCTGATCGCCACACCCACGGGCCACCGACCGGTGGAACGGCTCCGGCCGGGCGATCCGGTGCTGACCGCCGACAATCGTGTTGCGGCGGTGCGCTGGATAGGGCGAAGGTCGGTCGCGCTGTCGCAGTTGCGCTCTGATCCGGCGCTGTCCCCGGTGCTGATCCGGGCCGGGGCACTGGGCGACGGTCTGCCGCTGCGCGATCTGCGGCTCAGCCCCCAGCACCGGGTCATGCTGGAGGGCTGGGCGGCCGACTGGCTGTTCGGCGAGCCGGTGCTGGCGGCGGCCAAGCACCTGATCGATGGCTTCCGAATCCTCGTGCCCGAGCCGGACGGTCCGGTCGAATACCTGCATCTGATGTTCGACCGCCACGAGGTGATCCTCGCCGAGGGGGCGCGTTGCGAAAGCTTCAATCCCGCGGATCTGGCACTGACGGGGGTGGATACCGGTGCCCGCGCCGAGATCCTGGGACTGTTCCCCGAACTTGCAGGGCGACAAGGCTTTCCGCTGGCCGCACCGGTTCTGCGGGCACACGAGGCGCAGGTTGCCTGCCACTACGCGGCGGGGCTGCTGCAGGCCGCCTGACGGATCAGGCCGGTTCGATGTCGCCTGCCGCGCGCAGGCTGTGAAAGTCCTCCACGAAGGCGTCGAGCCGCCCCTCGGCGATCGCCGCGCGCAGACCGCCCATCAGATCCTGATAGTACTGGAGGTTGTGCCAGGTCAGCAGCATCGCCGCGATGATCTCATCGGCACGCACCACGTGGTGCAGGTAGGCGCGGGAATAGCCGCGGCAGGCCGGACAGGTGCAGGTATCGTCCAGCGGACGCGGATCGTCACGGTGGCGGGCATTGCGCAGGTTCACCGGACCCCGCCGGGTCCAGGCCTGGCCGGTGCGCCCAGACCGGGTGGGCAGCACGCAGTCCATCATGTCGATGCCGCGCTGCACGGCCCCCACGATGTCGTCGGGTTTGCCCACGCCCATCAGATACCGCGGCCGATCCTCGGGCAGCAGCGACGGGGCATAGTCCAGAACCTGGAACATGGCCGCCTGCCCCTCGCCCACGGCCAGCCCGCCGACGGCATAACCGTCGAAACCGATCTGCACCAGCTTCTCGGCACTTGCAGCGCGAAGTTCAGGATAGACCGAGCCCTGCATGATCCCGAACAGCGCATGTCCCGGCCGGTCGCCGAAGGCATCGCGCGAACGTGCGGCCCAGCGCATCGACAACTCCATCGAGGCCAGGGCCGTCGGTTCATCCGCCGGCCAGGGGGTGCATTCGTCGAAGGCCATGACGATGTCCGACCCGAGCAGGCGCTGGATCTCCATGCTGGTCTCGGGGCTCAGCATGTGCCGGCTGCCGTCGATATGGCTGGAAAAGCGGACGCCCGCCTCGCTGAGCTTGCGCAGGGCGGCCAGGCTCATGACCTGAAAGCCGCCGGAATCGGTCAGGATCGGGCGGTCCCAGTTCATGAACCGATGCAGGCCGCCCAGGGCCGCGATGCGGTCGGCACCGGGTCGGAGCATCAGGTGATAGGTATTGCCAAGCACGATGTCGGCGCCAGTCTGGGCGACGCTGTCGGGCAGCATTGCCTTGACCGTGCCCGCCGTGCCGACCGGCATGAAGGCAGGGGTGCGGATCACGCCCCGGGGTGTTTCGATCACGCCGGTCCGCGCTGCACCGTCCCGCGCCGTCACCCGGAAACCGAAGCCTGCCATCGTCCAAGTTCCCCTTTCCAGAGGCGCCGCTTTATCCGTGACCGCATGCCGTGCCAAGCCTGTTGGCTCTGGACCTTCCCCGACGCATTCCCTATATAATCGCTCAAGAAATAGGGGACGGCGATGAATACCCAGCCGCAGGAACCGATGGAAGGCCAGCCACTGATCCGGCCATCGACAACCGATCATCCGCTTTACGAGGACGTTGTCGGCGCCTGTCGCACGGTCTATGACCCCGAGATTCCGGTCAACATCTTCGATCTGGGTCTGGTCTACACGATCGAGATCGACGCCGAGAACGCCGTTGCGATCACGATGACCCTGACGGCGCCGGGGTGCCCTGTGGCGGGCGAGATGCCGGGCTGGGTTGCGGACGCTGTCAGCGCCTTGCCGGGGGTGAAGCAGGTCGATGTCGCCATGACCTTCGATCCGCCCTGGGGCATGGACATGATGAGCGACGAGGCAAAACTGGAACTCGGTTTCATGTGACCGCCTGCAAGTCCTGAGACTTGCTTTTTCGAATTGCAAACCATAAGGCTTGTAAACCATCGAAGCAAGTCTTAAGACTTGCATATGTCGCTGATTGCCGCTGTCCTTACCGGAGACATCGTTCAGTCGCGTCGGCACAGGCCCGAGACCATCGACCGGGCGCTGGATAGCCTGCGCGATGCGGCCGAGGAACTCGGCCGCGAACACGGCTTCGCCTGCCGTTTCACGCGGTTCCGAGGCGACGGCTGGCAGGTGTTCCTGCCCGACCCGCGCCTTGTGCTCCACGCCTGCCTGTTTCTCACGGCCCGTCTCACCGCCGCATCGCCAAGGGTCGAGACCCGGATCGCGGCGGGCATCGGCGACGCGAACCTTTCGCGGGATGGCGATCTTGCGGCTGCGAGCGGTTCGGCCTTCGTCGTCTCGGGCGATCACCTGGACAGGATGCCGCGGCGACGCCGCATGATCATCGCTGGCGCCGGAATCGGGCCATGGCAGGCCGCGGTGTTCGAACTGGTCGAATGGACCGCCCAGCAGTGGTCGCCGGCGCAGGCCGAAGCCGTCGCGCTTGCCCTGCTCCGCGCCGGCACCAACGAGAGCCTCGCACGGGGCCTGGGCATCACGCGGCAGGCGTTCGAGGCGCGGCTCAGCGGCTCGGGCTTCGCCGCGCTGGACGGGGCACTCGCGGCGTTCCGCCATCACGACTTCACGGACACAGATCGGTGATCGAGACATTCGTCGCCCTGCTGCTGGCCCATGTCGTTGCCGACTTCCTGCTGCAACCGGCGGCGATGGCTTCCGGCAAGCGGCGCCTGGGCTGGCTGGCGGGTCACGGTGCAATCGTCGCGCTGACATCGGTGGCGGCTACCGGCGCGATTGCGCCGGAGCTGGCGGCGCTGACGCTCGCGCACATGGCCATCGACGCGATCAAGGCGCACCTGCGGCAGGGTCTCGGGTCCTTCCTTGGTGATCAGGCGGCGCATCTTGTCGTCCTGGCTGCCTTCGCCTGGGCCTTCCCCGGGCTCTGGCACGGCGGCCTTTGGGCGGGCCTCCCGGGCCTGTCGCAGGCCATGACTGCCCTCGCCGGTGCGGTGATCGCGGTCCGGGCCGGCCAGTTCGCCGTGGGTCTGCTGATGGACGGACTGGGCAAGCCGGAAATGGAGCCCGGCCTTGCAAGCGCCGGAACGGTGATCGGCCTGCTTGAGCGAGGGCTGGTCTTTACCCTGATCCTTGCCGGCCAACCAGGCGGCATCGGCTTTCTCATCGCCGCCAAGTCGGTGCTGCGGTTCGGTACTGTGGGGTCCGATCGGGCGGTGTCCGAATATGTCATCATCGGAACGCTCGCCTCGTTCGGCTGGGCGCTGGTGGTCGCCTATGCGACGCTCGCCGGTCTTGCGCTGCAGCCCCCGCTTGGAATT
>JBKBMT010000017.1:2392-18594 GCA_046295655.1 Gemmobacter sp. | reverse complement strand
GCTGGGCGATCGTCGCAGGCTTCGCCACGACGGCGGCGCTGCCCTTGCTTGAGAATCCTGCATTCTCGCCTTAGATTATGGGCAGGTGCAGGAGAGATCCCATGTTCGGCATTCCCGGCAAGCAGGCCGTCACGCTCACCCCCGCCGCGTCGCGGCAGATCGCCCGGCTCATGCAGCGTCAGGGCGCCCAGGGCCTGCGTATCGGCGTGAAGAAGGGTGGCTGCGCCGGCATGGAATACACGATGGACTACGTGGCCGAGGTCAGCCCGCTGGACGAGGTGGTGGAACAGGACGGGGCGCGGGTCATGATTGCGCCGATGGCGCAGATGTTCCTGATCGGGACCGAGATCGATTACGAAGCCTCGCTGCTTGACGCCGGGTTCAGGTTCCGCAACCCCAATGTGGCGGAAAGCTGCGGCTGCGGGGAATCGATCAAGTTCAAGGACATGCCGGCAGCCTGACCGCATTTCCGGGCTCGGGTCTTTGCCTTCGGCCGCGTTCCGTCCTAGGGTGTTCCCCAACGATGGAATGGAGGCGGCCATGCCCCAGCGACGGAGGTCCGACCCACTCGGCCAGCATGCCGTGCCGTCTGCGGCGGCCCTTGGTGCCGCGCTGCGCCGCGCCGGCGGCGGATCGTGACTTACCGGCTTGACGAACAGGTGGGCTTTCTGCTGCGCCGGGCGCAGCAGCGACATCTTGCGATATTCGGGGCCCGGATGGCCGCGGGGCTGACCTCGCGCCAGTTCGCCGCACTTGCACGCCTGCACGAGACCGGGCCATGTTCGCAGAACGCGCTGGGCCGCCTTACGGCGATGGACAATGCCACGATCTCGGGGGTGTTGACACGACTCGAGGAACGGGGGCTGGTGGCCCGCGCCGCGCTGGTCGCGGACCGAAGGATGACCGAGGTGCGGCTGACGGAGGCGGGCACGGACCTGATCGCCCGGCTGCTGCCCATCGCCACCGCGATCACCGAGGAAACGCTTGCCCCCCTCGACCCGCAGGAGCGTGCGGTGCTGGCCGACCTGCTCCGCCGGCTGGGCTAGGCTCTCAGCCGCCCAGCGGATACTCGGCGAGGGTCTCGTAGCGCGCACCATCGGGGTGCAGCCGCGACCGCATGAGGCAGAAGCGGTCCATCAGCGCCGGGCCGCAGACAAATCCGGCTTCCGCGGCGACGGCGCGTTCCAGCCGCGGCAGGTCTGCACCCGCCGGGTCGAGCCTGCCGAGCGTGACATGCGGCACGAAGCGACGCGCCGCAATCGTGACACCCGCACCCCGCGCTGCCTGCGCGACCTTGCGCGCGAGGTGCTTCAGCGCCGGATCGGGCACGGCCAGGGCATGCACGCTGTGAGGGCGTTCGCCGCCGAACATCCCGACCCCGCGCAGGTGCACGGGCACCGGCGAAAGACGCAGCGAGTCGAGCGCGTGATGCACTTCCTCCGCCTCTTCGGGAGAAATCTCGCCCAGAAAGGCCAGGGTCAGATGCAGGTTCTCCGGCGGGACCCGGCGCGGCAGCGGCAGCAGGAACTGCAGAAGGGTGAGCGGCGCGCGCAGATCCTCGGGGATCGGCAGCGCGACGAAGGCGCGAATGGTTCCGCCGCGGCGCCTCATCGCCGGGCAAGCCGCGCCAACCGATCCCGGATCTCGGCCCGGATCGGCCCGGAGCGGGGCGTGTCGCGCAGGGTGGTGAACCAGTGTTCCGGTGGGTTCCGGCCGCGGCTGTGCGACCATGACAGGCCGCGCAGCACCGTCTCGGCCTCGCGCGGCAACCGGTCGGGCACCTCGGCGCCCTGAAGCGTGGCCCAGACTCCGGTCCAGCACCTGCCCACGGACCACGGATTGTAGCCGCCGCCACCCAGAACCAGATAGCGCGGCGCCAGCGGCCGCAGTGCCGCGACCACCTTCCAGTGCACAGTGTTCGACAGCGACAGCCGTGCCAGCGGATCCTCCTCCAGCGCGTCGGCCCCGCATTGGAGGACCACGGCATCCGGCCGGTGTGCCGCGACCCGGGGCAGGATCAACCCGTCCAGCACCGCCGCCATCTCGTCGTCGTTGAACCCGCGCGGCACCGGCATGTTGAACACGTTTCCGAAACCGGGATCGTCAAGATGCCCGGTAAAGGGCCACCGCCCCTCTTCATGGGTCGAGATCAGCAGCACCTCCGGCTCGCCGCGGAACGCCAGATCCACACCGTCGCAATGATGCGCGTCGATATCGACATAGGCAACACGCCGCGCACCCAGACGTCGCAGCGCAAGAATGGCAAGCACCGGATCGTTCAGGTAGCAAAATCCGTTCGCCCGATCCGGAAGCCCGTGATGGGTGCCCCCGGCGGGCGAATAGACCACCCCGCCCCCAGCCAGCAGTTCCGCGGCAAGGAGAACCCCGCCGGCCGACGTTGCAGGCCGGCGCCAGACTTCGGGGAACACCGGGTTCGCCACAGTTCCGAGGCCGAAGGCGCGCAGATCGTCGGTGACGATCCCCGAAGCCTCGGCCCGCTGGAGCGCGGCGACATAGGCCGGATCGTGCCAGTGCGTCACCGCCTCGGGCTTGACGCGCGGCGCGGTGCGGAATGATGCGGCCGGCAGCCAGCCCATCGCCCGCGCAAGATCCATGACCGTCGAGACCCGCGGCACCCGCAGCGGATGCGCGGGGCCATAGCTCGAGCGGCGATAGATCTCGGACCCGATCAGGATCGGCCGGGGCTCGGCCCGCGCAGCGTCGGGCGTCACTTCAGCAGCGGCTCGATCGCGCGCACAAGCGGACCCGAGGTCGGACGGGTCGCGGACCCCCAGGTGCCGACCATCCTGCCCTTGCCGTCCAGAAGCACCTTGTTGAAGTTCCAGGCGGGAACGAAGCCATGCGTCTGTTCAAGCCAGCGGTAGAACGGATGCGCATCGGGTCCGCGGACCCGGGTGATTTCGGTCATCGGAAGGTCGAGGTCGAAGTTGACGGCACAGAATGCCGCTACCTCTGCATTGGTTGCCAGTTCCTGGCGAAAGTCCCCGGACGGCACCGCAAGCACCACAAGGCCGCGGTCGCGGAACCGGTCGTAAAGCGCCTGAAGGTCGTCGAACTGCCGGGTGAATCCGCAGCGCGATGCCGTGTTGACCACCAGAACCGGACGACCGGCCCAGTCGGCAAGGTCGATGTCTCCGCCGTCGATCGAGGCGAACCGGAACGGCGCCCCGGCCTCTGCTGATCCGATCGCGAACCAGAGCGCGGCGAGAAGGACGAACAGGCGGGTCATTCGGCAACGCTCCGGGCTTTTTCGCAACCGAGGTGCACAAGGCGCAGCGAGGCATGGCATCCTTGCGAAAAAACATGTATCCCTGATTGTCCCGAGGGCAAGGGCAATGAAAGAGCAGAGCAGGATCTTCGATGGCGGCGGCGGATCCGTGCATACCCAGTATGCCGCGCTGTGCTGGCGTGCGTCCGGCGGGATGCTCGAGGTGCTTCTCATCACCAGCCGCGAGACCGGTCGCTGGGTGGTTCCGAAGGGATGGCCGATCAAGGGCCGGGCCCCTCACGAGGTGGCCGCCCGGGAAGCCTGGGAGGAGGCCGGGGTGATCGGCTCGGCCGATCCGAACTGCCTTGGTCTGTTCGGCTACCGCAAGGCGATGGGATCCGACGAACCGGACCGCGCCGTGCTCGCGGCCGTCTATCCGGTTGCAGTCGGGCGGCTTGCCGAAAAGTTCCCCGAGGCCGGGCAACGCAAGCGCTGCTGGTTCGCGCCGGAACAGGCGGCAGGGTTGGTGGCTGAGCCGGATCTCGCGGCCGTCATTGCCGCGTTCCGCCCCACTTCGGGGCAAGATGCGACTTGATCGCCGTCCGCGCATGACTAGATGAACTCGCAAGGCAACATGCTGTGACCGCCCCGCCACGACGATGATCCGATACGACCTCAGATGCGACCGCGGCCACGACTTCGACAGCTGGTTCCAGTCGTCCGAGGCGTTTGACCGGCTCAACGGGGCGGGCCATGTGTCGTGCCCGGAATGCGGATCTGTATCGGTCGCAAAGGCGCTTATGGCGCCATCGGTCGCCACCCGCGAGCCGCCCCCGAGGCTCGACACGCCCCGTGACCTGCGCGAAGCGGCGCTCATGGCGCTTCGCCGGGAGATCGAGGCCAATTCCGAATATGTTGGCCTGTCCTTTGCCGCCGAGGCACGGGCCATTCACGAAGGCCGCGCGCCGGAACGGCAGATCCACGGCGAGGCGAAGGTGGAGGAGGCCCGCAGGCTGATCGAGGACGGCGTGCCCGTCGCCCCGCTGCCCTTCGTCTCACAACGCCGCGCCAACTAGCCGTGAGCGGACCGGACCGGCCCTAGTCGAGCCCCCGCGCCGCCGTGACCGGCGTCACCAGCCGTTTCTGCACCGCCCAGACCAGCACCGCCGCGCCGAGCCCGATGGCATCGGTCAACCAGCCGCCGGCGATCATGCTGAGCGCCGCCGCGCCGAGCACCAGCCGCAGAACCACGTTCAGCCGTCCGAAGAACCAGCCCTGCACGGTGGCCGACAAAAGGAATATGCCGAAGGCGGCAGAGATCGCGACATGGGCGATGTCGAACCAGTCGCCCTGCATCAGCATGGCCGGAGATGCGAAGAACATGAACGGAACAACGAAGGCGGCGAGCCCGATCTTGAAGCTCTCGACCGAGGTGCGCATCGGGTCGGATTGCGCAATCGCCGCCCCGGCGTAGGCGGCCAGCGCCACCGGCGGGGTGATCGCCGACATGACTGCGAAGTAGAAGATGAAGAAGTGGGCGGTCAGCGGCGCGATCCCGAGGCCGATCAGACCCGGCGCGATCACACTGGCGGCCACCGCATAGGCCGCGGTGGTCGGCATTCCCATGCCGAGAACGATCGACACCACCATCGCGAAGAACAGGGCCAGGATCTGGCTCTGGTCGGCAAGCCCCAGCAGCATCGAGGAGAACCGCGTGCCGATCCCGGTCAGCGCGATGACCCCGACGATGATCCCTGCGGCGGCGCAGACCGCCACCAGCTGCAGCGACATCTTCGCCGCGATCTGCAACGCGAACAGGATTTCCTTTGGTCCCATCCGGAACGGCGTCAGCCAGCTGACGACGGCTGCGGCGCCCATCGCGTAGGTTCCGGCGCGGATGACGGAATAGCCCGCGAACAGCGCCGCAATCAGGATGATGATCGGTATGAACAGGAACGCCTGCCGGGCAAGCTTGCGGAATTCTGGAAGCTCCTCGCGCGGCAGTCCCTTCATGCCGAACTTCTGCGCGGCCAGATCGACGTTGAAATAGACGCTGGCAAAATACAGCACCGCCGGGATGATCGCCGCGATGACGATGTCGGTATAGGCGATGCCGGTGATCTCGGCCATGATGAAGGCGCCGGCACCCATGATCGGCGGCAGGATCTGTCCGCCGGAACTGGCCGCCGCCTCGACTGCGGCGGCAGTCTGCGGGCGATAGCCCACCTTCTTCATCAGCGGGATCGTCAGCGATCCGGTCGAGACGACATTGCCCGCCGAGGTTCCGTTGATCATCCCCATCAGGCCCGACCCGAAGACCGCCACCTTTGCCGGCCCGCCCCGCGCGCCCCCGGCGGCGGCGAAGGCGAAGTTGACGAAGTATTCCCCGACCCGGCTGGCCTGGAGGAAGGCCGCGAAGGTCACGAACAGGATGATGTAGGTCGAGGAGATAGCCGTTGTCGGCCCGAGGATCCCCTGGTCCGTGTAGATGTAGGTGAAGAAGCGGCTCATCGTGTAGCCGCGGTGTTCGAGGATGCCCGGCAGCCAGGGGCCGACGAAGGCATAGGCCACGAAGATCGCCGCGATCACCACCAGCGCCAGCCCGGCCAGCCGCCGCGTCATCTCGAGGATCAGGATCACCCCGGCCATCGAGGCATACATGTCGGCATCCTTCGCAAGCCCGGTTCCCGCCCGCAGGCGAAGGAACGGTGCGTGCAGGATGATGTAGATCGCAACCGTGATCGCCGCGAGGCCCAGCAAGGCGTCGGTCAGGTCGATCGAGCTGCGGTCGCGGTCCGGCATCGCCCAGTTCAGCACCACAAGCCAGCTGGTGCCGGCGACCAGCGGCCAGCCGAAGCTGAAGGTCAGGGCGTCGCGCGGACTGGCCTGCCCCACCGTCTCGCCGGTGACAAGAAGCAGCATGATCTGCCCGAAGGCCAGCAGGATCGCTGCCATCCCCGGCAGTCCCAGCATCAGCTTCAGGCTGCCGGTGCGGGCGGCGCCTTCGGCGGGGATGCTGGCGGCGGAGAACAGAAGGAAGCCGAGCGCAAGCCCGCCGCCGACGTGGATGAGACGATAGGTCCAGGTCTCCAGGGGATAGAGGTTCATCACCCCCACATGGAAGGCGGTGTAGAGGATGCACGCCGCGACGACGGACAGCCCCAGCGCCCCGGCCGGCACCCTCTGGTTGGCCATGACAATCTCGGCATCCACCCCGGCGGCGATATTCGCGGTCCCGGCCACGGTCCCCTCGGCGACGGCCTTGTCGGACATTCGATCCCCCCTTCCCGCAGCGGGTTCGGAGCCCGCCTTTCCCGGTTCTTTTCGGTCTCGCGGACGGTCACCCGCCCGCGATGGTCGCGCAGATGTCAGACTAGCGCAGGTTTTCGGGAACCGTGATGCCCTTTTCCTCGAGATAGCGCACGGCACCGGGGTGGAACGGCATGAAGGTGTTCTTGTCCCAGTTCTCCAGCAGCGTCTCGGCAGCGGCGGCGTGGATCTGGACCATCCGCTCGGGGTTGTCGAGCGCCAGCTTGGTGATCTCGTAGGCCAGGCTCTCGGGCATGTCGGCGTGGGCGATCGCGAAGTTCCACAGCGCGACCGTGTTCTGGTCGTAGTCATGGCCGGCATAGGTTCCCGCGGGAATCGTCAGCGGTGCCATGGCCGGGAAGGCTTCCAGGATCTTCGGCAGCTCCTCGTCGGTGAAGCCGAACATGACCACGTCGTTCTCTGCCGCAAGCTGGCTGAAGGCGGAAATCGGCACGCCTGCAGCAAAGGCGAAGGCGTCGATCAGACCGTCCTTCAGCTGGCTCGCGGCGTCCGAGGCCCCGGCGTAGGAGACGTTGGCATTGACCCCCAGCGCCTCCATGAACTGCGGCCAGTAGGTGCCGGGCGTGCCGCCCGCGGGACCGACGCTGACCCGCTTGCCGTTCAGGTCGCTGACCGAGGTCAGCCCCGAGGACCGCAGCGCGATCACCTGGAACGGGGTCTGATACATCGGGAAGAGCGCCCGGATCGACCGGTGCTCCAGCCCCGGCGCCAGTTCCGACCGGCCCTGCCAGGCGTCATAGGCGGGACCCATGGTGACAAGACCCATCAGATGGTCGCCGGTCTCGACCAGCGTCACGTTCTGCACCGGCCCGCCCGTCACCTCGCCCGAGGCATTGATGCCGAGGCTTTCTGCAATGAAGCTGGCAAAGCCGTTGCCGTAAACGAAATAGGTTCCGCCCTGGCTGGCGGTGCCGATGGTCAGGTCCCGCGGCCAGCCGGTCCGGTCCTGCGCAAGCGCCGGCGCGCCCGCAAGGCCGACCACTGCGGCCAGTGCTGCAAGGGTATGAAATCGCATCGCATCTCCTCCGGTCATTATCTGTTGTTGACGCTGGTGCCGGCCTTTGCCGCCGACAGGTCACGCCCCAAGAGATAAACAGCCTGCGCCGCCACTTGGCAACAGGCATGGACCAAGGCGGCTCCCGCCGCCCTGCCGGGGGGTCAGCGCAGCCCGTCGCGCGCGGCGATCTGGTCGGCCCGCAATCCGCCGACCCGGGCATGCACGCGCGGGCCGGTCGTCATGACCAGCGCCAGCAGCAACTCGTCGGCGCGCGGGGCATCCGGCAGCCCCACCTCCATCGCGTCGAAGTGGCTGCGCACATAGGAGGCGTCGACATGCGTCACGGGAACGTCGAGCCGCGCCCCCACGCCGCCCACCTTCTTGGTCGAGGGCACGATGGCCAGCGCCCCGCCCAGCGCCTCGCGCATCGCATAGCCGCCGGGGACGTGCCAAAGCGCGCCGTGTTCGATCTCGCCGGCGGATCCGACGATCGCCCCCTTGCCATACCCCTGAACCGCCTTCGGATCGCCCCCCAGCACCTCGACCATCCGCCGCGCCATGGCCACGCCCAGCGGCTTCAGGTCTTCCATGAAGCCCGCGATATCGTGGGCGAAGCGGCCGGCAAAGGGGTTTGCGATCACGCTCAGCATGGCAAGCCGGCGATGCGGCGCGTCGGCGCGAGGGCCGCCCTCGTGCCAGATCTCCTCCAGCGCCAGCGCCTGCTTCCGGATCAGAACTTCGGCCATCTCATGCCCCCCTGCCCACCGGCTCCAGCCGGATACTGCCCACGATCCGCAGGACACCGTGCAACGCCAGCGCGGCGCCGCGAATGCGCCCGTCGGACACCATGCCTGCGGCGACCGCTTCGCCCGCATCCAGCGCCTGCTCCAGCTCGGCCGCACCCAGACGCCCGACCGCCACGGTCACGGGCCGGCACCCGAGGTCGCTGTCGGGGGCCAGGTCCCGGGCGGGAACCCGCCGGACGGCCGGGTGCCCCGGCAGATCGACCGCATTGGCGATCAGCGTGGCGGCGACGTCGGCCTCGGCCGCCCGTGGCGCCAGAACGGTGACCGCATCGGCGATGCCCAGCGAATGGCTGCGACCGCGCCAGCCCGAGGTGGCGATGCCCTGCATCCCGTCACCCGACGTCACGACCACCGCACCCGGGACCGCGGCGGTGGCCGGATCAGGGACCAGCGCAACCCGAAAGGGCGCGGCGTCGGCGGCCAGCCAGAGCGCGATGTCGCCGCCGTTGTTGACATGCACACGTCGCAGGCCCGGCCCCCGCATGGCGTCCAGCACCGCCTCGGCAACGGCGCCGGCGACCGCTGCCATCGGCGTAACGAAGACCCGGTCGAAACGGGCTGCCGCCGCGCACATCCGGCCCGGAACTCCATCCGGCCAGGGCGGCGGCCCGGCGGCAGCCCTGAGGCATGAAAGTTCGGCCGCGACTTCCTCGAGCAACCCGGCAAACCGCCGAACCGCGCGCTGGCAGGCGGCCCGTTCCGCCCCCGCCTCCCCTTCGGCACGGGCATGGATCTCGATCGGTCCGTGCCGAAGCCACAGCCGACCGTCCCCGAGCAGCCGGGCCGCAGGTCCGTCGCGAAAGCCCGTCGCCCGCCCGGCGGCAACGTCGCCTCGCAGCGGTTGACCCGCAATGCTCATCGTGGTCATTCGCGGCCCCAGGCGAAGTGGCTGCGCCGCAGCGGCCATGCCCCGAACCCGGGCTCGCGTCGTCCGGCCCTCTGCAGGACGGTCTCGAGCGGAACGACGGCATCGAGATGCCCGCCGAGCACTTCGTAGTCCGACAGGCGCAGGGTGAACTCGATCGGGGCCACCAGCGCGGGCGTCGGCACATAGCCGAAGGAATTCAGCGGCATCGCCATCACGTCGACGGCAAAGGTGATGCCGCCGCCGGGCCAGACCCAGACCGGCGCGCCGCCGGCCGTCACATTGACCAGCATCGACCGCACTGCACGGGTCAGCGCGACCGGGTTCTCGGTGACGCCGGCCCGCAGGCTGCCGCCGGCTCCGGCCATGAACACCACCGAACAGAGCGCCGGCTCGCAGTTCTCCTGCACGCGCGCGACGCTCGCCCGGACCGCCGCGGGCATTTCGACCTCGACCGGGCGCAGGTCGTCGTCCAGCACATAGAAGGCCGCGTGATCGCCCGTGGTCGAGACCATCAGCATCCGGATGCCCGGCCGAGCATGCTTCGGGTCGAACCTTTCGATGATCGACAGGGGGTCGTCGATGTCTGTCCCGCCCCAGCCCCCGCCCGGTTGCGCGACGCGGAAATACCGCCCCGGCGTCGACCGGTGGCCGCGGATGCGGATGCCGGTCGGCGGCACACCCAAGAGCTTTCCGGCCTGGTGTTCGGACAGCACACCGGTGATGTGGTCGTCCACCACCACCACCTCGTCGGCATGTTCGAACCACTGCCGGGCGAACATCCCGATCGCGGCCGAGCCGCAGCCAACCCGCATCCGTTCCTCGCGCACCCCGTCCACCACCGGGGCCTCGCCCGCCTGCACCACAAGCTCGGCACCGCTGTCGATGGTCAACGCCACCGCCTGCCGGTTGCAAAGCGCCAGCAATGCGTCGCAGGTTGCCCGGCCCTCCTTCTTCGATCCTCCGGTCAGGTGATTGACCCCGCCGAGGCTGAGCATCTGGCTGCCGTATTCGCCGGTCGTCACATGACCCACAGCCTCGCCGCGGTGGCGGACGGTCGCGGTCTCGGGTCCGATGTGGCGGTCGGTGTCGATCTTCACCTTCACGCCGCAGTAGGAATAGATCCCCTCGGTGACGACCGTCACCATGTCCACGCCATCCATCCGGCTGGCGACGATGAACGGCGCGGGCTTGTAGTCCGGATAGGTCGTCCCGGCGCCGACCGCGGTCACGAACGGCTGGCGCGGCACCGGCAGGCCGTCCCATTCCGCGCCGAGGAAATCAACGGCGGGTGCTCCGGCCTCGAGGATCAGCAGCGGATCGACGCGCACAAGCTCTCCGCCCTCGTTGGCGTAACGGTCGCACGCTCCGGCCCGTCCTTCGGCGATGTAGCACAGGACCGGACAGGCGTCGCAGCGGATCTTGCCCGGCGGCACCGGCGCGGCGGCATCGGTGGTCGTCTCCGTGTCCGGGGTGTGCCTCACCAGCCGGCCTCCCGCAGTGCGGCGCGCAGCCGGTCGGGGGTTGCGGGCAGACGCGCGATCTCCGCCCCCGTGGCGTCGCGGATGGCGTTCAGGATCGCGGGCGCGGTGGCGATCAGCACCTGCTCGCCGATGCCCTTCGCCCCATAGGGACCGTGAGCGTCGGGATCCTCGATCAGGATCGGCGTCACGCGGGGCACGTCGCCCACGGTCGGGATCAGGTAGTCGTGCAGGTTCTCGGTGCGACCGGGCAGGTATTCCTCCATCAGCGCCATGCCCAGACCTTGCGTCGTCCCGCCCTCTATCTGGCCTTCCAGAAGCGTCGGGTTGATCGCCCGGCCCACGTCATGCGCGCAGACCAGATGCACCACGCGCGTGGTGCCAAGCGCGACATCCACCTCGATCTCGGCCAGATGGGCCCCCCAGCCGTAGGCGGCATAGGGGTTGCCCTGCCCGTCGGCATCGAGCGGCGTGGTCGGCGGATCGAAGGTTTCCTCGACCGCAATCACGTAACCGGACCCGTCGGCCTCGGAGGCGAGAGCGGCCAGATCGAGGCGCGCCTCGCCCGCGGACAGGATGCTGCCATCGAAGGCCAGCATGGCATCCTCGCCGGCATTCAACCGCCGCAGGACCGCCGCCCGCAGCGCCTGACCTGCGCGCAGGGCCGCCGCGCCGGTGACAAAGGTCTGACGGCTGGCCGAGGTCTTGCCGGCATCCGGGGTCAGGTCGGTGTCGGCGTCGATCAGCCGCAGGCGGTCCACCGGCAGGCCGAGCGCATCGGCAAAGATCTGGGCGATCACGGTGTTCGACCCCTGCCCGATATCGACCGCGCCCTGATGCAGCACCACCTCGCCCGTCGCGGTGATCCCGGCCCGGATGGTCGAGGGATTGGCAAGCGAGGTGTTTCCGCAGCCATACCAGAGCCCCGCCACCCCGACGCCGCGCCGGGTTGCGCCGCCGCGGGCCGTGTGCGCAGCCCCCACGGCACGGGCGCGCGCCCAGTGCGGGCGGAGGGCCTCGAGACAGGCGCGTATCCCAACGCCTTGCAAGAAGACCTGTCCGGTCACGGTGGGGTCGCCGGGCCGCAAGGCGTTCCGGATGCGGAACTCCAGCCGGTCGATCCCCAGCCGGTCGGCGAGACGGTCCAGAAGCGGCTCCACTGCCGCCGCCGACTGCGGCACACCGAAGCCGCGAAACGCACCCGAGGGCGGGCAATGCGTGTGCACGGCCTCGGCCTCGGCGCGGTAGGCAGGGACGAGATAGGGCCCCGAGGCATGCACCGGCACCCGGTTCGCCACCGTCGGCCCCAGCTGGCATAAGCGCCGGTATTGAACACCGCGTCGAATTCCATGCCGCTCAACCGCCCGCCGGCATCGGCACCGACCCGGACACGGATCTCGGCCGGATGGCGCTTGGTCGTGCTCTGCATCGATTCCTGCCGGGAATAGACGATCCCGCAGGGCCGCCCCGTCGCCCAGGCGGCGATGGCGACGTAGGGCTGGAGCGAGATGTCGAGTTTCGAGCCGAACCCGCCGCCGACCGAAGCGGGAAGGATGCGGATCGCCGTTTCGGGCAGGCCCATGATCCGGGCGAGTTCCTCGCGGTCCATCTGCGGTGCCTGGGTGCAGGCCCGGATCTCCAGCCGGTCACCGACCCGCCGCGCAAATCCGGCTTCGGGCTCGATATACGCATGTTCGACGAAAGCGGTCTCCATTCGCCCCTCGACCACTGCCGCAGAGGTGGCCAGCGCGGCGGCAGGATCGCCGCGCCGGACCCGCCCCCGCACCAGGAGGTTGCCCGCACGGTCTGCATGCACCAGAGGGGCGCCCGAGGCCCGCGCCTCGGCGGTTGTCGAAACGGCGGGCAGCGGTGTCCAGACGACCGGAAAGCCCGACAGGTCCAGCGCCTGAACGACGGCGCGATCGCCGGCGACGGCCGCCACCGCCTCGCCCCGGAACCGCACGATCCCCTCGGCGAACACGGGCTGGTCGGCCAGTTGCGGGATCGCCCCGAACAGGTTGCGACCCGGAACGTCTGCCGCCGTGAACACCCGCACCCCCGCGCCCTCGGCCCATGCGGCGATGTCACCGAATTCGAAGGCCGCACGGGCGTGCTGGCTGCGCACGACCCGCACCAGCAGCGTTCCGGCCGGCCAGGCATCGGCGCCGAAGGCATCGGTTCCCAGCACCTTGGGCAATCCGTCGAGCCGAGGCACCCGCGCCCCGACTGCGGCGCCAGCCGGCGGCGGATCCCCCTCGGTATCGCCCGCCACGTCCAGCACCGCCCGGACGATGGCGCCGTAGCCGGTGCAGCGGCACAGCACGCCCGAGATCGCTGCCTCGACCGCCGCCCGGTCGGGCGCCGGGTCGTTTCGAAGCAGCGCCTCGGCGGCCATCAGCATCCCGGGCGTGCAGATGCCGCATTGCGCCGCGCCATGACGCAGGAACGCGGCCTGAAGCCGGCCCGGTTTGCCGCCGCGCGACAGGCTGGCGACTGTCTCGACCTGCGCGCCCTCCGCCCGCGCCGCGGGCACCAGACAGGCGCAGCCCGGTGCTCCGTCGATCAGGACCGTGCAGGCACCGCAATCGCCGGCATCGCAGCCGACCTTGACACCTTCGGCCCGCAGCCCCCGCAGGACATCCGACAGCCGGGCCTGAGGAGCGGCGTCCGCGACCACCTCGGCACCGTCGAGAACGAAACGGATGCCGGCGCCAAGATCCTTCATTCCGCATCCTCCGCAATCCGGCGCAGCAGCCGGCGCACCAGCTCGGGTGCAGCCTGCAGGCGATAGGCGCGATCGGCGCGAATGTCGGAAATGGGCGAAAGAACACGCGAATCCTCGGCTTCGATCGCAGCGGCCACGTCCGAAATGTGCAAGCCGATCATCCGCTCCTCCAGATCGCGCATACGCCGGGCAACCGGCGAGCAGGCGCCGATCACGACCCGAGCCGACTGCACGACGCCCCCCGGCGCGGCGATCGCTGCCGCCGCCATGGCAATCGAGATGACCAGGTAACGCCGCGCGCCCAACTTGGCGAAGCCCGAGCGCGCGCCGGGTCCCGGATCGGGGACATGGGCCGCCAGCACGAGTTCGCCCGGCCGCAGCGCCACCTGCCGCGGGCCGGTGACGAAATCCTCGAGCGGGACCCGTCGCGTGGCGCCGCCCCCCGCGATCTCGACTGTCGCGCCCAGGGCGATCAGCGCCACAGTTCCGTCCGCCGCGGGCGATGCGTTCACGATGTTTCCGGCAACGGTCGCCGCGTTCTGGATCTGGACCGAACCGACCTCGCGCGCCGCCTCCACCAGCACCGCGAGCCCCGACGGAAGCCCGGCGCAAACCACGTCGGTCCAGGTCGTCAGCGCCCCGATCCGCCAGCCGTCGGGTTGACGCGCGATCCCGCGCAGGGGCAGCGCGGTGATGTCCAGCATGTCGGTCCTGAGGACCGCATCGGCCTTCGCCGGATAGACGTCGGTTCCGCCCGCAACGACCGTCCATCCGCCCTGCGCCAGCAGCCCCAGCGCCTCGTCCAGCGTCGCGGGGCGGGCGTAGCGGGCCATCAGCGCAGCCCGTCCCTGCCCTCGACCTGATCCACGGTCAGCCCCCCGACGCGCGGCAGCGGCCGACCGCTGTCGGTCACCGCGACCGCAACCATGATCTCGCCCGCCCGCGGCGCATCGTTTAGGCTCACGGTCATCGCATCGAAGTGGCTGCGGACATAGGCCGCGTCCTTGTGGCCGAGCGGCACGTCCAGCGGCTGTCCCGGCCCGCCCATCTTCTTCGACGAGGGCACCAGTGCCGCACCCTTCTCGACCGCTGCCCTGAGCGGTGCGCCGAGACGCGGGTGAAGGAGCGCCGCCGCATGTTCCAGCTCGCCCGCCTCGCCCACCATTGCGGCCTTGCCGTAGCTCTGTGCCTGCCCCGGCGCGATGCCCAGCGCCTCGACACAGCGCCGGCCCAGCAGGCCGCCCAGCTCCTCGCCCGCCGCCATCAATGGCTCGAGATCGGACTCGAACCGACCGGCGAAGGGGTTTTCGATGACCGCCACCACACAGGCCTTGCGGGTGGGCGGGTCGATCCCCTGCCCCGCCTCGCGGTGCGTCTCCTCGAGGAAGACCGCGATCTTGCGGATCTTCGCACCCATCTCAGTCCCCCTCCGGCACCCGCGCAGCCGGCGGGGTGGACCGGGACCGTCCGGTGCGCATCCGGCCCTCGATCATCACGGCACCGATGCCGGGGATGTTGCCCTGCGTCATCGCCGCAAGCGCATCCGCGCCGGGCGAGCCTTCGGGCCGGTCCATGAACACCAGATCGGCCGGCTGTCCGGGCGCGACCAGCCCGCCGGCCAGCCGGCGCCGGCGCGCCACGTTCCCGCTCGCAAGGCACCAGGCCGCAGCCGCATCCACCCCGCCCAGCGACGCCATCAGCGTCACCATGCGCAGCATCCCGTTCGGCTGCACGCCCGATCCCGCCGGCGCATCGGTGCCGATGATGAAGTCCGCGAGCCGCCCCTCGGCCCCCGCGGCCTCGAGCGCCACCAGCGCGGCGCGTTCGTTGCCGTTGTGCACGACTTCGAGCGCCCCGGTCGCATTGCGGCACAGATCGCGGATGTGGTCGTGCTCTATGGCGGTCGGCCCGCCGTTGATGTGGCTGACTACATCGGGCTGGGCGGCCAGCACATCGTCGCGTGTCACCAGATGCGAGCCGGCGATGGATGGCCCCCCGGTATGCATGATCGTCTCGATCCCCAGCTCACGGCACCAGCCCGTGACCCGCGCAGCATCCTCGCCCCGGGCGACGGTTCCCAGCCCGATCTCGCCGATGTGGCGGATCCCGGAAGCCTTGAGCCGTTCGTAGAAATCGCGTCCGAAGTCGCGTTCGGGAACCGGCGCGCCGGCGATCACCTTTGCGCCGGCCGGGCGAAAGGCGGCAAAGCAGCGCTGCGCGACGATGGCCAGCGCATGCACCCCCTCGGCGTCCTTCGGGCGCCCGGGCAGATGCACCTCGCCGGCCGAGATCAGTGTCGTGACCCCCCCGTTCACCCCCATCTCGATCCAGCCGGTCTGGTTCTGCCGGGGCGTCCAGTCGCCGAACACCGGGTGGCAATGGCTGTCGATCAGCCCCGGCCCGACCGCACAGCCCCGCGCGTCGATCAACCGGTCCGCATCCGCTGCGGTCATGCCCGATCCGACCTGTGCGATCGCGGATCCGTCCAGCAGGATGCAATCGGCATCCGCGACCGGCGCGGCAAGATCGCCGGTCAGCAGGATCCCGATGTTGCGGATCAGCACCCGGCCGGACGCCGGCGCTTCCCTCACCTCGGCCGCCATCGCGCCGTCTCCCTGACTCCCGGTCGGCCAGGCCGCCGGGGTTTGTTTGTGCAGAAACAAGTCTTGCGCGAATCATCCGGCTTGGCAAGGCGGTCGGGGCGGCCCCGGGGCAGCCCCGGCGCGGGCCCCGGACCCACCCCCACCGGGCAAAACCCCCGGGGCCGGG
>JBKBMT010000017.1:0-2382 GCA_046295655.1 Gemmobacter sp. | reverse complement strand
GCACTGCCGCGGCGCGGCCCGATGACTCACCCACAGGTGGAATCCGCCGCGTGCCGGGGCCGAATACCGCGTCGTCAGGCCTCGTGGCACCTGTTTCGGTTTGGATCCCCTCCCCCGTATGGCAGCATGCTGCCCCTCGGCACGCCTTACCGCAGCCGTTTCTCGACCGCATTTCGCAGAGGTGCTTTGCAATGGCCGTCTACAACATCACCGGAAACCAGGGCCAGCGGCTGGTGCGCCCGGACGACGAGATCGTCAACGACACGATCTATGGCGGGGGCGGGTCGGATTTCCTCGGCGGCGGTGGCGGAAACGATCTGATCTACGGGAATGGCGACAGCAACGAAATCTACGGCGGACCCGGCAACGACACCATTTACGGCGGCGAGGTTGGACAAGTCTATGGCGGAACGGGCAATGACCTGATCCATGGCGACGACAACGGCGATATGCTCAGTGGCGATGAGGGAAACGACACGATCTACGGCGGTGGCGGGGCCGACCGCATCTTTGGCGATGCGGGAGACGACAGCCTGTTCGGCGGCACCGGGAACGACACGATCCGGGGCGGAAGCGGGAACGACCGGCTTCTTGGCGGCCCGGGCAACGACGTTCTGGAATACCGTTTTGGGCGCGACTCGCTTTACGGGGGAACCGGGAACGACATCCTGACGCTGCGTCCCTCGACCGTCGCTGGCGTCGCCCAGATCACGGCAGGGACCATTCTCGACGGCGGCGACGGGACCGACACGATCCGACTGAGCAACTGGGGCAGCCTTGTCATCTTCGACCTGCGGGCGACGACCATTGCCTCGGTGGAGCGGATCCAGACATACGGATCCGCCGAGACATTCGTGCGGCTCAATGCAAGCCAGTTCGGCCCCGGCAAGCTGTCGCATCAGCTGGTTGTCGGTGATCATGTTGATGAATGGCACCCGGAGGCCGGTCCCATCGTCCTTCAGGTGGAACTCGACGGCACAACGGCGGCGGAGCGGAACTTCGGGATCGGCGGCTGGACGTTCGAGCTGCCGGCCGACAAGATCGGCCTGTCGATCCAGGGCACGAACCTGTCCGACACGCTTACGGGAAGTTCAACTCGGGCCACGCAGCTTTACGGCGGCGACGGCAACGACCTTCTGCAGGGCGGGACGCAGGACGACAGCCTCTATGGCGGGAACGGCGACGACGTGCTGGTGGGCTATGGCGGCAACGACTTCCTTTTCGGCGGGGCGGGACAGGATTCGCTGGTGGGCGGGTTCGGAAACGACCGGCTGTTCGGCGGCGCGGGCAACGACACGCTGCAGGGCGACGCCGGCAACGACACGCTGGACGGCGGCGACGGCAACGACACGATCTATGGCGGAACAGGCAACGACAGCGCCAGCGGCGGTAACGGCAACGACCTGATCTTCGGCGGCGACGGCAACGACCAGCTGTTCGGGGGGCCCGGAGACGATACGCTGCACGGCGATGCCGGGGATGATTCGATCGCCGGCGGCGACGGGATCGACAGCCTTTACGGCGGCGACGGCAACGACAGCCTTTATGGCGGGGCCGACAACGACCGGCTGTTCGGCGGGGCGGGAAACGATCTGCTTTACGGCGGGCTGGGCAACGACCGGCTGGAAGGCGGCGCGGGAAACGACACGCTCTACGGCGGGTCAGGGAACGACACGCTGGTGGCCGGCGGCGGGCTTGAGGAGTTCTACGGCGGCGGCGGGGACGACGTGATCCTGTTCTCCGGGGCGAACCTGCCGGTGGTCGGCACCACGATCGACGGCGGGGCCGGGACCGATCGCATCGTTCTGTCCCGGATCCTCAGCGCGGCGGATTATGACCTTCGCTTCCTTAACATCGTCTCGATCGAGGAGCTGGACTTCCAGGGCCGGAACTCGGCCAAGCGGGTCCTGCTCGACGCTACCCAACTTGGCGGAACGGGTTTGTCCCCGACGCTCGAAGTGATCGGCGCTGGCCCCCTGGGCGAAGGCGAGCGCCTCGAGATCGGGATGACCTCGGCCGGCGACATGTCGCTGGCCGAGTGGACCTTCCGGGGATGGAGCACGGTTCACAGCAGCATCGTCCTGACCGGAAGCCTCGGAGCCGACACGATCCGCGGGTCGTCCCAGAATGACCGGATCATCGGGCTGGACGGCGACGACGAGATCCATGGCAACGGCGGCGACGACACGCTGGATGGCGGGGCGGGCAACGACCTGATCTTCGGCGGCGAGGGCGACGACCGTCTGGACGGCGGGGCGGGACACGACACGCTTTACGGCGGCGACGGGGCGGACACGATCATCGGCGGCGACGGGGCCGACCTGATCTTCGGCGGGGAGACGGCCGCGGATGTGCGCGATGTGATCTACGGCGGCAACGGCA
>JBKBMT010000016.1:0-47345 GCA_046295655.1 Gemmobacter sp. | reverse complement strand
ATCACCCACAACCTCGGCGTGGTGGCGCAGACCTGCAGCCATGTCGCGGTGATGTATGCCGGCAACATCGTCGAACAGGGCGCGGTCCGGCAGGTGCTGACCGCGCCGGCCCATCCCTATACCCGCGCGCTGCTGCGGGCGATCCCGACCCGGGGCGTGCGGCGGGGCGAATTGCAGGGCCTGCCCGGCGCCGTGCCGAACCTCATCCGCCCGCCGCCCGGCTGCCGCTTCGCCCCGCGCTGCGACCGCGCCACGGCGGCCTGCCGGTCCGGCACGCCGGCCGCGGTGCCGGTCGGGCCCGGCCACGGCGTCGCCTGCCTGCATCCCCTTGTCGAGGCCCGGACATGACCGCCCCGCTGTTGCAGATCGAGGGCGTCAGCAAGGTCTTTCCGGCCCGGCGCGGCATGTTCGCCACCTCGGCCGAGGTGCGGGCGCTGAGCGATGTCTCGCTGGCGGTGCAGCCCGGCGAAAGCTTCGGGCTGGTGGGAGAGAGCGGGTCGGGCAAGACCACGCTGACGCGGATGGTCCTGCGGCTCGACACACCCACCGCCGGGCGCATCCTGTTCGAGGGCGAAGACATGGCGCAGCTCTCGCCGGCCGCGCTGCGCGCGCTCCGGGCGCGGGTGCAGATCGTCTTTCAGGATCCCTTCGCCAGCCTCAACCCGCGCATGTCGGTCCATGACATCGTGACCGAACCGATGCTGATCCACGCCGCCACCCTGGGCCTGAACCGCCGCCAGCGGACGGAACGCGCGGCGGAACTTCTCGCGCTCGTGGGTCTCGGCCCGCAGCACCTGCATCGCTTCCCGCACGAATTCTCCGGCGGGCAACGGCAGCGGATCTGCATCGCCCGCGCGCTCGCCCCCGGCCCGTCGCTGGTGCTGCTGGACGAACCGACCTCGGCGCTCGATGTCAGCGTCCAGGCCCAGGTGCTGAACCTGCTCATCGACCTGCAGGCCCGGCTGGGGCTGACCTATCTGTTCATCAGCCACGACCTCGGCGTGATCCGCTATGTCTGCGACCGGGTGGCGCTCATCCTGCACGGCCGGATCGTCGAGGAAGGCGCGACGCAATCGGTCTTCGACAACCCGCAGAGCGACTATGCGCGGATGCTGATCGGCGCCATGCCCGAAGTGCGCTTCGCTTCCGGTTGACGCGACGCGGAGGGTCCGCCAACCTGATCCGGCCACGGCCCGGCAAGCCGCGCTCAGGGGGGATCGTGCAGTCAAGCCGGCACCTGCCCTTGTGCGGGACATGACCCGCACCGTCGTCGTCACCGGCGGGACCGGCGGCATAGGCCGGGCCATCGCGCGCGGCTTCGCCGCCAGCGGCGCCCGCGTCATCGCCACCGGCCATGCCGAGACGCCGCCGCACCCGGACATCACGGACCGGCTGCTGGACCTGCGCGACAGCGGCGCGGTGGCGGACTTCTTCGCCGGGCTCGACCGGCTGGACGTTCTGGTGAACGCCGCCGGGGTGATCCGCCGCGGCGGCGAGGAATTCGCCCCCGACGGATTTGCCGAGGTGCTGGACATCAACCTGACCGGCACGCTGCGGGCCTGCCATGCGGCGCGGCCGCTGCTGGCGCGGCAGGGCGGGGCGATCGTCAACATCGCCTCGATGCTGACCTTCTTCGGCAGTCCCGTGGCCCCGGCCTATGCCGCCTCGAAGGGGGGCATCGCACAGCTGACCCGGTCGCTGGCGCTGGCCTGGGCGGATCAGGGCATCCGGGTGAACGCGCTGGCGCCGGGCTGGATCGCCACGCCGCTGACCGCCGCGCTTCACCAGGACCCCGGCCGCAGCGCCCGGATCCTCGACCGCACGCCGATGCGGCGCTGGGGCCGGCCCGAGGATCTGGTGGCGCCGGCGCTGTTCCTTGCCTCGGACGGCGCGGCATTCGTCACCGGGGCAATCCTGCCGGTGGACGGCGGCTATTCCGCCGCATGAAGAGAGAGGAACCGATGACCCTGCCCCATGACGACGACGCCGGCCTGTTCGCCCTGATGAAGGCGCGGCTGTTCACCGCCGTTGTCGGCGACGTGCTCGACCGGATGGGCCTGATGCACCAGTTCCTGCCCCCCGGGATCGGCCCGCTGACCCCCGACACGGTGCTGGCCGGGCGCGCGATGCCGGTGCTGGAGGCCGATTGCTTCGGCACCGCCGAGGGCGCCGGCGGCCCGCTGACCGACCGTCCCTTCGGCCTGATGCTCGAGGCGCTGGACGACCTGCGCCCGGGCGAGGTCTATGTCGCCTCCGGCGGGTCGATGCGCTATGCGCTTTGGGGCGAGCTGATGTCGACCCGGGCACAGCATCTCGGCGCGGCGGGGGCGGTCCTCAACGGCCATGTCCGCGACGCCCGCGGGATCGAGAGGCTGGGCTTTCCCGCCTTCTGCCGCGGTCTCTATGCCCAGGACCAGGGTCCGCGCGGCAAGGTCGTGGACTGGCGCTGCGGGCTGGAGATCGAGGGCGTGCGGATCGCCCCCGGCGATCTGGTGTTCGGCGACCGCGAGGGGGTTCTGGTGATCCCCCGCGCGGCCGAGCAGGAGGCGGTGCGCCTCGCGCTGGAGAAGGTCGAGACCGAGGGCGAGGTGGAACGGGCGATCCGGTCGGGCATGAGCACGGTCGAGGCGTTCCGCACCTTCGGCGTGATGTGAGGAGGCGAGGATGACCAGGGACATGACCGCCGACGACCTGAAACGGATGCCCTACCAGCTGCCGATGCCGCCCGAGGCGCAGGCCGAGATCGTGGTGCCCGCCGTCATCCCCGAGGACGACCGGATCTGGGTGCCGCAGGCGGACAACGTGTGGTTCCGGCCGCTCTGCCTGAACGTCGCGCAGGGCTACTGGGTCAACCTGCTCAAGGTCCGCAAGGCGGGGGTGCTGTCGCGCCACCGCCACCCCGCCCCGGTCCACGGCTATGTGCTCAAGGGCCGCTGGCGCTATCTGGAACACGACTGGATGGCAGAGGCGGGCAGCTATGTGTTCGAGCCGCCGGGCGAGACCCATACGCTGGTCGTCCCCGAGGACGTGGACGAGATGATCACGCTTTTCCAGGTGACCGGGGTCATGTGCTATTGCGATCCCTGGGGCAAGGTCACCGGCTACGAGGACGTGTTCACCAAGATCGACATGTGCCGCGCCCATTACGAGGCTGTCGGACTGGGGCGCGACTATGTGGACCGGTTCATCCGCTGACCGCGCCGCAAGGACGGCCGGATCGTCCGGTCCTGCCCTTCCCCCGCCCCGCCCGACGCCCCGATGGTCCCCGTCGCCGCCTCCGTGCCGCCCGGCTGCCCGCTGCCCGCCGGTCAGCCCGGCAGATCCCCCGCCTGCGGCCCCCAGGTATCGGACAGGGCGAAACCCCGCGCCGCCGGGTCGTCGCGCGACAGGCGCAGCTGCTGGCGGCCGAAGATCCAGGCGCTGCCGGTGATCCGCGGCAGGATCGCCGGACGCCCGCCGACCGTGGTCTCGCCGATGGCCTGCGCCGCAAAGGTGCCGCCGATGATCGACCGCGAGATCCGCGTCTCGCCCGGCTGCAACCGGCCGCGGGCGTGCAGCACCGCCAGATTCGCCGAGGATCCGGTGCCGCAGGGCGACCGGTCCACCCGGCCCGGCGCCAGCGTGGTGCAGGTCGTCACCGACCCGTCGGGCCGGCTGTCGCGGAACATCACGTAGGCGATCCCGGTCAGGCCGGGGATCTCGGGATGGGCAACCTCGACCTGCCCGGCCAGCAGCGCCCTGATCGCGATCCCCGCCTCGGCCAGGGCGCGGGCATCGGCCGGGACGATGGCGAGGCCCAGCTGCGCCACGTCGATCAGTGCATAGAACACGCCGCCGAAGACGATGTCGGCCCGGATCCTGCCCCAGCGCGGTGTGTCCACCGCGACGTCCAGCGCCAGCGCGAAGGCCGGCACGTTGTCCAGGCTGACCGACAGGCAACGCCCGCCCGCGCACCGCGCCCGGGCCTCGACCAGCCCGGCGGCAGTGTCCAGACGCACCACCGTCTCGGGCTCGACCATGGGCACCCGGCCGGTCTCCAGCAGCGCGGTGACCACACAGATCGCGTTCGATCCGCTCATCGGATGCGCCCGGTCGGGTTGCAGCACGATGAACCCGGCATCGGCATCCGGGCGGCAGGGCGGCAGCAGCAGGTTCGTCGTCATCGCCACATGCGCGCGCGGCTCGGTGGTGACGAACCGCCGCAGACTGTCGTCCACCGTGTTGATGTGGGTCATCTTGTCGAGGATCGTCGCGCCGGGGATCGGGTCGGCCCCGTCGAGGATGACGTTGCCGATCTCGCCCTGGGCATGGACCATCGCGATGTCCAGGAAACGCCCGAACCTCATGGCATCCGGCCGTGCCGGCGGGCGCGACGACCCGAAGCTTTGCGGTGCATGTCAGAACCTGTCGATCCGATAGGGGTGAAGGTCGATCGCCGGCCGGCCGCCGGTGATCAGTTCGGCCATCAGCCGCGCGGTGGTGGCGGCCAGCGTCAGGCCCAGATGCCCGTGGCCGGTGGCATAGAACAACCCGCCGGTGCGGGCGCTGGCCGACAGGATCGGCACCGTGTCGGGCAGCGCGGGCCGGTGGCCCATCCATTCGGTGAACGCCTCGCAGCGCAGGTTCGGCAGTGCCTCGCGGGCACGCCGCACCGTCACCTTCGCCCGGCGATAGTCCGGCGGCGCCGCCAGCCCCGCCATCTCGACCGTGCCGCCGACCCGGATGCCGCCGGCGGTCGGCGTCACCATGAAGGCCCGCGCCGGCCAGATGAGCGAATGCCGCAGCGCGATGCCCGGTGCCATGATCTGGGTGTGATAGCCGCGCTCGGTCTCCAGCGGGATCGGCTCGCCCAGCTTCCGCGCCAGCCCCGCGGTATGGACGCCGGCGCAGATCACCACCTCTTCCGCCGCGATCTGCCGCCCGTCGGCCAGGACCGCGCCATCGATCCCCAAGCCGCGCAAGAAGCCCGTCACCTCGCCCCGCTCGACCCGCCCGCCCAGGGCCGCGAACCTGTCGGCCAGCGCCAGCACCAGCCGGTAAGGATCCCGGACCGACCGGTTCTGCGGCAGCAGCACCGCCGTCTCGATCCGCTCCGACAGCTCCGGCTCCAGGGCCCGGATCGCCTGCCGCCCCAGCACCTCGTGGGGAAAGCCGAACCTTTCCAGCAGCGCCAGATGGTCCCGGTCGGCCCGGAACTCGGCCGCGTCGGCATAAAGCGACAGGCAGCCTTCCGCGCTCAGCTGATCCTCAAGCCCGGTCTCGCGCAGCAGTGCCAGCGTGTCGTCCAGCGCCCGGGCGCACAACGCCGCGCCCTGCGCCTCCAGCGCCGCCAGCCGGGCGGGGCGCGAGGCCGCGAGGAAGCGCAGGAACCACGGCACCAGCCGCGGCAGGTGGCGCGGCCGCACCCGCACCGGGCCGTCCGGGTCCAGCAGCCAGCCGGGGATCCGGCGCCAGACCGCCGGGCGCGAGGCCGGCATGAACTCGGTCACGGCGATCGAGGCGAGGTTGCCGAACGACGCCCCCCGCCCCGGCGCATCGCGGTCGATCAGCACCACCTGCCGGCCGCGCCGCTGCAACTCGTGGGCGATGGCAGTCCCGATGATCCCGGCACCGACGACAAGGGTGGTCATCTCAGTCCCAGTCGAGCACGGGCCGCATCGCCGCCGCAAAGGCGGCCTTCTCGTCCTCGTCCAGCGGCCCCAGCGGCAGCCGGCAGTCGCCCACCGGCCTGCCCTGCAAGGCGCAGCCGTATTTCAGCTTCTGCACGAACTTGCCCGATTCGAGGTCGTTCATCGCCGGCCACAGCCGCGCCATGATCGCCTTGGCCCGGTCCAGATCGCCGGCGCGAAAGCTGCGGTCCAGGTCGCAGACCGCCTTCGCCATGCAATTGGCCGGCCCGCAGATCCAGGCATCCGCGCCCCACAGCATGAAGTCTAGCGCGATGTCGTCCGACCCGGACACAAGCTGGATCCGTCCCGCGTAGCGCGTGGCGATCCCGATCGCCCGTTGCAGGACGCCCGAGCTTTCCTTGATCGCCACGATCCGCGGATGATCGGCCAGCGCGTCCAGCGCCTCGTAACCGATCTCGACCCCGTCCTTGCCGGGATAGGAGTAGAGCACGATGTCCACGTCGGTCGCCTCGGCCACGGTGATGAAGTGGCGCGCGATCTCGGACTGGCTGGGCCGCGTGTAGAACGGCACCGCCAGCAGCACCGTGTCATAGCCGATCTCCCGTGCCCGCCGGGTATTGGCGATCACTCCGGCGGTATGGGGCGCATTGGTGCCGGCGATCAGCACCTCTCCCGGCTGCGCATTGTCCTTCACGAACCGCAGCACGCTGTCGCGTTCCGCATCCGACATCAGGTTGTATTCGCCCGACGATCCGCAGGGCACCCAGCCGCTGACCCCGGCCGCGCGCAGGGCGTCGAGATGCGCCGCAAGGGCGCCGAAGTCGATCTGCCCGGCCGCATCGAACGGCGTGACGAGCGCGGGCAGCACGCCCGAGAGTTTCGCCATGGAGGTTCCTTTCGACAGGCGCCGGCGCGAATCCGGCAACCGCTTGACACGCGCAGTCTTGACGACAACGTGCCGACAAGTCAACGCCGGAATACAGCTTGTCGGCAGGTTGCGCCGCGATCGCGCGGGCTGCGCGGGCGCCGGCCCGCAGCCCGGCCCACGGCCCGCGTCTGCGTGCCGGCGGTCACGCCGTGCCGCGGGTTTCGCTTGCGGCGCACCGTGTTTCGGCCGAAACCATGTCCGACCGGGTGTCCGGCGATGGCGCCCCGGTCCCGTCGCCGCCCGGCGGAAAGCCGTCGCACCCCGGCGCGCCGGCGAAACCGCAGCAACCGCAGAGGACCGCCGATGAAGCTCTACCACGCACCCGCCTCGCCCTATGCCCGCAAGGTCACCGCCAGCGCGCATCATCTCGGGCTGATGGACCGCATCACGCTCCTGCCCGGCGCCGCAAGCCCGGTCGCCCGCGACAGGACGATCGCGGCCGCCAACCCCCTCGGCAAGATCCCGACCGCGATCCTCGACGACGGCACGGTGCTGGCCGACAGCCGCACGATCTGCGAATGGCTGGCGCATCAGGCGGGAGACGCGGGCTTCCTGCCCGCACCCGGCCCGGCCCGCTGGGCCGTGCTGCGGCTCCATGCCATTGCCGACGGGCTTCTGGATGCGGCGCTGCTGGCGCGCTACGAGACCGCGTTGCGGCCCGAGGCGCTGCGCTGGCCCGAATGGCTGGCAGGCCAGATGGGCAAGATCGACGCCGCCGTGGCCGCGCTGGAACAGGCCGCCGAGGATCTGCGCGGCCCGATCACGCTCGGCACGATCACGGCAGGCTGCGCGCTCGGCTATCTCGACTTCCGCTTCGCCGGGCACGACTGGCGCACCGCGGCGCCGCGGCTGGCCGACTGGTGGGAGGGCTTCGCGCGCACCCCGCCGATGGCGGCGACCGTGCCGGCCTGACCGCGCCGGAACGGATGCATCTGCATCATATCAGGTGCACCGGAAACATGTTTCCCTGAGGGCAAAACACCAACAGGGAGACGGACCATGACAAGCTGGCTTTCTCGTTCTGTCCTGGCTGCCGGACTGGCCCTGGCCGGTCCGCTGGCCGCCCAGGACATCCTCATCGGCATTCCGACCGCGCAATCCACCGCCGCCGGGGTGGCCGATCATGCCGACTGGCTGAACGGCGCCGCCATGGCGATCGAGGCGATCAACGCCGCCGGCGGCGTGAACGGCCGGATGCTCAGGGCCGAGGTGGTGGACATCGACATCCTCTCGCCCGAGGGGACGGTGGGCGCGATCCAGGCGCTGAATGCACGCGGCGTCCATGCCATCGCCTCGGCCTTCGTCATCATCCCGCAGCCGGCGATGGACGCGGCAGCGGCGACCGGGGTGCCCTACCTGCACGGCAACACGTCCTTCGCCTCGGTCGATCTGGTGGCGCAGAACCCCGAGCGTTACCGCAACATCTTCATGATCGACCCGGACGAGACCTGGTATGGCTACGGCTTCGTGCGCTATCTCGACCGGCTGATCGAGGGCGGCCAGTGGACCCCCGCCAACCGCCGCATCCACATCGTGCAGGAACAGGTGGCCTATACCCAGGTCATCAGCCAGGCCGCCCAGCGGGCCATCGCCGAATCCGGCGGCGCGTGGGAACTGGCCGCCGTCACGGACATCCAGTTCCCCGTGCAGGACTGGACCCCGGTCATCAACGCCCTGCGCAACGAAGGCGCCGGCGTGATCTTCATCAGCCACTGGGTCGCCGCCGAGCTGGCCGCCTTCGCCCAGCAATTCGCCTTCAACCCGGTGCCGGACAGCCTGGTCTATCTGCAATACGGGCCCAGCCAGCCCGAATTCCTCGATCTCGCCCGCGGCGCCGGCGAGGGCATGATCTGGGGCACGGTCCTCGGCACCCCGCGCACCGAGGCCGGCATCGCCTTCCGCGAGGCCTACATGGCCCGCCACGGCGACAACATGGGCGAGGTCTATACCGCCTCGTCCTGGGACACGATCCACATGCTCGCCAAGGTCTGGGAAACCGTCGATCCGTCGGATTTCAACGCCGTCGGTGACGCGATCCGGGCCCTGCGCTACGAGGGTCTGTCGGGCACCTACACCTTCGACCGCCCGCAGCAGCGACCGCTGGGCTATCCCTGGGAAACCGACGACCTGGCCGAGGGGATCCCGCATCTGATCTATCAGGTGCAGGACAACCGGCACACCATCATCCTGCCCGAACCGCTGGCCGAGGCCGAATACCGCCTGCCGCCCTGGGCGCGCTGAGCTGCCGCGCCGCGGGGCTCCGGCCCCGCGGCCTGCGCCCCTCGGGGCGCCCCACGAACCAGCCCGACGGAGAACGAGGTGAGCGCAGGGTCGATCTTTGCCTGCAGCGGCGTGACGCTGAGCCTTGGGGGCCGGCAGATCCTGCGGGATGTCGGCCTTCATGTCGCGCGGGGCGAGGTTCTTGGCCTGATCGGCCCCAACGGCGCCGGCAAGACCAGCCTGTTCGAGGTGCTGTCGGGCCGTTACCGCCCCGAGGCGGGCCATGTGGTGCTGGACGGGGCCGACATCTCGCGGCATGACACGGTGCGCCGGGCGCGGGCCGGGCTCGGGCGGACCTATCAGAGCCCGGTGGTGCCCAATGCCCTGACCGTGGCCGAAACCTTCCGCGCCGCCCGCAAGGCCTGGCCCCCCTTCCGGTCGCGGCACGAGGCCGAATGGGCCGCGCGGCTCGTGAACCTGACCGTGCCCTGGGACCGGCCGGCCGGAAGCCTCGACACCTTCGACCGGCGCAAGCTCCTGCTCGCCTGCCTCATGATGCGGCGCCCGAAGGTGCTCTTGATGGACGAACCCGCCTCGGGCCTCATCAACACCGAGATCGACGAGCTGGACCTGCTCATCCGCACCCTGGTGGACGAATACCACCTGGCGGTGATCGTGATCGAGCACCGGCTGGAACTGCTCGACGCGCTGGCCGACCGGGTGACGGTGCTGAACCTGGGCGAGGTGATCGCCGAGGGCAGCCCCGAGGCGGTGTTCCGCGACCCCGCCGTGCGCGCGGCCTATTTCGAGGGTGCGGCATGAGCGCGATCCTGGAGATCGAGGGGCTTTCGGCCGGCTACGGCGCACTCAGGGTCCTGCACGAGATCAACATGAGCGTCGAGCGGGGCGAGCGGTTGGCCATCGTCGGGCTCAACGGCCACGGCAAGACCACGCTGTTTCGCGCCATCACCCACCTGGTCGGCTGGCAGCGCGGTTCGATCCGCTTCGACGGCGTGGAGATCGGCGGTGCGCGCAGTCTGGGCGAGGGGCGGCGGACGCCCGGCATCGTCCGCCTCGGGGTGGCCATGACCCCGCAGGGTGACGCGATCTTTCCCGGCCTGACGGTCCGCCAGCACCTCGATTGCGGCGCCTGGTCGCGCCGTGCCTGGCGCGAACGGGCCCGGCGGCGCGAGATGATCTTCGACCTGTTCCCGCCCCTGCGAAAGCTCGAACACACCACTGTCGGCACGCTCTCGGGCGGCGAGCGGCGAATGGTCAGCGTCGGCCGCGCGCTGATGACCGAGGCCCGGCTCTACCTGATCGACGAACCCTCGCTGGGCCTCGCCCCGATCATCAGCCAGCGCGTCGTTGCGGCGCTGCGGCAGATCGACGTGCGCGACGGCGCGATGCTGATCGCCGAACAGAACGTCAGCCTGCTGAACGGCCAGGTGGACCGGATGATCGGCATGCACGCCGGCCGGCTGCGCGGCGACGTGGGCCATGTGGAGCTCGGCTGATGGACGCGACGCTGATCGTCTATGCCCTGAACCTCAGCGCGATCTATGCGCTGATGGCGATCGGCATCTCGCTCTTGTGGTCGTCCATCGGGATGCTGAACATGGCCCATGGCGCGACCTTCGCGGTGGCGGGCTATGGGGCGCTGATGATCGGCGAGGCGCTGATCCCCGGCCTCGATGCCGCCCTGCGCGGCTCGGCGCTCCTGCCCTATGCGCGGTTTGCCGTGCTGCTGGCCGCCGGGGTCGGCGTGGGGGCGGTCTTCGGCGGGCTGATCTATCTGCTGGCCTTCCTGCCGATCCATGACAAGGCGAATTTCGCCGTCCGCGGGCTGATCGTGACGCTGGCGATCAACCTCGCCACCGTCCAGGCGCTCCTGTGGTGGTTCGGACCGCGCCAGCGGGCGCTGCCGCAGATCTTCGGCTTCGGCCGGCTGGATCTGTTCGGGGTGCCGGTCCGCTATGACCAGGCCGCGACCATCGCCGCCACCGCGGTCCTGCTGGCGGCGGTGCTGGTCTGGCTCCGGACCAGCCGCAAGGGGCTGGAAATCCGCGCCATGATGCAGAACCCCGAAGGCGCGGCGCTGTCGGGCATCTCGGTCCGCCGCGGGGCGCTGCCGGTGATGGCGGTGACCGGCGCGATGGCCGGGGCGGCGGCGGTGCTGCTGTCGCAATCGGTGTTCGTCAGCCCGACGGCGGGGGCCATGCCCTTGATCAAGGGCATGATCATCGCGCTGCTCGGCGGCCTCGGTTCGGTCCCCGGGGCGGCGCTGGCCGCCCTGCTGATCGGCGCGCTCGAGGCCGCGACGGGCGCCATCCCGTTCCTCGGGCAGCGGATGGTGCTGCTGGTGCAGTTCGGCTTCATCATCCTGGTCCTGATCTTGCGCCCGCGCGGCATCGGCGGCCTCCTGGACGAGACGCGGAAATGACCGATCCGATCGCCCCGGTCCTCTACAAGGTCGGCAACCGCCGGCACGAGCTGGTCCTGACGCCCCGGGGCGCGAAGGACTGGCACCGCCGCCGCCTGCCCCTGATCGGCCGGCACTGGCTGGCCTGGCGCGGCGGCTACAACCCCAGGACCCTGCAACGCGAGCGCCGGCTGGCCGACAAGCGGCCGCTGTGGTGGCTGCTGGGCCTCGGCGGCCTGCTGGCCAGCGCGCCCTTCCTGCCGGACACGCTTCTGCAGGTGGCCATCGTCTTCTGCGTCTTCGCCGCGATCAACGTGGTCTGGACGCTCATCATCGGCGCGGCCGGCATCCTGTCCTTCGCCACCATGGCGACCGTGGGCCTTGCCGCCTATGCCGCCGCCGCCGCCAACGTGTTCCTCGGCGTGCCCTGGGTGCTGATGTTCCCCATCGGGATCCTGGTGGGCCTGCTGGCGGGGGGCCTGCTGGCCCTGCCCTCGACCCGGATCGACGGGCTGTATTATGCGCTGCTGACCATCGGCGTGGCCGAGATCTGCCGGGTGTCGATCAGCCAGATCCGCGCGCTGGCGCCGCAGAACTCGTCCATCAACAATGTCGGATCCTTCATCCCGCTGGAATGGCACCTCCAGCGCCCCGGGTTGCTCCTGGGCTTCGCCACCGCCTTCGGCCTGCTCCTGCTCGCGTTGCTGCTGTTCCGGCTGGTCAACTCGGAACGCCTGGGCCTGCAACTGCAAGCGGCCCGCGAGGACGAGGAATTTTCCGAGGCCGTCGGCATCGACTACAGGCGCGCCCGGCTTTACGTCTTCCTCATCGCCTCGGGCGCGCTCGGCTTCATCGGCGCCTATTACGCGATGCTCTACCGCTCGATCAGCCTGAACGTCTTCTCGCTCGACCAGATGCTGCTGATGTTCGCGATGATCGTCATCGGCGGCATGGGCCGGGCCGAGGGCGCGGTGATCGGCACCGCCATCGTCGTCGTCATCGACCGCGCGCTGATCGACCTCGGCCCGCTGCGCATCATCCTGATCGCCGCGGTGATGATCGCCGTCACGCTCACCACCCACCGCGGGCTGGCCGATGCCCGCGGCCAGTTCCGCGCCTTCCGGCACCGGATCCGGTCCGAACGCCGCGCCGCACGCACCCGCAAGGGGGGAGAGGTCATGCCCGAAGAGGCCACCGAGATCGCCGACAAGCAACTGATCGCCTATCGCCGCTTCGACAAGCGCCTGCGCGACCGGCTGAAGCGCCTGATAACCCCCGAGCTGATCGAGGAACACCGGCAGGCCCCCCTCGGCCCCCATTCCGACGCGCTCGCGCGGGTGCTGAACTACTTCCGCCGCGGCGAGATGCCCGACAAGTATGCCATCCTCCAGGACGGCGAACCCGGGGCCTGGACCTATTCGGTCCTGGCGCTCTCGGGCGATCCGGGCAAGCCGCCGCGCGTCGTGGACGACAAGACCTATGCCACCCGCGACGAGGCCTATCACGCCGTCTTCCTGCTGCGGGTGAACGACCTTCTGGAAAGCTGAGACCATGGCCAAGCACCGCATTCACGGCTATTGCACCCCCTGGTCGGTCCGACCGGGCGAAGGCATCCGGTTCATGGTCTCGGCCGAGGGCGTGACCGAGATCCGCGCCATGCTGGTCCGGCTGGTCCACGGCGACGAGAACCCCGAGGGGCCGGGCTTCGTCGAGGAAGAAATCCCCGGCGCGGTGCCCGAGCTTCTGCACGTCCGCCGCCAGTTCACCCAGAAGGGAAGCTTCGCCGAGGTGCCGGGTTTCGAGACCCGCGACCCGGCCGGCGGCAGCTTCACCATCGCCGCCTTCGTCTGGCCCACCGCGCCCGGAAAGCGGCGCCAGACCATGCTCGGCCGCTGGGACATCCACGGCAGCCGCGGCTGGGCGCTGGGGATCGACCCCGAGGGGCATCTGGAATTCTGGCTCGGCAACGGGCGCGATGTCGATCAGGTCCGGGCCGAGGTGCCGCTGATCCCGAGAAGCTGGTATTTCGTCGCCGCCAGCTTCGATGCCGCAACCCGCAGCGCCCGGCTGGTGCAGCTTGGCCGCGTCGGCCGCTACAATGGCCGGCTGGGCCCCGTCGTCCCCTACGATTACGACAGCCTCGTGTCCGCAACCATGAAACTCGCCCCCGATCCCGCACCGGCCGAGGTGCCGTTCCTCTGGGCCGGGGCGTCGGACTGGAACGACATGCGCGGGCGGTTCGTCGCCACGCTCTACAACGGCAAGATCGACCGCGCGGCCGTCTGGTCCCGGGCGCTGTCCGAGGCCGACCTGCGCGCCATCGCCGCCGACGGCCAGTTCGAGACCGAGGGCGCGGTCGCGCTGTGGGACACGACCGCCGGCTACACCGACCACGGGATCGGGGACCGGATCGTGGATACCGGGCCGCATGGGCTGCACGCCGAGGGGGTCAACCGCCCGGTCCGGGCGATGACGGGCTGGAACTGGCAGGGCCGCGACGACTGCTTCCGGCTGAACCCCTCGCAATACGGCGGGGTGCATTTTCACGACGACATGCTGACCGACTGCCGCTGGGAACCGACCCTCGAACTGACGCTGCCCGCTGCCCTGAAAAGCGGCGTCTATGCCCTGCGCCTGACCAGCGACGGGGCCGAGGATCACGTTCCCTTCTTCGTCCGCGCCGCGACGCCGAAAGCCCCCATCGCGGTGCTGATGTCCACCTTCACCTACCTCGCCTATGCCAACGAACACCTGGCCTACGAGGCCCCCATCGCCCAGGCGATCACCGCCCATACCCCGATCCTGACGCGACAGGACATCGACTTCGTCAAGCTGAACGAATTCGGCCTCTCGACCTACGACCACCATTCCGACGGCGCCGGCTGCTGCTATTCCAGCTGGCTGCGCCCGATCCTGAACATCCGGCCCAGGTATCGCAGCTCCGCCATGGGCTTCCCCTGGGCGTTGCCGGCCGACCTGTCGCTGATCTGGTGGCTGGAGAATGCGGGCTACGACTACGAGATCCTGACTGACCACGACCTGCACGCCGAGGGCGCGGCGGCGCTCGAACCCTATCGCGTGGTCATCAACGTCACCCACCCGGAATACTATTCCGAGCGGATGATGGATGCGACCGAGGATTACCTGACCCGCGGCGGGCGGCTGATCTATGCCGGCGGCAACGGCTATTACTGGGTCTCCGGTCTGCGCGAGGGCGCGCCCGAAGTCATGGAGGTCCGCAAGCTCGATACCGGCAGCCGGGCCTGGCAGGCCGAGGCGGGCGAAGGCTACCTCGCCTCGACCGGCGAACGATCGGGGCTCTGGCGTGCGCGCGGCCGGGCGCCGCAGAAGATCGTGGGCGTTGGCTTCACCGCCGAGGGAATGGATCGCTCGACCTTCTTCGAACGGATGCCCGACAGCTTCCACCGCCGGGTCGCCTGGATGTTCGAGGGAATCGGCCCCGACGAGAAGATCGGTGACAGCGGGCTCGGCCTCGGCGGGGCGGCGGGGATCGAGATCGACCGGTACGATCTGGCGCTGGGAACACCGCCCCACACCCTGCTGATCGCCATGGCCGAGGGGTTTTCCGACAACTACCCCCTGGTCAGCGAGGAGATCACCTATGCCTTCCCCGGCCGCGGCGGCACCCAGGACCCGCAGGTGCGCGCCGATGTGACCTGGTTCACCACCGCGAACCACGGCGCCTGCCTGTCGATCGGCTCGATCGCCTGGTCCATGGCGCTGCCTGTGAACGGCGGGCGGAACACCGCCGCGCGGTTCATGAAGAACGTGCTTGACGCGCTGCAGAGGCCCGGCCCCCTGCCGGGCGGGGCCTGGGTCGGCGAGGAAAAGCTGTGGCGTTGACAGGGCGAACCGCCGCCGCCTACGCTGACGCAGCGTCACCCACCACGGGCTCTGCGGGGGGACCGGGCTTGCGCGAGGGCGAGGAACTTCAGGCGCTCAGCCGATTCATCGGCATGCTGCACGAGGTCCGGCGCGAACGCGACGGGCCGGAGCTTCTCGACTGGGCCGCCGGAAGCCTGTCGCGGATCGTGGGCTTCGACGCGGCCTGGTGCGGCTGGGCCGACATGATGCCGCCAGTGGTGGACATCATCGGCACCACCACGCTGAACCTGCCGGACGACTATGTTGCCTTCTGGAACGACATCAAGCACGACGACGTGCTGGCCGGCGACGTCAAGGCAATGTCCGAGTCCGGCCGGCAATGGGCCCAGTACGACCGCGACGGTGCGCGCCAGACCGACGGCATGATCGCGTTGTCCGACCGCTACGGCTTGCGCAAGCTTTCGGTCGTCACCCGCCCGGTCAATCCGCTGCGGCCGCAGCTGTTCATCTCGGCCTACCGCGGCGGCGGGTCGGCCAGCCCGCTGACCGGCCGCGAACTGGTGTTCCTGGCCTGCGCGCTGGATCACATGCAGGCCGTGCTGGACCAGGGCGAACAGGCCGACGGGGCGGCGCTGCGGCTGCTGGTGGACCGCCGCGGCCGGCCGGTCGCGGGCTCGGCCGCGGCGCTCGAGATGTGGATGAACCACCGCCGCGAGCAATCGTCCGACAGTTTCCTCCAGGCGCTGCGCGCCCGCGGCCTGCGCGCGGTGACCAGCCCGACCCCGGTCGCCGGCGGCCATGTGCTGACCGAATTGCGACTGTTGCCGGAACGCAGTTCCGACCGGCTGACCGCGCGCGAACGCGAGATCGCCGACCTGATCGCCGAGGGCCAGACCCACAAGCAGATCGCCCGCGCCCTCGGACTGGCGCCGGCGACGATCCGCAACCAGACCGCGCGGATCTATGCCAAGGTCGGGGTCTCAAGCCGTGCGGCACTGACCCGCGCCCTGTTCGCCGACTGAACCCAAGCCAGGAGTCCCGGATGCCCACCGGTTTCTACTTCGACGAACTGTGCCTGTGGCACCACCAGGGCCCCCATGCACTGGTCATGCCGGTCGGCGGCTGGGTCCAGCCGATGACAGGCCACGGCCACCCCGAGACGCCCGAGACCAAGCGCCGCTTCAAGGCGCTGCTGGACGTCTCGGGCCTGACCGCGCATCTGGCCGTCGCCTCGGCCCCGCCCGCCACCCGCGACGACCTGCTGCGCGTCCACCCCGCCGCCTACCTCGACCGGCTCAAGGCCGCCAGCGACGCCGGCGGGGGCGAGGCCGGGGAAGGAGCCCCCTTCGGCCGCGGCAGCTACGAGATCGCCGCGCTGTCCTCGGGGCTGGCGATCCGGGCGGTGGCCGATGTGCTGTCGGGTGGCGAACGCCTATGCCCTGACCCGACCGCCCGGCCACCACTGCAAGCCCGATTTCGGGATGGGTTTCTGCATGCTGGCCAATATCCCCGTGGCGCTGGAAGCCGCCCGCACCGTCCATCCCGGCCTGCGCGTCGCGGTGCTGGACTGGGACGTGCACCACGGCAACGGCACCGAGACCATCTATCACGACCGCGCCGACACGCTGACCGTCTCGATCCACCAGCAGGGTTGCTATCCGCCCGGCTCGGGCACCGCGGCCGACCGCGGCAGCGGGGCAGGCGAAGGCTTCAACCTGAACGTCGAACTGATCCCCGGCATGGGCCATGACAGCTATCTCGACGCCGTGACCCTGCTGGTCGAACCCGCCATCCGCGCCTTCGCGCCGGACCTGATCGTGGTCGCCTCGGGTCTCGATGCCAACGGCTTCGACCCGCTGGCCCGCATGCAGGCCCATTCCGGCACCTTCCGCGAGATGACGCGCCGGGTCATGGCACTGGCGGCCGAGCTCTGCGCCGGACGGCTGGTCTGCATCCACGAAGGCGGCTATTCCGAACCCGTGGTGCCCTTCTGCGGCCTGGCCATCGTCGAGGAGCTGTCGGCCCACCGCACCCCGGTCGAGGATCCGACCCTGCCGATGATCGCCGGCGCACAGCCCGATGCCGGCGCCGTCGCCTTCCAGCGCGACCGGCTGCTGGCCCAGGCCCGGGCGCTGGGGCTGGCGGCCTGAACCGGCGGCATCCGGGGCGGCTCAGTCGGCCGCCGGCTCGGCCCCGTCCGGCGCTTCGGGTTCGGGCAGGTCGCGCAGCGATTCGAGGCCGAAGACCGCCAGGAACCGTTCGGTGGTGACAAAGGTATGCGGGGCGCCCCGGCGCGGCTCGCGCGGGCCGGCGCCGATCAGGCCGTGTCCGGCCAGCCGCCCGATCACCTCGCGCCCGATCTCGCGGCCGAAGAGGTCGCGCAGCCCGCCGCGGCCGATCGGCTGATGCCAGGCGATCGCCGCCAGCACCGCGAGGTCCGGTTCGGACAGATCCACCGCCTGGTCGCCCGCATCCGCCGCCGCGCGGATCGCCGCGGCATAGGCGGGCCGGGTGCGCAGCATCCAGCCCGCCCCGACCCGCGCCACCTCATAGGGCCGGTCGGCCAGATCGGCGGCCAGATCGGCGAGCAGCAGATCGACCGCCGCCCCCTGCCCCACCACCCGCGCCAGATCCTCGCGCGCCACCGGGCCGGCCGAGGCGAACAGCACCGCCTCGATCCGCCGCATCCACTCCCGCCAGCGCAGGGCGGCGGGCAGACCGGCCAGCTCGCGGTCCAGTCCCGGCTCGTCGCGCCGTGCCATCTCAGAGCCCGTAGAGGCGGAATGTCTCCCGCCCGGTCAGTTCCCGCACCGCGCCCAGGGCCACCAGCCGGTCGCACAGCCGCCGCGCGGCGCGGTCCGACATGAAATCCAGCGCCGAAGGCGCCAGCGCGTCGCGCGACAGGAACAGCTCCGCCGCCCGCGCCGCGCCGCGTGCCCGCAGCCGCGGCACGACCGCGCGCAGCCGCGCAGCCGCACGGGCCAGTTCGGCGGCCAGCGGCAAGGCCCGGCCCACCCCCGCCGCCGCCGCCCGGTGACAGGCCAGCCGCAAGGCATCGGCGCGCAGCCGCAGATCGCGCGGCCGCAGCCCGAGCGCCAGCACCGGCCGCAGATGCGCGCCGCCCAGCGACCGCGACAGCACCGCATCGGCAAGGATCAGCGCCGCAACCTCGGCACGGACATCCGCGCCCAGAACCGCCTCGATCGCCGCCGCCGCCCGATCCACCGGGTTTGTCCCCGGCGCGTCGAGGCACCGGGCGATCCGATCCTCGCCCGGGCCGGCGACGGCGCCGGCCAGATGCCCCGCCGAGATCGGCCGCGCCACCGCCCGCGACCACTGCGCCAGGATCGTGCCGCCCGGACCCGGGCTGTCGCCCGGCCGCGTCAGATGCAGCGCGTCGCGCATCTCTGCCATCCGCTCGGGCCGCCCGGCCAGAACGGCGCAGCGCTCGGCCGCCGCCAGCGCCAGCCGGTCGCGCCACAGCGCCTGCGGAACCGCCGGCTGTGCCGCCGCAAGGGCCAGGGACGCCAACGCCGCACCGGAACGGAAGGCCGCAGTTTCAAGGGGTTCATCGGCAAGGCCCGTCACCCATCCCGGCAGCGCGGGGACAAGGCACGCATGGTCCGACAGGTCGCCACCAGGGTTCGACATGCGCGCGAGCCTAATCCCTGACGGCGCTTATGGCCAGAATATTCGCGCAGAAGCGCCGCCTTCTGCACGATTGCGCAATGTCCGGTAATCTTGCATTATCGGACATGACAGAAGCAGCCCCGGAAAGTCCCGCCCGAATGCCCGGAACGCCCCTTCAGACACCGTCGATCAGGATGTCCAGCGCCCGTTTCAGCGCGTCCCGATGCCCGGCCAGGCTGCCGACCGGCGCGCCGAGTTCCGTCGCCGGGACGGCGGCGAGCTCCTGCACCCGGACGATCCAGCGCGCGCCGTCCGTCTCCACCTCCGGCGTCAGGCCGGGAAAGGCCGCATAATGCCCCGCACCCCGCAGCGGCGCGACGATCCGCGACGCCTCGATCCCGATCAGGTCGGTCTGCAGATCGACGACCAGAAGGCCGGTCCGCAGACGGTACAGATCGAACTGCGCCATGCCGGCCCCCGCTCAGAAGCTGCGGAACGGCGCCAGCGGCAGGCCCTCGCGGGCCACTTCCTCGGCATAGGCATCCAGCGCCGCCCGGTTCTCGGCCCGCCAGCGCCGGTTGCGCTCGACCTTCGCCGCCTCGGCGATGGCAGCCTCGGCAAGGCGCGACATGTTCAGCCCAAGCGCGCGGGCGGCTTCGGCCACTTCGGCGTCGAGGGTCAGGTTCACCTTGATCCGTCCCACCCTATGCTCCTGGTTTGTGCGTATGAGATACAAGGCTAACGAATCCACCCAGCCGGCGCAAGACCGCCTCGACGACCTGACCCTGCCCGCCCATGTCGCGGGCTCCGGCGCGCTGGATCGTCTGGTCACGACCGCGCGCGACTATGCCCGCGAGGCGGTGGCGCCCAACACGTTGCGGGCCTATGCGCGGGACTGGGCGCATTTCGCCCGCTGGTGCCGCCTGCGCGGCGCCGATCTCCTGCCCCCGGCGCCAGCGCTGATCGGTCTCTATATCGCCGATCTCGCCGCACCTTCGGGCCGGTCCCCTGCCCTCTCGGTCGCGTCCATCGAGCGGCGGCTCTCGGGACTGGTCTGGGGCTACGCGCAGCGCGGCATGCCGCTGGACCGCCGGGACCGCCACATCGCCACCGTGCTGGCCGGTATCCGCCGCCGCCACGCACGGCCACCGGTGCAGAAGGAGGCGATCCTGCCCGAGGATCTTGTCGCCATGCTCGCCACCCTGCCCCACGACCTGCGCGGCCTGCGCGACCGGGCGATCCTGCTGGTCGGGTTTGCCGGCGGCCTGCGGCGATCCGAGATCGTCGGCCTGGACCACGGCCGCGACGATACGCCCGACGGCACCGGCTGGGTCGAGGTCATGGAGGACGGCGCGCTGATCACGCTGCGCGGCAAGACCGGCTGGCGCGAGGTCGAGATCGCCCGCGGATCCACCGACCGGACCTGCCCCGTCCATGCGCTCGGCCAGTGGCTGCACTTCGGCCGCATCGACTTCGGCCCGATCTTCGTCAGCGTGTCGCGCGACGGGCGTCGGGCAACGGGACAGCGGCTGTCGGACAGGCATGTGGCCCGGCTGGTCAAGCAGAGGGTCGAGGCGGCCGGCCTGCGCCCCGACCTGACCAGCGCCGAGCGCGGGCGGCTCTATTCGGGTCACAGCCTGCGCGCGGGCCTGGCCAGCAGCGCCGAGGTGGACGAACGCCATGTCCAGAAGCAACTCGGGCATGCCTCGGCCGAGATGACCCGCCGCTACCAGCGCCGGCGCGACCGGTTCCGCATCAACCTGACCAAGGCCGCGGGGCTGTGAGCATCGCCGCACCGCGGGGATTTATCCGCGGATAAATCCCCGCTCAGTCCAGCGCGCGCAGGAACGCCTCGACGGCCGCTTCAAGCCGGTCGCGGCTGAGCGCCGAAAGGTCGCGGTCAAGCCGCAGCTCCAGCCGCCCCGGCGCCGCCGTGCACCGCACCTCGCCGCCCCCGTGCGGCAGCCTCAGCACCGTCTTGCCCAGCCGGCGCGGGCGGCCCCTGCCCTGCCGTGCGGGCCGTTTCGCGCCCTCTTCGCCGGCGCCGTCCAGCATGCGGCGCAGGATCGCCACCTCCTCCTCGGCGCTGCGCCGGGGAACCTGGCGCAGCGCCTGGGCCACGGCGGCAGACAGGCCCGGCTCTTCCTCGAGCCGCAGCGACAGCTGCATTCCCAGCGCACGCGGGATCGCCTCGGGATGTTCCAGCACCTTCTCCAGCATCCGTGTCAGCGTGGCGAAGCGGCGGATGTAGCTGCGCTTCTGCGGCGTGGCCGAGGCGAACATGGCGTTGATCGCCTCGTCCACCGTCACCCCCGCATCGTCGGCATAGGCGCGGGCCAGCGTCGCCATTTCCGCAAACGACACATCCTTGCGGATCAGGTTCTCGTCGATCATCCGGCGATAGAGCGATTCCAGCGTCTCGCCCGGCGCCACGAGCGCCGCCGGGATTGCGGCATATTCCTCCGCGCCCGTTTCGGCATGAAGCGACCGATAGGCCGACAGCCGCCGCCAGCCCTGGATCAGCTCGAACCGGCCTCCCGGGGCCCCTTCGACGCGGATCGGGTTCGACAGGCCGACCTCGCGGATCGACAGCTTCAACTCCTCGATCTCGTCGTCGCCCCGCCGCGACCGGTCGCGGATCAGCTTGGTGGTGTCGATCCGGTCCAGCGGGATCCGGTCGGTGATCAGGCCCAGCTTCTTCAGCCGGACGAACTCATGCGCAAGCGCGTCGTTCTCGGCCCGGATCGCGGCCTCGGCCTCCTGCCGCCGGCGGAGCGATTCGGCCGTCTCGCCGATCGCGGTCGCCATCGGGCCGCGGCGCAGCGGTGCCGCGGGCGGCACCGGTGGCGCGTCGTCCTCGGGAAGATCGACATCGAAAATCCTGCGCCGGGTCATGCCGCATCCTCCGTGGCCTCGTCGAGCCGATCCCAGGCGGCCTGCACATGGCCGCGAAATTCCTCGTAGGCGCGGTCGAAGGTGGCGCGGGCGCGGCGCCAGGTCTCGCGCGTCATGTCCCGGTAGTCGATCTCGTAGACCGACGACAGGAACCGCCCCGACTGTTCCACCGCGCGGGTGTGCTCGATCGGATGCGTGGCCATCCTGTCGCCGAAAACCTTGCGGAACGCATCATGCATCGCGCGGTGAAGGTCGTTGCCCGGCTCGTAGCGCGTGAGCAGGAAGCGGATGTCCAGAAAGGTTTTCGGCAGCCGCGATTTATCCGCGGATAAATGCCCCTCGAAGCCTGCGGCCAGATCCCCCAGCGCCTCGGCCAGCTGGCCGATGAACGAGGTGGTGCTGTCGTATTCCCAGTAGCCCGGCCCCGACGGGATGTAGAGCATGTCGGCAGCGAAGACCGCGTTCATCGACTGGTAGCCGATGGCCGGCGGGCAATCGAAAAGGATGATGTCGTAGGCGTCGTCGGGCAGGCTGTCGAGCCAGCGCGCCACCGCCGCGAAGAAGGACCAGTCGGGCGAGAGATGGCGATACTGCGCCGAGGCGAACTCGACGAAGGCGGCATTGGCGCAGGACGGAACCAGATCGATCGTCGGCCAGCAGGTCGGCTTGATGAAATCGGTCGCGCGCAGACCGCCGAGGCCCATGTCGGCGATATGGGCCGGAAGCCGCCGCTGGGGCAGGGCGGCACCCGATTCGGCACCGCGCACGGCGCGGTTCATGCGCTCGGTCTCGCGCACCAGGTCGCGGGCCATGATGCCCCAGACGGTGTGCTCCTCGGCGACATCGGAGAGCCCCATGGAATGGCTGAGCGTGGCCTGCGGATCGAAATCGACGCAGAGCACGCGATAGCCGTCAAGCGCCGCGGCATGGGCCAGGTGCAGCGCCACGGTGGACTTGCCGGCACCGCCCTTGAAGTTGGCGACCGCGACGCGCATCGCCCGCTTGCCCGGTGGCCGGTAGGGCAGCAGCGAGCGCCGGTTGACCTTCATCCGACGCCGCATCTCGTTGATCTCGTCGAGGCTGAACCAGCGCTGGCGCCCGTCCTCCTCGACCTCGCCGGCGGGCAGCGAGGGGTCGGCGGCCAGACGGCCGCGGAAGGTCGAGTGATTGACCTTGAAGATCAGCTCGGCCACTTCCCACGACGAGAAGCGGCGCAGCGTCTTTTCGTTCTCGGGCGAGAAGGTCTGCTTGCGGATCCAGCCCTGCATCTTGAGCGACGAATCCCGCAGCGCCTGAAGGTCGCGGTGGTCGAACATGATCTGCCCCGTCGTTATTCCTGCCTGAACGCGAAATTACACCGGATTTGCATTTCCCGCAAACCGCTTTATCCTGAGAACCGGCGATTTACCCGCGGATAAATCGACCTGCCCGGGCAAGGGTTTGCGGCATCGGCCCGGCGCCGGACCGATTCGCCCCGCCCTGGTCCGGGTGACAAGGATATTGGGGGACACGGGCACTGCACCCACGACCGATTGGGTGACATCACGGCCCGACAAGGGGACATTCAGGCCGTCCCCCAATACCCGACAACCGTTTCCTTCCGCTCTCGGAAGGCCCGAAAACACCGGCCGGGCAGCTTTCGCTTGACATATCCCGCCAATCGGACGCTAATCGCCATCATCCGGCGAAAAGCGTTGAAACGCCGGCAAGCGGGCACAGAATACCGCCACGGGCAGGAGCACAGGAATGGAGCGGGCACGCCCCGTCGGCCGCAATGCGGCGGTTCGGAAATACGATCTGCTGACCGCGCTCGGCGCCCATGCCTGCCGCGGCGACAAGCATCTCCAGCGTCTGGTGCTGCGCTTCGTGACGCTGATCGTCGCCCGCTACAACTGGCAGACCGACGAGATTTCCGTGGGCCAGCGCGAGATCGCGCAGCTCTGGGCGGTGGACGAGCGCACGGTGAAGCGCGAGCTTGCCAGGCTGCGGGCGCTTGGCTGGCTGGTGCAGAAACGGTGCGGGGCGCGCGGCAGGGTGGCCGTGCACGGGCTGGATCTGGCGGCGATCCGGGCCGCGACCGCGCCGGACTGGGCCGCGGTGGGGCCCGATTTCGTGCAGCGGATGCAGGGCGGCCCCGAGCCGGCGGCACCGGCGGGCAATGTGGTGCCCTTTCCGGCCGCCGCCGCTGCACCGCTGTCCGAGGGTGCGGGTCTGTGGCACCGGGCGCAGGCGCGGTTGCAGGCGGCCGACCCGGCGCTGTTCGCCGCCTGGTTCCGCGGGCTGAGCGAGGTCCTGTGCGCCGGCGGAACGCTGGAACTGGCGGCGGCGGGGGCGTTCCAGGCGCAATACATCCGCACCCATTACCTTTCGCGGATCCTGGCCGCGGTGCGCAGCGAGGATGCGACGATCCGCGAGGTGCGCATCGCCGATGTCTGAGGGGCAGGGCGGTCAGCGCCGCGGCATGCCCCGGGCACGGGTGACGCGGCGCTGCGCGGCGATCCGGTAGGGGGCGTTCGCGGCCCCATAGCCCTCATGGCGGCCGTTGCGCTGGACGATCTCGAAGAACAGCCCCTCGCCCCAGGGCTTGCCGAAGAGCTGCAGGAAGCTGCCGCCCTCGTCCTCGTCGTAAAGGATCGATTCCGCCTCGAGCCGCTTTGCCAGATCCGCCGGCAGGCCGAAGCGCGCCCGCAGGTCGGCATAGTAGTTCGCGCCCAGATGCAGCCGGTCGAAACCGCGCGCGGCCAGCACCGCCGAGGTGGCGAAGATGTCGTCGGTGGCGAAGGCGATGTGCTGGACCGAGGCACCGAGGCTGTCCTGGATGAAGCGGCCGGCGACGGTGCGGTGATGGTCCGCCCCGTTGAGCGTCAGCCGCAGGCCGCCCGACCGGATCGCCTGCGACCGGACCAGACCGCCCGGGTCGATCACATCGACGATCGGCGATTTGCGGGCCTCGAACAGCGTGGTGTAGTAGAGCGTCCAGCTCAGCATCTCGTCATGGGCCATGGTCTGGCCGATGTGGTCGATCCCGGTCAGGCCGGCGCCCGCGGGGCGCGAATCGACCACGAAATCGCGCTCCCAGATGCGGCCGAGGTCGGGGCCGTCGTCGAGGAGCCGGATCAGCGTGCCGCCGACCGAACGCAGGGCGGGGATCGCAAGCTCGCCCGGCCCGTGTTCGGTGGCGTCCAGCGCCTCGGCGCCAAGGGCGTGGGCGCGGGCCTGGGCGGCGCGGGCATCGGGCAGATGCAGTGCGATCTCGCTGATGCCGGTGCCGTGGTTGACCCAGGCGGAATGGGCGTGGCCGGTGGTTTCGGTGTTGACGAGCACGCTGACCCCGCCCTGCCGCCAGAGGGCCACGGATTTCGAGACATGCCGCCCGGCGCGGTCGAAACCCGCGCTGTGCAGCAGCGCCTCGAGCGCCGGCGCCTCGTCGGCGGAGGTGGCGAATTCGAGGAACTCGACCCGGTCCACCGTCTGCGGGGGCGGCATCCGGGGCAGATCCCGCGCCAGACCCGGTTCGGCCCGCGCCGCCCGGTCGAGCAGCGCGGTGACCGAACGGAAGCCGTCGCGGGCGATCAGCGATGCGATGCCGCTGCGGAACTGGTCGTTGAAGATCTCGGGACTGAGGACACCGTCATAGCCGGTGGCCAGCACCGCGCGGGCGAATCCGGTCACGTCAAGATCGCCCTCGAGCGGCATGCAGCGGAAGTGCCGCGACAGATACAGCAGGTCCATCTCGATCCGCGGTGCATCGGCAAGGTGGACATAGAAGATCCGGTCGCCGGGGATGCGGCGGATGGTGTCCACGTCGATGCCGCGGGCAAGGGTGTGGAAACTGTCGAGGATCAGCCCGAGGCCGGGATGGTCGGCGCGGCGGACGATTTCCCAGGCGTCGCGGTGGTCGCTGACATGCCGGCCCCAGGCCAGCGCCTCGAACCCCACCCGCAGGCCGCGGGAATGGGCGATCTGCGCGAGGCCGCGCAGGTCGTCCGCCGCGCGGTCGATGCCGCCGAGCGCCGCCGGATGGGTGTTCGAGCAGACCAGCATCAGCGCGCAGCCCAGTTCCTCCATCAGGTCGAACTTGTGTTCGGCCCGGGCGAAGGCGCGCGACCGCAGCGGTTCGGGCAGGCCCTCGAAGTCCCGGAACGGCTGGAACAGGGTGATCTCCAGCCCGTGATCGCGGACCATGCGACCGATCTCTGCCGGGGTGGCGTCGGAGGCGATCAGATCCTGTTCGAAGATCTCGACCCCGTCGAAACCGGCCGCGGCGATGGCGGTCAGCTTCTCGCGCAGGTCGCCGGCGATCGAGACGGTGGCGAGCGAGAGTTTCATGCCGTTTCCGCGGTTTCGAGCAGGTCGCGCCGCAGCGCCGCGCGGTCGAGCGGCCGGCCGCCCGAGAACAGCGCCCAGGCATGGACGCCCTGCCAGAAGAACAGTTCCCATCCCGACAGGACGGCGGCGCCGGCCGCGGCGGCATCGGTCAGGAAGCGGGTGTCGGCCGGGGTATAGACCGCGTCGAAGGCCCATTCGGCGCCGTCCATGGCGGCGCGGGGCAGGGGGGTGCCGCCCAGTCCGACCATGCCGACCGGGGTGCAGTTCACCAGCCCCTGCGCGCCCTCGGCCGCCGCTTCGGCGCTGTCGGACACGGCGACGGCCAGTCCGGGCGCGGCGGCGCGCAGGTCGGCGGCCAGCGCGCGGGCCTTGGCGGCGTCGCGATCCACCAGCCGCAGTTCCGCAGCCCCGAGCGCGACCAGCCCGAAGGCCACCGCCCGGCCGACCCCGCCGGTGCCGATCATCAGCACCCGGCCGGGGCCGGCATCGCCCCGAAGCCCGCGATAGGCGGCCATGAAGCCGGAATGGTCGGTGTTGTGCCCGGTCGGCCCTTCGGCATCGAACAGGACGGTATTGACCGCGCCGACCGCCCGGACCAGCGGATCGGGCACCGCGACCAGCCCGACGACCCGTTCCTTGTAGGGATAGGTGACGTTGATGCCGCGATAGCCCGCGGTCCGCGCATGGTCGAACAGCGCCTCGAACCCGAGCCCGCGCTCGGCCGGCACCAGCCGGTCGTAGCGCACGGCCAGCCCGTTCTGCCGCCCGGCCAGCACATGCAGCAGCGGCGAGCGCGAGGCGGCGATGTTGTCGCCGATCAGGCCGAGAAGGAGGTCGGGTCTCATGGCGTCTCCTTACGCTTTGCGGGGGCCGAGGATGCGGGCCTTGGCCCATTTCCAGGGCGGGGTCTGCGAGACGAAGATCAGCACCACCGAGGCGATCAGCACGGTCGAGAGCGGGCTGGAGAACACCCCGTCGAAGAACCGCCCCCAGTCCTCGCGGGCCGAGATGATCGCGCGCCGCCAGTTGTCGTCCAGAAGCCGCGACAGGATCACGCCCAGGATGACCGGCCCCAGCGGATAGCCGTAGTGGCGCATGAAATAGCCCAGAACGCCGAAGGCCATCATCCAGTAGACATCGGTGATCGCGTTGTTCACCGCATAGGCGCCGACGATCGACAGCACCAGGATCAGCGGGATCAGCACCGCGCGCGGCATCTCGATGATCCTGGTGAACAGCCGGATCCCGGTCAGGCCGAAGATCAGCAGGCAGACGTTGGCGACGGTCAGCGTGCCGACGATGAACCAGAACATCTCGGGCCGGTCGATCATCAGCATCGGGCCGGGGTTGAGCCCGTGGATGAACAGGGCGCCGATCATGATCGCGGTGACCGCATCGCCGGGGATGCCCAGCGTCATCATCGGGATGAAGGCCCCGCCCACGGCGGCGTTGTTCGCCGTCTCGGGCGCCACCAGCCCCTCCATCGCGCCCTTGCCGAACGGCCGGGTCGGGTTCTTCGTCACCCTCTTGGCATGGTCGTAGGCCATGAGCGCGGCGATGTCGCCGCCGGTGCCCGGCAGGGCGCCGATGGTGACGCCGATGGTCGAGGTCTGCATCGACAGCGGCAGATGCTTGCGCACCACCGACCAGGACGGGATGATGCGGCTGATCTTCTGGCGCACCGCCTGTTTGTCCACGTGATGAAGCTGCAGCAGCGCCTCGGACACGCCGAACATGCCGATCATCACCGCGATGAACGATATGCCGCCGTTCAGCAGCGGCAGGTCGAAGGTCAGCCGCGGGGTGAAGGTCAGAGGATCTCGCCCGACCGCGCCGATGGCAAGTCCCAGCGCGCCGGCGAAGATGCCCTTGACCAGGCTGCCGGTGGACAGCGACCCGACCAGCAGGATGCCGAGGACCGCCAGCAGCATGTAGTCGCGCGGCTGGAAGCGCAGGGCGAAGTCCGACACCAGCGGCGCCGCCGCCGCCAGCACGGCGATCCCGACGAAGCCGCCGATCACCGACATCACCGTGGTCACGCCGATCGCCTGTCCGGCCTCGCCGCGCTGTGCCATGGGATAGCCGTCCATCGCCGTGGCGATGGCCGAGGGGGCACCGGGGATGTTCAGCAGGATCGCGGTGCGCGACCCGCCATAGACCCCGCCCATGTAGATGCCGACCATCAGTGCGATGGCGGGATAGACCGGCCAGGCGAAGGTGAAGGAAATCAGGATCGACACCGCCATGGTGACCGACAGACCCGGGATCGCGCCGATATAGACCCCCGCGAAGGTGCCGAGCGCGACCAGCATCAGAAGCTGCGGCTGGGTGAAGACGGTGAGGAAGGCCCAGAGCGCGTCCATCAGCGGGCCCCCCCTGCGGCGAGGCTGCGGAAGAACTGCACCACCTCGGCTTCGGGGAAGATGCCGGGCGGCATCAGCACGGTGAAGACCATGCGGAACACGATCCAGATGCCGATCAGCGCGCCCAGTCCGACCCCGATCGAGAAGGCCCAGCCGCGGCCCAGCAGCCGGATGCCGCCGATCAGGAACAGCGCGGTGGTCGGCAGGAAGCCGAGCGGGCGCAGCGCGAGGCCGTAGAGCACCAGCATGACGGCGAACAGGATCACCCGCCCGGGCAGGATGTCGCGGGCGACGGTCTCGGTCGTGATGCGGGGCAGGCGGATCGTGCGCAGGACGACGATGACCATGCAGATCACCATGACCGCGGTGGTGGCCACCGGCACCGTTCCGGGTGCCGACAGCTTGCCGAAGCCGGATATGCCGTAGGCCTCGTTCAGCAGGATCAGGCTGGCGCCGAGCAGGAACAGCGCGAACACCAGTTCGCCCGGGCGCCGATGTTCGGGATAGCCGCCGGGGGTGGCATCAGACGTGCCGTCGTGGTGGTCGGCATCGCCGCGAAATTCCGGGTCCATCGCATCCTCCCTGATCGAGACCGTGCCGGAATGAATGGCGCCGCCCATCCGGCCTGACGGGCGGCGCCGTGCCGCCCCTTGCGGGGCGTATCGAGGCGGGGTCAGGGCCGCGCGATACCGAAGGTTTCGGGCGAGGCCTGGGTCACGCCGGCGTCGTGCAGGAGCCAGGTGGTGTTCTGCTGCCAGCGGGTCATGAACTCTGTCGCCTCGTCCCCCGAGATGTTCATCAGCGTGAAACCGCGGTTGTCCATCAGTTCGAGGAAGTCGGACGTCTGCGCGGCCTGGGCATAGGCATCCTGGAGCTTGGCCACGATGTCGTCGGGCGTGCCTTTCTTGACGAAGACGCCGAAGAACGGACCCCAGGGCAGGAATTTCTCGAACCCGGGGTTGTAGGTGACGACCGCAGGCACGTCCGGGAGCTTGGCGTTGGGTTCGAGATCGAACACCGCCAGCGGTTTCATGGACCCGGCGCGGATACCCTCGATCGCCGCGCCCAGCACCGCCGGCATCACGTCGATGGCGCCGCCCTGAAGCGCGGTGAGCGCCGGGCCGTCGCCGTCGAAGGGCACCGAGATCACGTCCAGCTCGCCCTCGACCGCGTTGATCATCGCGGTGACGACCGACGGCAGGCCGCCCGGCCCGGTGGCGCCGAACCGCACCTCGCCGGGGTTGGCGGCGATGAAGTCCATCAGCTCGGCATAGGTATTGTAGGGTGTGTCCTTGCCGGCGACCAGGATCGGGGTGCCGCGGGCCAGCAGGTTGATGGGGGTGAAGTCGCTGTAGTCCTTGTCGCCCAGCCCCATCACCTTGTAGAGCAGCGGGTTCTCCGCCCCCATCAGCAGCGTGTAGCCGTCCGCCGTAAGGCCCGCGACATGGTTGAGCGCGATGGCGCCGACGCCGCCGGTCATGTTCTGCATGACCACGGTGCCGCCCAGCACCTTTTCGGCATGGGGCGTGACCGAACGCATCACCACGTCGGTCGATCCGCCCGCGCCCCACTGGATGATCCCCTGGATCTCCTTGATGGGATAGCTCTGGGCCAGGGCGCCCGATGCGCCGAAGAGCAGCGCCGAGGCGGCGCCGAGAACGAAGTGTTTCATGTGATCCTCCCGGAACGGCGCGACCCTCGCGCCTTGGCCCGGTTATCGGCCGGAAAGGTCCGTAACGTCAAATATCAAATTCGCGTCCGCATGAACATCATGTTAATCCCGGCGCGCCACTTCCGGCCACTGGTCGGCCGCCGCGCGCAGCTCGCGCCGGAACCGGTCGATGGTGAATTCGGCGAAGTTCGACAGGTTGCGGCCCTTCTTGCGCACCACATGGACATGCACCGCTGCCTCCTCGGCCAGCGGGCGGCGGACGAGGCCGGGCATGTAGACCTCGGCCACGGAAAACTCGTCGATCAGCGCGACGCCGAGACCGTGGCGCACCAGGCTGACCACGGTCTGCGCGAAGCGGCCGCGCATCGACTGGCGCATCTCGACCCCCGCATCGCGGAACGGGCGCGACAGGATCTCGCCGTAGGGGTCGGAGGGATCGACCCCGATCAGCGGCTCGCGTGCGAGATCGCGGACCGAGACCACGGGCCGGGCCGCCAGCGGGTGGCCCTTGGGCAGCACCGCGACGATCCGGCCGCGCGCCAGTTCCACGTTCTCGACCCCGGGGTTCTGGATCGCCGAGGACATGATGACGAATTCGCCCCGTTCCAGCAGCAGGTAGTCCACCGTCTCCTCGATCTTGAGGATGTTGAGGTCGATGAACAGGTCGGGGTAGCGGCTGCGGACGCTGCGCAGCACACGGGCGGCGATGAACTGCGCGACCGAGGGGGCCGAGGCGAAGGCAAGGCCCGCGCCTTCGCCCCGGTGGAGGTTGACCAGCGCGTGGTGCAGGTTCTCGACCCCGCGATGCACCTCGCGCACCTGGTCGAACACCGCGCCGGCCTCGACCGCGGGAATGAACAGCCCCTCGCGCCGTTCGAACAGGCGCAGGCCCAGCGAGTCCTCGGTATGCTTGATCAACCGGCTGATGCCGGGGGCCGACACACCCAGGAATTCGGCCGCGCCGGTGATCGTGCCGCGCAGCATGACGGCGCGGATCACCTCGATCTGGCGCAGGGTCAGTTCCTTCATGCGCGCCCCTCCCGGAGACGAGATTAACACGATGTTATGCCGGCTGCGAAATCGATAATTGACGTTAAGCCTTTCGCCGCCGAGGGTCCGCCGCGGAGGGGCCATGGACCGCGAAGCGTTCGATGTCGTCGTGCTGGGATCGGGGGCCGCGGGACTGGCCGCGGCGGTGACGGCGGCTGCCCGCGGCGCGCGGGTGCTGGTGATCGAAAGGGCCGCGACGGTGGGCGGCACCACCGCCTGGTCCGGCGGCTGGATCTGGGCGCCGGGCAATCCCTTGGCGCTGCGGGCCGGGTTGGCGCCGCAACCGGGGGCAGCGCGGGCCTATCTGCGCGCGGTGATCGGCAACAGGTTCGACCCCGTGCGGGTGGATGCCTTTCTGGATGCCGCGCCGAAGATGGTGGCCTTTCTCGAAGCCGAGACGAAGGTCCGGTTCGAGCTGGGCGCGGCGATCCCCGACACCTATTCCGACCTCGACGGGGCGGGGCAGGGGGGGCGGTCGGTCATCGCCGCGCCCTTCGATGCGCGCGCCCTCGGGCCGGCGCTGGCGCTTCTGCGCCGGCCGATGGAGGAGACGACCTTTCACGGCATGACCATCCAGGCCGGCGCCGACCTGCGCGCCTTTCTGACCATGCTGCGCAAGCCCCGGGCGTTCCTGCATGTCGCCGGGCGGGTCCTGCGCCACGGCCGCGACCTGGCGCTGCACGGCCGCGGGATGGACCTGCGCAACGGCGCGGCGCTGGCCGGACGGCTGTTGTGGTCGGCGCTGGATCTGGGGGTGGCGATCCGCACCGGCACGGAGGTCGCCGCGCTGCTGCGCGGGGCCGGGGGCGTCGAGGGCGTGCGGCTGGCGGACGGTGCCGCTGTGGAGGCCAGGCGCGGGGTGATCCTGGCGACCGGAGGGTTTGCGCATGATGCGGGCCTGCGCGCCGCGACCTTCCCGCGCCCGGCCGAGCACCGCAGCCTTGCGGTGCCCGAGGCGCAGGGCGACGGGGTCCGGCTGGCGCGGGCGGCGGGGGCGGGGCTGGACCTGCGCGCAGCCTCGGCCGCGGCGCTGTGCCCGGTGTCGGTGGTGCCCTGGGGCGGGGGGCGCACCGGGGTGTTTCCGCATATCATAGACCGGGGCAAGCCCGGGGTGATCGGCGTGCTGGCCGACGGACGGCGGTTCTGCAACGAGGGGCTGGGCTATCACGACTATGTCGCGGCGCTGCTCGATGCCGTGCCGGGGGACGCGCCGGCGCGATCCTGGCTGGTCTGCGACCACCGGTTCCTGCGCCGCTTCGGGCTGGGGATCGTGCGACCGGCGCCGGCGCCCTGGCGGCACTGGCAGCGGCGCGGATACCTGCGCTCGGCCCCGACGGTCGAGGCGCTGGCGCGGGCCTGCGGGATCGACCCGGCCGGGCTGGTTGCGACGCTGGTGCGCTGGAACGCCCATGCCGGGCAGGGCGCCGACCCGGAGTTCGGCCGCGGCCGCACCGCCTACATGCGGCTTCAGGGCGACCCGGACCATCGTCCCAACCCCTGCGTCGCACCGATCCTGCGGCCGCCGTTCCATGCGGTCGAGGTCGTGCCGGGCAGTTTCGGCACCTTTGCCGGGCTGGCCGCGGACGGGGCGGCGCGGGTTCTGGATGCCGGGGGCGCACCGATCCCGGGGCTTTATGCCGCGGGCGCCGATGCGGCGAGCCCCTTCGGCGGCTTCTACCCGGCAGGGGGTATCAACCTCGGCCCGGCCCTGGCCTTCGGTTTCGTCGCCGGCCAGCATGCCGCCACCGGAGCCTGCCCGTGACCCGCCGCCTGTCGCTTGCCCATCTCAGCGCCATCGACCTGGCCCCGCCCGACCTGATCCGCGCCGCGGCGGCGGCGGGGTTCGATGCGGTCGGCCTGAGGCTGCTGCGGGTGACGCCCGACAGTCCGGGCTATCCGCTGATGGACGACCCGGCGGCGCTGCGCGCCACGCAGGCGGCGCTGGCCGGAACCGGGATCGCGGTGTCGGACATCGAGTTCCTGCGCATCACGCCCGACACCGACCCCGCCGCCCTGGGGCCGATGCTGGACACGGGCGCGGCGCTGGGTGCGGGGCATCTGATCTGCGCCCCCTACGACGACGATCGCGCACGGCTGGCCGACCGGCTGGGCGCGGTGCACGAGATGTGCCGGGCGCGGGGCATGGCGGCGGTGCTGGAGTTCTTTCCCTGGACCCCGGTGCCGGATCTCGCCGCCGCCCGGGCGGTGGTGCAGGCGGCGGGCGAGGGGGTGGGGATCCTGGTCGATGCGTTGCATTTCGACCGGTCGGAGTCGTCGCTGGAGCTGCTGGCGTCGATCCCGCCCGACCGGCTGCCGTTTGCGCATCTGTGCGACGCGCGCCGGCATCCGCCCTATGACACGGCGGCGCTTCTGCACACCGCCCGGCAGGACCGGCTGCCGCCGGGCGAGGGGCAGATCGACCTGACGGCGCTGCTGGCGGCGCTGCCGCCGGGGGTTCCGCTGGGCGTCGAGGTGCCGATGCCGGTCCGCCTGCCCCGGCCGGAGCACCTGCGACGGCTGCGCGATGCCGCGGCCCGGTTCGCCTGAGCCGCGGGCCGGTCAGGCGCCGGCCCCCCGCGGCGCCGGGGCCAGCGCCAGCCCGCCTTCCTGCACGAGGAAATCGACCACCGCCGCCACGCCTTCCCCGCGCCGCAGCTGGGCCAGAACATAGGGCCGCGGGCCGCGGGCGCGGCGGGTATCCTGGTCGAACAGTGCCAGATCGACCCCGACATGGGGCGCCAGATCGGTCTTGTTGACCACCAGCAGGTCCGACCGCGCGAGGCCGGGCCCGCGCTTGCGCGGGATGTCCTGGCCGGCCGCGGTGTCGATGACATAGATGGTCAGGTCGGCAAGCTCGGGCGAGAAGGTCGCCGCCAGATTGTCGCCGCCGGATTCGATCAGGATCAGGTCCAGATCGGGGTGGCGGGTGCAGAGATCGGCGACGGCGGCGAGGTTGATGCTGGCGTCCTCGCGGATCGCGGTATGCGGGCAGCCCCCGGTCTCGACGCCCAGGATCCGGTCCAGCGGCAGCACCTGGGCGCGCATCAGGTATTCGGCATCCTCGCGGGTGTAGATGTCGTTGGTGATCACCGCCATGGAACAGCGCGGCGCCAGAGCCCGGGCCAGCTGTTCGGTCAGGGTGGTCTTGCCGGCTCCGACCGGGCCGCCGATGCCGATGCGCAGGGGTCCGGTGCCGGTCATGTGCGGAAGATCCTCATGGGCAGGGTTTCGTGTTCCATCGCGGCAAGGTCCGCAGCCGGGACGGCGGTGCACAGATCCGCCGGATCGGCGCGGGCGGCGGCGCGCGCGGTCCGGGCGATCGCGGGCAGGAGCGCGGCCAGCAGCGCCTGGCCCGCGGACTGGCCCAGCGGGATGTGCCGGACCCCGATGGCGACAAGGTTGGTGGCCCAGGCCAGCAGGAAGGCCGCCACGATCTCGGCCGGGGGCAGGGGCAGGGTGCGGGCGGTCTGGGCCACCGCCAGCGGCAGGGGCCGGGGCGGCAGGGCGCGGCCGGTGGCGGCAGCGGCCGCGCGGGCGAAGGCCGCGCCCTGGGCCACGGTTTCCTCCAGCCGCTCGGCCGAGGTCGCGAGCGCCCGCGCCTGGGCCGACAGCGCGTCGAGATCGGCATCGGGCCGCAGCCCGATGGCCAGCAGCACCGCATCCTGCCGCGCCGGGCCATGCGCAAGCATCGCGTCGAGCCACAGCCGCAGGTCCGTCGCCTTGCGCACCGCGCCGTCGGCAATGCGCGTCTCCAGCCCCTGGCTGAAGGCGAAGGCGCCGGTCGGGAAGGCGGGCGAGAGCCACTGGTGCAGGGCCAGCCGCGCCAGCCCGGCCGCCGCCGGATCAGCGGTGCGGATGGATGTGGTCATGGCCGTGGCCGGGGCCGTGGTGGTGGGGGTGATGGTGCGATCCGTGGCCGTGCTCGTGGCCCATGGTGCGGCCGTGGCCATAGGCGCCGCCCTCGGGCGTGAAGGGCGCACGGACGGGCCGCAGCGCCGCCCCCAGCCGGGCCAGCATCGCCTCGATCACATGGTCGCGGCGTATCAGCAGCCGCCCGGCCTCGATCCGGCACGGGGTGTGCCGGTTGCCGATGTGCCAGGCCAGACGGGGCAGGTCGCCCGTCACCTCGACCAGATCCTCGTCGGCCGGGACCACCTGCACCCGGCTGCCGTCGGCCAGTTCGAACCCCCACCAGTCGTCAAGGTTGGTCGGGCTTTCCAGATCGACCAGAAAGCTGCGCCCGCCCTCGGTGCGCAGGCGGCGGCGGCGGACCAGCCGGGCCTCGTAGTCCAGCACCACGCGGTCGTCGGCCTGCCAGGGAGCGCGGGGCAGAAGGCGGGGGCGTTCGGGCATCTGCATGGTCAGAACAGGAAGTAGCGCTGCGCCAGCGGCAGCTCCGCCGCGGGGTCGCAGGTCAGCAGCGCGCCGTCGGCGCGAACCTCGTAGGTCTCGGGATCGACCTCGATCCGGGGCGTGGCGGAATTCAGGACCATGTCGGCCTTGCCGATGCCCCGGCAACCGGCCACGGCGGCCACGTCCTTCATCAGCCGCAGCCGCCCGGGCACGTCGTCCTCCAGCGCGGCGGCGCTGAGAAAGGTCACGGCCGAGCGGTGCAGGGCCCCGCCGAACGCGGCGAACATCGGCCGCCCGTGCATCGGCTGGGGCGTCGGGATCGAGGCGTTGGGGTCGCCCATCTGCGCCATGGCGATCATCCCGCCCAGAAGCACCATCTCGGGCTTGGCGCCGAAGAAGGCGGGATGCCACAGCACCAGATCGGCGCGTTTGCCGACCTCGACCGAGCCGACATGGGCGGCGATCCCGTGCACGATGGCGGGATTGATCGTGTATTTCGCGATGTAGCGCCGCACCCGCAGGTTGTCGTTGTCGCCGGTCTCGCCCGGCAGTCGCCCGCGTTGCCGCTTCATCTTGTGGGCGGTCTGCCAGGTGCGGGTGATGACCTCGCCCACCCGGCCCATGGCCTGGCTGTCGGACGAGATCACCGAGAAGGCGCCGATGTCGTGCAGGATGTCCTCGGCGGCGATCGTCTCGCGCCGGATCCGGCTTTCGGCAAAGGCCACGTCCTCGGGCACGCGGCGGTCGAGGTGGTGGCAGACCATGAGCATGTCGAGATGTTCCTCGATCGTGTTCACGGTGTAGGGCATGGTCGGGTTGGTGGACGAGGGCAGGATGTTCGCCACGCCCACCACCTTGATGATGTCGGGCGCATGGCCGCCGCCCGCACCCTCGGTATGGAAGGCATGAATCGTCCGCCCGCCTATGGCGGAAAGGGTGCTTTCGACGAAGCCGCTTTCGTTCAGCGTGTCGGTATGGATCATCACCTGGACGTCGGTGGCCTCGGCCACGGTCAGGCAGCAGTCGATGGCGGCCGGCGTGGTGCCCCAGTCCTCGTGCAGCTTCAGCGCGCAGGCCCCGGCGCGCACCATCTCGTGCAAGGCCTCGGGGACCGAGGCATTGCCCTTGCCCGCGAGGCCGAAGTTCATCGGGATCCCGTCCAGCGCCTGTAGCATCCGGCCGATGTGCCATGGGCCGGGCGTGCAGGTGGTGGCGAGGGTGCCGTGCGCCGGGCCGGTGCCGCCGCCCAGCATCGTCGTGATGCCCGAGTGCAGCGCATCCTCGGCCTGCTGGGGACAGATGAAATGGATATGGGCGTCGAAGCCGCCGGCGGTCAGGATCCGGCCCTCGCCGGCGATGATCTCGGTTCCCGGGCCGATCACCACATCGACACCGGGCTGGGTGTCGGGGTTGCCGGCCTTGCCGATCCGGGCGATGCGGCCGTCGCGCAGGCCGACATCCGCCTTGTAGATGCCGGTATGGTCGAGGATCAGCGCATTGGTGATGACCGTGTCCATCGCGCCCCGGGCGCGGGGCAGCTGGCTCTGGCCCATGCCGTCGCGGATCACCTTGCCGCCGCCGAACTTCACCTCCTCGCCGTAGATGGTCAGGTCGCGTTCGACCTCCACGATCAGGTCGGTGTCGCCCAGCCGGAGCCGGTCGCCGGTGGTGGGGCCATACATCGCGGCGTAGTCGGCGCGGGGGATGGCGTGAGGCATCAGAGATCCCCCATCACGTCGCCGCGGAACCCGAACACCCGCCGCCGGCCGCCGAGCGGCACCAGACGGACCTCGCGGGTCTGGCCGGGCTCGAAACGGACGGCGGTGCCGGCAGGAATGTCCAGCCGCCGGCCACGCGCCGCGGCGCGGTCGAAGGCGAGCGCGGGGTTGGTCTCGGCGAAATGATAATGGCTGCCGACCTGCACCGGCCGGTCGCCGGTGTTGGCCACGGTCAGCACCGTGACCGGCGCCTCCGCGTTCAGCACGATCTCGCCATCGGCGGGCAGGATCTGTCCGGGGATCATGGCGCGGCTCAGGCCAGCGCCAGGGCGACGCCGGACAGCGCCACGGTGGCGCCCCCCAGCCGGGCCACATGCGGCCCGATCCGGCCGAGCGCGATGCCGGCCAGGTGCAGCGCCGCGGTTGTCAGCAGGAAGCCCGCCGCATAGCCGGCCCCGCCGGGGCCTTCGAGCCCGTGGGCATAGCCATGGGCGATGCCGCAGGGCGCCAGCAGCGCCAGCGCCGCCGGCATGGGCGCCCGCAGCGCCAGCGCCACGACTGCCCCGACGACCACGACCGAGGCGAGGATCGCCGGTTCCACCGCCGCAGGCCCTGCCGCGCCCGCGCCCAGCAGCCCCCCGGCCAGCATCGCCGCCATGAAGGCCAGCGGATAGGCGACGACCGCGCGGCCCCCGGTCAGTGCCGCCCAGAGGCCGACGGCGAGCATCGCCAGCACGTGGTCGCTGCCGAGCACCGGATGCAGCAGGCCCGAGACGAAATGGCCGGTGTCCAGGTGTCCGGTATGGCCCGCGGCGGGTCCGGCGAGGACAAGGGCAAGCGGCAGCGACAGGCGGAGCATGGGAACCTCAGCGGATCGGGTGGTGGACGGTCACAAGCTTGGTGCCGTCGGGAAAGGTCGCCTCGACCTGCACCGCCTCGATCATCTCGGGCACGCCGGGCATGCACTGGTCGCGGGTCACGACATGGGCGCCCGCGGCCATCAGATCGGCCACGCTGCGGCCGTCGCGGGCCCCCTCGAGGACGAAATCGGTGATCAGCGCCACCGCTTCGGGATGGTTCAGCGGCACGCCGCGGGCCAGCCGGCCGCGCGCCACGATGGCCGCGAGGCTGACCATGAGCTTGTCCTTCTCGCGCGGGGTCAGGAACATCCGGTTTCCCCTCAGACCTGCCAGACGCGCGGCAGCGGCCGGCCGCAGAGAAGCCGCAGCAGCGCCGCCAGCGCGCGGCGCAGCGGCCAGCCGTCGCCGGCCATCAGCCGCACCGCCAGCCGCCCGTCCCAGCCCGAGGCCGCGGCGCGCACGCCGTCGAAGGGCATCAGCGCCCGCACCGGCCCCAGCGCATTCTCGGCCCCGGGGCCGACCAGCACCACCGAGGCGAGCGCCCGCGCGCCATCGGTTCCCGCCGGCCCGGGCCCGAGCGTTCCGGGCCCGATCGCCACCGGGTCGAGATGCACCGGCACGCCGCCGCGGCTGATCTGGCGCCAGTCGCGGAAATCGGGCCGGCGCGGCGTCTCGCCCATGGCGGCGCGGCCGAGGATCAGCGTCTCGGCCATCAGGCAGGTGGCGCCGGGGCCGAGGTCGATCTCGGTCCGGCGGCGGGCGCGGCAGCCTTCGAACAGGATCGTTTCCTGCGGCAGCCAGTCGAGCCGTGCACCCGCCCCGACCCGGGCCGAGACGGCGATCCGCGCCGTGCCCCCGGCGGCGCGGTAGAGCCGTTCGGCGGTCTGGGTCGTGGCCGTGACCCGCGCCCCGGCGGGTATGTCGAGCCCGGCCGAAAGCATGTCGCCGCCGGTCAGTCCGCCGGCGGTGTTCAGGAACACCACCTCCGGGCCGGGCAGCACGAAGGCGCGCGCGCAGCCGGTCTGTTCCAGCGTCGCGACCGCCGCGATGCCGTGGCGCAGCGCAAGACCCACCCGCGCCGCGCCGGTGCTGCGCTGATGCCGGATGTCCTGGGCTGCGGTTGCGGTCATGGGCTGCGGTCCTTGCGCGAGACTGGACATGCAGCGCGCCTTCGCTCAATCGCGGCGGCACCGACCATGCCGCCACCGGGGCCCGTCTGCACAGGAATGCGGCGGATCGCCGGTCGATGCCTGTTTTCCGGGCAGAGAGCGGTTTCCGAACCGCCCGCGCGGTGCTCAGCCCGGCGGCCGGGCCAGGAAACAGGCCGCCTGCCGGCCGTCGCCCATGGCGCGCAGCGGCGGGACGGACGCGCGGCAGCGCGGCTCGGCGATCGGGCAGCGGGGGTGGAAGTGGCAGCCGGGCGGCGGCGCCAGGGGCGAGGGGATCTCGCCGGTGATGGTGGTGAACCGAACCACGGCATCGTCGGCCAGCGTCAGCTGCGGCACCGAGGCCAGCAACGCCCGGCTATAGGGATGGCAGGGCGCTGCATAGACCTGCGCCGTCGGCCCGGTTTCCACGATCCGGCCCAGATACATCACCGCGATCCGGTCGGCGATGTGGCGCACCACCGACAGGTCGTGACTGATGAACAGCATGGTCAGCCCGAGCTCGCGGCGCAGGCGCAGGAACAGGTTGATGATCTGGGCCTGGATCGAGACGTCGAGCGAGGCCACGGGTTCGTCGCAGATCACCAGATCGGGCTGCATGGCCAGCGCCCGGGCGATGGCGATGCGCTGGCGCTGGCCGCCCGAGAACTGGTGCGGCAGCCGGTCGGCATAGGCGGCGTCCAGCCCTACCCGGGTCAGCCAGCCGGCGACGAAGGCGCGCGCGCCGGCACGGGTGACAAGGCCGTGGGCCAGTGGCCCCTCGGCAATGGTCTCGCCCACCCGCATCCGGGGGTCGAGGCTGGCGAAGGGGTCCTGGAAGATGGTCTGCACCCGCGTCGTGCGCTTGCGCCCGCCCTGCCACACCGGCGCGCCGTCCAGCGTCACCGTCCCCGACGAGGGCGGCAGGATCCCGGCCGCGATGCGCCCCAGCGTCGATTTCCCGCAGCCGGATTCGCCCACCAGCCCCAGCACCTCGCCCCGGGCGATGTCGAGCGACACGCCGTCCACCGCGCGCACCGCCCGGGTGTCCACCCCGGCGCCCAGACGCGCCGCGATCCGGTCGCCCAGGGTCAGCGGCGGCGCGAACCGGCGGTGGATGTCGCGCATCGACAGGAGCGCGGTCACGTCCCGGCCTCCAGCGGGTGCCAGCAGGCGGCGGCGCGCGATCCTTCGGCGACCAGCGGCGGCCGGGCGGCGCAGCGGTCCGAGGCGCGGGGGCAGCGCGGTGCGAAGGCGCAGCCCGGCGGCAGCGCGAGCAGCGAGGGCGCCTGGCCGGGGATCTGGCGCAGGTCCTGGCCCGGTGCGGCGGTGGCCGGCAGGCTGTCGAGCAGCCCGCGGGTATAGGGGTGGCGCGGCGCCCGCAGCACCGCCGCCGTCGGCCCGGTCTCGACGATCCGGCCGGCATACATGACGCACAGCCGGTCGGCGAGGCTGGAGACGGTGGCGAGGTCGTGACTGATCCAGATCAGCGCCAGCCCCTCGGCGCGGGCCAGTTCCTTCATCTCGGCGAGGATCTGGGCCTGGATCGACACGTCGAGCGCGGTGGTCGGTTCGTCCGCCACGATCACCGCCGGCCGGTGCAGCAGCGCGGTGGCGACGGCGACCCGCTGGCGCATCCCGCCCGAGAATTCGTGCGGATAGGCATCGAGCCGGGCCTCGGGCGAGGGGATGCCGACCCGGCGCAGCGCCTCGGCCGCCCGGCTGCGCGCGGCGGCGGTGCCGATCCGCTCGTGCGCCCGGAGCGCCAGTATCATCTGCGCGCCGATGGTCAGCACCGGGTTCAGCGTCATTGCCGGGTCCTGGAACACCATCGCGATCCGTCGGCCGCGCAGGCGGCGCAGCTGCCCCTGCGGCAGGCCGACCAGTTCCTGCCCCTCGAGCCGCACCGACCCGGCGACGATCCGGCCCGGCGGCTCGACCAGCCCCAGAAGCGAGAAGCCGGTCACGGACTTGCCCGACCCGCTTTCCCCGACCAGCCCCAGGATACGCCCCCGGTCCAGGGCGAAACCGACCCCGTCCACCGCCCGGGCGACCCCGGCGCGGGTGTGGAACTCGGTGGTCAGCCCCTCGACCTCCAGCACGCTCATCGCCGGAGCCTCGGGTTGGTCTGGTCGCGGATCTGGTCGCCCACCAGGTTGATCGAGACGATCAGCACGATCAGCGCGATGCCGGGATAGACCGAGATCCAGGTGCGGCCGCTCATCATGTACTGGAAGCCGTTGGCGATCAGCATGCCGAGCGAGGGTTCGGTGACCGGCATGCCGAGGCCGAGGAAGGACAGCGTGGCCTCGAGCGCGATCGCATTGGCGACCTGCACCGTGGCCACGACGATCAGCGGCGGCATGCAGTTCGGCAGCAGGTGGCGGAAGATGATCCGGCCGTGCGACAGCGGCGTGGCCATGGCGGCCTCGATATAGTCCTTGCGCCGCTCGGCCTTGGCCGCGCCATAGGCGGTGCGGGCGAAATAGGCGTATTGCGCCGCGACCAGCGCGGCGATCAGCTGCCACTTGCCCTGCCCGAGCAGCGCGACCAGCACCAGCGCCAGAAGGATCGCCGGGAACGACAGCTGCAGGTCGATGATGCGCATGGCCAGGGTCTCGAACCGGCCGCCGAAATAGGCCGCGACGATGCCCAGCGTCGCCCCCAGCGCCAGGCCGATGGCCCCGGCCAGAAGCCCGATCTGCAACGACAGCCGGAGGCCGTAGAGGATCGCCGAGACCAGATCGCGCCCCTGCGCATCGGTGCCGAGCCAGTGCACATAGCCGCCCGACCCGACATGCCCCGGCGGACGGCGGGCATCGCGCAGCGACAGGCCGCGCAGGTCGTAGGGATCCTGCGGCGCGATCAGCGGCGCCAGCAGCGCAGCGACCAGGATTGCCGCCACCACCACCGCGGCGGCCAGCGCGATCCGGTTCTCGGCGAATTCGGCCAGGAAGTCCCGGAGACGCGGGTTCACACCGCCGCCCCCCGCCGGATGCGCGGATCGAGCGCGGCATAGGTGAGATCGACCACGAGGTTGATGGTGACGAACAGCGCTGTGATGAGGATCAGGTAGGCCACCATCACCGGCCGGTCCAGCAGGGTGATCGAATCGATGATAAGCTTGCCCAGCCCAGGCCAGGAGAAGATCGTCTCGGTCACCACCGCGAAGGCGAGGGTAGAGCCGAGTTCGAGCCCGAACACGGTGACGATCGGGATCGAGATCAGCTTCAGCACGTGGCGGCGCAGGATCGTGCCTTCGGACAGGCCGGCGGCGCGGGCAAAGCGCACCGTGTCGGTCAGCATCACCTCGCGCGTGCCGGCGCGGGCAAGGCGGATCATCATGGCGAGCTTGAACAGCGACAGGTTCAGGGCCGGCAGGGCCAGATGCGCAAGGCCGTCGCGGGTCAGGAAGCTCCATCGCGTGCCCAGCAGCATCACCGTCTCGCCCCGCCCGCCGGCGGGCAGCCATTGCAGGTGGACCGCGAAGAACAGGATCAGCATCAGCCCGACCCAGAAGGTGGGCACCGAGAAGCCGAGGATCGACACCGCCATGATCGCCCTGGCCACCGGGCTGTCGGGCCGGTAGCCGGCATACATGCCCAGCGGCACGCCGATCACCGTGGCGCCGAGCACCGCCAGCAGCGCAAGTTCCAGCGTCGCCGGCAGGCGCGAGAAGATCAGCTCGAGCACCGGCATGTTGTAGATGAATGACCGGCCGAAATCGCCCTGCAGGCTGTTGCGCAGGAACAGCAGATACTGTTCGTGCAGCGGCCGGTCGAGGCCGAAGCGGGCGATGGTGGCGGCGCGCAGGTCCTGCGGGGCCTCGGGCGGGATCAGCACGTCGATCGGATTGCCGATCGCATAGACGCCCACGAACACGATGACCGACATCGCCAGCATGACGGCCATCGCCTGAAGCACGCGCTGGATGACGAAGCCGATCATTCGGGTCCCTGAATCAAGCCGGCGCCGCCCGCACCGGGACGGCGCCGGAAGAAGGAAGGCTCAGTTCGCAGGCTTGATCCAGTAGGCCAGCGTGTCCTCGTCCACGCGGCCCTCGTAGGTCACGACGCCCTTGCGCGCGGCCCAGACGGTTTCGAGGTTGACGATCGGGATATAGGCACGGTCGGCCACCACCATCTCCATCGCCCGTTCGAAATGCGCCCGCCGCTTGGCGTCGTCCAGCTCGCCGATGCCGGCCTGAAGCTCGGCGTCCACGTCCGGGTTGGAATAGAGGATGCGGTTGAAGGCGCCCAGCCGCAGGTCGGGATTGTCGCTGTGGGCAAGGCTGCCCAGCGTATAGGATGCCTCGCCGGTCAGCGTGCCCCAGCCGTTCATGAAGATCGAATAGTCGCGGTTGGCCTGGGCCGGGAAGTAGATCGTGCGGCTGATCGCGTTCACCTCGGTGTCGATCCCGACCTGGGCGAACATCTGGCCCAGCCCCTGGCAGATCGCGCCGTCGCCCGGCAGCCGGTCGTTGGTGCAGTAGAGCGCGACCCGGAACCCCTCGGGGAAGCCTGCCTCGGCCAGCAGGGCGCGGGCGCGGTCGGGGTCGTGCACCGGGTCGGGGATATTGGCGGAGGAGCCGAAGAATTCATCCGGCATCAGTTGTTTCGCCGGGCGTCCGAGCCCCTCCAGCACCACCTCGACCATGGTCTCGCGGTCGATGGCAAGGTCGATCGCCTCGCGCACGCGGGGATCGCGGAACGGGTTCGAGGCCATGCGGTTGCCGGCCCGGTCGAACACCATCGGCGTTTCCTCGCGCTGGTCGAGCTGGAGGTTCATGACATAGGCCGAGGGCGCGGTGATGACCTCGACCTGCGGATCGCGCTGAAGCGCGACGTAGTCGGCCGACGAGACATAGTTGACCAGATCGACCTGACCCGCCCGCAGCGCCGCCAGCCGCGAGGCGTCGTTGGTCAGTTCGCGGCGCACCACCCGTTCCCAGTGCGCCGGGCCGCGCCAGTAGCCGTCGAACCGTTCCAGCACCAGATCGCCGTTCGGTTCCCAAGAGACATATCTGAACGGCCCGGTGCCGATGGTCGCCCGGCCGGAATTGAAGCCTTCGGCCGCCGTCTCGGGCGTGGAATGATCCGCCGCCGCCTTGTGCGAGACGATGAACAGCCGCACGAAGTCGTTGGGCAGGGTCGCGGCGGGGGCGTTGGTGGTCAGCCGGATCGTGTGATCGTCCACGATCTCGATGCCGGCCACCCGGCGGACGTAGATCTCCATCGTGGTCGGGCCGGTGACGACCGGGATGCGCTCGATCGAGAACTTGACGTCCTCGGCGGTGAAGGGGCTGCCGTCGTGAAAGGTCACGCCCTCGCGCAGCCGGAATTCCCAGGTCAGTTCGTCCAGCGGCGTCCAGCTGACCGCAAGCCCGGGTTCAAGCTGCAGGTTCTCGTCCGACCACACCAGGGTGTCGAAGATGTGCTTCATCGCCTCGGCATGGGTGCCGAGGGCGGAATAGTGCGGGTCCATCGATTCCGGCCCGCCCCGGACGCCGAGCGTCAGCGTCTGGGCCGAGGCGACCTGCGCGCCGATCAACAGACCGACCGCGGCCGCGGTGATACGACTGAAGTGCATGTGCCGTCTCCCTGTTTGTGCCGGGTGCATCCGGAATCTGCTTCCATTCGGAAGTTGTTTTGTCCAAGTTGATCGCGGATAGTGCATCCGTCAAGATGATTCCGCAGCCATGCCGCCAACCAATATCCTCCAGTCGCTTGCCCCCGATGTCTGGACGCCCGATCCGCAGCCGGTTCCGGGGCTGGATGCCGTGACCGAGGCGAAGCTGTGGCGCAATCCGTGCTGGCTGTCGTTCCGGTTCAACTTCCTCGCGCTGCGCTACAACACGCCGCTTTACGGATGGGTGCGGGAACGCTGGGGCCTGTCGCGGCCCGAATTCGCGGTGATCTACACGCTTGGCCTGTGCGACGACGCGCTGGCGCGGGACATCGCGATATCCTTCGGCTTTCCGCAGAACACGCTCAGCCGTGCGGTGCAGAAGCTCATGGGCCTCGGGCTGATCGCGCGGCGCACCGATGCGGGAGACCGCCGCGCGCAGATCCTGAGCCTGACGGCCGCCGGCCGCGCGCTGCTGGAAGAGGCCGCGCCGCGCTTCGTGGCCGAGGAGGCGCGGCTTCTCGACGTGCTGACCGCGGCCGAGCGCGACACGCTTTCGAGGTTGCTGTCGAAGATCGTCGTCGCCGCGGCGGCGGACCGTGCGGCTGCGGACATCGCCCAGGAGGCGCGGGAGGAGACATGCGCATAGCCGAGATGAACTGGGCCGACGTGGCCGCACAGGTCGCCCGCGACGACCGCTGCATCCTGCCCATCGGATCGACCGAACAGCATGCGCAGCTGTCGCTGTGCGTGGACATGATCCTGGCCGAACGGGTGGCGGTGGAGGCGGCCGAGCCGCTGGGCCTGCCGGTCTTTCCGGTCATCCCCTATGGCCTTGCGCCCTACTTCAATGCCTATCCCGGCACCGTCAGCCTGCGCGTCGAGACGCTGCTGGCGGTGGTGCGCGACGTGGTCGCCTCGCTGGACCGGGCGGGGTTCCGGCGCATCCTGATCGTCAACGGCCACGGCGGCAATGCCCCGGTGGGCGCGCTGGCGCAGGAACTGATGGCCGAGCGGCCGCATCTGTCGATCCGGTTCCACAACTGGTGGGCGGCGCCCAGAACCCTTGCCAAGGTGCGCGAGATCGAGGCCGAGGGCACCCATGCCGGCTGGATGGAGAACTTTCCCTGGACCCGGCTGGCCCATGCCCCGGCCCCCGCGGGCCGCAAGCCGGTGGTCGATGTCGAGGCGCTGAAGGCGCTGGCGCCCGAGGCGGCGCGCGCGATGCTGGGCGACGGCAGTTTCGGCGGGCCCTGGCAGGTCGAGGATGCGCAGATGCTGGCGCTGTGGGCCACGGGCGTCGAGGAAACCCGCGCCGCACTGGAGGGACCATGGCCGAGCCGATCCTGATCTGGGGCGCCGGGGCGATCGGCGGCACGCTGGGCGCATACTGGGCACGGGCGGGCGAGCCGGTGCTGCTGGTCGATACCGAGGCGGCGCATGTCGAAGCCTGCCGCACCGGGGGGCTGCACGTCTTCGGCCCGGTCGAGGAGTTCCGCGTCACGGTCCCGGCCGCGACGCCGGACGAGCTGCGCGGCAGCTTCCGGCGGATCGTGCTGGCGGTGAAGGCGCAGCACACCGGGGCGGCAATGCAGATGCTGCTGCCGCATCTGGCGCCCGACGGCTTCGTGCTGTCGGCGCAGAACGGCCTGAACGAACTGACCATCGCCCGGATCGCCGGCGAGGCCCGGACCATGGGCGCCTTCGTCAACTTCGGCGCCGACTGGCACGGACCCGGCGAGATCCTGTTCGGCAACCGCGCCGCGGTGGTGGTGGGCGAGATCGACGGCACCACGCGGGACCGCACCCGCGAGATGCACCGGCTGTTGCAGATCTTCGAGCCGCAGGCGGAACTGACCGACGACATCTGGTCGTATCTGTGGGGCAAGCTGGGCTATGGCGCGATGCTGTTCGCCACCGCGCTGACCGACGAGTCGATGGCGGACAACTTCGCCGACCCGGAACGCGCGCCGGTGCTGGCCCAACTGGGGCGCGAGGTGATGGCGGTCGCGGCGGCACGGGGGGTCGCGCCGCGGGGGTTCAACGGCTTCGACCCCGACGCCTTCCTTCCCGGCGCGCCCGAGGGCGCGGCCATGGCCTCGGTCGCGGCCCTGGCGGAATTCAACCGCCACACCGCAAAGACCCATTCGGGCATCTGGCGCGACCTGGCGGTGCGCCGGCGGCGGACCGAGGTCGATGCGCAGATCGGCATCATCTGCGATCTGGCCGAGGAGGCGGGGGTCGCGGTGCCCGTGCTGCGCCGGCTGGTCGGGCTGATTCACGACATCGAGGAAGGTCGGCGCCCGCAGTCGCCCGAAACCTTCCGGGCGCTGACCGCATGAGCCGCTTCGTCGGCCGCACCGTGCTGGTCTCCGGCGCCGCGCAGGGGATCGGCCGGGCCATCGCCGCGGCCTTCGCGGCCGAGGGCGCCAGGGTGCACGCCACCGACATCGACGCCGAGGGGCTGGCCGGGACCGCGCGCGCGACCGGCGCCACGCCCCATCCCGCCGACCTGTCCGACCCGGCGGCGGCGCGGGCGCTGAGGCCACGCTGCAGATCGATGATGATGCGGGAGCAGTGGGACATGAAGGAGAAGGCGTCCCCCTGCACCTTCTGGAAGTCAAGCAGGTATATCGACTCTTGCACCTGCAATGCACAG
>JBKBMT010000015.1:0-48626 GCA_046295655.1 Gemmobacter sp. | reverse complement strand
CCGCGGTGTGGGGGGGGTTGGGGGCGGCAACTTAACTCTGCGCTTCGCCGGCCGCTTGGGGCGGGGCTTGTCATGCGCCGGGGCCGCGGCCCCGCGTCACGTCCCGCGCCGCCTCGGCGCGGAACACCGCCAGCACCTCGACCGGGTCGTGCCGCTGCGCCAGCCGCAGCAGCCCGAACCGCACCGCCGCCATCTCGCGGAAATAGCGCATGTAGGCCGCGTTCAGCCCTGCCCCTGCCACCGCGCCCAGAACCGGCACCGCCTGCGCCGCAAGCTTCTGGCCGAGCGTCGCCGCGAGACGCGGCGCCACCATGGCGATCATCCGCTGCAACGCCGGACCGGTCAGCGTCCGCCGCGCCCCGATGAAGGCGCTGTTCACCCCGTCGTCGGCTGCCATAGGACTGCGGGCCCCCAAAACCCTCGGGGTTTCGCGCCGCATCGCCGGTTCCTCGGGGTCGAATCCGTGCTCGGCCGCGACCTCGCGGATCGCCCGCAGGATCAGCGTCACGGTCACGGGAAGTTCGGCGACCGCCGTCGCCATGCCGCCGAAGCCGCCCACCGCACCGGTGCCCACCGCCAGCGCCATTGCCCCGCGCTGGCCCATGGGCGGCAGCGCGGCCCCGAGCCCGGCAAGCCCGTAGGCCGCCGACAGCGCCGATTCCGTCGTCGCCAGCACGCGGCCGTGCAACTCGGCCGGCAAGGCCGCCATCTGCGCCTCGGCCCGGGTTCCGATGCGGTTGAGCATCGCCATGACGCCGCTGTTCGCGCGGCGATAGCGCGCGGCCAGCGCCGCCACCTCTGCCACGGGCAGGGGCGGGTGCAGGGCGGGGACAGGGTGCGCCGTCTGGTCCATCTCCGCAACATGGGAAGGATCACGACCCCGCGCAATGGTTCAGGCGCGCGCCTTTTCGACCGTTCCCGCCACCCCCTGCCAGGCGTCGGGCGTCAATGCGAGGCCAAGCACCCGGTCCGGGTTGGTCGGCGGCGGCATCCGGACCCCGTCGAGCTTCTCGAAGCCGAAGCGGCGGTAATAGGGCGCATCGCCCACCAGCATCACCCGTTCCCACCCCAGCCGCCGCGCCTCGGCCAGGCTTTCGCGGATCAGCAGCCCGCCAAGCCCCTCTCCCTGCCGGGTCGGGTGCACCGCGACCGGCCCGAGCAGCAGCGTCGGGCGGTCGCCCACCTGCACCGGCCAGTAGCGGATCGCGGCGGCCAGCTGGCCATGCCCGTCGCGCAAGGTCAGGCACAGGGGCGCCACCGGGGCCACCCCGTCCCGCAGCCGGTAGGACGACAGCGCCTCGCGCCCCGGTGCGAAACACAGGTCGTAGAGCGCTTCGACCTCCCACCAGTCGCCTTCGGTCTCCTCCGCCAAGTGGAACATGCCCGCGACCCCGAACGCCCTCGGGCCGCCGCCTAGCATGGGTGCCGGCGGGGCGCAAACCGGGGCGAACTTGCACCCTGCCCACCCGTGCCGCTATCCTGCACCCCTCTCGCGGAGCCCCGCCATGCCCCCTGTCGCCCGCTGCCCCTTCTCGGACCGTGCCCGGGGTTTCGACCCCTTCTCCTCTGCCTTTCAGGCGGACCCCTACGGCAGCATGGCCTGGGCACGCGAGGACGAACCGGTGTTCTTCAGCGAGGCGATGGGCCACTGGGTGGTGACCCGGCATGCCGACATCAAGGAAGTGTTCCGCGACCCGATCACCTTCTCGCCGGCAAACGCGCTGGAAAAGCTCAGCCCGACGCCGCCCGAGGCGCAGGCGATCCTTGCGCGCCACGGCTTCGACCTGCGGCGGACGCTGGTGAACGAGGACGAGCCGGTGCACATGGAACGCCGCCGGCTTCTGCTGGACGCCTTCGCGCCGGATCGGCTGGCGGCGCATGCGCCGATGGTGCGCCGGCTGGTGCGGGACCGGATCGACGCGATGGCGCCCCGGGGCGAGGCCGATCTGGTGCGCGATCTGCTCTGGGACGTGCCGCTGACCGTGGCGCTGCATTTCCTCGGCGTGCCCGAGGACGATGCCAACAAGCTCCGCCGCTTCTCGGTGGCTCATACGGTCAACACATGGGGCTACCCTAGACCCGAGGAACAGATCGCCGTGGCCGAGGCGGTGGGCCGCTTCTGGACCTATTCCGGCGAGGTGCTGAGGCGGATGCGCGCGCAGCCCGGCGGGCATGGCTGGATGTTCGACATGATTGCGAAGAACCGCAGCCATCCCCATGTGGTGACGGACAATTTCCTGCATTCGATGATGATGGCGATCATCGTCGCAGCGCACGAGACCACGGCACTTTCGGCCACCAACGCCTTCCGCCACCTGCTGGGCGACAGGTCCGCGTGGCGCGCATTGTGTGCCGACCCCGGGCTGATCCCGAACGCGGTCGAGGAATGCCTGCGCCATTCCGGCGCGACGATCGGATGGCGGCGGATCGCGACCCGGGCGGCAACCGTCGGCGGTGTCGGGATCCCCGCGGGCGGGCGGCTCTATCTGCTGATCGCCACCGCGAACCGCGACCCGCGCCGGTTCGAGAACCCCGATGCGGTCGATCTCTGGCGCGACAACGCGGCCGAGCACCTGACCTTCGGCTACGGGGCGCATCAGTGCATGGGCAAGAACCTCGGCCGGATGGAAATCCGCATCATGCTGGAAGAAGTCACGCGCAGGCTGCCGCACATGGAGCTGGTGCCCGACCAGCGCGCGAGCTTCCTGCCGAACCTGGCCTTCCGGGGGCCCGAGGCGCTGCATGTCCGCTGGGATCCGGCGCTCAATCCGCGCCGGACCCGCCCGGCGCTGGACTTTGCCGTGGGCGCCCCGGATACGCGGACGCTGGTCCGGCAGCTGCGGGTGATCGACACGCGCGAGGAAGCTCCCGGGGTGATGGGCGTCCTGCTGGGCGCGGCCGACGGCACCCCCCTGCCCGACTGGACGCCGGGCGCGCATCTCGACCTCGTCCTGCCCTCGGGCGACACCCGCCGCTATTCGCTGTGCGGCGATGCTGCCGATGCCGGCCGGTGGCGCATCGCAATCCTGCGCGAGGAGACGGGGCGCGGCGGGTCGCGGTGGCTGCACGAGAACCTCCGGCCGGGCCTCGCGATCGCCGCCCGCGGCCCGCGCAACCACTTCCGGCTCGACCGCACGACCGCACCGGTGATCCTGATCGCGGGGGGCATCGGCATCACCCCGATCCTCGCCATGGCCGACCGCCTGCGCGCCGAGGGTGCCGACTACGTGCTGCATTACTGCGGGCGGCACCGCGCCGGGATGGCCTTCCTCGACCGATTGCAACGCGACCATCCGGGGGCGTTGCATCTTCACGTCTCGGAAGAGGGCACGCGGCTCGACCCGGACCGGCTGATCGCATCCGCCGTCCCGGGCACCCTGATCGCGGCCTGCGGACCGGCGCGGCTGCTCGATGCGCTCTCGGAACTTGCCGCCGCGCGGCCGGACCTGAGGTTGCGGATCGAACATTTCGCCCCGGCCAGCCCGGCGGCCCCCGCGGATGCGCAGCCCTTCGAGGCGGAACTTGCCGACTCGGCGCTGCGTCTCGCCGTGCCGGCCGACCGGACGCTTCTTCAGACCTTGCGCGCTGCCGGCATCGACATCGCCAGCGATTGCGAGGAGGGTCTCTGCGGATCCTGCGCGATCGAGGTTCTGGCAGGAGAGATCGACCACCGCGACCGGGTGTTGACCGCCGCCGAGCGGGCCGCCGGAACCCGGATCATCGCCTGCTGCTCGCGGTCCCGCGACGGCGGGCGGCTGACGCTGCGGCTCTGACGGACGTCAGATGACGCCACCCTCTCGCAGCGCGTCGATCCTCTCGGCCGCGATGCCCCAGCGCCCCAGCACCGCAGGGTCCGGGGCAAAGGGCGTGCCGGCCGGGTCGGGCATCCGCGAAGGTGTGCGCGAGAAGCGCGGCGCAGGGCGCGGCTGGGTCAGGCGGTCGCCCGCCACGAAGGTGCCGCGGGCGACATTGTGCGGATGCGCCGTCGCCTCGTCCCAGTCCAGAACCGGGGTGACGCAGGCATCTGTGCCCTCGAACCGCGCCGCCCATGCGTCGCGGGGCCGTGTGCGGAACACCGCGGCGATGCGGTCGCGCAGCCGGGGCCACTGCGCCGGATCCTCCTCTTCCGCTGCGGATCCGGGTGTCAGACCCAGGCCCGCGTAAAGCGCCGCCCGGAACTGCGGCTCGATCGCGCCCACGGCCACATGCCGACCATCCGCGCAGGCATAGGTGGCATAGTAATGCGCGCCGCCGTCGAGGAAATTCCCGCCGCGCCCGCCGCCCCAGGCCCCGGCGGCGCGCAGCCCCCAGATCATCGCGGACAGAAGCGCCGCACCATCGACCATCGCCGCATCGACCACCTGCCCCCGGCCGCTGCGCCCGGCCTCGACCAGAGCGGCCAGCACCCCCGTCGCCAGAAGCATCCCGCCGCCGCCGAAATCCCCCAGCAGGTTCAGCGGCGGCACCGGTGCGCGCCCCGCCTCCCCGATCGCATCGAGAACGCCGGACAAGGCGATGTAGTTGATGTCATGCCCCGCACGATCCGCAAGCGGCCCCGTCTGCCCCCAGCCGGTCATGCGACCATAGACCAGCCGCGGGTTGCGGGTGCAGAGCACATCCGGCCCGAGGCCGAGGCGTTCCATGACCCCGGGGCGGAAACCCTCGATCAGGGCATCGGCCCCCGCCGCCAGATCTTCCAGCAGGCCCCGCCCGCGCGGGTCCTTCAGGTCGATCCGGACCGCGTCGCGCCCCCGCGCCAGGACATCGAACCGGGTGTTGATCGACGGCAGATCGCCCCGGTCCGACCGGGGATGAATGCGCAGCACCTGCGCGCCGAGATCTGACAGCACCATGCCGGCAAAGGGCGCGGGCCCAAGCCCCGCCATCTCGATGATCCGCACGCCATCCAGCGGTCCCGTCATCGCGGCTCTCCCTTCACGGTTTCCCGAAGGTGCCGCCCAGCGGATCGGCCGCATGCGGGTCGGCAGGCGGAACCGGCAGCGCGGTCGGATGGATGCGCTCGGACGGGTCGCGACCGACCACGCGACGCCGGCGCAGCAGGAAGATCTTGCCCCAGTCGCGCCAGGTGCCGACCATCGGCGCCGCCGGGTCGGTCGGAAAGCGCCCGCGCCAGCCGGCAGGCAGCGGCAGTCCGGTCGCCTCGGCCCGGTCCAGCATCCAGACCAAGGGGATGTTGGCCAGCGGCCGCGCCGGGTGGAAACCGCCCAGCTGCCCGCCCACGTCGCCATGTGCGCCGCGGAACCAGACCTGTTCGACGTGCCCCTCCCATCCGGGCCGCGATTCCCACATCACCGGCGCAAAGACCTCGCGCGTCTCGTGCAGCGCCAGCGCGTGATAGCCGCGACGGACCGAGGCGCCCAGCTGGTGGTTGTGGAACCGGTGGTTCACGTCCGAGAACTTCCACACCACCGGCAGACGCAGCCCGAGCGCCTTGACCGTGTCCCAGACCCCGACCATCTCGATCTGCGCCTCGGGGTGGCAAAGCCGCCGTCGCAGCCGCTGGGCCGCGGCGCTGTCCGGGTCGGCCTGATAATGGCGGTAGATGAGCTGGATCGCTCGTTCGGTCGCCTCGTCGCGGCGGATCAGGCCCATCCGGTCGATCAGCCCGGCGAGCGACCGGACCGCATAGGCACCGCGCGAATAGCCGAACAGATAGATCCTGTCCCCCGGTCGATAGCGGCTGGCCAGAAAGCCGTAGGCGCGGCGGATCTGGCGGTTGATGCCGCGCCCGGCCGCGACCTCGCTTGCGCGCCGCCAGCCATGCCACTGCAACCCGGGCTCGTAGAACAGCGACAGCCGGGCCTCCCGCCGGATCTCGCCGAGCAACCGGAAGGTCAGGCCGACATTGGTTTCCTCGCCCGGCTCCAGCGTGGACATGGTGCCGTCCAGCAGCACGACATGGATCGTCCCGGCGGCCGAGGGCGGCGGTTCGGGACTGGCCGCCTCGACCCGGCGGCGGCTGAGCCAGGCGAATATGTCACGCAGGCGGGGCGTGGCGGACCTCCCTCAGTGAGGACCAGAGCCGCAGCGGGGTATAGGGCGGATCGGGCAGCAGCGCACCGGCACGGAACAGGGCATCGGCCACGGCATTCGCGCAGGCGGCCAGCGCACCGACCGTTCCGGCCTCGCCGCAGCCCTTCATGCCGAGCGGGTTCATCGCCGATGGAACGGGCGCGGCGGCAGTACGGAACATCGGCAGATCATCGGCGCGCGGGATCGCATAGTCCATGAACGACGCCGTGAGCAGCTGGCCCGTCGCATCGTGGACGACCTGTTCGCGCAGGATCTGCCCGGCGCCCTGGGCGATCCCGCCATGGACCTGACCGGCGACCAGTTGCGGCGCAAGCAGGGTGCCGAAGTCATCGACCGTCGTGTAGCGCGCAAGCGACAGCGCCCCGGTCTCGGGATCGATCTCGACCTCGGCCAGATGCGCGCCGTTGGGGTAGGACCGGCCGCGCAGGCGGGCCTCGGCCCGGACCTGAAGCAGGTCGATGCGTCCCGCGGCGCGTGCCCTTTCGGCCGCCTCTTGAAGGGTCAGGCGCAGGTTGGAACCCGCCGCGGAAAACACCCCGTCCCCGAAGGTCGGAACCGTTCCGTAGTCGGGCGCAAGGAACCGGGCAAAGCCGGACACTGCCATGTCGAGCGCGGCAATCGTGGCGTTGGTCTGCACCGTGGCCGAGCGCGACCCCCCGGTGCCGCCCCCGGTGGAGATCCGGTCGCTGTCCCCCTGCACCACCCGGATCGATCCTGGGGCGATCCCGCTGCGGGCGGCGAGGAACCGGGCAAACACCGTTTCGTGCCCCTGCCCGTTCGACTGGGTGCCGACCGCAAGCGTCACCCACCCGTCAGGGTGGAAGGCAATTTCGGCGGCCTCGGACGGATCGCCGAGAATCGCCTCGATATAGACCGCAAGGCCCATGCCGCGCAGTCGTCCCGCCGCCCGGCTTTCCGCGCAGCGCCCGGGGAACCCGGCGACATCGGCCTCGGCATGCACCCGGTCCAGCAGCGCGGGGAAGTCGCCGCAGTCATAGCTCTCGGCGGTGGCGGTTCGGTAGGGAAAGCGGCGGATCATGCTGCGCCGGCGCAGGTCGAACGGATCGGCCCCGAGAACACGGGCGGCATGGTCCATCCCTCGTTCGAGCGCCAGGATCGCCTCGGGCCGGCCGGCACCACGGTAGGCATCGACCTGGGTCGTATTGGTGTAGATGCCGCGTACCCGCAGATGCGCGGCGGGAATGTCATAGACCCCGGTCAGGACCTTGGCGAACATCTCTGCCTGGATGGGTTGGCCGAACTGGGAGTTGTAGGCCCCGAGGTTCGCCAGGCTGCTCACGCGATAGGCGACCAGCCGCAGCCCGGCATCGAAGCCCAGCTCGACCTCGGACACCAGATCGCGGCCGGCATTGTCGGTCAGCATCGCCTCGGTCCGGTCGGACATCCAGCGGACCGGGAGGGACAGCATCCGCGCGGCCTGACCGACGACGACATATTCGGGATAGGCCATGGCCTTCATTCCGAAGCCGCCGCCGACATCGGGATTGGTCACCCGGACCGCCCCGGGAGAAAGCCCCAGCTGCGCGCACAGCTGCGCCTTCTGGTTCCAGACCCCCTGGCCGTTCACGCACAGATGCAGCCGCGCCCCGTCCCATTCGGCGAAACAGCCGCGCGGCTCCATCGAAGCGACCGCAATGCGGTTGTCGGCCACCCGAAGCGAAATGCGATGGGCCGCCGCCGCCATGGCCGCATCGGTGGCTGCGGCATCGCCGGTCTCCCAGTCGAAGGCGATGTTGTCGGGGGCCTCCGCATGCAGCTGCTCTCCCCCCGGCGCCAGGTCGAGCTTCGCCGGGCGTTCGTCGTAATCGACCGCGATCGCCTCTGCCGCGTCGCGCGCCTGCGCAAGGGTTTCGGCGACGATGCAGGCAACCGGCTCGCCGACAAACCGCACCCTGCCGCGGGCAAGCACCGGGCGTTCGGGTCCGGCCGCCCGGCTGCCGTCGCGGTTGGTCAGCCGGGCGCCGCGCATGCCCAGCGCGACACCGGCCTGTTCCAGCAGGTCGGCGGTCAGGATCAGCCGCACACCCGGCATCGAACCGGCAGCCCGCACGTCGAGGCGCGCGATCTCCGCATGGGCATGGGGCGCGCGCAGGAACACGGCGTGCAGCGCGCCCGGCGGGGCAATGTCATCGACATAGCGCCCCGTTCCCGTCAGGAACCGCGCGTCCTCGTCCCGCCCGCCCTGCGCCCGTCCGAAGTTCATCGTGTCCCCCGTGATTCCGGGGGCCAGCGTAACGCCCCCGGCCGGGCTGTCCAGCCGGGGTGCAGGCCTCAGCCCAGCGCCAGGACAGTCTCGATGCCCAGCTGCCCGAACCCGTTGAACCGGGTGTTGGTCGCCGTCGAATAGGCTCCGAGACCGTGGAACAGCACATAGTCGTCCTCGGCCAGATCGGCCGGCAGATCGACCTCGCCAGGCAGCCGGTCAACGGAATCGCAGGTCGGACCGAACACGATGCGCGGCATGGTCGGGCCGTCGCGGCGGTTGCCCTCGGGCGACACTGCCTCGATCCGGGTGGTGGCACCGATCAGCGGCAGTTCGGCCAGCGCGCCATAGACGCCGTCGTTCAGGAACACATGCTCGTCGTCGCGCACTGCCTTCACCCTGGCAGCCAGGGTGAAGGCATCGGCCACGAGGCCGCGCCCCGGCTCGCACACCAGCGCCGGCCGCGAGGTGCCGAAGGCTTCGCCGGTCACGCGGTCGATCAGTGCGAAGATTGCCTCGAGCGCCGGCGCCTCGCCGGCGCGGCGATGCGACGGGAACCCGCCGCCGACGTTCAGCCGGGCGATGCGCACGCCGGCCTCTGCCGCGATCCGCGCCGCGGTGCGGATATACTGGTCCCATGCCGCCGGATCGGTGCACTGGGTGCCGGGGTGAAAGGTCAGGGACGGCACGAAACCCGCCGCTGCAACGGTCCGCAGCAGGTCCGCAGCCTTCTCGGCGCTCGCGCCGAACTTGGCACCGAAGTTGTAGGCCGCGCCCGCGACCGGCAGCTTGAACCGGACCGAGATCTCGCAGGCTTCGGCCGGGACCATCTCGACCAGCTTGGCCAGCTCGCTGTGGCTGTCCACCGACCAGGACCGGACGCCGAGCGCGACCGCGGTCGCGATCTCGGACCGCGAACGGACCGGGTTGTTGTAGTGCAGCGCGGCCTCCGGTGCGAGGCGACGGATCATCAGCATCTCGGCCGGGCTGGCCACGTCGAAGCCACGCACGCCGGCCGCGGCGAGGTTCTCGATCACCACCTCGTCGGGGTTCGACTTCACCGCGTAGGTAACAAGCCCGGGAAAGCCGTCGATGAAGCGCCGCGCCGTGTCCTGCAGGACGCCGGGCGCGAAGTACAGAACCGGATTTTCCGGCTGGGCATGAGCCAGATGTTCGGCGGGGGTGGCCCAGATCGTCTTTGTCAGTCCCATCGGCGTCGTCCTTCCTTCGTGCCAACAGAACGCAGGTCCTTGCCCCGGCGAACGGGTTGGGGAACGCGCGCATGCGTTTCATCCAACCAGGCCAGGTGCGTATGAGCCGCCCTTTTCCTGTAAACGGACCGCGCATATGGACCCGAAGAATGACTGGCGAAAGAGTGGAAATGCAGCGCACTGTCGTTATTATGCCGAAACCAACAAACATAACGCAGGTGTGACCCTTGGACGACACCGACCGCACGATCCTGAACCTCCTGACCGCCGATGCGCGCATGTCGGTTGCCACTCTCGCGCGCCGGTTGCGGCTGGCCCGATCGACCGTTCAGGCACGCCTGGAACGGCTGGAAAGCACGGGAACGATCGCGGGCTATACGGTAAAGCTGGGCGAGGCCGCGCGCAGCGGACGGATCCGCGCCAGCGTCCTTCTGACCATCGAGCCGCGGAGCCAGGGCGCGATCCTGTCGGCGCTCAAGGCCATGGTCGAGGTCGAGACGGCGCACACGACCTCGGGCCGGTTCGACCTGCTGCTGCAACTTTCGGCCCCGACCACCGCATCGCTCGACGCCGCGCTGGACCGGATAGGCGCGCTGAACGGGGTGCGGTCGTCGGAAAGCCTGATCCATCTCTCCACCCGGATCGACCGGGCGGGCTGAGCCCTCACGCTGCGAAGTCGGTGATGACCGCGACCCCGGGCGGTGTCGGGCCGTTGAAGGCGCGCAGTTCGGCCGAGGCGCCGGACAGGCCGATCTCGCGCGCGACCAGGGGCCGGACATCGACCCGCCCGGATTCGATCAGGCCCAGAAGCGATGGATAGCGCCAGGCCGGCATGCCGCGGGTGCCGAACAATGCCAGGTTCTTCATGTAGACCGCGTTCATGTCGATCTCCATCCGGGCCGTATGGCCGACCGGCATGCCGACCTGCACGTGCCGGCCAAGCGGGCGCAGACAGGCGATCGAGCCGTTGGTGGTGGCCGGAATGCCCAAAGCCTCGATGCTGACATGGGCACCGCCGCCGGTGATGTCGCGGATCCGTTCCGCGACATTCCCCTCGCGGGGGTCGAAGGCCGCCTCGGCGCCGAGCGACAGGGCATGGGCCAGCTTTTCCGGCACGACATCGACCACGACCACCCGCGCCCCCATCGCCCGGCCGAGGATCAGACAGGAAAGCCCGATCCCACCGGTCCCGTGCACCGCCAGCCATTCGCCCGGCTGCAATGCGGCCCGCCCGGTAAGCGCATGCCAGGCGGTCGTCACCCGGCAGCCCAGCGCGGCGGCCAGCACCGGCGACAGGCTGTCGGGCAGGCGCGCAAGGTTGTGGGCATGCGGCACCGACACATATTCGGCAAAGGCACCGGGCTCGCCGAATCCGGGCAGGCGCTGGTCGGCGCAGGTGTTCGAATGGCCCGACCGGCAGGCCGGACAGGTGCCGCAGGCCAGCAGGAAGGGCGCGATCACCCGGTCGCCCCGCTTCCACTGCGCCAGCGGCCCGGACTCGACCACCTCGCCGCAGTATTCGTGGCCGGGGATCTGCCCCGGCTTGACCCGCGGATGCTCGCCGGTCCAGCCGTGCCAGTCGGACCGGCAGATGCCGCAGGCCTCGACCCGCAGGATCACCCCGTCGGGTTCGCAGACCGGATCGGGAACGACCTCGATCATCAGGTCGGCGTTGTAGTGGCGAAGGACCGCTGCGCGCATGGCTCACTCCCGGCTGGTGCGGGCATCAAGCCCGGACCGCACCCAGGCGTCAAGGCGCGCCGGAGCCCCGGTCGTCCTTCCCCGGCTGCCCCCGCAGGCTGTGCGCGACGAGCGCCAGCGCGACCAGACATACCCAGAGGAAGGCAAGAAAGACGTTCGCAATGAAAAGAAGCTCGGCACGGCCTGCCGGCACGTCCGCCTCGGGCGTGACAAGAAGATAGAGCACGCTGCCCCCGACCCAGAGCACGATGGGAACCGCCATTCCGCCGATCAGCGGCAGGTTGCGCCAGATCCCGACCGAAGCGGCCAGAAGGACCGCGGTGGCCAGGATCGTTGCCGCGATCACGACCGACCTGCCGACGGGCGCCCCCTGCCAGGTCGCATCACACGATCTCGACCGCGTATTTCTCGATCACCGTATTGGCGAGCAGCTTTTCGCACATCGCGCGCACCTCGGCCTCGGCCGCGGCACGATCGGTCGCCGCCAGGTCGAGCTCGATCACCTTGCCCTGACGCACCGACTGAACCCCGGAAAACCCGAGCGCCCCCAGCGCATGGCGCACCGCCTCGCCCTGCGGATCCAGCACACCGTCCTTCAGCATCACATGCACGCGCGCCTTCATCGCCGGATCCTTCAGTTTATCAGCGTCGGTTTGTGGGCATGGGTGACGTTCGAGGGCAGGACCCCCAGCCGGCGGGCAAGTTCGGCGTGCACGTCGCCCAGCGGCGCCACGTCGCGCGGCAAGGGATCGCGGTCTGCCCCCTCGGGCTGGCGCAGATCCCACAACCGGCAGCTGTCAGGGCTGATCTCGTCTGCGACGATGAGCCGCATGAAGTCGCCTTCCCAGATCCGGCCCACCTCGATGCGGAAATCGGCAAGCCGGACCCCGACGCCCAGCATCACGCCGGACAGGAAATCGTTCACACGCAGCGCCAGCGCCACCATGTCGTCCAGGTCCTGCTGGCTGGCCCAGCCGAAGGCGATGACATGCTCCTCGGTCACCAGTGGGTTCCCGAGCTTGGCATCCTTGAAATAGAACTCGACGATCGGACGGGGCAGCGCCGTGCCTTCGGGGATCCCCAGCCGCTTGGACAGATCGCCCGCCGCGAAGTTGCGCACCACGACCAGAAGCGGCACGATCTCGGCCATGCGGATCAGCTGCTCGCGCATGTTGATCCGCTTCATGAAATGCGTGGGCACCCCGATCGCGTTCAGCCCCGCCATGAAGAACTCGGACAGACGGTTGTTCAGCACCCCGCGACCGTCGGCATGGCCGGTCCGCTGGACGGTCTGCCCCACCGCGTCGTCCTTGAAATACTGGATCAGGGTTCCGGGCTCGGGCCCCTCGTAGAGGATCTTGGCCTTGCCCTCGTAAACCTTCTTCCGCCGTGCCATGAATGCTCCGAATAAGCGCCGGCCGCCAGCCGCGCCTTTGCCGCGCATATACGTCACGGGGGGGCCGCCCGCAAGGATGCGGGCAGGACCGGTTCGCCGTGCGGGGGACCGCTGCGCGTTGAAGGCGCAAAGGTTGATGCGCAGCACATCCATCCCACCGGTCGGCCGCGGCCTGCGCCAGTCCCCGGCAGATCGCGTCCTCGGCCGACTGTCCAGCCGTGTCACCGTCGCGAAAGACGTGATCGCCGTCCAGCAGCATCCGCACGAGCGCCCGGCATGGTTATTGCCTCCGTCCACGGCATCCGCATCCGCGGCATGACGATCTCGTGCCCGTTGAACGCCGCAAGCCCGATCGCTGCCACGGTGATCGGCAGGGTCGCGGGCGGCTCGTCGAACGCCTCGATGGCAACTCCCATCCGGACAGGAACCGGAAATTCGCCGCCCATCGCGATGCCGGCCGCCGTGACCCAGAGATCGGGCCGAACCGGCGGGGCGCCGCCCGGGCCATGGACACCAAGACAGGTCGGCAACTTCGCCGCAACCGCCGCAGGAAAGCTCATGCGCCGCGCCGCCTCGAACCGGGGCGCGATGGTCGAGGCAGGGGTGCCATCACCTTTCGGCAGTGCGACCCGATGCCGAGAGGGTCGGAATGGCGAGCGGCCGCCTCGGCACCGTTGCGGACAGTCAGGCGTGACTTGTGCACGATATCGGGCCAGCCGACGTCGCACCGACCGGGTAACCGATGATCTTCAGGCCACCCCGCGCTGCGTCGCCGTGGGCGAGATTCATGCACATTGTCACGTCGCGAACAGACCGGGCCCGGTCCCTCGGTGACCAGAAGCCGATGCGCCTCGTTGACGAGTTCGAGGGTGCACTGCTGGGCGATCGCACGGAAGGTCGGGCTGAAATCGGTCACCGCGAGGATCTGGCGAACGGCGTCCGGCTCGATCTGCGCGGCTGCACCCGGCACGATCGTCGAAAGGCCGAGAAACACGCGGGCGGCGGTTTCGCCGGCGGAGGTGTCAGGCGCCTTGGATCGGCCCATCGTGCGGCGAACATCCGGGAAAGTCCCGTCGTCTTTCTCCCTGCCGTTCCGATCCCGGAGTGAGGGGCACAGCGCCCCGCCCGCCCAGAGTTGCCGGCTGCCGAAAGGCGGAAGTCGGGTCGTTGGGTGCCGCTTCCGGAACGGAACCGACCGCAGGACACCATGGAGCGCGGCCTTGCGGGAACGCCCGCGCGCGGGCATATGGAGGCGGACGCGCATGCCAACCGGAGGGATCCGATGACCACGTTCGACGACCGCGAACGCGCCTACGAGGCGAAATTCGCCCATGACGAGGAAATGAACTTCCGCGCCAACGCCCGGCGGATGAAGCTTCTTGGCCTCTGGGCGGCAGAGCTTCTGGGTCGCAAGGGCGAAGCCGCGCAGGCCTATGCGCTCGAGGTGGTGAAGGCGGATTTCGAGGAAGCCGGGCACGAGGACGTGGTGCGCAAGGTCTCGGCCGATCTGGCAGGGCGGGCCAGCCCCGAGGAGATCCGCGCGCGGCTGGAGTCGCTCCTGCCCGTGGCGAAGGCGCAACTCATGGTCGAACTCGGCAACTGACCCGGCCCGCGGGTCGTATCATGCGGCCCCCGCAAGTTAGCATGAACCCGTTTCAGTTGCGCCCCGCCCTGCCCCGTGGCAAGGCGGGGCGCCACCCATGGAGCGAACGGATGCCCGATGCGCTGACCGAACTTCTGACCTCGCGGGACTGGATCCTGGCCGACGGCGCCACCGGCACCACGCTGTTCAACATGGGCCTCGGCGCGGGCGACCCGCCCGAGCTGTGGAATGTCGACCATCCCGACCGTATCCTCGCGCTCTACCGCGGCGCGGTCGAGGCCGGGTCCGACCTGTTCCTGACCAACAGCTTCGGCGGCAATGCGAGCCGGCTGAAGCTGCACGGCGCAGAGGCCCGCGTGCGCGAGCTGAACCGGGTGGCGGCAGAGCTGGGGCGGGAAGTGGCCGATACGGCCGGTCGCCGGGTCATCGTCGCGGGCTCCATGGGTCCGACCGGCGAGATCTTCGCACCGATGGGCACCCTGACCCATGCCGAGGCGGTCGAGATCTTCCACGAACAGGCCGAGGGCCTGAGGGAAGGCGGCGTCGACATCCTCTGGGTAGAGACGATCAGCGCCGCCGAGGAATTCAAGGCCGCGGCAGAGGCCGCGCGCCGCGCCGGCATGCCCTGGTGCGGCACGATGAGCTTCGATACGGCCGGGCGGACCATGATGGGACTGACATCGGCCGGGCTTTCCGAACTGGTCGAGAAGCTGCCCAACCCGCCGGGGGCCGTCGGCGCGCATTGGGGGGTCGGCGCCTCGGACCTGCTGCGCACCGTCCTCGGTTTCGCCGCCACAGGGACCGAACGGCCGGTAATCGCCAAGGGAAACGCCGGGATACCGAAATACCACGACGGCCACATCCACTATGACGGGACGCCCGAACTCATGGCGCGGTATGCGGTGCTCGCCCGCGACGCCGGGGCACGGGTGATCGGCGGGTGCTGCGGCACGCTGCCGGAACATCTGCGGGCAATGCGCGCCGCGCTCGAGACGACGCCGCCGGGGGAGCGTCCGACCCTTCAGACGATCGCGACGGAAATCGGCGGCTTCTCGTCGGCGTCCGACGGCACCGGGGACGGGGGCGAGACCCCGAGGCGGGAACGGCGCCGGCGCGGCTGACGGACGCGGGCTTGATCCGGATCAAGGTCGCCCGCGCCGCCGGGTGGCAATCTGCCGCAGTCGAGCCGGGGAGCCGTCCATGGGTCAGCGAATTTCCGCGATGCTTGCACCGCTGCCCGCAGGCGCGCGGGCCATTGCGGAGGAACGGCTGCGGGAGCTGGGCTTTCTTCGCGCCGACCAGCGGCTCGAGGCGGCGTTCGAAGGAATGCCGGGCTGCGTCATGGGCGGCCTCGGCTGCGGCATGGACTGCGGCTTCGGCTGCGAAACCAGCCTCGACCGGATGCTGGCGATGGCGACGAGCGAACGGGCACAGGCCAATGCGGTCCTGGCCCTGCATCGCAGGATGCAGGGCAGCTTCGGCTGACGCCGGGCAGGCTCAGTCCGCGAGCGGGATCAGATCGGCGCTGCTGGCCGAGAGGACGACGGTTTCCCCGGCCGCCGGCGGCGGCGCATCCGAGCGGTTGAAGGTGTCGAGCGACAGACGCTGCCCGTTCACCTCGGCGCGGATGCGGATGACCGAGCCGAGGAACTCCACCTCCACGATGCGGCCGTCGAGCCGCACCTCGCGCCCCGGCTCGGCGCCGAGCCGCAAGGCCTCGGGACGCAAGGCGACGGTGAGCTGATCCCCTGCCTCGCGCTTGACCGGTCGGCCCAGGGTCACGCGGTTGCCGCCGAGATCGAGCGCACCCGTGGCCGGATCGGACACGCGGCCCTCAAGCATGTTCAGCGTGCCGACGAATGACGCGACGAAGCGGGTGGCGGGACGGTTGTAGACGTCGAACGGCGTCCCGACCTGCTCGGCGATGCCGCCGTTCATCACCACGACACGGTCGGACATCGACAATGCCTCTTCCTGGTCGTGGGTGACGAAGATCGTGGTTATGCCCAGCTCGCGCTGGATCTGGCGGATCTCGTTGCGCAGGCTGACGCGGATCTTCGCATCCAGTGCCGACAGCGGCTCGTCCAGCAGCAGGACCTGAGGGCGGGGGGCCAGCGCCCGGGCCAGGGCCACCCGCTGCTGCTGGCCGCCTGACAGCTGGAACGGATACCGCCCGCCAAGGTCGGGAAGGCCGATCAGCCGCAGCATCTCCTCGACACGCGCCTGGCGTTCGGCCCGGGGCACGCCCTTGACCTTGAGCCCGAAGGCCACGTTCTCGGCCACCGTCAGGTTGGGAAACAGCGCGTAGGCCTGAAACACCATTCCGATGCTGCGCTGGTTGGGTCGGAGCCGGGTCACATCGCGACCGTCGATCAGGATCCGGCCGCCCGACGGCACCTCGAAACCCGCAACCATCCGCAGCACCGTCGTCTTGCCGCAGCCCGAGGGGCCGAGCAGAGAGATGAACTCGCCCCGGCTCACCGTCAGGTCGAAGTCGGTGACAACCCGGTTCGCACCGAACGACTTTTCCAGGTTCTCGATGCGCAGGAACGACATCAGCGCGCAGCCCTCGTGTGTTTCTGAAGCCGCGTCACGAGCTGGATCAGCCCCATGCAGGCCCAGGTGATCCCGAAGGCGATGACCGCGAGCGCGGCCGGCTCGTAGGCCCGGTTGGCTCCCAGGATCTGCATGTAGGGGCCGAAGGCCGGCCGGTTCAGCAGTGCAGCCATGGTGAATTCGCCGATCACGATGGCGAAGGTCAGGAACGCGCCGGACAGCACTGCCACAAGGACGTTCGGCAGGATCAGCCGCGCAAGGATGGTGAACCACCCGGCCCCCAGCGACTGCGCCGCCTCGGTGAGCGTGGCCACGTCGATGGTGCGCAGCCCGGTGTCCACCGCCCGGTACATGTAGGGAAGCGCAAGCGTCGCGTAGCCGAACATCAGCAGCAGGTCGGTTCCCCGCGCGCTGCCGGTCAGCGGCAGGAAGGAGGATGTGTTGTAGAGCCGGATGTAGCCGAACACGATCACGATCGCCGGGATCACCAGCGGCAGCAGCGTGATGAACTCCACCACCGGCCGCCAGGCAGGCATCTTGAGCCGAACCCAGTAGGCGGTCGGCACCACCAGCAGCACCCCGAAGACGATGGTGGCCAGTGCAAGGCTGACCGAATAGCCCAGCGTGTCGAGGAACCGCGGATCGGCCAGAACCCGCCGGTAGGCCTCGAAGGAATACTGGCCGCGCAGCATCCGCAGCGAGAACTCTACCGTGCCGATCAGCGGCAGGAAGAAGTAGATCGCGCCAAGCGCGAAGGCCGCCCATGCCCAGAACCGCCTCACTTCAGCCACCTCTCGCTGCGGATCCGAAGCCAGATGTAGATGCCGTTGGCGATCGCGGTGATGACGATCATGCCGAACGCCAGCGCGTAGCCCAGATGCGGATCGTTCAGCACGTCGCCGCGGATCTGGTTGAACAGCAGGATCGGCACGATGGAGATCGTGGGTGCAAGCGCATAGGCCGTGGCAACCGCCCCGAAGGCGTTGGCGAACAGCAGCGCGAAACAGCCCAGCAGCGAGGGGAACAGGATCGGCAGCGCCACCATGCGCCAGTACTGCCCGCCGGTGGCCCCGAGGGTCGAGGCAGCCTCGCGCCATTCCCGCCGCAGGCCGTCCAGCGCCGGGGTGATGATCAGCACCATCAGCGGGATCTGGAAGAACAGATAGACGAGGACCAGCCCCCAGAACGACAGCAGGTTGAATCCCATCGCATAGATGTTGATGCCGAACCAGTCGCGCAGCAGGATCGTGACCAGGCCGACGCGGCCCAGCGTGGCCAGGAAGGCAAAGGCCAGAGGCACGCCGGCAAAGTTCGACGCAACCCCCGAGAAGGTCATCACCGGCCCGCGCAGCCATTTCGGCAGGTCGCCAAGGACGACCGCTGCGGCGACCACCAGACCGATCAGACAGCCGAGTGCCGCAGAGATCAGCGAGATGCGGATCGAGATCCAGTAGGCCGCCAGGATCGACGGCTGGAACAGGTTGCGGATGTTGTCGAGCGTCACCTCGCCCTGCGCGGTGCGGAAGGCGGCCAGCACGATGTAGAAGGTGGGCAGCAGCAGGAACAGAAGCGCAAAGGCCATGAACGGCACGATGCCGACCCAGACGAGCGGGAAGCGCAGCGGGGGCCTGCGTCCGGGGGGGCGGTCGGCCGCCGCTGTCGCCGGCGCCGGCGTGTCCGGTCCTGTATCGGGAATCGCGGTCATTGGGAAAGGCCCCGCCCGGACCGGCGGCCCGGGCGGAGCGTCACGTCACTGGACGTTGGCGCCGACCACGGAATCCCATCCGGTGGTCACGACTTCGCGGTTGCCTTCAAGCTGCTGCAGCGTCGGGAACACGGCCTTCTCGTAGGCTTCGGCCGGGGGCAGCGCATCCAGAAGCTCCTGCGGCACCTTGCCGTCGGCCACCATCGCGTTGAAGCGGATCGGGTGGCAGTAGCCCTTCAGCCAGCCAAGCTGCCCCTCGTCGCTGTAGAGGTATTCCATCCACAGCTTCGCGGCGTTCGGCTGGGGCGCATAGGCGCTGATCCCCTGGACATAGACACCGGCCAGAACGCCGCTGTCCGGCACGACGATTTCCAGCGGCGGGTTGCCGGCCAGCGCGTCGCGCCACGACAGTCCGTTGTAGTCCCAGGCGATGACGATCGGCGTCGCGCCCTGCGCGAGCGTTCCCGCCTTGCCGATCACCGGCACGAAGTTCCCGGCCTCGTTGAGGCGCTTGAAGAAATCGAGCCCCTTCTCGCCCGCTTCGCGGCCCGGTTCGCCGCCCATCGCCATCCCGGCCGCCAGAACCCCGAGGATCGCCTGGTTCGAGCCACGCGGATCGCCGGCCAGCGCGACCGAATTGGCGTACTCGGGCTTCAGCAGATCGTCCCAGCTTGTCGGCACGTTCTGCACGATGTCGGTGTTCACCACGAAGGACATCACGCCGTAGTAGTCGCCATACCAGTAGCCGTCGGGATCCTTCACCTCGTCGGGGATCTCGGCCCAGGTCGCGACCTTGTAGGGCTGGACCAGACCTTCCTCCTTGGCCCGCGGCCCGAAGGCAAAGCCCACGTCGATCACGTCGGGCGCCTGCGGACCCTTGTTGTCACGGTTGGCCCGGATGGCCTCGAGCTCCTCGGCGGAAGAGGCGTCGGGGTTGAGTTCGTTGACGGTCAGGAACGGGTATTTCGCCTTGAACCCTGCGATGACGTTGCCGTAGCCGCACCAGTCGTGCGGCAGCGCGATGGTGGTCAGCATGCCTTCCTGCCGGGCGCCCTCGACCAGCTGGTCAAGCGACTGGGCGCCGACCAGCGCCGTGGTCCCGAGCAGCCCTGCAAACGCCAGGCCGAGCGTGGATGTCATCCTCATCTTTCTCTCTCCGTTGGATTCGGCAGCCGGAACGGCCGGCCCCGTCTTAGTGCAATCTTCGCAACCGTTCTGTGACGGTCCTTCGCCGCGCCTGCCTTCCGGGCGGGCGACGACACGGCCCAAGGCAGACACAAAACCGTTACATTTGGCAAGCGTCTAATCGCCCGCCGCACCGGTTGCGGAAATCACGTTCAGCAGGTGTGCATGCACCTCGGGACTGCCCGCAACCACGCGCCCGTCGGATTCGAACGACAGGGGGCGACCCTGCCAGTCGGTCATCACCCCGCCCGCGGCCTCGACCAGCGGCAGGACCGGAAGAAAGTCGTAGGGCTCGAGCCCGTGGTCCACAACGCCATCCACCCAGCCCGCCGCAAGCTGGACATAGGAAAAGCAGTCCGACGCCTCGCGCAGATACCGCACCGCACCGCCCAGGGCTTCCGGAACCGCCGGATCAGCCGCAAGAATGCGGCGCAGCTCGTTGCACAGCACGAAGGCGCCGGCGGGATCGGGGCACGACCGCACCGAAACCGCACGTCCGTCCAGCCGTGCCCCGAGCTGCGGCGCGCCCCAGGCCACATGTCCCAGCGCCGGGATCGCGACCGCCCCGAGGATCGGCCGGTCCCGGTGCAGAAGGCCGACCAGGATGCCCCAGAGCGGGTTGCCCGAGACGAAGCTCTTTGTCCCGTCGATCGGGTCGATCACCCAAAGCCACTCGCCGGCCCGGGCGGGGCCACCGAATTCCTCGCCGAAGATCCCGTGATCGGGGAACCTCGCGGCAATCGCGTCGCGGATTGCCGTCTCGGTCTCGCGGTCGGCGACGGTCACCGGGCTCTCGTCGGCCTTGGCCTCGACCGGCAAGGGTTGGCGGAAGCGGCGCATCGGCACCGGCATGACCTCGGCCAGGATCGCCTGCAACGCCTCGACCAGATAGGGCGGCACCGTCACCGGCCGGCCTATGCCGCAAGCACGACCTCGACCCCCGCCGCCCGCAGCATGGCGTCGAGCGGCGCAGGAGGGACGGCATCGGTCACAAGCATGTCGAAAACCTCCGGTTCGGCCACTCGGATCGGCGCCGGGCGCCCGAATTTCGAGCCGTCCGCCGCCACGATCGCCCTCTCCGCGCAGCCGACGATCGCGCGCGAGAACTCCGCTTCCCGAAGATCCTGAAGCAGAAAGCCGCATTCGTCCACCGCGGCCACCGAGAGAATCGCGAAATCGACCCTGAACTGGCGCACGAACGCCAGCGCCTCGGCACCAAAGGCACCACCGTCATGGGCCCTGACCTCGCCGCCGGCCATGAAGACCCGCGCCTCGCGCGCCGCCAGCAGCGTCTGCGCGACCGGCAGGGAATTCGTCACGACGGTCAGGCCGCGATGGCCGCGCAGCGCCTGCGCGACATAGGCCGTCGTCGAACCGACATCCAGAAACAGCGAGGCGCCGTCCGGGATCAGAGCGGCAAGGCGCGCGGCGATCGCCCGCTTCGGCCCCGGGTTCTGGGCGAAGCGTTCCGAGAACGGCGGTTCCCGGCCGCTTCCCCGCAGCAGCGCCCCACCGTGCACACGCTCGACGAGACCCATGTGCTCCAGCCGCTTGAGATTGCGCCGGATGGTCTCTTCCGTGACGCCCAGCCGGCGCGACAGATCGGGCACCCGGCCGGACCCGGTTTCCCCCAGCGCGTCGAGGATCTCGCGTTCGCGTGCCCGGGCAAGTCCCTGCATGGCGCTTCCCTTCCGTCTGCGGGTCAAGCTAGGCACCGGACCGGACAAAAGGCAACGAAAAACCCACGAAACCGGACATTCCGTTTGACATGGCCCCGGATTCGCCGGCAGCCTGAAGCCGACGGCCCGCAAGAGGCCGGAACCGACAGGAAGGAGCACTCCCATGACCCTGCGCCGCCTTGCGGCTGTTGCGCTGATCGTCGCCGCGCCCGGCACCGTCCTGGCCCAGGCCGAAAGCAGCGATCCGATCCGGCTCACGCTGCACGACTGGACCGGCCAGCTGATCACCACCAACATCATGGCCCGCGTGCTCGAGGAGGCGGGCTATAACGTCGAACTGGTGCAGGCCGACTATCTGGCCCAATTCGCGGGCCTCAAGACCGGCGATCTGCATGTCGCGATGGAGATGTGGGAGACCACGGGCCGCGAGGCGATGGACGAGGCGATCGCGACGGGCACTGTCGTCAACTTCGGGCCGACCGGCATGGAGGCGATCGAGGAGTGGTGGTATCCGCTCTACATGAAGGATCGCTGCCCGGGCCTGCCGGACTGGACCGCGCTTCTGAACTGCGCCGAAGCCTTTGCCACCCCCGAGACCGCGCCCAAGGGGCGCTATCTCGGCGGGCCCGTCACCTGGGGCGGTTTCGACCCGGAACGGGTCGCCGCGCTCGGGCTGCCCTTCGAGGTGATCCACGCCGGCACCGATGCCGCTCTCTTCGCCGAGATCGAGAGCGCCTATCAGCGGCAGGCGCCGATCATCGCCTGGGTCTACACACCGCACTGGGCGCCGATCAAGTTCCAGGGCGAATGGGTGGATTTCCCGCCGGACACGCCGGAATGCTATTCCGATCCGGCCTGGGGCCCGAACCCGAACGCCACCCACGATTGCGGCAAGCCGCGCGGGCCGATCTGGAAGGTGGGCTGGGCGGGCGTGGCGCAGAAATGGCCGGGCGCCGCGCGGGCCATCGAGGCCTTCACCATCGACAACGAGGCCATGGGCAACCTGATCGTCCGTGTGGACCTCGACGGCGTTCCGCTGGAGGACGTGGTCGAGGACTGGCTGGCCGAGAACGAGGCGACCTGGCGCGGGTGGATCGGCCAGTAACCCCTGCCCTCGTCCCGCCGATGACCGCCCCCGCCCCGGCCGAGACACCGGTGCTCTGCGCCCGCTCGCTGTGGAAGCTCTACGGCCCCGCCACGGCACGGCTTCTGGCCGGCGGCGCCCGCCCCGATGCCGAGGCGCTGCGCGCGGCGGCGGTGGTGGGCGCGGTGCGCGATGTCTCGCTCGAGGTGGCGCGGGGCGAGATCTTCGTCATCATGGGCCTCTCCGGGTCGGGCAAGTCCACCCTGGTGCGGTGCCTTGCCCGGCTGATCGAGCCGACCGCGGGTCAGGTGATCTTCGACGGGGTCGATCTTACCGCGGCCTCGCGGGCCGATCTCATCCGCATCCGCCGGCATCGGATGGGGATGGTGTTTCAGCATTTCGCGCTGCTGCCGCATCTGACGGTGCTGGAAAACGTGGCCTTCCCGCTGCGCATTCAGGGGGTTGCACGCGCCGCGCGCGAGGCCAGGGCGGCCGAGGTGATCGCCCTGGTCGGTCTTGCCGGGCGCGAGGCGCATTATCCGCGCCAGCTGTCCGGCGGCCAGCAGCAGCGCGTCGGCATCGCCCGCAGCCTTGCCGGCGAGCCGGACCTGTGGTTTCTCGACGAGCCCTTCTCGGCCCTCGATCCGCTGATCCGCCGCGAGATGCAGGACGAGCTTGTGATCCTTCAGAAGACGCTGAAGAAGACCAGCGTCTTCATCACCCACGACCTGACCGAGGCGTTGCTGCTGGGGGATCGCATCGCGATCATGAAGGACGGCCGCTTCGTGCAGGTGGCGACGCCCGAGGATCTGGTGCTGTCGCCCGCCGATCCCTACGTCGCGGCCTTCACCGCCCATGTCGCGCGGGCCAAGGTCGTGACCCTCGGCCGGATCATGACATCCGGGCCGGCACCCGCCGTGGCGGGCAGCCTGCCGGCGGCGATGCGGGTCGAGGATGCGGCGGACCGGATCGAGGCCAGCCCCCTGCCCTGGGCCGTCACCGATGCCGCCGGCAGGGTGATCGGCCATGTCGGCGCGCGGGCGGTGATCGACGTGGCGCTGGGCCGGCCGCTGCCGGGGGGCGGGGCATGACCGACACCGCCCTGCCCCGGGCCGAGGCCCGACCGCTGCCGCTGTTCTGGCCGGCGCTGCTGGCCGCGACCCTTGCGGCGGCCCTCTACGGGCCGGTTCCGGTTCCGGCCTGGCTCACCCCCGACATCGCGGGCGCCCTGAGCCGCGCAACCGCCTGGCTGGTCGAGGAGGCCGACCTGGGCCTGTTCACCTTCCGCGAGGCGACCCGGGGCATAGCCTGGGCGATCGAACAGCCCTATGCACTGGTCCGCATCCTGCTGGTGGACGGCATCACCGAGGGGCGCGGCGCGCGCGCCGTCACCCATTTTCCGCCGCTCAGCTGGGCCGCGGTGATCCTGATCGTCGCCGCCATCGGATGGCACCTGCGCGGCTGGGGGCTGGCGCTGTTCGCAGCCGGCTGCTTTGCCTATCTCGCGGTGTTCGGACGCTGGGAAAGCGCGATGGTCACGCTCTCCTCGATCCTGATCGCGGTGCCGCTCGGCGTGGGGCTCGGTCTTGCGCTCGGCATCCTTGCCCATGCCGTGCCGGCATTCGAGCGCGCGCTGCGCCCGGTGCTGGACCTGATGCAGACGGTGCCCGTCTTCGCCTATCTGGTGCCGATCCTGTTCCTGTTCGGCTTCGGCCCGGTCGCGGCGCTGGTCGCCACCGTGATCTACGCCATGCCGCCGATAGTCCGCGTCACCATCCTTGCGCTGCGCGGCGTCCCGGCCGAGACGGTGGAATTCGCGGCGATGGCGGGCTGCTCGCGCCCTCAGACGCTGTTCGGCGTCATGCTGCCGGTGGCGTTGCCGGCACTGATGGTCGGGGTGAACCAGGTCATCATGCTGAGCCTCAACATGGTCATCATTGCCTCGATGATCGGCGCCGGCGGGCTGGGCTTCGACGTGCTGACCGCCTTGCGCCGGCTGGACATCGGTGGCGGCATCGAGGCAGGGCTTGCGATCACCGCGCTGGCGCTGGCGCTGGACCGGCTGGGTCAGGCCTGGGCCGCCCCGCGCCCGCGCCCGGTGGCGACGGGCGGATGGCTGCACCGGCACCGTCTGGCGGTCGGGGTGGTGGTCGCGGCGGCCCTGCTGACCTGGGCCGGAATGCACTGGCCCGAACTGATGCGCTATCCGCGCGACTGGACGATCTCGACCCGGGGCTTCTGGTCCGACCTCGTGCGCGGGTTGAACATCGCCTATTTCGACACGTTCGAGGCGGTCAAGGGCTGGATGCTGGGTTTCGTCATGCTGCCGGTCAAGCGCTTCCTGCTGTCCCTGCCCTGGCCCTTCGTCGTGCTGGCCCTGGGCCTCGCGGGCGGTCGGATCGGCGGGTGGCGGCTTGCGGGGCTGGCGGCCGGGCTTGCGCTGTTTGTCGTCGCCACCGGCCTGTGGGAGGCGGCAATGACCACGGTCTATCTCTGCGGCGTCGCAGTGGCCATCGCCTGCCTGATCGGCTGGCCGCTCGGGCTTCTGGCGGCCTCGGACGAGACCGCCGGGCGCATCGTCGGCGCGGTGATGGACACGCTTCAGACCCTGCCCTCCTTCGTCTATCTGATCCCGGTGGTGATGCTGTTCCGGGTCGGCGACTTTGCGGCGCTGGTCGCGGTGGTGCTGTATGCCCTTGCCCCGGCGGTGCGCTACACCGCCCACGGACTGCGCGGCGTGCCGGCAGAGCTGGTCGAGGCCGGCACCGTCTCGGGCTGCACCCGGGGCCAGATGCTGCGCCACATCCGGCTGCCGATGGCGGCGCCGGCGATCCTTCTGGGGGTCAACCAGACCGTGATGCTTGCGCTGTCGATGCTGGTCATCACCGCGCTGGTCGGCACCCGCGACCTCGGCCAGGAGGTCTATATCGCGCTCACCCGTGCCGATGTCGGCGCCGGGCTGGTGGCGGGACTGGCCGTCGCGGCCATCGCCATCATCGCCGACCGTCTGATCACCGGCGCGGCGGATCGGCTGGGTCGCGGACCCGCCGGGGAGGCACGATGACCAGGGCGATGGACCGGCTGCTGGCGCTGCCGCTCTGGCGCGGAACCCCGAAGGTCGAGCCGCTGGGCGGCGGGATCACCAATGTCAACTTCCTGGTCGAGGATGCGGGCCGGCGCGTGGTGGTGCGGATCGGCGACGACATACCCGTGCACCAGATCCTGCGGTTCAACGAACTGGCGGCCAGCCGCGCCGCCCATGCCGCCGGCATCTCGCCGGCCGTGCTGCACCACGAACCCGGCGCGCTGGTGATCGACTTCGTCGAGGGCCGGACCCTGGCGGCCGAGGACTTCCGCGAGGAGGCGATGCTGGATCAGGCGGTGGCGCTGGTGGCCCGCGCGCATCGCGAGATCCCGCGCCATCTGCGCGGGCCGGTCCTGGCCTTCTGGGTGTTCCATGTGATCCGCGACTATGCCGCCACCCTGCGCGAGGGCCAGAGCCCCCACCTGCCCCGCCTCGGCGCGCTGCTGGCCGAGGCCGAACGGCTCGAGGCCGCGGTCGGGCCGGTCGAGATCGCGTTCGGCCACAACGACCTGCTGCCCGCGAACTTCCTGCACGACGGCAACCGGCTCTGGCTCATCGACTGGGATTATGCCGGCTTCAACTCGCCGCTCTTCGACCTCGGCGGGCTGGCCGCCAACAACGGCCTCTCCCCCGAGCAGGAGGCGCGCGTGCTCGAACACTATTTCGACCGCCCCGCCGATGCCGGGCTCTGGCGCCGCTACCGTGCGATGAAGGCCGCGAGCGCCCTGCGCGAGACATTGTGGAGCATGGTGTCGGAAATCCATTCCGACCTCGACTTCGATTTCGCTGCCTATACCGAGACGAACCTCGACACCTTCCGCGCGGCCCTGGCCGCCTTCGACGAAAGCTGAGACCCATGCCCGACCTCCCCACAACTGCCCGCGCGGTCGTCATCGGCGGCGGCATCGTCGGCTGTTCCACGGCGCTGCATCTGGGCCGCGGGGGCTGGACCGACACGGTGCTGGTCGAACGCAGGAAGCTGACCTCGGGCACCACCTTCCATGCGGCGGGGCTGGTCGGACAGCTGCGCACCTCGGCCAACATCACCCAGCTTCTGGGCTATTCGGTCGATCTCTACCGTCGGCTGGAATCCGAGACCGGACTGCAGACCGGCTGGAAGATGAACGGCGGGTTGCGGCTGGCCTGCACCGCGGATCGCTGGACCGAGGTCCGGCGGCAGGCCACCACGGCCCGGTCCTTCGGGCTGGACATGCATCTTCTCACCCCCCGCGAGGCGCAGGATCTGTGGCCGCTGATGACCGTCGATGATCTGGTCGGGGCGGCCTTCCTGCCGACCGACGGACAGGCAAACCCCTCGGACATCACGCAGAGCCTTGCGCGCGGGGCGCGGATGGCCGGGGTGCGGATCGTCGAGGACTGTCCCGTGACGCGCATCCTGGTCGAGAACGGACGGGTGCGCGGGGTCGAGACGGCGCAGGGCCGCATCGACTGCGAGAAGGTGGTGCTCTGCGCAGGGCAATGGACGCGCGACCTGGCCGCGACGGTCGGCGTCGCCGTGCCGCTGGTCTCGGTCGAACACCAGTATCTGATCACCGAGCGGATCGATGGCGTGACCCCCGACCTGCCCACCCTGCGCGACCCCGACCGGCTGACCTACTGGAAGGAGGAGGTGGGCGGCCTCGTCGTGGGCGGCTACGAGCCGAACCCGCGCCCCTGGGCGGTGGACGGCATCCCCGAAGGCTTCCATTTCGAGCTCCTGACCTCGGATTTCGACCATTTCGAGCAGTTCATGGAACCGGCCATCGGCCGGGTTCCGGCACTGGCCGGGGCGGGGATCAAGCAGCTGCTGAACGGCCCCGAAAGCTTTACCCCCGACGGCAACTTCATCCTGGGCGAGGCGCCCGAGCTGCGCGGGCTGTTCGTCGGGGCGGGGTTCAACGCCTTCGGCATCGCCGCGGGCGGCGGCGCGGGCATGGCGCTGGCGGAATGGGTGATGACCGGGGCGCCGCCCTTCGATCTCTGGCCGGTCGACATCCGCCGCTTCGGCCAGCCGCACCGCGATACCGCCTGGACCCGGACCCGGACGCTGGAAGCCTATGCCAAGCATTACACCCTGGCCTGGCCGGGTGAGGAGATGACGAGCGCGCGTCCCACCCGCCGCTCGCCGCTCTACGACCGGCTGAAGGCAGCGGGCGCGGTGTTCGGCGAGAAGCTGGGGTGGGAACGGCCCAACTGGTTCGCCGATCTCGCGGCGGGCGAGCAACCGGCCGACCGCTACAGTTTCACCCGGCCCGGCTGGTGGAACGCGGTGGCGCGCGAACACCGGGCGGCGCGCGAGGCGGCGGTGCTGATCGACCAGACCTCGTTCGCCAAGTTCCGGCTGGACGGGCCCGATGCCTGCACGGTGCTGGAGACGATCTGTTCCAACCGGATCGACCGGGCACCGGGCAGCCTGATCTATACCCAGATGCTGAACGACCGGGGCGGGATCGAGGCCGACCTGACCGTGGCACGGCTCGGGCCGGAGTCGTTCTACATCGTCACCGGCACAGGTTTCGCCACCCACGATCTCGACTGGATCGCCCGCGGCATCCCCGCCGGCGCCCGGGCACATCTTTCGGACGTGACCGCAAGCCGCGCGGTACTGTCGCTGATGGGACCGCGGGCGCGCGACATCCTGTCCGGCGTCACCGGGGCAGATCTGTCCAATGCGGCCTTCCCCTTCGCCACCGTCCAGGAGATCTTCGTGGCCGGCATTCCGGTTCTGGCGCTGCGCGTGACCTATGTGGGCGAGCTGGGGTGGGAGCTGCACCTGCCGATGGACGGCGCGGCGACGGTGTTCGACGCTCTGACCGAGGCGGGGGCGCCGCTGGGCCTGGCGCATGCCGGCTATCGCGCCATAGAGACGCTGCGGCTGGAGAAGGGCTATCGCGCCTGGGCCGCCGACATCGGCCCCGATCACACGCCGCTGGAGGCCGGTCTGGGATGGGCCTGCAAGCTGAAGTCGGACATCCCGTTCCGGGGCCGCGCGGCGCTGGAACGGCAGCGTGCAGAGGGGGTGTCCAAGCTGCTGGCGGGCTTCACGCTGGACGACCCCGGCCAGACCCTGCTCGGCCGCGAGACCATCCTGCGCGACGGTCAAAGGGTCGGCTGGCTGTCCTCGGGCGGGTTCGGCCACACGATCGGCCGGCCGGTGGGATACGGCTATGTGCGGCACGCATCCGGGGTGACGGCCGACTGGGTGCTGGCGGGCCGTTACGAACTGGAGGTCGCGGGCGACCGGGTGCCGGCACAGGTCGCGCTGAAACCCTTCGTCGATCCCGAGGGCGCGCGCATCAGGGCCTGAAGGTCAGCCGCCGCGGCGCAGATACCAGGCGGTGGCCTCGCCCTCGGGGGCGCTGCCCAGCAGCGCGTGCCCGGCCTCCTGCGCGTAATGCGGGACGTCGATGGCCGCTGCCGGGTCGGTCGCCAGCAGCCGCAGCACCTGTCCGGGCGCGAGGTCGCGCATGGCCTTGCGCGCCCGCAGCACGGGCAGCGGGCACAGCAGCCCGCGCGCATCGATCTCCCGATCCCAGTCCATGAACACCCGGCTAGCGCGATTTCCTGCCATTGAAAAGCACGCCGCTCCCTGCGTCAAACCGCCGCTTTCAATCCGCCGGGCGGTCATTCATATTCGAAGAACAGAATATGAAGGAGAGAACCATGACCCTCCCCCTCGCGCGCCCGGCCGATACCTGGTCGCCGCTCTACTATCTTGCCGCCGTCGGAGCCGGCGGTCTGGCCGTCACATTCTTCATGTGGCTGATGTTCTGGGTGCCCCATCCCGGCCAGCCGGTGCCGGTGTTCGAGGACATCGCCGCCGCCTTCGCGGCCGGCGGTCCCGCCACCCGGGCGATGATCGCGGTCGCCGCAGTCGGCATCGCGGTGCTGGCGGCGCTGAACCTGCACCTCACCGTCTGGAACCTGCGCCGGCATGCGGAATGGAAGCGGACCGAAGCCGCCGCCGCCTTCCTGCGCACCAACGCCGAATCCCAGCTCATGGCCCAGCCGCTTGCCCTGGCCATGTCGGTGAACGCCCTGTTCATCGTGGGCCTCGTCTTCGTGCCCGGGCTCTGGGGCATCGTCGAATACCTGTTCCCCGCGGCACTTCTTGCCTTTGCGGCGATCGGCGTGCTGGCGCTAGGGATCATGGGGCGGTTTCTTGGCCGGGTGATCGGCGAAGGCGGCTTCAGATGCGCCGCGAACAATTCCTTCGGCCAGATCCTGCCCGCCTTCGCCTTCGCCATGATCGGTGTCGGTGCCTCTGCCCCGGCAGCGCTCAGCCTTTCGGCCACGACCGCGGGCCTGTCGCTGCTGCTCTCGACCTTCTTCGTCACGGCGGCCGTCCTGATTGCGGCCATCGCGATGGTCCTCGGCATGCGCGCGCTGCTCGAAAACGGCGCGAGCATCGAGACCGCACCGACGCTGCTGATCCTGGTGCCGTTCCTTACCGTCGTCGGCATCGCCATGCTGCGGCAGAGCCATGGTCTGCACGTCCATTTCGACAGCCACGACGGCGCGGGGGAAACGCTGACCTTCCTCAGCCGCATCCTTTCGGCGCAGGTGCTGTTCACCCTGTTCGGCCTCGCGGTGCTGGCACGGCTTGGCTACGCGGCCCGGTTCATCTTCGGTCGCGAGAATTCGGTCGGCGCCTATGCGCTCGTCTGTCCGGGTGTCGCGCTGTCCGTGATGCTGCACTTCTGGCTGAACAAGGGTCTGGTCGATGCAGGCCTGGTGGCGAAATTCGGCGCGGCCTACTGGTCGGTCTCGGCCGTGGCCGTGGCGTTGCAGATCGCGATGATCTGGCTGGTGTGGCATCTGAACCGGCGCCATTTCGGCCAGCCCCGCCCTGCGCTGACACCGGCCGAATAAGCCCGGGCGCCACGCGCCCCGAAACAGGGCCGGATCCGGGGGACCGGGTTCGGCCATGTTCGTTTTCGTTCGGATAATTTCGACTTGCTTTCATTTCGCTTTCATGGCCCTGTCACCCCTGTGTCACACGCGCCTGCAAGAAGGCGCCATCAACAGGCACCCAAAGGGGGGAAGACATGACTCGCCATCTCTTCGCAACCGCGGCCGCAGCCGCGCTGATCGCACCGAACGCGGCGCTGGCCGCCACCGACATCCACTGGTGGCACGCCTTTTCCGGCCGCCTGGGCGAACTGCTGCAGCAGCATGCCGACGAATTCAATGCGATGCAGTCGGACTATCGCATCGTCACGGCCTTCAAGGGCAACTATTCCGAAACGCTGAACGCCGCCATCTCGGCCTTCCGCGCCGGCGAGCATCCGCATATCCTGCAGGTGTTCGAGGTCGGCACGGCCTCTATGATGGCTGCGCGCGGGGCGATCAAACCGGTCTACGAGGTGATGGCCGAGGCCGGCAGGCCGTTCGATCCGGCCTCCTTCCTGCCGGCGGTGACGGGCTATTACACCAACGCCAACGGCGAGATGCTGTCCTTCCCCTACAACTCGTCCACCCAGGTCCTTTACGTCAACCGCAACAAGCTGGCCGAGGCCGGGGTGGACCCGGATGTCGATCTGTCCACCTGGGAGGCCTGGGATCCGGTCCTTCAGCAGCTGAAGGATGCGGGCGTCGCCTGCCCCTACACGACGTCTTGGCAGAGCTGGGTGCATCTCGAATCGTTCTCCGCCTACCATGACAAGCCCTTCGCCACGCTGGAGAACGGCTTCGGCGGCACCGCGACCGAACTGGTGTTCAACGGCCCCGTCCAGGTTGCCCATATCGGCAAGCTCCAGGAATGGGCGCAGGACGGCAAGTTCATCTATCAGGGCCGCCGGAACGAGGCCGGGGCCGCCTTCCGGGCCGGCGACTGCGCGTTGTTCACCGAAAGCTCGGCGGGCTACGCGGGCGTGAAGGCCGAAGCCAAGTTCGACTTCGAGATCCGGCATCTGCCCTACTGGGCCTCGGTCGAGGGGGCGCCGCAGAACACGATCATCGGCGGCGCCTCGCTCTGGGTCATGGCCAACCACAAGCCCGAGGAATATGCGGGCGTCGCGGCCTTCTTCGACTATCTGACCCAGCCCGAGGTGCAGGCCAAGTGGCACCAGGACACCGGATATCTGCCGATCACCCCGGCCGCCTACGAGCTGACAAAGCAGCAGGGCTTCTACGAAGCGAACCCCGGGACCGACATCGCGGTGATCCAGATGTCGCGCAACGAACCGACCGAGAACTCGAAGGGCCTGCGGCTCGGCAGCTTCGACCAGATCCGCACCATCATCGACGAGGAGCTGGAGGGCGTCTGGGCCGGCCAGAAGACCCCGCAGCAGGCGCTGGACACGGCCGTGACCCGCGGCAACGAGCTGCTGCGCCGGTTCGAGGCGGCCAACCGCTGAACCTGTGATACCATCGAACCGGCGGCCAGCGTGCCGCCGGTCCTTTTCGCGGGGAACTCGTGGACAAGCGCGTAACCTTCCAGGGCTGGCTTCTGCCGCTTGCGCTGCTGTTTCCGCAGCTCGTCATCATCTCGGTCTTCTTCTTCTGGCCGGCCGCCCAGGCGATCTGGCAGTCGATGTTCGTGGCCGACCCCTTCGGCCTGTCCAAGACCTTCGTGGGCCTCGGCAATTTCGAGTATCTGGCGCGCGATCCGTTCTACCGCAGCGCCTTCGTCACCACCGCGATCTTCGCCACCGCGGTCACCTTCACCTCGATGTCCGTGGCACTGGTCCTTGCCGTGCTGGCCGACCGGCTGATCAAGGGCGCCACGACCTACCGGACGCTGCTGGTCTGGCCCTATGCGGTGGCCCCGGCGGTCGCCGGGGTGCTGTGGATGTTCATGTTCAACATCCGCGTCGGCGTCATCGCCTGGTATCTGGGACAGTCGGGCATCCGCTGGAACCATGTGCTTGACGGGAACCAGGCGATGCTGCTGGTGGTTCTGGCCTCGTCCTGGGGCTTCATCAGCTACAATTTCCTCTTCTTCCTCGCCGGGCTTCAGGCGATACCGCGGTCGCTGATCGAGGCGGCGGCGATCGACGGTGCGCGGTTCTGGACGCGGTTCCGCACCATCGTGCTGCCGCTTCTGTCGCCCACCACCTTCTTCCTTCTGGTGGTGAACGTGATCTATGCCTTCTTCGACACCTTCGGGGTGATCCACACGATAACCGCGGGCGGGCCGCAACGATCGACGACGACACTGGTCTACAAGGTCTATTCCGACGGCTTCGTGGGGCAGGATCTGGGCTCGTCGGCGGCGCAGTCCGTGATCCTTCTGATCCTCGTGGGAATCCTGACGGTGTTCCAGTTCAAGTATATCGAACGCAGGGTGCATTACTGATGGCGACCGGCACCGCAGAAGCCCCGACCCCGGCCCGCGCGCGGGCGCGCAACGCACCGGCAGCCGGCATGGTGGAATCGCGCGGCTGGGGCTGGGCGATGACCCATGTCGGGCTGATCGTCGGCGTGCTGTTCGTCTGCTTCCCGATCTGGCTGGCCTTCGTCGCCTCGACCCATGACCGGGTGACGGTGGTGCAGGCGCCGATGCCGCTCCTGCCCGGCGACCGGTTCCTCGAGACCTATTCGCGCGCGCTGTTCTCGGGCGTGAACGTGCCGGTGTGGCAGATGATGGCGAACTCGGCCGTCATGGCGCTGGGCATCACCTTCGGCAAGATCTGCATCTCGCTGCTGTCTGCCTTCGCCATCGTCTATTTCCGCTTTCCGTTCCGCAAGGCCTTCTTCTGGATGATCTTCCTCACGCTGATGTTGCCGGTCGAGGTCCGCATCGTGCCGACCTACGAGGTGATCGCGGGCCTCGGCCTGCTGAACTCCTACACCGGCCTCATCCTGCCGCTGATCGCCTCGGCCACCGCGACCTTCCTGTTCCGCCAGTTCTTCATGACCGTGCCCGAGGAGATGGCCGAGGCGGCGCGGGTCGATGGCGCCGGGCCGATGCGGTTCTTCTTCGACATCCTGCTGCCGATGAGCCGGACGAACATCGCCGCGCTGTTCGTCATCATCTTCATCTATGGCTGGAACCAGTATCTCTGGCCGATGCTGATCACCACCAACCCGTCGATGAACACCGTCGTCATGGGCATCCGGCAGATGTTCCCGGCGGGCGACGACGTGGCAGACTGGCCGGTGATCATGGCGACCGCCATGCTCGCCATGCTGCCCCCGGTTGCGGTGGTGATCTTCATGCAGCGGCTTTTCGTCCGCGGCCTCACGGAGACCGAGAAGTAATGGCAACCCTGACGCTTCACGACCTGCGCAAGAGCTTCGGCGGCAACGAGGTGATCCACGGCGTGTCCATGGACATCGCCGACGGCGAGTTCGTGGTCATCGTCGGCCCCTCGGGGTGCGGCAAGTCCACCCTGCTGCGCATGGTCGCCGGACTGGAGACGATCAGCGCGGGCGAGGTGCGCATCGACGGCCGGGTGGTGAACCGGGTCGAGCCGATGGACCGCAACATCGCCATGGTGTTCCAGAACTATGCGCTCTATCCCCACATGAGCGTGTTCCAGAACATGGCCTACGGCCTGAAGATCGCCCGCACCCCGAAGCCCGAGATCGAGCGCCGGGTGGCCGAGGCGGCGCGGATGCTGCAGCTCGAACCCTATCTGCAACGCAAGCCGCGCGAACTGTCCGGCGGACAGCGGCAGCGTGTGGCGATGGGTCGGGCGATCGTGCGCGATCCGGCGGTGTTCCTGTTCGACGAACCGCTGTCGAACCTCGACGCCAAGCTGCGCGTGCAGATGCGGCTGGAGATCAAGGCGTTGCAGCGCAAGTTGGGGGTCACTTCGCTTTACGTCACCCACGACCAGGTCGAGGCGATGACGCTGGCCGACCGGATGATCGTGATGAACGAGGGCAATGCCGAACAGATCGGCCGGCCTCTGGACATCTACGCGCAGCCTGCATCGCTGTTCGTTGCGGGCTTCATCGGCTCGCCGCCGATGAATGTCCTGCCGGGCGAGGCGCTGGGGCTCACCGTGCCGCATGCCGGGGTCCGACCCGAGGCGCTGCGAATGGTGCCGGCGCAGGAGGCCCGGTTGACCGCGCGGCTCGATCACGCCGAGCTGCTGGGTGCCGAGACGCTGCTCTACCTGATCGGGCCCGCGGGGGAAAAGATCTGCGTCCGGCGGGAAGGCGCGGCAGACGTCCCGCCGCCGGGGACCGAGGTCCATCTGGGCTTCGATGCCGCCGACCTGCACGGTTTCGGACATGACGGCCGGCGCGTCGCGGCAGCCGTCCCTTCCCGCAGGCTGACCGCTACCGCCTGAGCGGGGCTTTCCTCTGCCCGCCGGCTCTGGCATCAAGGCGCCGGCAGGACCAGCGAGGGCAGCATGCACGACATCCACGCAATCCGCGAGGCACCGGAAACCTTCGACGCGGCACTGGCGCGTCGGGGCCTGCAACCGATGTCCGGCCGGATCCTTGCCGTGGACGATGCCCGCCGCGCAGCCATCCATGCGGCCGAGACGGCACAGGCCGAACAGAACCGCGCCAGCCGCGAGGTGGGTGCGGCCAAGGCCCGCGGGGACGAGGCGGAATTCGACCGGCTGCGGGCGGTCGTGGCCGAGAAGAAGGCCGAGATCGCGCGCCTGGGCGAGCAGGCCGCAGAACAGGATGCGGCCCTGCGCGACCTGCTTCTGACCATCCCCAACCTGCCGCTGCCGGATGTGCCCGACGGCCCCGACGAGACCGCGAATGTCGAGTTGCGCCGCTGGGGAAGCCCGCGGGACTTCGGCTTCGCGCCCAAGGAACATTACCAGCTCGCTGCCGTGCAGCAGGGCATGGACTTCGAAACCGCGGCACGGCTTTCGGGGGCGCGGTTCATGGTGCTGTCCGGGGCGGTCGCGCGGCTGCACCGGGCGCTGGCGCAGTTCATGCTGGATCTGCACGTCGCCGAGCATGGTCTGGAAGAAACCTGGGTTCCGGTCCTCGTGCGGCCCGAGGCTATGCTGGGCACCGGCCAGCTTCCGAAATTCGCCGAGGACAGCTACGAGACCACCAATGGCTGGTGGCTGGTGCCCACTGCCGAAGTGCCGCTGACGAACATCGTGGCCGGGCAGATCGTCGAGGAAGCGACGCTGCCGCGCCGCTATGTGGCCCACTCGCAGTGCTTCCGGTCCGAGGCCGGGTCGGCCGGCAAGGACACCGCCGGGATGCTGCGGCAGCATCAATTCGAGAAGGTCGAAATGGTCTCGATCACCGCGCCCGACGCCTCGCGCGCCGAACACGAGCGGATGACCCGCTGCGCCGAGACGGTGCTGGAGCGGCTGGACCTGCCCTATCGCACGGTGGTGCTGTGCACCGGCGACATGGGTTTCGGTGCAACGCGCACCCATGACATCGAGGTCTGGTTGCCCGGTCAGGGGAAGTTCCGCGAGATTTCCTCGGTCTCGGTCTGCGGCGACTTCCAGGCGCGACGGATGAACGCCCGCTACCGGCCCGCGGGCGGGGGCAAGCCCGAATTCGTGCATACGCTGAACGGGTCGGGCCTGGCCGTCGGCCGGACGCTGATCGCAGTGCTGGAAAACGGGCAGGAGGCGGATGGATCCGTCACCCTGCCCCGGGCGTTGACTTCGTGGATCGGCGGGGCGACCCGGATCACCGCAGAGGGACGACTGGAATGATACCCGAGGACCAGGCCCGCGACGCACGGCGGATGCGCGCCATACTCGTCATGGCGGCGACCGTGGCATTCGTGCTGTCGGCCTTCGTGACACCGGGCTTCGACGGCTTCGACCCGAACCGCTTTCCGATCCCGCAGGTCGATCCGCCGGTGCAGCCCGCGGGTTTCGCCTTCTCGATCTGGGGGCTGATCTACCTGTGGCTGCTGGTCTCGGCGGCGACCGGGCTTTCCTTCCGCGCCGACCGGCCCGACTGGGACCCGCCGCGCTGGCCGCTGATCGGCTCGCTGGTGGTCGGCACGCCCTGGCTTGCCGCAGCCAACACCAGCCCGCCGCTGGCCACGGTGATGATCTGGATCATGCTGGCCCTCGCGGTCGTCGCGCTGATGCGGACGCCGGCCGAGGACCGGTGGCTCTATCAGGCGCCGGTCGGGCTTTATGCCGGTTGGCTGACCGCTGCCTCGGCCGTGGCCACGGGCATCCTTGCCGGGGGCTACGGCTGGCTGTCGCCCGAGGTCGCGGCGGTCGTTGGTATCGTCATCGCCGGCGTGGTCGCCCTGACCGTGCTTCAGATCCTGCCGCGGCCCTGCCCGGAATATGCGATTGCCGCCGGCTGGGGGCTGTTCGGCATCGCCTTCGCCAACTTCCGGACCGATCCCGGGCTGGCGGTGGTGGCGGTGGCGGCCCTTGTCCTCGTGCTTCTGCGGGCCTTCCGCCCGTTGATGACGCGCCGCTGACCGGGGACGGCGCGCCGGGTCAGCCGGACGTGCGCCGCGCCTTCTCGACGTGCTTGCGCAACCGGGAGGGGGTTGATTTCTTCCGGTCCTTGAACGGATTCTTGTCGCCCTGCCCGCGCAGCGTCAGCCGGATCGGCGTGCCGGGCATGTCGAAGGCGTCGCGCAAGCCGTTCACCAGATAGCGGCGATAGCTGTCGGGCACGTCGTCAGGACGCGAGCACATGATGACAAAGCCCGGCGGCCGGGTCTTCACCTGGGTGGCATAACGCAGCTTGATCCGCCGCCCACCCGGCGCCGGCGGCGGATGCGCCTCGACCATGGCGCCCAGCCACTGGTTCAGCCGGCCGGTTGTCACCCGGCGGTTCCAGACCTCGTGCGCCTTCAGGATCGCGGCATGCAGGCGATCCAGCCCCCGCCCGGTGCGGGCCGAAACCGTGACCAGCGGCGCGCCCCGAAGCTGCGGCAACAGGCGGTCGAACATTTCCTTCAGCGCCGCCAGCTTCTGCTGCCTTTCTTCCTCCAGATCCCACTTGTTCACCGCCACGACGACGGCCCGACCCTCGGCCTCGGCATAATCGGCGATCCGCAGATCCTGGGTCTCGAACGGGATCTGCGCGTCGAGCAGCACCACCACGACCTCGGCGAAGCGCACCGCGCGCAGGCCGTCGGCGACCGAGAGCTTTTCGAGCTTCTCGCTGACCTTGGCCTTCTTGCGCATCCCCGCCGTGTCGAAGATCCGCACCGGCGTGCCGTCCCAGACCGTGCGGACCGAAATCGCGTCGCGGGTGATGCCCGCCTCGGGCCCGGTCAGCAGCCGGTCCTCGCCGAGGATGCGGTTGATCAGCGTCGACTTGCCGGCGTTCGGCCGGCCGATCACGGCGATCTGAAGCGGTCGCGCGTCTGTGATCGGCGGGGCGGCGGTCTCCTCCGCGTCCTCGGGCACGTCAACGTCCGTTTCGGGTGCGTCGGCGGCGGCGCGCTCCTCGAATTCCGCGGCGAACGGCAGCAGGGCAGCGTACAGATCCTCCATCCCCTCGCCATGTTCGGCCGAAAGCCGCAGCGGCTCGCCCAGTCCCAGTTCCCAGGCCTCCAGCGCGCCAGCCTCGCCCGCCCGGCCCTCGGCCTTGTTGACGCCGAGGATCACGCGCGCGGCCCTGCGGCGCAGGATTTCCGCGAAGATCCGGTCGGTGGGTGTAAGGCCCGCGCGGCCGTCGATCAGGAACAGGCAGACATCGGCCATGTCCACCGCGCGTTCCGTCAGCCGCCGCATCCGGCCCTGCAGGCTGTCGTCACTGACATCCTCGAGCCCGGCGGTATCGATGACGGTGAACCGCAGTCCCATCAGCCGCGCCTCGCCCTCGCGCAGGTCGCGGGTGACACCCGGCTGGTCGTCCACCAGCGCCAGCCGTTTTCCCACAAGCCGGTTGAACAGCGTGGACTTGCCGACGTTCGGGCGGCCGACGATGGCAAGGGTGAAGGTCATGGCTCTGGCTCCGGCCGGAAAACCCGGCGTTCTACAGGCTCGGCCAGCGGCGTCAATGCCCGGCGGTCAGCGGAAGGCGTGCAGCTGTCCGTTGGTGGTGACGACATAGAGCGCGCCGCCCGCAACCGCCGGGGGTGCGGCGGCCGAGGCCGGCAGGGCGAGACGCGCCGTCTCGGACCCGTCCACCGGATCGAACAGGGTCATCGCGCCTTCGGACGACACGACCACCAGCCGTCCCCCGGCCAGCACGGGGCCGTAATGCGGGACGATATGGCGCTGCCGGCGCACGTTGTCCCGGCGGAAGAAGGGAAGATCGGTCGCCCAGATCCGCTCGCCCGTGCGCGAATCGAGCCGGACAAGCCGGTTCTCGTCGTTGACCAGGAACACCGCCCCGCCGCCCACCCAGACCGGGCCCTGCGCCCCCTCGCCCACGTCCCAGCGACGGGCCCCGGTGGCGAGGTCCAGTGCCGCGGTGCGCCCGCCGTTCGAGCCGACATAGACCGTGCCGTCCCGGATCACCGGATCACCGGTAATGTCAGTGACATAGCCGATCGCGCGCCCGGCGCGCTGGCCGGCAACCGGCGCGTTCCACTGGGTCACGCCGCGGTCGCGGGTCGCGGCGATGATTTCGCCCGAGCCGAACGGAAAGACCACCGTGCCGCCATCCACGGCAGGCGACGCCGGCCCGGCGACGCCCGAGGTCGAGGGCACGGCCGAGATCACCCAGCGCTGCCGACCGTCGGCGGCCGAAACGGCCCAGCCGGCACTGTCGCGCGACGATACAAAGACGGTGCCGCCCGCCACCGTCGGTGCCGCCGTCACCGGCGCCTCGAACCGCTGCCGCCAGACCGGCGTGCCGCTTGCCGGGTCGAGCGCGATCAGTTCGCCATAGCCGGTCGTGACGAACAGCCGGCCCTCGCCGTAAGCAAGTCCGCCGCCCGAAGCGCTGCCCGATGCCTCGCCCGGCGGAACGGCGTCAAAGGTCCAGAGAACCCCGCCCTCGGGCGATACGGCGGTCACGCGGCTTGCCGAATCCATGGCAAAGACCCGTCCGCCGCCCACCACGGGCGCGGTCGTGATCCGGTGCCGGCGGCTGTCGCCCGCCCCGATACTGACGCTCCAGATCCGTTGCGGCGCCGGCGACAGGGCGGCATGCGGCATGGCATGGGCCGGCGTGCCGGCGCGATGGGTCCAGTCCGCATTGACGACCGGGGCGCCGGCGGCGAAGGGAACCGCACGGTTCGGCTGTGCCTCGGGCAGGATCACGTTGGTGCCCGCCTCGGCTGCGGCGCTCGCGTCGAGCGGGGTGCGCACCTCGAAGCGCTGTCCGCTGAGGATCACCTCGCGCTCGCAGGCCGCGACCAGCGACAGGACGACCAGCGCTGGGGCCAGCGCCCCGAGGGATTGAGACCTGATCGCCACCTGCTGCCCTTCCCTGCCTGCCGTCCCGCGTCGTCTCAGCCGCCGCTTCCGTTCGCCGCTCCGCCCAGCACGACAATCGCCTGCCCCGCGCGACGGCGCAAGCCCGGCGGCGATTCCTGATCGATCGTCAGTGCGCGAAGGATCGCGAGGGCACCCTCGCGGTCGCCCGCCTCCAGCGCAAGCAGCGCCAGCTGCTCCTCCGCCAGCACGCGATAGGGCCGGCCCGGCTCGGTCAGGGGCCTGAGCGTCGCCCGCCGTTCCTCGACCGTCGCCGTGCCGGTCTCGGCCATCGCAAGACGAAGCGCAGCCAGATCCCGCAGGGCCGGCGAAAGCGACGCATCGGCCGCAACCTCACGCAGGGCCGCGATCGCCTGCCCGCGCGCAGCCTCGTCGCCCTCGGACAGGATATCGGCCGCGAACACCAGCCGCGCCACCGCACCCCGTTCTCCGGCCTCGGCAATGGCTGCCAAGGCGGCCTGCCGCGCGACGGCGTCGGGTGCCTCGACCGCCGCCAGAAGCGCCTCGCCGAACGCCTGGGCACTGCGGCGCGCATCGATCTTGCGCCATTCGTTCCACCCGGTGCCGCCCACCAGCAGAAGCACCGCAAGCACCGCGATCCAGCCATAGCGCCGGAACAACGCGAACAGCCGGTCCCGGCGGACCTCCTCGGTCACCTCGTTGATGAAACTGTCGGGGTTGGACATGCGCTGACCGGTCCGTTGATGCTTGGGCAGCTTTACACGGATGCCGCGGCAGTTGCCAACCCCTGCCCGGACGGCGGAAAATCCGCCGCTTTCGCGAAATGTGGATGTTCCGACAAATCTGAACTGGTCAGTTCAGCGTAACTTGGCAGAAACCGTCGAACAGACTATATCCCCGCCTGTGAACGCCGCCAGGGGTGCGCGATCCGGCCGGGCGTTCGGAGACCGGCGGCGTTCCGGCAGAGGGTTTGATGCGTATCGTTCCTGTAATCATCGCCGCCGTGGTCAGCGCGACGCTCTATCTTCTGGTGATGGAGCGCGACGCACTTCAGGCATTCGCGTCGCGCGCAGCCTCCCAGCCGGGCGAGTCGGTCGAGGCCGAAGCGCCGCCCGCAAACCCCAATGCCCCCGCCGTGTCCGAGGGCGAGCGGCGGGTGCCCGTCGTCGCCTTGGACAGCCGGGCGCAGAGCATCGACAACGCGGTGCTGCTGCGCGGCCGGACCGAGGCTGCGCGCCATGTCGAGTTGCGTGCCGAGACGTCGGGCCGTGTCGTCTCGGACCCGCTGCGCCGCGGGGCCTATGTGAACGAGGGCGACATTCTGTGCCGGATCGACGCCGGCACCCGCCCCGCCGCGCTGGCAGAGGCGCAGGCACGGCTGGCGGAGGCCGAGCTTGCGGCGCGCAACGCCGAACAGCTCCAGCAGGGCGGATTTGCCGCGGAAACCCGCACGATCAGTGCGCGCGCCGCATTGCAGTCGGCGCGCACCGCGGTCGAGAATGCCGAACGCGAGATCGCGCGGCTGGAGATCAGGGCTCCGTTCTCGGGGCTGCTCGAATCGGACGCGGCCGAGCTGGGGACGCTGCTGCAACCCGGTGCACTTTGCGCAACCGTGATCCAGCTCGATCCGATCCGGCTGGTGGGCTATGTCGCCGAGGCCGACGTCGATCGCATCGAGATCGGCGCCATGGCGGGGGGGCGTCTTGCCACGGGGCGCGAGGTGTCCGGCCGGGTGACCTTTCTCGCCCGCAGCGCCGACCCGATGACCCGGACCTTCCGGGTCGATGTCACCGTTCCGAACCACGACCTTTCGATCCGCGACGGCCAGACGGTCGAGATGCTGGTGATGAGCGACGGCGTCTCGGCCCATCTGGTTCCGGCCTCGGCCCTGACGCTCGATGACAGGGGTGTTCTGGGACTTCGCGCGGTGGACGAGGACAGCCGCGCGCGCTTCCTGCCGGTCTCGGTCGTCCGCGACACGGTCGAGGGGGTCTGGGTCAAGGGCCTTCCCGATGCGGTGCGGCTGATCGTCGTGGGCCAGGAATTCGTGACCGAGGGAACCGCGGTCGAGGCGGTCTTGCGGGGACCGGGTCAATGACCGGCGTCATCGACTGGGCCGCGTCCCGCGCCCGGATGATGCTGGCCTTCGTCGCGCTGGCAGTCCTCGCCGGCGCCTTCGCCTATACCACGCTCCCCAAGGAGGGCGAGCCGGACATCGAGATCCCGGCGCTCTTCATCTCTGTCCCCTTCCCCGGCATCTCCGCCGCCGACAGCGAATCGATGCTCGTCAAGGTCATGGAGACCGAGATGGCCGATCTCGACGGGCTGAAGAAGATGACCGGCACCGCGGCCGAGGGCTATGCCGGGCTGGTGCTGGAATTCGAGTTCGGCTGGGACAAGTCGCGCACCCTTGCGGACGTGCGCGACAAGATGAACAGTGCCGAGGCGAAGTTCCCCTCGGGCGCGGACAAGTATTCGATCAACGAGATCAACTTCTCGGAGTTTCCGATCATCATCGTGGCGCTGTCGGGGAATGTGCCCGAACGCACCATGGTCCGGGTGGCGAAGGATCTTGAGGACCGGCTGAAGGGTATCGACGCGGTCCTGGAGGCAAAGCTTGCCGGCCAGCGCGACGAGATGCTCGAGGTCGTGATCGACCCGCTGCGGCTCGAAGCCTACAACGTCACCGCGGGCGAGCTGATCCAGGTGGTGGTCAACAACAACCAGCTGATCGCTGCCGGCGAGATCGAAACCGGGACCGGGGCGTTCTCGGTCAAGATCCCGTCGTCCTTCACCACGCCGGCGGATGTCTATGCGCTGCCGATCAAGGTGAACGGCGACCGCGTGGTGACGCTGGGCGATCTTGCCGACATCCGGCTGACGTTCAAGGACCGGACCGGCACCGCCCGCTTCAACGGCGAACAGACCGTTGCGCTTCAGGTGGTCAAGCGCAAGGGCTTCAACCTGATCGACACCGCGAATGCGGTGCGCGCCGCGGTCGCCGAGGAGGAGGCGCGCTGGGACCCGGCGCTGCGCGAGGCGCTGAACGTAACGCTGTCGCTCGATCAGTCCACCCAGGTCGCCAGCATGGTGCAGCAGCTGGAAGGCTCGGTGATGACCGCCATCGCGCTGGTGATGATCGTCGTGCTGGCCGCGCTCGGCACCCGGTCGGCGCTGCTCGTGGGCTTTGCGGTGCCGACCTCGTTCCTGCTGACCTTCGCGCTGTTCGCGGTGATGGGCGTCACGGTGTCGAACATCGTCATGTTCGGCCTGATCCTTGCCGTTGGCATGCTGGTCGACGGGGCAATCGTCGTGGTCGAATATGCCGACAAGCGGATCCAGGAGGGCTCGGGCCCCATGGCCGCCTATACCGAGGCGGCAAAGCGGATGTTCTGGCCCATTGCCGCCTCGACAGCGACCACCCTCTGCGCCTTCCTGCCGATGCTGTTCTGGCCCGGCGTCCCGGGCGAGTTCATGGGGATGCTGCCGGTCACGCTCATCTTCGTGCTGACCGCAAGCTTCATCGTGGCGATCATCTTCCTGCCGGTGATGGGCGGGGTCGCGGGCCGGATCAGCCGCCGGCTTGGCTACATGTCCGACCGCCTGCGGGGCCTGCCCTGGCTGGTGCGGGCTGCGCTGGTGCCGCCGGTTCTTTACCTGATCTTCCTGGGCGGGATGCAGATGCTCAATCCCGCCTACCTGCCCTTCGCGGCCGGGCTTCCCGGCCCGGTGGCAACCCTGCTCGGGCCCTTGATGATCGCCTTCGGTGCGATGGCGGGATCCGTCGCGCTGGATGCCGCAAGGCTGCCGCAGCGTCCGCGCCGCATCCGCGCCGGCAGCCGCCGCACTCCGGTCGGCTGGGTGATAAAGGGGCTGGTCGGCAACCCGGTCATGCCGCTGGTCGCGGTTGCAGCGGTCGTGGCATTCGTCATCGGGGTTTTCGGCTATTACGCGACACACAGCCGCGGCACCGAATTCTTCGTCGAGACCGATACCGAACAGGCCATCGTCTATGTCCGCGCCCGCGGCAACCTGAGCCTGCCCGAGAAGGATGCGCTCTTGCGGCAGGCCGAGGCGATCGTGCTGCAGCACGAGGGCATTGCGGCCGCCTTCGCCTTCGCCGGACAGGGCGGGCTGAACCAGAACACCGGCGGCGCGCGCAGCCCGCTCGATGCGGTGGGCCAGATCCAGATCGAGCTCACCCCCTGGCGCGAGCGGATAGGCGACCCGGCGATGCGCGGCAATGCCATCGTGGACCGGCTTGAACAGAAGCTTCAGGGCATCCCCGGTGTCGAGATCGAGATCCTGAACCAGAGCCGCGGCCCGGCCTCGGGCAAGCCGTTGCAGCTGCGCCTGTCAGGCGACAGCTTCGACGACCTCGGCCGTGCGGTCGAGATCGTGCGCGCAAGGCTCGAGGCGATGGACGGCATCACCGCCATCGAGGACACCCGCCCCCTGCCCGGCATCGACTGGAAGATCAGCGTCGATGTCGAGAAGGCCGGCCGGTTCGGCGCCGATGTGGCGACCGTCGGCGGGATGGTGCAGCTGGTGACCCGCGGCATCCTGCTGGACACGATGCGGGTCGATTCGAGCGACGAGGAAATCGACATCCGCGTGCGCCTGCCCGAGGCCGACCGGGTTCTGTCCTCGCTCGACACGATGAAGGTGCGCACCCGCGACGGGCTGGTGCCGCTGTCGAACTTCGTCAGCCGCGAGCCGGTGGCAAAGCTCGGCCGGATCGACCGGGTCAACCAGAAGCGGGTCTATGACGTCCGGGCCGACGTGGTCTCGGGCCTGACGAACGAGCGCGGCCAGCCGATCAACGCCAACGAGCGCATCGAGCGCGTGACCGAATGGCTGAGCACCGAGAACCCGCTGCCCGAGGGCGTCGGCTGGGAATGGACGGGCGACATGGCCGACCAGCAGGAATCCGGCGCCTTCCTGATGAAGGCCTTTGCCGGCGCGCTCGGGCTGATGTTCATCATCCTGCTTGCGCAGTTCAACAGCTTCTACAATGCGGTGCTGGTGCTGATCGCGGTGGTCCTGTCCACCACGGGCGTGCTGATCGGGATGCTGGTGATGGATCAGACCTTCTCGATCATCATGACCGGCACCGGGATCGTCGCGCTGGCGGGCATCGTGGTGAACAACAACATCGTGCTGATCGACACCTATCAGGAATACGCCCGCTACATGCCGCGCCTCGAGGCGATCATCCGCACCGTCGAGGCGCGGATCCGCCCCGTCCTGCTGACCACGATCACCACCATGGCCGGCCTGACGCCGATGATGCTGGGCCTCAGCATCGACTTCATCGGCGGCGGCTATTCGATCGATGCGCCGACCGCGCTGTGGTGGAAGCAGCTGGCGACGGCGGTGGTGTTCGGGCTCGGGATCGCCACGGCGCTGACGCTGGCCTTCACGCCGGCGCTGCTGGCGCTGCGCGTCTGGGCCGGTGTCGGCGCCTATCGCACGGCTGCCGCGCTGCGGGCCCTGTCGTCCGGCTCGGGCAGCGTCGAGGCCCGCGACCGCGCACTGGCCAAGGCGGCCCGCCGCACCCGGGTGGCGGATCTGATCTGGTGGGAGGAACCGGCGATGCCCGAGGCTCCGGCAACGGTCGGCCCGACCCTGTCGCGCCAGCGCCCCTCCCCCGCCGAGGAGACGCTCGCGGCCGGCAACGAGCCCCAGCCGGCGCCGCCCCTGCGCGCCGCGGAATAGAGCGCCGGCATCGCGGACTGATCGGTTCGCGGCCCGCCGTGTCCGTCGCAGCGTCCTGCCCGGAACGCTGATGCGCTGCCCGCCCTCAGCGCATCAGCACAAGGTCGGCACGCAACCCGCCCAGATCGGCGCTGTCGGCCAGCCGCAGGCTGCCGCCGTGGCTGCGCGCGATGTCGGCAACGATCGCCAGGCCCAGCCCCACCCCGCCGCCGCGGTTGGGGTCACGTGCGGGATCGAGCCGGGTGAACGGGCGCAGCGCCTCGTCACGACGATCCTTCGGGATGCCGGGCCCGTCATCCTCGACCGAGACGGTCGCGCTGCGCTCGCCCGGCACCAGCGTGACCCGGACCCGGTTCCCGTGCCGCGCAGCATTGCCCAGCAGATTGTCCAGTGCGCGCCCGACGGCATCGGGCCGCAGCGGCATGTCCCAGCGCGCGGCCGGCGGCGGAACCAGGTCCACCGCCTGCCCGCCGCGCCGGGCACGATCCACCGCCGCCTCGACCAGAAGCCGCAGATCGACGTTCTGCGGCGCTTCCACCGCGTCGCCCCGGGCGAAGGCAAGGAAGGCGTCCAGCATCCGTTCCATCTCGGCCACATCCGACCGCAGGGCCTGGGCCTCGGGCCCGTCATCGATCATGGCAAGGGACAGCTTCATCCGGGTCAACGGCGTGCGCAGATCGTGGCTGACCCCCGACAGCAGCAAGGTCCGCTGCTCGATCTGCCGCTCGATCCGTGCGCGCATGTCCAGAAACGCCGCCCCCGCCGCGCGCACCTCGGTCGCGCCCCGAGGCTTGTAGGCCACCGTCCGGCCGCGGCCAAAGGCCTCGGCCGCCTCGGCCAGCTTGGCGATCGGCCGCAGCTGCGCCCGCAGGAACACATAGGCGATCACGGTCAGCAGCACCCCCGCCAGGACCATGAGCACGAGAAGCTGGTGCGGGTTCGATGCCGAAACCCGCCGCCTTTCGGCCACCACCTCGACCGGCCCGAAGGGAGCATCGATCTGCACCCGCACCTCGCGTCGGTTCGATGCCAGATCGACCGCCCGGATGCCGGGCATGCCGGCGCGCAGGACCTCGATCACCGTGCGGCCGGAAAAATCCCACGCTTCCCGGCGATCGCCCCGGATCTCGGGGTCTCCGGGTGTCACGACAAGACGCAACGGTGCGGCGGCCGCAGCCGCGGCAGGCAGCGGATCCTCCGCGCCCTCTGCTGCGGCAAGGATGGCCCCGATTTCCAGCACGACGCCGGCGGTCATCTGCTCGGTGACACCCTCGAAATGGCGCTGTATGAAGGCGACCGAGACCAGCAGCTGGATCGTGACGATCGGCAGCACCAGGATCAGGGCGGCCCGGCCGTAGAGGCCGCGAGGAAGAAGGGACCGGATGCGCTGCGCCATGCCCGCCACCCTAGCCAACCCCGCACGCCGGAGAAAGCGGGCATGACCGAGGCAATGCAGATGCCGCCCGGCCTTCGTCTGGTCCGCGCCGCCAATCCGGGCCCGCTCACCGGAGCCGGCACGAACAGCTGGGTGATCGGCGAAGGCCGGGTCGCCATCATCGACCCCGGACCGGCCGACCCGGCACATCTGGCGGCCCTGCTTGCCGCGATCAGTGGCGAACGGGTGGAGTGCATCCTCGTCACCCATGCCCACGCCGACCATTCCGCCCTTGCCCGGCCGCTGGCCGACGCGACCGGCGCACCGGTCCTGGCCTGGGGCGATGCCGCCGCCGGGCGGGATCCGCGACTGGCAGCCCTTCCCGCTCTGGGGGGCGGCGAAGGCGTGGACAGGACGTTCCATCCGGACCAGACCCTGGCAGACGGCGGGATCGTGGAGGGACCGGACTGGCGGCTCGAGGTCGTTCACACACCCGGCCACATGGCCAACCACATCTGCCTTGCCTGGGGCGAAGAGACCTTCACCGGCGATCACGTCATGGGCTGGGCCACCTCCATCGTCTCGCCGCCGGACGGCGACATGGCCGCCTACATGACAAGCCTCGACCGGCTTGCCGGGCGCGGAACCGGCCGCTGCTGGCCCGGGCATGGCGCCGCCGTCGCCGACGGGACGGCCCGGATCGCCGAACTGGTCGCGCATCGGCGGCAGCGCGAGGCACAGATCCTCGCGGCCCTGTCGGACAGGGCCGAAACGCCCGCTGCCCTTGCCGAACAGATCTACGCCGACCTCGACCCGCGCCTCCTCCCCGCAGCCGCCCGCAACGTGCTTGCCCACCTCATTGACCTTGCTTCACGCGGACTTGTCTCGGCCGACGCAGAGCTGAGAAGGTTCAGTTCGGCGGCAAACTGAAATCTTCTTGAAGGTCTGGACGGCTCCGGAAGCCCTTGCTATATCGCCAGCGTGTTCCGGCGTAGCTCAGCGGTAGAGCAGTTGACTGTTAATCAATTGGTCGCAGGTTCGATCCCTGCCGCCGGAGCCAAGAAATCAAAGACTTAGCTGCGAAGTCCACGCGCGAGCCTTACGTGAAGTAAGGCCCGCGTAAGGCTCGGTGCGGAGCTAAGCCTGCTGTAGTCTTGCTGCTAGGCTCTCCCGTGGACACGGCGGAACCTCTCCCCGTAGTGTCCACGCATGGACAAGACACCAGACATTGATTCGCCCGAGTATCGCGCCTGTCGCCCTGCGCCGGTTCGGCTTGAACACTTCAACCCGAGGGCGGTCATCCCCCACGGGCTGACGATTGAGCACCTCTGCGCGGCGATGAATGTGGTCTTGCCCCCGTTTCACCGGACACTCAGGCGGTTGCGGTTTGGGCGGCGATGAACTCGCGAGGCGAGCGCATCTGCAACCCTGAGTGCGGGTGGTTGTCGTTGTAGTCCTCGATCCAGCCCCGGATCAATCCGAGAACGGTCTGTGCGTCCGACAGCGGTGTCACCTGGACGTAGTCGCGCTTCAGCGTCTTCACGAAAGCCTCCGCGATCCCGTTGCTTTGCGGGCTCTGCACTGGTGTGAAGCAGGGCTTCAGGCCCAATTGGCGGGCGAAGATCTGCGTGTCCTTCGCGATGTAGGGCGCGCCGTTGTCGGACAACATCTCGATGACCGAGGGCGCGCGGAATGCGCCGAAGCGGCGTTCCACGGCTTCGAGCAGGATGTCGCGGATGTCGGAGCCACTGATCCCGGCGTTGACCACGGCTCGCCAGGCGATGATTTCCCGGTCGTGGGCGTCGATGATGAAAGCGCCGCGGACGATGTC
>JBKBMT010000014.1:0-50036 GCA_046295655.1 Gemmobacter sp. | reverse complement strand
TGCCGGTGCCGGATCGGGGCGGGGCGGTCCGCAGTGCGACCGCGTTCAGGAACCGCTGCACGTCGCCCTCGGCCAGCGCCGGAGCGCCGTCCGCGACGCCGCGCAGCAGGTCGTCCAGCCACGCCGCATCCGCCTTGGCAAAGTCGTGCAGCACATAGGCAGCGACCCGGTCCTTTTCGCCGGGATGGCCGATTCCCAGCCGGACCCGGGCGTAATCCGGCCCGATGTGCTGATGCAGCGAGCGCAGCCCGTTGTGCCCGGCATGCCCGCCACCCGTCTTGTGCCGGCACTTTCCCGGGGCAAGATCCAGCTCGTCGTGAAACACCGTGATCGCCCCGGGGTCGAGCTTGTGGAAATCCATCGCCGCCCGCACAGCCTCGCCTGAAAGGTTCATGAAGGTCTGGGGTTTCAGCAGCATGATCTTCCTGCTGCCGAGCCTGCCCTCGGCCACCTCGGCCTTGAAGGCACGCTTCCAGGGGCCGAATCCGTGGTCGGCGGCGACGCGGTCCACGGCCATGAACCCGATGTTGTGCCGGTTCCCCGCATAGCGCGGCCCCGGATTTCCCAGCCCGACCCAGAGAAGCATTGCCGCACCTGCCTTGACCGCGCCCGCCGCACCGTCATCCTTGGCGGCAGGAGGTAGCACGAATGTATCTGACGATGAACCGCTTCAAGGTGAAACCCGGACAGGAGGCCGCGTTCGAGGCGGTCTGGACCGGCCGCGACAGCCATCTGCCCGAGGTTCCGGGCTTCGTCGCCTTCCATCTGATGAAGGGGCCCGAGAAGGACGGCTATCGCCTCTACGCTTCGCATACGTTCTGGGAGTCCGAGCAGGCCTTCGCCGACTGGACGCGATCGGAGGCGTTCCGTGCCGCGCACCGCGGCGCGGGCGACCAGCGCGACCTCTACCTCGGTCCGCCGGAACTGGAGATCTTCGAGGCGGTGCAGACGATCACGAAAGTAGGATGACGCTGCCCATCCGTCCCGGGGTCTCGGCCCGGCGATGGGCGCTGGAGGCGTGGACAAGCGGATAGGTCCGGTCGATTACCGGCCGCAAGCGGCCGGCCTCGGCCAGGTCGAGGACGGACCGCAGGCTGTCGCGGCTGTCGGGCGCCGGGCCGGCAAGGGTCTGCCGGTCAAGCATCGCCCGCAGCGTCAGCGGCAGATCGGCGGCCACGGCAAGATGCCGCCCGTCGGGCCGGAGCAACCTCTGCACGGACCGTGGACCGAGCAGGCCGGCCGCATCGAGGACAAGATCGTAGCGCGCGGTCGGAACTGCGCCGACCGGGATCGTCGCCGCTGCGCCGAGGTCCGACAGCAGCGCATGGTGTTCGGATCGGGCGACGGCCGTCACTTCGGCGCCGGCCAGGGCCGCGATCTGGACGGCGGCAAGGCCGACCGCCCCGGCGGCGCCAATCACCAGCACCGTCTTTCCGGCCTCGACCCCTGCGCGGGTCAGGAAATGCAGTGCCGTCATTGCGCCGAAGGGCAGGGCGGCTGCCTCGGCCCAATCCAGCGATGCCGGCTTGGGAACGACCGCGGCGTTCGCCGGAAGGGCGACAAGTTCCGCATGGCAGCCCATGCGCATGCCCGTCGTCAGCACCACCGGATCGCCCTCGCGCCAGCCGCGCACGCTGCGCCCCACGGCTGCGACCACCCCGGTTCCGATCGCGCCAAGCACCGGCTGTCTCGGCCCTCGCCAGCCCAGGGCCAGCCGGCCCGGCACCGAGAACCCGCGCGGGAAATCTGCGGTGCGGATCCTGAGATCCGCGCGCGAGACCGGCGCGGCGCGCAAGCTGACCACGATCCCGTCAGGCGCGGCAGCGGGGTCGGGGCGCTCCGCGATCCGCAGCACCTCCTCCGCAGGACCGTATCCGCTGCACAGGACGACCCGCATCACGCGGCCGGGTCCGCGCGGCGATTGTTATGGGGTGCAGGCATGACGATCCTCCGGGCGGCCGCGCCGATCATGGCCGGCCGGACCGCTGGCGCAAGGCGGGTTCTCCCTACCCCTCCGGAAGCCCAGCCGAAAGACAGGCGGGGCCCGAAGGCCCCGCTGTTTGCGACCCGGAGACGGGCGCTCAGCCTTCGGCGCCGTCCTCGGAATCCGACGAGCGCAGGCCCGAGGGCGCCGCGATGTTGGCGATAACGAAGTTGCGCTCGATCGTCGGCTTGGCGCCTTCCGGCAGTTCGACATCCTTGATGTGGATGACATCGCCGATGTTGCGGCCGGTCAGGTCGACGGTGATGCCTTCGGGGATCTCGCCCGCGGTTACCTCCAGTTCGACTTCGGGACGCACCACGGTCAGGGTTCCGCCGCGTTTCAGTCCCGGCGCCTTGTCATGGTTGATGAAGTTGACATGGATGAACAGGTTGATCCGGCTGGTGCGCCGCAGGCGCATCAGGTCAACGTGGGTCGGCAGGTCCTTCACCACGTCGCGCTGGACGGCGCGGCAGATGACGCGGACATCCTCCTGGCCATCGACCTTGAGGTTCCAGAGCTTCGAGAGGAACCGGCCCTCCTTCAGCTTCTTCAGAAGATAGTTGTAGCTTATGTTGATCGGCAGCGGATCCTTGCCGCCGCCATAGACGATGCCGGGTACGTAGCTCTCTCTGCGAGCTTGACGGGCGGCCCCCTTGCCTGTCCCCGTCCGCACCTCGGCCACAAGATCGGGGATCTCGCCAGCCATGGGTCTCTCCAGTTGTTGAACGTCCGCCGCCCTCCAAGGGTGTGCGACGCGACCGGGGGCCTATAGCGGGGATTCCCGCCGGTGGAAAGGGGGCGCGGCGTTGCCGACGAAGATTCCGCATGCGAGGCTTCGGTGCTGCGATTCGTAGGAGTTTCCGGCATGACCCCCGTGACGCTGCTTGTCGGAACGACCAAGGGCGCCTTTCTTCTGCGGGGCGATCCCGCCCGGTGCCGGTGGGAACTGGACGGGCCGCATTGCGACGGCTGGCCGATCAACCACATGATCGCGGATCCCGCATCGGGCACGATCTGGGCCGGCGGCGGCGGCGTCTGGACCGGTGCCGGCGTCTGGCGCTCGACGGACGGCGGCGCGTGTTGGCAGCTGTCGCTGCTGTCCAACGGGCAGTTCGACGCATTTCTCGAATCGGAGCCGGCGATGGCCGCACAGGTCGGCCGCAGTCCCTCGCCGCCTGCCCCCTTCACCGGCGAGGCCGAGGCGGTCTGGTCGCTGTGTCGGGCCGGGGATGTGCTGTTCGCCGGTGCGAAGCCGGGGCTGCTGTATCGCAGCCGGGACGGCGGGGTGACGTGGGAAGGTGTCGAGACGCTGAACCGCCATCCGGGGCGGATCGACTGGCAGCCCGGGGCGGTGGGGCTGATCCCGCACAGCATGGTGACCGATCCGGCCGATCCGGCAAAGCTGTGGCTGGCGATCTCGGCCGCCGGCGTCTTCGCGACCGAGGACGGCGGCGCCAGCTGGGACCGGCGGAACCGGCTGTCGAACGCCGGTGCGGTGGCCCATGTCCATGCCGGCGGACCCTCCGCGGACGGCGGCCACGAAACCGGGCACTGCGTGCACAATCTGGTGCGCGCCGAGGCGGCAGACGGCGATCTGCTGTATCAGCAGAACCACCACGGCGTGTTCCGCAGTCGCGACGGCGGGCGAAGCTGGGACGACGTGACCGCAGGCCTGCCTTCGTCCTTCGGATTCCCGATCGCGGTCGATCCGGCGGATCCGCAGACGGTCTGGGTGCTGCCGCTCAACGGCGACATCGAGGGGCGTTACCCGCCCGACGCCGCGGCGGCTGTCTGGCGATCGTGCGACGGGGGCGGCACCTGGGAGGCCTGCCGCGCCGGCCTGCCGCAGCACGGCTGCTACTTCACCGTGCTTCGCCAGGCCATGGCGGTGGATCGCGCCACGCCCACCGGGGTCTATTTCGGCACCAATTCCGGCTCGGTCTTCGCCAGTGCCGACCGCGGCGGGCATTGGTCGGAGATCGCGCGCCACCTTCCGACGGTCCTCTGCGTCGAAACCCTGCAAGGTTGAGCTGCCCCGCTTGCCCGCCCCGCGCCGGCGGGCTAGGTCACGGCCACGCGTCGGAGACCTGCAATGCACCTCGCCACACTGACCTTCCTGGCGCGGCCCGCGCTGGCGCCGTTCGCGGCGATGGGCGTGCTGTGGGGCGCCTTCGCAGCGGCACTGCCGGACACCAAGGCCATGCTTGGCGTGGACGAGGCACAGCTGGGTCTGCTGCTGCTTTGCGCCCCGATCGGCGCTGTGACGGCGATGCTTGCCGCGCCGGCGATCGGGGCCGCGCTGGGCCGGGTCGCGCTGCCGGCGGCCACCGCGGCCATGGCTGCGTCCTTTGTCCTGCCCGGTCACGCCGCGCTGCCGCTGGCCTTCGGTCTGGCCATGGCGGCCTGCGGTGCGACGACCGGTCTGACCGACGTCCTCATGAACGCGCGCACCGCCGCGCTGGAGAACGACCGCGGCGTGCATCTGATGAACCTCTGTCATGCGCTCTATTCGCTCGGCTATGCCGGCGGCGCCGTGGCGACCGGGCTGATGCGTGCGGCAGGCTGGGCGCCGGCCGAGGTGCTGGGCGCGGCGGCGCTTGCCGCAGCGGCCATGGCCCTGACCGCATGGGAGGGCGACGGGCGGATCCACGGGCTGCGCCGCCCGCCTGGTGGGTCGGGACGGCTCGGGCTGCTTCCGGCGGTGGGCGGCGCGATCGTGCTGATCGCCTTTCTGTCGGAAAATGCGGCCGAGGCCTGGTCTGCGCTCCATATCGAGCGGACGCTGGGCGGGTCGCCCGCCGAGGGTGCAATGGGGCCGGCGGCCCTGGCGCTGACCATGGGTCTGGCGCGGCTTGCGGGGCAGGGGATCGTGACGCGGGTCGATCCGGTGCGGCTGATGGTCGCCGGCGCGATCGTCGCGGCGGCCGGTGCGGGCCTCGCCGCGGCGGCCCTGTCGCCGCTGATGGCCTATGCCGGGTTTGTGGTGATGGGGATCGGCGGGTCGGTGATCGCGCCTACGGCCTTTTCCATGGTCGGCCGGCTTGCCAGGCCCGAGGCGCGCGCCCGTGCGATAGCCCGGGCAACCCTGCTGGGTTACTTCGGCTACTTCTTCGGCCCGCCGATCCTCGGGTTGATCGCCGCGACCCTGGGGCTGCGTGCGGCCTTCGGCTTTGCCGCGCTGGCGCTGCTGTGCGTGCTGACCCTTGCACCGATCCTGGGGCGCTGGGCGCGTCGGGGCTGAGGTTGCGTTTCGCACGGCGTGCGCTAGGGTCGCCCAATTCCGACCGGGGCACATCGTGACGCTTTCACTGCATCAGTTCGGGGATTGGGGTCCGGTCTATGGCCCTGAGGGCGGCAACGGCCTTCCGGCGGTGGTGATCCTGCACGGGTCCGAGGGGCCGATGGCCGGCTGGTCACACCGATTCGCGGCGATCCTGGCCGCGCATGGGCTGCTGGCGCTGCCCCTGTCCTACGGTCGGGGCGACTTCTGGTCGGCCGGCCGGATCGAGGACGAACCGCTTGACCGGGTGATCGCGGCGGGCGCGGCGCTGGCGGATCATCCGCGGGCGGGTCGCGTGGGGCTTCTGGGCTGGTCCAAGGGGGGCGAGATGGCGCTGCTGGTCGGCAGTCTGATGGGGCCGGGCGCGCCCTTCGCCTGCGTCGCGGCCCACGCGCCGACCGGCCTTGTGACCGGGGCCTTCGACCCGGATGCCTTTCGCGCCGGCATCGCCGCCGGTGCTCCGCGCCTTGCCACCGATCCCGCAGGGCCGCGGGCCTGGGTCTGGCCCGGCAAGGACGACAGGCTTGCGCCCGGCGCCCCGATCCCGATCGAGGACTGTCCGGTGCCGGTCTTCCTGTCGATCGGCACCGCCGATCCTGTGGTCGATCCGGCGCGCACGCTTGCGCTTGCCGACCGGCTGGCGGCGGCAGGGCGTCCGGCGGACCTGCTGGAGGCCGAAGGGCAGGGGCACGGCTACGACTTCGATACCGAGCCGGTGCTGTGGCGTCGGCTCTTGTCGTTCTTCGACCGGCATCTGGGGCCGCGCGCATGATCGATCATGTCGCCATCGCCGCCGCCGGGCTGGAAGCCGGCGCAGCCGTGGTCGCCGGAGAGCTTGGACTGCCGCTGGAAGCCGGCGGAAAACATGCAGCGATGGGCACCCACAACCGCCTTCTGTCGCTTGGACCGACCGAATACCTGGAAGTCATCGCGATCGACCCCGCTGCCCCGCCGCCGCGGCGCAGCCGCTGGTTCGGGCTCGACGCCTTCGACGGCCCTCCGCGTCCGGTTGCCTGGATCATCTCGGTTCAGGATATGGAGGCAGCGCGCGCCCTTGCGCCCGCCGGAATCGGCCCCGCGCTGGATCTCGAACGGGGGGACCTGCATTGGTCGCTGACGGTGCCCGAGGGTGGGGTAGGCCCGTTCGACGGGCTGTTTCCCGCGCTGATCCGCTGGCACGGCCCCGCCCATCCCGCGCCGCGTCTGACCGATCGCGGCGCCCGGCTTGCCGCGCTGGAGCTTCACCATCCGCGCGCCGAGGCGCTGCGGGCCGGGCTTTCGGGGCTCGTCGCCGATCCGCGCGTGACGGTTCATCCCGCCGAAAGGCCGGCGATCCGGCTGACCTTGCGCACCCCAACAGGCACGATTGTGCTGCAATGATACGGCCTGCGACCAAAGCCGACCTGCCGGGAATCGCAGATATCTGGAACCCGGTGATCCGCGATACCTTCGTGACCTTCAATGCGCAGGAGAAGTCCGAAGCCGAGCTGCGGGCGATGATGGCGCAGAAGGAGGCAGCCGGACATGCCTTCATGGTTGCCATGCTGGGCGACCGGATCGCAGGGTTCGCAACCTACGGCCAGTTCCGCGGCGGTATCGGCTATGCCCGCACGATGGAACATACCGTCATCCTGGCCCCCTGGGCACGGGGGCAGGGCATGGGGCGGGATCTGATGGCGGCGATCGAGTCCCATGCCAGGCAAGGCGGCGCGCATTCGATGTTCGCGGGCGTCAGCGCCGCCAATCCCGAAGGCCGGGCCTTTCACGCGCGGCTCGGCTATGCCGAGGTCGCGCTGCTGCGCGAGGTCGGGTTCAAGGCAGGCCGGTGGCTCGATCTTGTGCTGATGCAGAAACTTCTCGACTGACAGCGGGCCCGACGCATCCTATCCTGTCGGAATGTCGATTTGGACGCGCATCGGAGAGGCGTTGCGGTTGCTCGCTGCCGGCGAGGGGCTGGCGACGGTATTCGACCGGCTGCGCAGCCCGCCGGAACGGTCGGTCGCCTTCACCATCGCGGTGATTGCGCTCGGCGCGAAGATGGCCAAGGCCGATGGCCAGGTCACGCGCGACGAGGTGACTGCCTTCCGTCAGGTGTTCCAGATCCCGCCCGGCGAGGAAGCCGCGGCAGCGCGGGTCTTCAACCTGGCCCGGCAGGACATGGCGGGGTTCGAGGCCTATGCGACGAAGATCGCGGCGATGTTCCGGGGCGACCGCGAGACGCTGATGGACATCATGGAGGGGCTGTTCCACATCGCCATGGCGGACGGCAGCTATCACCCCGCCGAGGACGCCTTCCTGAAGCGCGTGGCCGAGATCTTCGGCCTGCGCGACTGCTGTTTCCGCGGCCTCAGGGAGCGATATGTGCCGGACGCCCCGCACGATCCGTATGATGTGCTGGATGTCGATCCCGATGCGCCGCTGGATGCGATCCGGGCAGCCTGGAAGCGGGCGGTACGCGAAAGCCATCCCGACCGGATGCGCGCCCGGGGGGTGCCGGACGAGGCGGTGCGGCTGGCAGAGCGCCGGCTGGTCGCGGTCAACGCGGCGTGGGAGGAGATCAGCCGCAAGCGCGCGGCCTGACCCATGCGGATCGCGACCTGGAACGTCGAATGGTTCAACGCGCTGTTCGACGACGACGGCCGGTTGCTGGAAGACGATGCGCCATCCGCCCGGCACGGGGTCAGCCGTCGCGACCAGCTGGCGGCAATCGGCATCGTGCTCGCGGCAGTCGATCCCGATGCGGTGGTGATCGTCGAGGCCCCGGACGAGGGGCGCCGGCGCAGCACGGTCCGCGCACTCGAGACCTTTGCCGAGGCCTGCAACCTGCGCCAGCGGCGTGCGATGATCGGCTTCCCGAGCGCGACCGAGCAGGAGATCGCGCTGTTGTGGGACCCGGACCGCCTGACCCCCCGGCACGACCCTCAGGTGCATCCCGGAGCGCCGCGGTTCGACAATGCCTTCGAGCTCGACCTCGACCTGGACGGGATCCCCGAGGCGGTGCATTTCGCCCGACCGCCGCTGGAACTCGAAATCGTGCCGGCCTCGGGCACACCTTTCCGCATGATCGGCGTGCACGCCAAGTCGAAGGCCCCGCACGGCGCCCGCACCCCCGACGAGATGCTGCGGATCGGGATCGAGAACCGTCGCAAGCAACTGGCGCAATGCCACTGGCTGCGCCGGCGGGTCGAGGGGATCCTGCGCGAAGGGCGTCCGCTGATCGTGCTGGGCGACCTGAACGACGGTCCTGGCCTGGACGAGTACGAGCACCTTTTCGGCCGTTCGGGCGTGGAGATCGTGATGGGGCTGGAGGGTCCGCCGGAACTTCGCCTGACCGATCCGAACGCACGCGCAGCGCTGCGCCGCCCGTTCGGGATCATCCCGACCACGGCACGCTTCTGGATCGCGCCGGAAGGCCGGTATTTCCCGGCGCTTCTGGACTATGTTCTCGTCTCGCCGGACATCGCGGCCGGCTGTCCGCGCTGGCGCATCTGGCATCCGTTCGACGACCCGGAATGCTGGCGCGTGCTTGAACTGCGCGAGGCGCTGCTCAATGCTTCGGATCATTTCCCCGTGACGATCGATCTGGTGCTGTGAGCCTCGGGCGATCCGGGTTATGATCGTAACATGTCAAGGCTGGCTGTCCTGATCCTGTCCTGCTGCCTCGCGGCGCCGGTTGCGGCGGAAGGGCCTGCGCCCGATGCACCCGGCGAGATCGAGCAGGGCGCCGATCTGCTGGAACAAGGCGCGCGGCTCCTGCTGCGCGGATTGCTGGCCGAGATCGAACCCACGATGCGCGAGATGGGATCGGCGCTGGCCGAGCTGGAACCCGCAATGCGCGACCTCGCGCGCATGATCGGGGATATCCGCAACTACCACGCCCCCGAGATGCTGCCGAACGGTGACATCATCCTGCGTCGCAAGGTTCCGCTTGTCCCCGACGAGCCGCTGGGCGAGATCGACCTCTGACTGGCGAGCGGCGCCGCGCCGGCCGGCTTCAGGCGATCCGGCCCTGATCCAGCCGAAGTACTCGGTCCATCCGGGCCGCGAGATCGAGGTTGTGGGTGGCGATCAGTGCCGAAAGGCCGGTGTCGCGCACCAGATCCATCAGCGTGCCGAACACCTGCTCCGAGGTCGCGGGGTCGAGGTTGCCGGTCGGCTCGTCCGCCAGCAGCAGCTTCGGTGCATTGGCAAGCGCGCGACAGAACGCCACCCGCTGCTGTTCGCCGCCCGACAGTGCGGCGGGTCGATGGCCGGCCCGCGGCCCGACGCCCACACGATCGAGCAGCGATCGCGCCCGTCTTGCGGCATCCGCAGTGGACACACCATTCGCCAGCTGCGGCAGCATCACGTTTTCCTGCGCCGTGAACTCGGGCAGGAGATGATGGAACTGATAGATGAAGCCGACATCCGCACGGCGCGCCTCGGTCCGCGCCCGGTCGCCGGCGCGGGTCATGTCGCGGCCGGCCAGCACCACCTGGCCGGCATCGGCGGTGTCGAGCAGCCCCGCGATGTGCAGAAGCGTCGACTTGCCCGCACCCGAGGGCGCGACAAGGGCCACGACCTCGCCCCGTGCGAGTGTCAGCGAGGCGCCGCGCAGCACCTGCACCTCGCCGGGGCGGCCGGGGTTGTAGGTCTTGGCGATGCCCTCGAGCCGCAGGACCGGGTCATTCATAGCGCAGCGCCTCGACCGGGTTCATCCGGGCCGCGCGGCGGGCCGGAAAGAAGGTCACGGCAAAGGACAGACCGAGCGACAGCGCCACCGCGCGCAGCACGTCCTGCAGCCGCAGCTCGGCCGGCAACTGGTAGATACCCCGGATCGACGGATCCCAGACGCCACCGCCGGCGACCCAGTTCACGGCCGAGAACACCGTGTCGATGTTCAGCGCGAACAGGCAGCCAAGCACCACACCCGCCGCCGTCCCGGCAAGGCCCGTCGCCGCGCCGCAGATGAAGAAGACCCGCAGCACCGCACCCTCGGTCAGCCCCATGGTGCGCAGGATGCCGATGTCTCGGCCCTTGTTCTTCACCAGCATGATCAGGCCCGAGACGATGTTCATCGCCGCGATCAGCACCAGCACCGACAGGATCACGAACATCACGTTGTCCTCGACCTCGAGCGCCCGCAGGAACGAGCCGGAACTGTCGCGCCAGGTCCACAGCAGGCCGCTGTCGCCCGCCGCCGCGAACAGGGCCGGAGCCAGGTCGTCCACACGCTCGGGGTTGGCCACCATCACCTCGATCTCGTCCGCCGCGCCCTCGCGGTTGAAATAGCTCTGCGCCTCGTCGAAGGGCATGTAGATGCGGGTGCGGTCGATATCCCATCGCCCCGCGGTGAAGATGTAGACGACCTCGTAGGCATTGACCCGCGGACTGGTGCCAAAGGCGGTGCGGACCCCGTCGGGGGAAATCAGGCGGATGCGGTCGCCGACGCCGACCCCGAGCTCGCGCGCGATACCAGAGCCGATTGCGATACCCTCGGCAAACCGGCCGATGTCGCCCTGCGCCTCGTCGCTGCCGGCCACGCGCGGGATGGTCAGCAGGTTTTCGGGGCTGATCCCATAGACCTCGGCCCCCGCGTGACGGCCCTGTGCCGTTGCCATGACCTGACCGCGCACCAGGGGCGCCGCCCGCGTCACGCCCGGGATCGCCGCGATGCGCTCGGCCATGGCAGCGTAGTCGGGGATCGTGCGGTCCAGTGCGCCGGTCTCGGTCGGCCGGGCGGCGGAATAGACCGTGACATGGGCATTGGCGCCCAGGATCGTGTCCACGAATTCGGTGCGGAAGCCGGCCCGGACCGCCAGTGTGGCAATCAGCGCGAAGACAGCAAGCGTGATGCCCAGCAGGCTGATCCAGGTCATCAGCGAGACGCCGCCCTCGGCCTTGCGCGCGCGCAGATAGCGCCAGGCGATCATCCATTCATAGGGGGCGAAGGGGGCGGTGCGGCTCATGCCGCGCTTCTGCGGGGGAACAGGCGCGGGGTCAAGCCCGGCCCGGCGCGAAGTTGCCGGCACCGACGTTGGACGTCTTGGGTTGAGGATTTGACCCAAGCGTGGCATATTGTTGCTTCTTGCAGGACAAGATTGAAAGGAAGTTCCGATGCGCAATTTCCTCTGTGCGATCGCGTTTCCTGTTGCTGCGCTTGTCGTATCGCCAGTTCACGCGGTCACCGTGGCCTGGGTGGACTGGCAAAGTTCGACCCCCAACAGCGCCACGGGCGTCATCACCGTCGGGTCCGAGACGATCAACGTCAGCTTCTCGAACAGCGTCAACAACTTCTTCGTGCAGACTGGTGGCGGGACAGACTACTGGACCCCGCGGACCGACAGTTCGCCCTATACCAGCACGGGGCCGGTCGGGAACGTCAACCCCCCGACGGGCACCGACATCATCGCCCTTGCCGCAGGCGGCACGCGCACCCTGACCTTCTCGCGCATGATCCAGGGGCTGTATTTCTCGTATGTCAGTCTGAACGCGAACGCCGGCACCTTCTCGACCCCGATGGTGAAGCTCAGCGAGACGGGCAAGAACATCGACGGCGCCGGCGTTGACAGCGCGGGCTTCTGGGGTAGCGGGACGCTGACGCTGGATCCGTCGGGCATGTCGTTCACCAGCTCGGGCGAGGCGCACGGCACGCTTTATGCCGCGGCGGCGCTGGACAGCTTCGTTTTCACCACGGGCACCGAGAACTGGCACGGGTTCACCGTGGGGATCGCGGGGCTTCCCACAGCGCCCCCACCGCCCCCGCCGCCTTCGGCCATTCCGCTGCCTGCCGGCGGGCTCCTGCTGATTGGCGCACTTGGCGGCCTTGCGGCGCTGAGACGCCGCAGGAAGTGATCCCGGCGACGGTCTGATGCCCGTGTCGGGGCGTCAGACCTTGCCGTAGATCCGCGCCACGCGGTCCACCGCGGCCTCGGGGCTCATCTCCTCGCTGTCGCCGGTTCGGCGGCAGGCGAGTTCCACCTTGTTGGTCGCGATCCCCCGCGGGCCGACAGTGATGCGCCAGGGCAGGCCGATCAGATCCATGGTGGCGAATTTCGCCCCCGCGCGTTCGTCGCGGTCGTCGTACAGTGGCTCCAGCCCCTTCGCCTCCAGCGCATTGCACAGCGCCTCGCAGGCGCCGTCGGTGGTCTGGTCACCCTGCTTCAGGTTCACGATCCCCACGGGGAAGGGCGTGACGCCCTCGGGCCAGATGATCCCCCGGTCGTCGTGGCTGGCCTCGATGATCGCCCCCAGCAGGCGCGACACGCCGATCCCGTGCGAGCCCATGTGAACCGGCACGCGCTCGCCCCGGTCGTTGGTGACCAGCGCGCCCATCGGTTCGGAATACTTGGTCGAGAAATAGAAGATCTGCCCCACCTCGATGCCCCGGCCCGCCTTGCGCCGCGCCTCGGGAACCCGGGCGAAGGCGTCCTCGTCGTGGGTCTCGTCGGTGCGGGCGTAGAGCGAGGTGAACTCGGCGCAGACCGCCGCGACCTGGTCGCGGTCGTCATAGTCGATCTGCCGCTCGCCCAGCTTCAGCGCCGTCACCGCGTCGTCATAGAACACCTCCGACTCGCCGGTCGAGGCGAGCACGAGGAACTCGTGGGTGTTGTCCCCGCCGATCGGCCCCGAGGCGGCGCGCATCGGGATCGCGGTCAGGCCCATCCGCTCGTAGGTCCGCAGGTAGCTGACCATGTGGCGATTGTAGGCGTGGATGGCGGCATCCTTGTCGATGTCGAAGTTGTAGCCGTCCTTCATCAGGAATTCGCGGCCGCGCATCACGCCGAAACGCGGGCGGATCTCGTCGCGGAACTTCCACTGGATGTGATAGAGCGTCAGCGGCAGGTCCTTGTAGCTCGACACATGGCTGCGGAAGATGTCGGTGATCATCTCCTCGTTGGTCGGCCCGTAGAGAAGGTCGCGCTTGTGCCGGTCCTGGATCCGCAGCATCTCCTGCCCGTAGTCGTCGTAGCGCCCGGATTCCCGCCACAGATCGGCCGGTTGCAGTGTCGGCATCAGAAGCGGGATGTGCCCGGCGCGCTGCTGTTCCTCGTGCACGATCTGCTCGATCCGGCGCAGCACGCGATACCCCAGCGGCAGCCAGGAATAGATGCCCGCCGCCTGCTGCTTGATCATGCCGGCGCGCAGCATGTAGCGGTGCGAGACGATCTGCGCTTCGGCGGGGTTTTCCTTGAGGACGGGCAGGAAATAGCGGGTCAGGCGCATGGTGCGGGCCTTTCGGTTCGGGTCCGCGTTGTCCTATCCGCAAGGTCGTGGTCAGGCAAGGAGCGGCGCGCCGGTCACTCGGCCAGTGCCGGCGCCGGCGGTCGCATCGGTTCGCGGGACCGGTCACTGCGAGGTGGTCCTGCAAGGACGCGGCGTGCCTCGGCCGGACGCAGTACCGGCCTCGCATGGGGGCCGTAGCCAGTATCCGGATCGCGCCGCAAGGCCGGGAACAGGCGCCGGATCTGGGCCGCCCGTTTCGGCCCAAGCTGGCGCAGCGCGACGCGGCCGGGGTAAAGGCTTTCGGCCGGGGCCTGGTCGGCAAGGACGATCGAATGGCGCGGCAGAAGCACATGGTGGTAGTCGACCGTGCGCTTGCCATGCATCCGCCGGATGCCCCCCCGACCGATCAGCGCGAGCGCCGGGACAAGGATCTCTGGCTGTCCGACCAGAATGCGATGCTGCGGCGAGACGATCAGGTCCCGCGCCGGGCAGCCCTGTGCCAAGGCGCCGGCCGGGATGACCACGGGTTTTGCGGCTTCCGGCATGGCGGGCCAGCTGTGACTGGACCGCGATGCCCAGAGGACCGGCTGCGGGCCTTCGTCGAGCGTGACAAGCAGATCGCCCGGCCGGATATCCTCGACCGGCACTTCGCCAGCCGGCGTCAGCAGCCGTGTCCCGGCAGCAAAGCAGACCGGCAGGGGGGGCGGCTGGGAATTGACCTGCTGGACGTCGATCCGGCCGTTGCCGAAGGCGTTCATCTCGGCCGCCGTCGCCTCGCGTTCCGGCAGGAAGACCAGGTGCCGTGTCCGACCTGCAGACGGATAGTCGAAAACCGTGATCCGCGCCATCAGATCGCCACGGAACTGGACCGGCACCTGCCCGGCACCCTGGTTGTTCACCCTGGGCAGATAGCCGACGAAATCCAGCCGCAAGCTCTAGAGCACACCGCCGATCATGATCTGCGTGTCCGGGTTGCCCCCCCCCCGCCGGGGGACTGTTCGAGAAGCTGGTCGCCCGGGTCGCCGCCGGGGGTCAGCGCCACGAAGCCGATCTCGATGGCCGCGGCGCCCCGGTCAGGTTGATCGCGGCGTTGTTCGCGCTCGGGCTGTCGAAGCGGGCGAAATAGGTTGACATGCGGGTTCCCCGGATGGGTGTGACGGTCGGTTCGGTCCGATAACGTAGCCTCACTCGCACTTCGATAACCGCTGGTTAGCCGGCGATCCGGGCGGAAGATCGTGGAAACTGTGGCGTGGATCAGCCTGCATGTCCCCGATGACGCGTTCGCAGTGCACTTGAAACCGGAAGGCGCTTGGGCAATCGTCCCGGCAAGGAGAGACTGCCGTGGCCCTGCCCGTTCGGGATCAGCTGAAGTACTGGGGCATCGCTGCGGTGGTGTTCCTTGTCGTGCTCTGGTCGCTGGGCAATATCCTGCTGCCCTTCGTGGTCGGCGGGGCCGTCGCCTATTTCCTCGACCCGGTGGCGGATCGGTTGCAGCGGCTGGGACTCGGCCGCGCGGCAGCCACGGGCCTTATCGGTCTCGTCGTCCTCGTGGTCGTTGCGGTTGCCTTCCTGCTCGTGGTGCCCGCGCTGATCCGGCAGGGCGTCGCGCTGGCCGAGTCGGCGCCGGACATGCTGCGCCAGCTGCACACCTTCCTCACCGGCCGCTTCCCCGACCTGATCGAGCCGGACAGCCAGTTGCGGCAGACGCTGGCCGGACTTGGCGACATGTTGCGCGCGCGGGGGCTGGAACTGGTCAACGGATTGCTCAGTTCGGCCCTCGGGGTGGTCAACTTCATCGTGTTCCTGCTGATCGTCCCGGTAGTCTCCTTCTACCTCCTGCTCGACTGGGACCGGATGGTGGCCCATGTGGATGCGCTTCTGCCGCGGGATCACGCCCCGACCATCCGGCAGCTCGCGGCCGAGGTCGACCGGGTGCTGGCAGGGTTCGTGCGCGGTCAGATGACCGTCTGCCTGATCCTCGCTGCTTATTATGCGACGGCACTGGGGATCGTCGGCCTTCAGTTCGGATTGGTCGTCGGGGTTACGGCGGGTCTGATCTCTTTCATTCCCTACCTCGGCGCGATCATTGGCGGGGCCCTGTCGATCGGGCTGGCGCTGTTCCAGTTCTGGGGCGACTGGGGGCCGATCGGCGCTGTCGTGGCGATCTTCGTCATCGGGCAGATCCTGGAGGGGAACATCCTGGTGCCGCGCATGGTCGGAAGCTCGGTCGGGCTGCATCCGGTGTGGCTCCTGTTCGCCTTGTCGGTGTTCGGCGCGCTTTTCGGCTTCGTCGGGCTTCTGGTCGCGGTGCCGGTGGCTGCGGCGATCGGCGTACTGGCGCGCTTCGGGGTGCGGCAATACGCGGGCAGCCTGCTGTATCGGGGCGTCTCGGGCCGCGACGACGGCGCCCCGTGAGCGGGCAGCTGATCCTCGACCTGCCGGTCCGCGCCGCGCTGGGGCGCACCGATTTCATGATCTCGCCCTCGAATGCTGTCGCGGTCGCGGCTGTCGATGGCTGGCGCGGATGGCCGCAGGGCAAGCTGGTTCTTGTCGGTGCCGAAGGGTCGGGCAAGTCGCATCTGACAGCGGTCTGGGCGGCCGAGACCGGTGCGGCCGTGGTTTGCGGCGCGATGCTCGCGGATGCGGATCTCGTGGCTCTCGCCGAGGCGCCGGCGGTCGCGGTCGAGGATGCCGACCGGGTTGCGGGGCATCCCGCGCGGGAGGCGGCGCTGTTTCATCTGCACAACCTCCTGGCCGAGGCGCGGCGCCCGCTGCTTCTGACCGCGCGGACGGTGGGCCGGGACTGGGGGCTGTCCCTGCCCGACCTCGCCAGCCGGGTGCAGGCGGCACCCGTCGCCCGGCTCGACCCGCCGGATGATGCGCTGCTGGGCGCGGTGCTTGTGAAGCTGTTCGCTGACCGTCAGGTGCGCGTGACACCCTCGGCGATCCGGTTCCTGTGTGCCCGGATGACCCGCAGCCTGGCCGAAGCGCGCGATCTTGTCGCCGCGATGGACGCCAGGGCGCTCGCCGAACGCAGGCCGCTGACACGCGAACTGGCCCGCAGGGTGCTGGCCGAGGGCGGCTGATCGCTGCCGTGGCGCAGGTGCCCTGCCCGCGGCTGCGGCGCGGCCTTGCCGCCGCCGCCGCACCCGTCATACTGGCGTCATGCATCTTCGCCATGACCGCCGGACCGTCGATCCGAAAGCGCCCTGCCCGATGACCCAAGCCGACTTCCTCAAGACGCCCTTTCCCGAGCCGGTCGATCTGCCCGAGGCCGAAATCGCCGGGCCGCGCCGGTACTTCAACCGGGAACTGAGCTGGCTTGCATTCAACTGGCGGGTGCTGGAGGAGGCGGGCAATCCGCGCGTCCCATTGCTGGAGCGGCTTCGGTTCCTGTCGATCAGCGCAACCAACCTCGACGAGTTCTATACCGTCCGGGTCGCCGGCCTGCGCCAGCTTGCCCGCAGTGGCAATGCCATGCCCTCGGAAGACGGGCGCAGCCCGGTCGAGCAACTTGCGCTGATCAACGCCGACGCCCGCGACCTCATGGCCGTCCAGCAAAAGACGTTTACCGGGCTGAGACGCGAGATGGAGGCGGCCGGCATCTCGATCCCGACCCGCGCGAAGCTCGGGCAGGGCGACCGGGACTTTCTGGCCGGATACTTCCTGAACCAGGTGTTTCCGGTCCTGTCGCCGCTGGCAATCGACCCGGCGCATCCCTTCCCCTTCATCCCGAATGCCGGCTTCTGTCTCGGCCTCGAACTCGAGCGCATGTCGGACCGCCGGCGTCTGCAGGCGATCCTGCCCATTCCGCAGCAGATCCCGCGCTTCGTGACCCTTCCCGCGAAGGAAGGCGAACACCGCGCGCTGCCGCTGGAGGAACTTCTGCTGCTGCACCTGTCCAGCCTGTTTCCGGGCTATGACGAGAAGGGCCACTGCACGTTTCGGGTGCTCCGAGACAGCGATCTGGAGGTGGAGGAAGAGGCCGAGGATCTGGTGCGCGAATTCGAAACCGCGCTCAAGCGGCGTCGGCGCGGCGAGGTGATCCGGCTAAAGATCTCGGCCGGCGCGCCGGCTGGGCTGCGATCGCTGATCATGGACGAACTGGGTGTTGCCGAGGACGAGGTGGTCGAAGTCAAGGGGCTGCTCGGAATGGCGGATCTCAAGGAACTGGTGCTGTCGTCCTATCCAGATCTGCTGTGGCCGGTGTTCACGCCGCGGGTGCCGGAAAGGGTGCAGGACCACGACGGGGACATCTTTGCGGCGATCCACCAGAAGGACATGCTGCTGCACCACCCCTACGAGACCTTCGACATGGTGATCCGCTTCCTGCAGCAGGCAGCGCGGGACCCGAACGTGCTGGCGATCAAGCAGACACTCTATCGCACCAGCCGCGACAGCCCGATCGTCGATGCGTTGTGCGAGGCGGCCGAGGCGGGAAAGTCGGTCACCGCGCTGGTCGAGCTGAAGGCGCGCTTCGACGAGGCTGCGAACATCCGCCAGTCCCGGCGACTGGAACGGGCGGGCGCGCATGTTGTCTATGGCTTCATGCGATACAAGACCCACGCCAAGATCTCGACCGTGGTCCGGCGCGAGGGCGACCATCTGGTGACCTATACCCATTTCGGGACGGGCAACTATCACCCGATCACCGCCCGGATCTACACCGACCTGTCGCTGTTCACCTCCGACCCTGCACTGGGCCGCGACGCGACCAAGGTGTTCAACTATCTGTCGGGCTATGCCCAGCCCGAGGGGCTGGAAAACCTCGCGATCTCGCCCATCTCGCTCAAGCCGCGGCTTCTGGACCTGATCGCGCGCGAGGCCGAGCACGCGCGCGCCGGCAGACCCGGCGAGATCTGGGCGAAGATGAACAGCCTGATCGACCCCGAGGTGATCGACGCGCTTTATGCGGCCAGCCAGGCCGGGGTCAGGATCAGCCTTGTGGTCCGTGGCATATGCGGTCTTCGACCGGGCATCCGCGGCCTGTCCGAAACGATCCGCGTCAAGTCGATCGTCGGCCGGTTTCTCGAACATTCCCGCATCGTCTGCTTCGGCAGCGGTCACGGCCTTCCGTCCCGGCAGGCAAGGGTGTTCATCTCGTCCGCGGACTGGATGGGCCGGAACCTGAACCGGCGGGTCGAGACTCTGGTCGAGATCATGAACGACACTGTCAAGGCGCAGATCGAATCGCAGATCATGGCGGCGAACATGGCGGACGAGGCGCAGAGCTGGCTGCTTGCGCCGGATGGACGGTATTCCCGGGTGCTGGACTCTTCGGACGGCCAGCTGTTCAACTGCCACCGCTTCTTCATGGAGAACCCGTCGCTTTCGGGCCGGGGCAGTGCGGGTGCCTCGGACGTGCCTTCGCTCACGCATTCGAGGGATTGACCGGTCCGGCGCCGCAAGCCAAGGTCGCGCCGCGCGAGGAAGCTTCGGAGCGGCGGCATGTCACCAGCCCTGGACGCGGACGGCGAGGACCACGAACCCTTCGGCCGGCCGCTGTTCGACGATCCCTCGGCCCGAGCGCTGAGCCGCGTCGGCGTGGTCGATGTCGGCTCCAACTCGGTCCGCATGGTGGTGTTCGACGGTGCCGCCCGGAGCCCGGCCTATTTCTACAACGAGAAGGTTCTGGCCGGGCTAGGGAAGGGGCTGGCCGAGACCGGACGGCTGAACCCCGACGGACGGCGCCGGGCGCTGACGGCGCTGCGCCGCTTCGCGCTGCTGGCCGAGGGGATGGACGTCTCGCCCCTGACCGTCGTTGCCACGGCGGCGGTGCGCGAGGCAGAGGACGGCCCGGAGTTCCGCGAGGAGGTCCTGCGCGAGACCGGGCTGAGGCTCTGGGTCATCGACGGGTCCGAGGAAGCGCGGCTTTCGGCCCAGGGAGTGCTTCTTGGCTGGCCCGATGCGGCGGGCATCGTCTGCGACATCGGCGGCAACTCTATGGAACTTGCCCGGATCGGCAAGGGCAAGGTCGGACGACGCGCCAGCCTGCCGCTGGGTCCGTTCCGTCTGCAGCAGGTCCCGGGCAGCGCCGCCGACCGTCGGGCCCACATCGCGACCATCCTGCGGCGCGCGCGCGAGGGGTTCGAACCCGAGGGCGAACGGATCTATCTTGTCGGCGGTTCCTGGCGGGTCATCGCCCGGCTCGACATGGAACGGCGCAGCTATCCGCTGACCGTGCTTCACGAATACCGGATGAGCCCGAAGTCGGTGCAGGAAACCGTGGACTGGATCCTGCGCGAGGACATCGGTGCCCTGCGCGCGCGGATCGGCGCCTCGGCCGAGCGGATGGAGCTTGTCCCGCTGGCCTGCGAGGTGCTGAGCGAGCTTGTCCGCGTGTTCCGCCCGCGCGAGATCGACGTCTCTGCCTACGGTATCCGCGAGGGCCTGCTTTACGAGCAGATGCCCGACGAGCTGCGCGCCCGGGATCCGCTGATCGAGGCGGCCCGGATGGCCGAAGCGACCCAGGCGCGGATTCCGGGAACCGGCAAGCGGCTGTTCAACTTCATCAAACCGCTGTTCAAGGGGCTGGGCGACGACCGGCTGCGGCTGGCCAAGGCCGCCTGCCTGATGCACGACACCACTTGGCGCGCGCATCCCGACTATCGCGCCGAGGTCTGCTTCGACAATGCGACGCGCGCCAACCTGGGCGGGCTGGATCATCCCGGCCGGGTGTTCCTGGGGCTGGCGCTTCTGCACCGCTACAAGAACAACCGCGCCGGGTCGCGCTTCGAGCCGCTGTTCCGGCTTCTGGACGACAGCCAGCTGCGCGAGGCCGAGGTTCTGGGCAAGGCAATGCGGTTCGGTGCAATGCTGGCGGTCGGTGCCCCCGAGGCCGCGGGTCGGCTGTCATGGGCGCCGAAGAAACGCGTGCTCGAACTTGCCCTCACGCCGCGCGGGCAGGGCCTGCTGGGCGAGGTGGCGCAGGCGCGGCTTGCCTCTCTGGCGCAGGCACTGCGGGCCGAGGTGCGGATCGTCGCGGCAGATTGATCGGCGTCAAGGTCTTGGCTGGAACGTCCTGCCACTTTGGCTGCGACACGATCACGGAGACCACGCATGTCGCACACGCCCCACGAACTGGCCGACGAGTTTCCCGAGGCCGCCGACCGGATCCACCAGCTGAAGCTGTCGAACGCCCATTTCGCGCGTCTCTTCGACGAATATCACGAGGTGAACCGGGCCGTGCACCGTGCCGAAAGCCGGGTCGAGGTCGTGACCGAGGACCACGAGACCGACCTGCGGCGGCGCAGGATGCGCCTGAAGGACGAGATTGCCCGGATGCTGTCAGCCTGACCGAAAGGCCGGTCAGCCGGCAATCTCGTAGGGCAGGGTGCCCCGGCGGTCGGGGTCGATGCGCAGGCGTCGTTCGAGCGGCGGCACCGATCGCTGGTGGCAATCCCGCCGCTCGCAGATCCGGCAGGAGATGCCGATGGGCTCGAACCGGCGGCTCAGGTCGAGGTCGTCGGCATAGATCAGATCGGCCGCATGGCCGATCTCGCATCCCAGCCCTATTGCATAGCGGCGGACCGGCGCGGTGAAGCTGCCGCCCGGTTTGGTCACATCGCGGGCAAGGCAGAAATAGCGCACGCCATCGGGGGTCTCGGCAAGCTGCCGCAGGAAACGGCCGGGGGTCTCGAAGGCACGATGCACGTTCCACAGCGGGCAGGCTCCGCCGAAACGTGCGAATTGCAGGCGGGTCGCGGAATGGCGCTTGGTGATCGTGCCTGCCTGATCGACGCGGACGAAGAAGAACGGGATCCCCTTCATGCCAGGCCTTTGCAGGGTGGAAAGGCGGTGCGCGACCTGTTCGATCGAGGCACCGAACCGATCGGCCAGCCGTTCCAGATCGTGCCGGACCGCCTGCGCCTCCGCAAGGAAGGGGCCGTATGGCATCAACGCCGCGCCGGCGAAATAGTTTGCGAGGCCGATCTTGGCGATCCCGCGCGCCTCGGCCGTGCGGAACCGCGCGAGGTCCAGCGTCGCCTCGATGAGCTCGTTCTGGGTCAGCAGCGCGATCTGGTGCAGAAGCTGGAAGCGCCGGGTCGCCTCTGGCGCGCGGGCCGAGATCGAAAGCCGGCGGTCGTCGGCGTCGAAGGCGCGGGTGAGGGGTGCATCGGTGAACTCGAGCGCAATCCCCCGGGCATCCAGTGCAGAGCGCACCGCGAGCAGGATGTCGCTGCCTTCGGCGCTGCGGGCAAAGCGCTCGGCCGCCCGATCGACCGCGTCGATGTAGTTGTCGCAATAGTGGAAGAAGTCGCGCACCTCTTCCCAGGGCGAGGGCTGGGCCATCCGGTCCTCGCGTCCCAGCGCCTCGTCCAGCGAGGCGAGCCTTTCATGCGCCTGCCGGTAGGCGCGGTGCAGGTCGAGAAAGGCCCGCGCGAGCGCCGGGGCGTTCGAGGCCGCCAGGCGCAGGTCGGCAAGGGGCGGAGAAGCGGCGGCGAACACCGGGTCGGCCAGGGCCTCGCGCATGTCCGACACCATCCGCTCGGCATCGCCGGTCGAAAGCTCGGTGACATCGAGCCCGAACTCCTGCGCCAGCGCCAGCACCACCGTTGCCGAGACCGGGCGGTGGTTGTGTTCCATCTGATTCAGATAGGGCAGCGAGATGCCGAGCTTGTCCGCGAAGGCGCGCTGGGTCAGCCCGATCCGCGCCCGCAGTTCGCGCAGTTTGGCCCCGGCATATAGTTTGGTCTGTCCCATCTGCCCTCCCCCCGGGGGTGCGATTCTGCAAACAGGCGTAAGCAGTTTGCAAACCCCGGACAAGGGTCAGGCGGCCGGATGGTCGCCGTTCAGCCGGTGGAACAGATGGGTAAAGGTCGCCGCCCCCAGGACAGGGATCAGCAGGTTGAGCAGCGGAACCGACAGCGGTGCGGCCATCAGAGTGCCGGCCAGCCAGATCTGACCCGGATGCCGTGCCCGCAACCTGCGCGCTCCGTCGCGCCCGAGCCGGCGCATCGCTGCGAGCATGAAATACTCCCGCCCCAGAAGAAAACCGTTGACGGCCCAGAACATGACCGGCGCCAGCGGTCCGGCGAAGCCGTAGAACAGCAGCGCCACGATGTTCACCGCGATCAGCAGGGCGAAGAAGTTGAAACTGTCCTTCAGCGCCTCGTAGAGCGGAATGCGCGGCGGCGCGGGCAGGTGGGGGTAGTGACGCGCCTCGACTGCCTCGGCCACATCCTCGAGGAACAGGCCGGTGAAGGCCGAGGCGACGGGCACCATCAGGAAAACCGACAGCCCGATCATGAACAGAAGCGACCCCCAGGACAGCAGCGTTCCGAGACCGCCGACAGGGCCCACAAGGGGGATATCGATGGTTTCGGGCGTCAGCCACTGGATTGCGCCCAGAAACAGCGCATAGACCCCGACCAGCAGCGCGACGGTCAGGAGAAGTCCGAGCCACAGGACCCTGCGGAAGCGCCGGTCGCCCAGCTGGCGCAGGGCGCGCAGGAAATCGGTCAGGATCATTCCGCGATCCAGCGCACCTTGCGGTCGATCTCGGGGCGCGGCCGGTCGGGTGGCGTGGCGGTCTGGGTTCCGATGTGGACGAAGCCCACGATCCGTTCCTGCGGCTCGAGCCCGAGTGCCGATTCGCCGAAGGTCGCGTCGTAGGCGGGCCAGCCGGTCAGCCAGCAGGCCCCCCAGCCCGCCGCAAGCGCGGCGTTCAGAAGCGACAGGGCGACGCATGCCGAGGACAGGAGCTGTTCGGATTCCGGGATCTTGTCCGACGCGACCGGGCTGAACACCACCGCCACGGTCATCGGTGCCTCGCGGAACTGGTCGGCCCCCTTCGCAATGCGGTCATCCTCCAGCCCCAGCGTCCGGCCCCGTGCGTCGGCCACAGCGGCGAGCCGGTCGAGCGCTGCGCGTTCCAGCACGATCAGCCGCCAGGGTTCGAGCTTGCCGTGATCGGGCACGCGCAGCGCCGCGGTGAGGATCGGGGCCAGGGCGGCGCGGTCGGGTGCCGGGGCGGTCAGGCTGCGCACCGGACGCGAGCGGCGGCTCAGCAGGAAGTCAAGGGTATTGGTCATGCGGTTTCCTTTCGCCGCAGCATCTGGGGCCGTGACATGGGCAGGGTCAAGCCAGCCGTTGGTCCAGTTCGTCGAACCAGCTGTCGAGGAAGGCATCGAAGGCGGGGCCGGGCTGGCGCGCGGCCAGCGTGGCGGCCAGCGGATCGGGAGCAGTGATGTCGCTGCCGGAAAGCTGTTCAAGGACTGCATGGCCGCAGAACGGCACATAGGTTTCAGAATAGCCGCCCTCGTGCACCAGAACCAGCCGACCGTCGCACAGAGCCTCGGCCGCATCCATCGCCTGCCGCGTCATGGCCCGGAAGGTTTCCGCCGTGGCCAGCATCCTGCCCAGCGGGTCGACAGCGGCCGCGTCGAACCCGCAGGCGACGATCAGCACATCGGGGCGGAAGGCATGCAGCGCGGGAAGGACAAACCGGTCCATCGCCGCAAGATAGCCGCGATGGCCGGTGCCGGGGGGCAACGGGATGTTGAGGTTGAAGCCGGTCCCGGCGCCCGCGCCCCGCGCCTCGATCCCGCCGGTGTCCAGCGGATAGTTCCGTTCCTGATGCAGCGAGATCGTCAGGACGTCGTCGCGGTGATAGAAGATCGCCTCGGTCCCGTTGCCGTGGTGCACGTCCCAGTCCAGAACGGCGAAGCGCCGGGCAAGACCGGCGGATCGGGCCGTCTCGACCGCAATGGCGATGTTGTTCAGAAGGCAGAAGCCGTTGGGCCAGTCGGCGGTGCAGTGATGCCCCGGCGGGCGGCTCAGCGCATAGGCGTTGCGCAATCGCCCTTCCAGAACAGCGATCAGCGCGCCCCGTGCCAGTCCGGCCGATACAGCGGCGATCTCGAACCCGCCCTTTCCGAACGGGGTGCGCAGGCCAAGCTCGCCACCGCCTGCGTCGGACTGTTCGCGAAACGCCGTCAGATAGCTTTCGGGATGAACGCGGCGCAGCTCGTCCCACGCGCACGGCTCGGCCGATTGCACGACAAGGTCGCGCGCCAGACCCGTCACCTCGATCAGGTTGCGCAGGCGGCGTTTGGTCTCGGGGCTCTCCGGCAGGCCACCGCCCGGTTGCACCAGCCCGCCCGCCGGCAGGGTGAAGCTGTAGTTCCCGCCGCCGTGCCAGAAGCATCGTTCGTCCGTGAAGAAGCCGGTTTCCATCGCGCGCCTTCCTGTCCGCCCTTGAATCCGCCGACAGGCTGCGCGACGGTTCGTCGATGGGCAAGTGCCGAGCGACGGATGGCCGACCCCGATCTGACCCACCTTGCCCGCCCCGGGGCAACCATTGCCGTGCGGGTTACACCGCGAGCGGCCCGCAACGGAATTGCGGTTCGGGACGAGGAGATCCGCATCGCGGTCACGACAGTGCCGGAGGACGGCCGCGCCACCGAGGCGGCGCGTCGCCTTCTGGCGGCATCTCTGGGTGTCGCGCCGACACGGCTGCGCCTGATCCGCGGTGCGACGACCCGCAGCAAGCTTTTCCGGCTGGAGTGAGGTGATGCTGGACCCCAGACGCCCGGTTCCCGGATGGGTGCCACCGCCCCTGCCCGTGGGCCGGCTTCTGCGCGGCCGGCAGGTATCGGTCGAGCCGCTGGATCCGGCACGGCATGTCGGGGATCTGTGGAGCGGCGTGCGCGGCCATCCTGCGATGTGGGATTTCATGGGATACGGCCCTTTTGCCGAAGCAACCGACTATGCGGCGCTTCTGGCGCGGCTGGCCGGCGCGGCCGAGCTTGTGGCCGTGGCAATCCTCGGCCCGGCCGGCCGGGCGCGCGGCGTGGCGACCTGGCTTCGGATAGATCCGCCGGCAGGCAGCGTCGAGATCGGGCACATCCACCTTGCGCCCGCATTTCAGCGCACCACCGCCGCGACCGAGGCGCTGTCACTGATGATCGGACACTGCTTCGATCTGGGCTATCGCCGGGTGGAATGGAAATGCGATGCGGCGAACCTTGCCTCCCGTCGCGCTGCGGAACGGCTCGGGTTCAGCCATGAAGGCGTGTTCCGAAATGCGGCGGTCGTGAAGGGACGCAACCGCGATACGGCGTGGTTCGCGATCATCGCCGAGGACTGGCCGGCCCTTCGCGCCGCCCATGCCGCCTGGCTTGCCCCGCCGAACTTCGACGGGGAGGGCAGGCAGCGGCAAAGCCTCTCGGGCCTGACGGCACCGCTGCTGTTCAGCCGCGATCCGGCGCTTCAGCGCGCGCCATAGCACATCGTCGGGCGGCGTCCGGGCGCCTGCCAGTAGATCTCGCGTTCGTTGCCGCGCAGTGCGGCGCCGCCCAGGTCGTCGGTGCTGTAGGAAAACTGCTGGCCGGCCGGCACGCGTTGGAGGAACAGGACCGTGCCGTCGCGCTGCTCGACCCGCGCGACGTCCCGACCGACGGTCATCACCAGCGCGTCGCCGTCCTGGCAGGAATAGCGGAACCCCGGACCCTGGCCGCCGACACCGGGGGGCAGCGGCCGCTCCGGGACCACGACCGAAGGCGGGCGAGGACGTTCGGGCGCGATGATCGGGGGAAGCGGCCTGCCGGGCGGCCTGCCCGGCTCGCGGATCGACAGGAACCGCGCCGAGGACCATCCGCGCGGGCCGCGGCGGGGCTGGACCTCGTACCAGATCCGCCCCCTTGCGCGGCAGCCGTCCTCGACGACCCCCGCAAGCCCGGCCAGGCCGGCCTCCAGCTGTTCGCAGGCGACGCGGCAGGTGTCGGTCAGGATCGCGACGCGACCGGTTGCCGTGACGACCGGATCGCGGCGCCCGCCGATCGTGCCGATCACGCGTCCCTCGTTGCCGGGGGCGGAGCGCAGGTTCAGCGTATCGCCCCGCGGCACATCCGTCACAACCAGTTCTGCGCCGCGTCCGGGGTTGCAGACAGATGCGGCCCACGCCGGAAACCCTGACACACACATGAGCGCTGCAAGAACGAGACCGCGCATGAACCCCTCCCGACTCGTGCCCCATAATGCCATGGGTCAACGCGGCGGCAACCGCCTCGGTCAGCCGGCGCGGGCCGCGCGGATCAGGGACAGGATGTTGCGGGCTGCGTCGGGAATGTTGGTTCCGGGGCCGAAGATCGCCTTGACCCCGTGGTCGTAGAGATACTGGTAGTCCTGCTGCGGTATGACCCCGCCGCAGATCACGATGATGTCGCCCGCGCCCTGGGCCTTCAGTGCATCGACCAGCTTGGGCGCCAGCGTCTTGTGCCCGGCAGCCTGGGACGAGATGCCGACCACATGCACGTCGTTGTCGATCGCGTCCTGCGCCGCCTCCTCCGGCGTCTGGAACAGCGGCCCCACATCGACGTCGAAGCCGATGTCCGCGAAGGCTGTGGCAATCACCTTGGCACCCCGGTCGTGCCCGTCCTGGCCCATCTTGACGACCAGCATCCGGGGGCGCCGGCCCTCGGCCTCGGCGAACTGCTCGACCTCGCGCTGGATTGCGGCAAAGCTTTCGTCGCCTTCGTAGGCGGCGCCATAGACCCCGGCCAGCGTCCTGACCTCGGCCCGATGCCGGCCGAACACCTTTTCCATCGCCATGCTGATCTCTCCCACGCTTGCCCGCGCCCGCGCGGCTGCAACCGCCGCGTCCAGAAGATTGCCGCCCTCGCGCGCCCGCCGCTCCACTTCGGCAAGGGCGGTTTCGCAGGCGGCGTTGTCGCGTCCGGCGCGCACCTGTTCGAGCCGGGCGATCTGGGCCTCGCGCACCCGGACGTTGTCGATCTCGAGAATGTCGATCGGATCCTCGCTGTCCTTGCGATACTTGTTGACGCCGACGATCACCTCTTCGCCGCGGTCGATCATGGCCTGCCGGCGGGCTGCGGTTTCCTCGATCCGAAGCTTGGGCATGCCGGAGGCGACGGCCTTGGTCATGCCGCCCATTGCCTCGACCTCCTCGATGAGCTTCCAGGCGGCTTCGGCCAGATCATGGGTCAGCCTCTCGACGTAGTAGCTCCCGGCCAAGGGATCGACGACGCGGGTGATCTGGGTTTCCTCCTGGAGGATCAGCTGGGTGTTCCGCGCGATCCGGGCCGAGAATTCGGTGGGCAGGGCAATCGCCTCGTCCAGCGCGTTGGTATGCAGCGACTGCGTGCCGCCCAGTGCCGCAGCCATCGCCTCATAGGCGGTGCGGACCACGTTGTTGTAGGGATCCTGTTCCTGCAGCGAGACGCCCGAGGTCTGGCAGTGGGTGCGCAGCATCAGGCTTTCCGGCTTCCGAGGCTCGAACTCGGCCATGATCCGGTGCCACAAAAGCCGCGCTGCGCGCAGCTTGGCGACCTCCATGAAGAAGTTCATGCCGATGGCGAAGAAGAACGACAGTCGACCCGCGAAATCATCGACGTTCATCCCCCGCGCGAGCGCCGCGCGCACGTATTCGCGCCCGTCGGCCAGGGTGAAGGCCAGCTCCTGCACCAGGTTCGCGCCCGCCTCCTGCATGTGGTAGCCTGAGATCGAGATCGAGTTGAACTTCGGCATCTCGCGGGCTGTGTATTCGATGATGTCGGCCACGATCCGCATCGAGGGTTCGGGCGGATACACATAGGTGTTCCGAACCATGAACTCCTTGAGGATGTCGTTCTGGATCGTCCCCGACAGCAGGCTGCGGTCCACTCCCTGTTCCTCGCCGGCGACGATGAAATTCGCCAGGATCGGGATCACGGCCCCGTTCATCGTCATGGACACGCTGACCTTTTCCAGCGGGATGCCGTCGAAGAGGATCTTCATGTCCTCGACGCTGTCGATGGCGACCCCGGCCTTGCCCACATCGCCCACAACCCGGGGATGGTCGCTGTCGTAGCCGCGGTGGGTGGCAAGGTCGAAGGCGACCGAGACGCCCTGCTGCCCGGCGGCGAGCGCCTTGCGGTAGAAGGCGTTCGATTCCTCGGCGGTCGAGAAGCCTGCATACTGCCGGATTGTCCAGGGCCGGCCGGCATACATCGTCGCACGCACGCCCCGGGTAAAGGGCGGAAGGCCCGGAAGCGTGCCCATATGCGGCAACTCCACGGTATCCTCCGCGGTATAGAGCGGCTTGACCGAAATGCCTTCCAGCGTGTTCCAGGTCAGGCTTTCGGGTGCACGCCCCTTGAGTTCCTTCGCGGCCAGCCGGTGCCAGTCCTCGAGTGTCCCGCTCATCGCTTTCCCTTTCGCAACCCTTTTGTTTTCGCCGCGACCGCGCCTATATCGAAAGCGCAGGAGGCCGCATGAAACTGTTTCTGACGCTTGCGCTGATCGCGCTTCCGCTGGCCGCCCGGGCCGAAGACGTGGCCGCTGCCGCGCAGGCCGAGCCGTCCATCGCCGTCGTGCAGGTCGACGAGGCCGGTGCAGCCGGGCCGGTCGCCGAATGGGGGCCGGTCGATGCGGCCGAGGTCGCGCTGGAGGATTTCCTGTGGCAGCGCCGGCCGATCGTCGTGTTCGCCGACAGCGCGGCAGATCCGCAGTTCGAACGCCAGATGCGGCTGTTCGAGGCGAACACTGCGGCCCTGGTCGAACGGGACGTGATCGTGGTGGTCGATACCGACCCGGCGGCGCGCAATCCGGCGCGAACGCGGCTCAGGCCGCGCGGGTTCAGCCTGGTTCTCATGGAGAAGGACGGCGAGGTGAAGCTGCGCAAGCCTTCGCCCTGGGACGTGCGAGAGATCGCCAACACCATCGACAAATGGCCGCTGCGGCGGCAGGAGATGCTGGAGCGTCGGCCCGCAGGTCGATAGGTCATCGCCGCGCCCCGGTCTGCCCGCATGCGGCCCAGAGGCCGAATGCGAACAGCACCGCCCCCGCCACGGCGAGCGCAGGCAGCATCGGCACTGCGCGAGCCAGGGCAAAGGCCAGCGCCGCGCCCGTGCTCGCAAGGGTCAGCGGCAGCGCGACGGCCCAGAACCGCCACCCGCGCCACCGGCCCGAGGTGGCGCCGAAAGCCAGCTGGAAAGCCGCCAGGCCTGCCAAGGGTCCAGCCAGATAGGCCATCGGTATCGTCGTGCCCGGAAGGCGCAGGGTCGAGACTGCCAGCATCCAGCCGACGCCGGCCGCAACGGCGATGCCGACCGCGAAGGCCGCGGCGAAGCGGGTGCCGATCGCGACGCGGTTCATTCGAACTCCATGATGACGTCGTCCACCTTCAGACTCGCACCCGGGGCGGCATTGATCTTCTTCACCCTCCCCTTCCGCTCGGCTTTCAGGATGTTCTCCATCTTCATCGCCTCGACGGTGGCGAGGGCCTGTCCTTCCTGCACCTCCTGGCCTTCCTCGACGCTGATCTTCACCACCAGCCCCGGCATCGGGCAGAGCAGCAGCTTCGACGTGTCGGGAGGCAGCTTCTCGGGCATGAGAGTGTGCAGGTCGGCCTGGCGCGGGGTCTGCACAAGCACCTTCAGGTCGGCGCCGCGGACGCGGATGCGAAAGCCCATCGGCACCTTCGCGACCTTGAGCACCAGCGGCGTGCCATCGATCGAAAGCCGGGCCAGAGGCTGGCCTGGGGTCCAGTCGGATTCGACGCGCAGTGTTCCGCCGTCCTCGAAGACGACGGTCGAGCCCGATCGGTCAGCCTCGATCCGCACCGGGAATCGCGCGCCCTGCAGGCTGACCACCCAGTCGTTACCTACCCGGCGCTGATGGTTGTCCATCGTGCCCGAGATCCGGGTGCGCCGGATCTCTGCAACCCGGTGCATCGCCGCCGCCGCCGCCGCCACTCGCCGCAGCATGGCCTCGTCCAGCGTCACCCCCTGGAAGCCGTCGGGGAATTCCTCGGCGATGAAGGCGGTGGTGATCTGTCCGGCGACAAAGCGGGGATGGTCCATCACCGCCGCGCAGAACGGCAGGTTGTGTCCGATCCCCTCGACCTCGAAGGTATCGAGCGCCAGCCGCATCTCATCGATTGCCGCCGCCCTGTCCACACCCCAGGTGCAGAGCTTGGCGATCATCGGGTCGTAATACATGCTGATCTCGCCGCCCTCGTAGACGCCGGTATCGTTGCGGACGACACCGCCGCGCTCTGTCTGTCCCTCGACCGGCGGGCGGTAGCGGGTCAGCCGCCCGATCGACGGCAGGAAGTTGCGATACGGATCCTCGGCATAGAGCCGGCTTTCCATCGCCCAGCCGTTGATCGTCAGATCCTCCTGCCGGAACGGCAGCTTCTCGCCCGCCGCGACACGGATCATCTGCTCGACCAGATCGACGCCGGTGATCAGTTCGGTCACGGGGTGTTCCACCTGCAACCGCGTGTTCATTTCCAGGAAATAGAAGTTGCGGTTGCCGTCCACGATGAATTCGACCGTCCCGGCACTGGTGTAACCCACCGCACGGGCAAGCGCGCAGGCCTGTTCGCCCATCGCCTTGCGGGTGGCGGCATCGAGGAAGGGCGAGGGCGCTTCCTCGATCACCTTCTGGTTGCGGCGCTGGATGCTGCATTCCCGTTCGTGCAGATAGACGCAGTTGCCGTGCTTGTCGGCCAGCACCTGGATCTCGATGTGCCGGGGCTGGGTGACGAACTTCTCGATGAAGATGCGGTCGTCGCCGAAGCTTGCCGCCGCCTCGTTCTTCGAAGACTGAAAGCCCTCGGCCGCCTCGGCATCGTTCCAGGCGATCCGCATCCCCTTGCCGCCGCCGCCGGCGCTGGCCTTGATCATCACCGGATAGCCGATCTCGCCGCTGATCCGCACTGCCTCGTCCGCATCGGCAATGAGCCCCATGAAGCCGGGCACGGTGTTGACGCCCGCCTCGGCGGCGATCTTCTTCGAGGTGATCTTGTCGCCCATCGCCTCGATGGCGGGGCTGGGCGGGCCGATGAAGGTTACACCCTCGCGTTCGAGCGCTGCGGCGAAGTCCATCCGCTCGGACAGGAAACCGTAGCCGGGATGCACCGCCTCGGCTCCGGTCCGGCGGATCGCTTCCATGATCCGGTCGATCACGATGTAGGACTGTGCCGCGGGCGGCGGGCCGATATGCACCGCCTCGTCGGCCATGCGCACATGCAAAGCGTCGCGGTCGGCATCGGAATAGACCGCCACGGTGGCAATCCCCATCCGGCGCGCGGTCTTGATGACCCGGCAGGCGATTTCCCCGCGGTTGGCGATCAGGATCTTCTTGAACATGGGCGGTCCTTCTGTCGGGTCACAGGCGCAAACGGAAACGCGCCACCGCCGGCCGGAGCCAGGGTGGCGCGCAAGGGTTTCGGGCGGGCGCAGGCCCGCCGGTCAGGTCATTATCAGTAATTGCGGCAGGGCGGCAGGCCGGGGATCCCGCAGGAGACGCCCCCCGCCACGGCGCCGATGAGGGCGCCGCGGGTCTTGCTGCCCCCGGTCGCGTCGGCGACCACGGCACCGGCCAGCGCCCCGCCGACGGTGCGTTCGACCGGCGAGTTGAAACAGCCCGCCAGCATTGTGACCGCGACCAGCGCGGCCGCGACTGTGTATTTCTGCATCCTGCTCTGCCTCCGTTCGGATGTTCTGTTCTGCAATTATCGGCCAAACCGTTCCATTGGTCAAAGCACGAAAGCGCGCAGGAGGCGCAGTCGGCGGTCCTCTGCCACGGAAGGGACGGCCCGCCCCCGGGAGCGGGCCGCGAGGTTGGGGAAGGGTGCCGGATCGTACGCTCCGGGGCAGGACCACGCATGACGCCCCGCCGGCGAATATGATCCGCCACGGCGCCCCGTTCGGCAAGCGAGACGGGCCGTGCCGGCCGGACCTGCGCGAGGATCTGCCGGGTGTCGGCGGACATCAGCCGTCATCCTCCGCTTCGTCCTCGAAACCGGGTGCCGTTGCGTCATCCGCAAAGACATCCGGGAAGGACAGGCGGGCGCGGCGCAGATCGATGCGAAGCAGCGCCGCATAGTCCTGCGGGTCGAACGGATCTTCGGCCGGCACGACCTCGCGTCCGAACAGCCAGGAAAGGCGCCCCGCATCCAGATTGCCGCGCTCGAAAGGCGTTTCGCCGAAATGTTCCCACAGCGCACGCAGGAACGCCTCGTCCGCGAGCCGGTCCGCGTGACGGCGGTCGGCATAGCGTTCGCGGCGGATGATCCGTGTCGCGCCGTCCTTGTTGGCGCGGCGGATGGTGAACTGATAATCTGTTCCGGGCAGGCGCCCGGGAAAGCCACGGTGCTTCAGCATGGCCGTCCCCCGCAGGCGACGGCCAGGCAGGTCTGGGCGGGCAGCGCGGCCCGCCCCCGGACCCTACTTGTACTTGCCGGTATAGACCGGGCCGGACTGAACCGGTTCGGTGATATAGACGGGTTCTTCCTTCTTCGCGCAGGCGGCGATGAAGGCGACAAGCGAAAGCGCCAGAATGGCGCGGACGGGCGTGGGCATCCTCTGCTCCGATCTGTTGTGGCCACCACGGCGGATGTCGGGCCGCGGGCCGGTTCTGGGGTATCGGCCGGGGCGCGGCCGATGCGGCGAAGGATACCGGATCGGCCGGGTGACGGCGATGTGCAGCCCCCCACTTTCGCGGGATGTGGCGGGGCTGCATCAGCCCATTGCCACACAGCGGCGTCCGCCGCAAGATCTGGGGTCCGCATCAGAAGGCCTCCAAGATGCAGATGCCGTCCTCGACGCTGAAAGCCTCGAAGAACTGCGTCGCCTCTGGCGCGATCGTGCCGAACTCCACCGGAATGTCGGAGAAGGCGATCACGATCTCCTCGGGCGTCGGCCCGGTCAGCGTCTCGACCCGCGGCAGCGCGTAGGTATTGCAAAGATACTCCATGTCCGCCGAGGCCGTGTCGAAATCGATGCTGCCGCCATCGCGCGCGATCTCGGGCGCGATGAAGCGGAACCGAACCGTCAGCCCCTCCGGCCCGGGGATGCCCCAGATCACGTCCTGCAACGTGACCGGCTGTCCCGAGGGGACGACGATTTCTTCGGCGCCCGCCGGCGCCGCAAGGCCAAGGCCCAGTGCGATCCACGCCGCCCGCGTCATCGGGCCTTCTGCAGCAGCACGCGCCTGGCTTTCGGCGGGGAGGGAAGATCCTCCACCCGGGCGGCAAAGGGCAGGGCGGCAAGCTGTTCCTCTGCCGTCGCCGCCCGCAGGTCCAGGATCACCGCCCCGGACGGGGCGACTGCGTCCTGAAGGAATGCGGCATAGGTGGCGGCCGGAAAGTGGAAGCCGCAGGACAGGAAGGATACCGCGAGATCGACGGGGCCTGCGGTTTCGGCCGGTTCGACGGCGGGGTTCAGAGTGCGGATCGTAGAGGGCGCGATCCCGTTCGCCACCAGCATCTGGCGTGCGACGGCGAGGCTGGAATAGGCGGCACCGGCCTCGCGCGAATAGCCGAAGTGCCGTCGTTCGTTCGTTTCCAGATCGATCAGGAGCAGATCCGAGCCGAAGCTCCTGGCTGCGAACAGGTCCCAGAACGCATAGCCACAGCCGATGTCCGCGATCCGGCGCGGTGCCAGCGGGCGCAGGACCGGCTCGAGGGCGCGATACTCGGCGAGGATCACGGCTGCGGCCCTTCTCACCGCCTCGGCACCAAGCCTCCGTGCCTGCCCTTGCAAGGGGCCGGGATCGCCGGCTTCCCAGCTGCGGATGACATCGCCGGCCTGTCGAACGTCGAACAGGACCTCCGACCGCTGCAGGATGACGTTCGCCACGTCGGCCGGGCCGAACATCGACAGATCGAGCGCGGCGATCTCGGGCGCTTCGGTCAGTGCGGCTATGTCCGCGCGCATTGTCATGGCCGTTGTTACAGCGGGATGTTGTCGTGCTTCTTCCAGGGGTTCGACAGCTTCTTGTTCCGCAGGCTGGCAAAGGCACGGCAGACGCGCCGGCGGGTGGAGTGCGGCATGATGACCTCGTCGATGAAGCCCCGTTCGGCCGCGACAAAGGGATTGGCGAAGCGGTCCTCGTAGTCCTTGGTGCGCGCCGCGATCTTTTCGGGATCGGAAAGCTCTCCGCGATAGAGGATCTCGACCGCGCCCTTCGCCCCCATCACCGCGATCTCTGCGGTGGGCCAGGCATAGTTGAAGTCGCCCCGCAGATGCTTCGACGACATGACGACATAGGCCCCGCCATAGGTCTTGCGGGTCAGCACCGTGACCTTGGGCACCGTCGCCTCGCCGTAGGCAAACAGCAGCTTTGCCCCATGCTTGATGACGCCCCCGTATTCCTGCCCCGTCCCCGGCAGAAAGCCCGGAACGTCGACGAAGGTCAGGATCGGAATCTCGAAGGCATCGCAGAACCGCACGAACCGCGCCGCCTTGCGGCTGGCGTCGATGTCAAGGCAGCCCGCCAACACCATCGGCTGGTTCGCGACGACGCCGACGGTCTGGCCCTCAAGGCGGATGAAGCCGGTGATGATGTTGGCTGCGAATTCCTTCTGGATCTCGAAGAAGTCGCCCTCGTCCGCGACCTTCAGGATCAGCTCCTTCATGTCGTAGGGCTGGTTGGGGTTGTCCGGCACCAGCGAATCGAGGCTCGGCTCCAGGCGTGCGGGATCGTCGAAGAACGGCCGCACCGGGGCCTTGTCGCGGTTGTTGAGCGGCAGGAAATCGAACAGCCGGCGGGTTTCGGCCAGGGCCTCGACATCGTTCTCATAGGCGCCGTCGGCCACCGAGGACTTGCGCGTGTGCGTCGAGGCGCCACCAAGTTCCTCGGCCGTCACGATCTCGTTGGTCACGGTCTTGACCACCTCGGGGCCGGTAACGAACATGTAGCTCGAATCCTTCACCATGAAGATGAAGTCGGTCATTGCCGGGGAATAGACGGCCCCACCGGCGCAAGGGCCCATGATCAGGCTGATCTGCGGGATCACCCCCGACGCCATGATGTTGCGCTGAAACACGTCGGCATAGCCGGCAAGGCTTGCCACGCCTTCCTGGATGCGCGCGCCGCCGGAATCGTTCATGCCGATCACGGGTGCCCCGTTCTGGATCGCCATATCCATGATCTTGCAGATCTTCTGGGCGTGGGTTTCGGACAGCGAGCCGCCGAACACGGTGAAGTCCTGGCTGAAGACATAGACCTGGCGACCGTTGATCGTGCCCCAGCCCGTCACCACCCCGTCGCCGGCCGGGCGATCGGAGGCCATGCCGAAATCGGTGCAGCGGTGAGCCACGAACATGTCGAATTCCTCGAAGCTGCCTTCGTCCAGCAGCAGCTCGATCCGTTCGCGCGCAGTCAGCTTGCCCTTGGCGTGCTGAGCGGCGATCCGACGCTCGCCGCCTCCGGCCCGGGCCACGGCGCGGCGCTGCTCAAGCTCCTGCAGGATGTCCTTCATGCTCTCCCCCCGTCTCGTCGCCGCGGCACCATAGCGATCGCCCGATGAGCCACAAAGCGGAATTCAGTAAATTTGCAAAACATTTGACTGAGCTAGATGAAAAAATGCAAATCAGCTAACCTGCCGCCCGACACTCTTGCGTCCGGCCAGATTCGGAGTAGCCGGGCCGCAGTGCAGCGATAGGGGCTTTTCATGCACAACTTGCCGGTTCCAGTCGTCACGATCGGGCTTCTGCTGCTTTCGAACCTGTTCATGACCTTCGCATGGTACGGACACCTGAAGTTCAAGACCGCGCCGCTGCTGACGGTCATCCTGATCTCATGGGGGATCGCCTTCTTCGAGTATGTCCTTCAGGTTCCCGCGAACCGGATCGGCCACGGCCATTTCAGCGCGGCCGAACTCAAGACGATTCAGGAGGTGATCACCCTCACGGTCTTTGCAGGCTTCTCGGTCTGGTATCTGAAGGAGCCGCTGGCCTGGAACCACGCGGTTGGTTTCGCCCTGATCGCGGCCGGGGCGTTCTTCGTCTTTCACCGGTGGACCTGAGTCAGCGGGCGGCCTTCTCCTCGAGCCCGCTCTGGCCCTCGCGCCGCTCCAGCTCGGCCAGAACGTCCGCAATTGTCACGTCGCGAGCGGCAAGCATGACGAGCAGGTGGTAGAGCACGTCCGCCGCCTCGGCGGTCAGGCGGTCGCGGTCGCCGCGAACGGCCTCGATGATCGCCTCGACAGCCTCCTCGCCGAACTTCTCGGCGCATTTCTCGGGGCCGCAAGACAAGAGCTTTGCCGTCCATGACGCTTCGGGGTCAGCGCCGCGGCGAGCCTCGATGGTCGCGGCGAGCCGGTCCAGCGCGGTCATTGCAGTCGCACCGGAATACCCGCGGCGGCCATGTGTTCCTTGGCCTGCCGGATCGAGAAGACCCCGAAGTGGAAGATCGAGGCCGCGAGCACCGCAGAGGCATGCCCGTCGCGCACGCCCTCGACCATGTGATCAAGCGTCCCGACGCCGCCCGATGCAATCACCGGTATGTCCACCGCATCGGCGACGGCGCGGGTCAGCGGGATGTTGAAGCCTGCGCGCGTGCCGTCCCGATCCATCGAGGTCAGCAGGATCTCGCCCGCGCCCCGTGCCGCAACGGTTCGGGCGAAGTCCACCGCATCCACCCCGGTCGGGCGGCGTCCGCCATGGGTGAAGATCTCCCACCGGCCGGGTTCGACGGTGCGTGCGTCGATCGCCACCACGATGCACTGGCTGCCGAAGCGGTCGGCGGCGCGCGTCACCACATCCGGGTCGGCCACGGCGGCCGAGTTGAACGACACCTTGTCGGCGCCGGCTAGCAGAAGCGCGCGCACGTCCTCGGTGCTGCGCACGCCGCCGCCGACGGTCAGGGGCATGAAACAGCGTTCCGCCGTCCGGGTGACGAGATCGAACATCGTGCCGCGGTTCTCGTGCGTGGCGTGGATGTCGAGAAAGCACAGCTCGTCCGCCCCTGCCGCGTCATAGGCCGCCGCCGCCTCGACCGGGTCGCCGGCGTCGATCAGGTTGACGAAGTTGACTCCCTTGACCACGCGGCCGTCGGCAACATCGAGGCAGGGGATGATGCGGGTCTTGAGCATGGGCTTTCCTATCCTCTGCCGCGCCGCGCGAAAAGGGGCGCCTCAGCGCAGCGCCGCCAGCGCCTCGGCAAGGTCGATCGCACCCTCGTAAAGCGCCCGTCCCGAGATCGCGCCGGCTATTGCGCCCGTGTCGCGCAGTGCGACCAGATCGGACAGCCGGCTGACGCCGCCCGACGCAATCACCGGCACCGCGACCGCCCGCGCCAGCGCCTCTGTCGCGGCGATGTTCGGGCCTTCCATGGCACCGTCGCGGTCGATGTCGGTGTAGATGATCGCGGCCACGCCAGCGTCCTCGAACCGGCGCGCGAGATCCGTTGCCATCACACCGCCGTCCGCGGCCCAGCCGCGGGTTGCCACCCGGCCGGCGCGGGCGTCTATGCCGACGGCGATGCGACCGGGAAAGGCAGCCGCCGCCTCGCGCACCAGTGCCGGGTCCTCGACCGCGGCAGTGCCGAGGATCACCCGGGCAAGGCCGCGTTCGATCCATTGCGCAATGGTCGCCATGTCACGGATGCCGCCGCCCAGCTGGCATGGAATATCGACCGCCGAGATGATCGCCTCGACGGCGGCGGCATTCACCGGGCGCCCCTCGAAGGCGCCGTTCAAGTCGACCAGATGCAGCCACGCGCATCCCGCCGCGGCGAAGGCCCGGGCCTGTGCCGCCGGATCCTCGCCGAACACTGTCACCTTGTCCATGTCGCCGCGCAACAGCCGCACACAGCGGCCGTCCTTCAGGTCGATTGCGGGATAGAGGATCATCGCGTGCTTCCTGCGTTGGCCCGGGCCTATCGCACGGGGCGGTCGGGGACGCAACGTCAGGCTTGGCCGAATCGCTCGGTGGCGCGAAAGGATGCGCATCAACCGGGGAGGAGACCCGACCATGAGAACCGTCCTGACCGCCATCTTCGTTCTGGCCGCCGGTCCCGCGCTGGCCGATCCCGTTCTGGGCACCTGGGCCACCCAACCCGACGACGGTGCCTTCGCGCATGTGCGGATGGAGAAATGCGGCACCGCGATCTGCGGCAAGATCGCCCGCACCTTCAACGCCCAGGGCGAGTACAAGTCGCCGAACATCGGCAAGACGCTGGTGATCGACATGGTCCCGGTGGGCGGCGGAAACTATCAGGGACAGGTGTGGCGCCCCTCGAACAACAAGATCTACACCGGCAAGATCGAGCTTCAGGGCGACACGCTGCGATTGGCGGGTTGTGTTGCCGGCGGGCTGATCTGTTCGAAACAGACCTGGGCGCGGGTCAAGTAGCGGAACCGCAGGTTCCGGGTGCGCGGGCCGGGGGCGCGGTGCAGCCCTCGCCCGCACCAGGTTCGACCGAGGTCTGAAGGCTTTTCGTCCCGCAGCCGGAACCGCCGGTCGGATGCGCGACGGGAGGCTTCCGCTCTGCCTGTCGATCCTTCGGGCTGGGTGCAGGCATTTCCGGCGCGACGGTGTTTTCCGGCGTCGTGGCGGGCACGGGACCGCTGCTTGTTTCGGGCGGCCTGCCGCGTCGCCCCCCCCCCCTTCCTGATGGCGCCGGGCCTTGCGCTCATCTGCGGTTGACTGCCCCGCTGGATCAGGGCCGCCACTGCAGGAAGTTGGAGATAAGCCGCAGTCCGGTCGCCTGGCTTTTCTCCGGGTGGAACTGGGTGCCGGCGACATTGTCGCGCGCGACGATCGCCGTGACCGGCCCACCGTAATCGACATGCGCCAGAAGATCCGCCCGGTCGGCGACACGGAACTGGAAGGAATGGACGAAATAGGCGTGCTCGCCCGTCCCGATGCCGTCGAGCAGGGGATGCATCCGGTCGATCACCAGATCGTTCCAGCCCATGTGCGGCACCTTCAGCGCCGGGTCGGATGGGCGGATACGGTCCACCTCGCCACCAATCCAGCCGAAGCCGGGTGTCTCGCGGTATTCCTTTCCGACGTCCGCAAGCATCTGCATCCCGATGCAGATGCCGAGAAAAGGCAAGCTGCGGTGGCGCACCGCTTCGTCCAGCGCCTCGAAAAGTCCGGTTTTGGCAAAGAGCGCCGTGCGGCAGGCGGGGAAGGCGCCGTCGCCCGGGAGCACCAGGCGGGTTGCGCGCACAACATCCTCCGGTCGGTCCGAGACCTTCACTGGCCCGGCCCCGACCTCGGCCGCCATCCGCTGGAACGCCTTTTCGGCGGAGTGCAGGTTGCCGCCCTCGTAGTCGATCAGGACGGTCGTCACAGCGTTCCCTTGGTCGAGGGGACCTCATCGACGCCGCGCGGGTCGGTTTCTACCGCCATGCGCAGGGCGCGGGCGACGGCCTTGAACGTTGCTTCGGCGATGTGGTGGCTGTTCACCCCGGCCTCGCAGGTAACATGCAGCGTGATCCCTCCATGGCTCGCCAGGGCCTGAAAGAACTCGCGCACCAACTCGGTGTCGAATCCGCCGACCTTCGCGGTCGGGAACTCGATGTTCCAGACGAGAAACGGCCGTCCCGACAGGTCGAGGGCACAGGCGACCCGGGCATCGTCCATGGCCAGGACGAAATGACCGTAGCGCCGGATGCCGCGCTTGTGGCCGAGTGCCCGTGCCAGTGCCTGCCCCAGCGCAATGCCGCAATCCTCGACCGTGTGGTGATCGTCGATGTGCAGGTCTCCGCGCGCCTTCAGAGTGATGTCGATCAGCGAGTGCCGCGCCAGCTGCTCGAGCATGTGATCGAAGAAGCCGATGCCGGTCGCGATGTCCCGTGCGCCGACCCCGTCCAGCGCCACGGTCACGTCGATCTCCGTCTCGGCGGTCTTTCGCTCGATGCTGGCCTTGCGCATGGTCCGGCTCCGACTGGTTCGGCCCGCTTATAGGTGGCAGGGAGGCGCTGGGGAAGGGGCGGGGTGACGCACGCCCCGGGCTGGCCTAATCTGCCGCCGGGAGGACGCATGCCGATAAACGCCCTGACCGGAACGCGGATCCGCGAACGGCGCAGCCTCATGGGCCTGCGGCAGGCAGATCTTGCCCGGGCGGCAGGGGTTTCGCCCTCGTATCTCAACCTGATCGAGCATAACCGCCGAAACATTGCCGGGGCGCTCCTGAAACGGATCGCCGAGGCACTGGAGGTGACTCCGGCTGCGCTGACCGGTGGCATGGAGCCGGCAGTGTCCGAGGCGCTGCGCGAGGCGGCCGCCGAACAGCCCGACACCGGCGCGGAAACCGACCGGATCGAGGAACTGGCCGGGCGCTTTCCCGGCTGGACGGCGCTGATTGCCGCCCAGCAGGACCGGCTTCGCGCCCTCGAGCGTGCGGTCGAGACACTGAGCGACCGGATGAGCCACGATCCGCACCTTTCCGCTTCGCTGCACGAATTGCTGTCGGCGGCGGCTTCGGTCCGGTCGACTGCGGCGATCCTTGCCGATACGCCGGATCTTGAACCGGACTGGCGGGCGCTGTTCCAGAAGAACCTGGCCGAGGACAGCGCGCGGCTGGCGGCCGGGGCAGAGGCGCTTGCCGGATTTCTGGACAGCGTGGCCGCCGAGGAAACCGGCATCGCCGCGCCGCAGGAAGAACTGGAATCCTGGCTCGAGGGGATCGGGTGGCACATTCCCGAACTCGAGGATGGGGGCTCTGCCGATCAGGTTCTGGCCACGGCGACGCCGCTTGCAAGCGGCGCGGCGCAGCGGCTGGCGCGGGACTGGCTTGCCCGGTATGCGGCCGACGCAGCAGCCATGCCGCTGCCGGCCGTCCTGGACGCGCTGGAACGGGACGGGGTCGATCCGGGTCGGATTGCGGCGCGGCTCGGGGCGGACCCTGCGGCGGTGTTTCGCCGCCTTGCGGTTCTGCCGGAAGAAGCGGGCCGGATCGGGCTCGTGATCTGCGACGGTTCCGGGACGCTTGTGTTCCGGAAGCCTCTGCAGGGTTTCGCCCTGCCACGTTTCGGAGCGGCATGTCCGCTCTGGCCGCTGTATCAGGCGCTGTCGCGGCCGGGACTTGCGGTTCGCGCCACCATCGAGGTGGCGGGCCGCCGGGCTGCATGCTTTGCCGCCTGGGCCTGGTGCGAATCGACCTATCCGGAAGGGTTCGGGGGCACGGCCGTGCTGCGGTCCTACATGCTGATCAAGCCGGACGCCGGCGGACCCGATCCGGTGCAGCCGGTGGGAACCTCGTGCCGGATCTGCCCGCGGTCGGGCTGCCCGGCGCGGCGGGAACCGGCGATCGTTGCCGAGACAGCGTGATCGGCAATCGCCCGGCCTTGGCCCGGGGCGTCGATCGGACCCCCAACGCCCGGACCCGTGTCCGAACCTCCCGCGCGGGGCTGGTCCCGCCCCTGGTGGCGCGGCCTCGTCCGTCAGACCGACAGCCGGGCGGCCGCTGCCGACATGGCAGCGCGCCGAGACCTAACCGGCTGACGACGCCTTGCATCCTTCCGCCACGGGACGAGCACCGGCGTCCAGCCGCTCACGGTCCGGTGCCCGCGCTGGGAAAGAACAGCTGCTCGCCATTGACCGTGAAACCTGCGATCGCCACTTGGCCGGCCTCCGAGGTGATCCAGTCGATGAATGCCTGTCCGGCCGCGGCCTTGACGTGGGGGTGGCGTTCCGGGTTGACGAGGATGATGCCGTAGGGATTGAACAGCACCGGGTCGCCTGCGAACACGATTTCCAGCGGGCCGCGGTTCCGGAAGCTCAGCCAGGTCCCGCGATCGGCGAGCGCATAGGCGGGCACCTGAGCCGCGATATTCAGCGTCGCGCCCATGCCCGAGCCGGTGGACAGATACCAGCTGCCCGCAGGTTCGATCCCTGCGGCGGCCCAGAGGGCCTTCTCGGCCACATGGGTGCCGCTGTCATCGCCGCGCGAGGCGAACGAGGCCCCGGCGGCGGCGATCGCGGCCATGGCAGCGGTTGCATCCGCCGCGTTGCGCAGCCCTGCGGGGTCGTCATGCGGGCCGACGATGACGAAGTCGTTATACATCACGTTGAAGCGACGGACCCCCCAACCCTCGGCGACGAACGTCTCCTCCTGCATTCGGGCATGGACGAAGACGACATCGGCATCGCCGCGCCGCCCGGTTTCCAGCGCCTGACCTGTGCCTTGGGCGATGACGCGCACCTCGACCCCGGTCTCGGCCTGGAAGATCGGCAGGATGTGGCCGAAGAGCCCGGAATTCTCGGTCGAGGTGGTGGACGCCATTGTGATGAACTCGTGCGCCGAGGCGGGAGGCGCGGCCATCAGCGCCAGCCCCGACAAGGCGGACAGGATCAAGCGACGGATCTGTATCTTCGGTGTCTCCCCTGGCTACCAGATCAGATCGCCGGCGAGGAATGCGCGCGCCTCGGGCGTTTCAGGCCCCGCGAAGAACGCGCTTGCCGACCGATGTTCGATCAGCCGTCCACGATGCAGGAAGGCCACGTCCTCGGCCAGGCGGCGGGCCTGACCCAGGTCATGGAGGGCCATGACGATCGTGATTCCTTCCACCGCGAAGCGCAGGATCATCTCCTCGATGATCCGCGTTGCGGTGGGGTCCAGCGCCGCGCAGGGTTCGTCCAGAAACAGGATCTGGGGTGCCATCACCCGGGCACGGGCCAGCGCCAGTCGCTGCTGTTCGCCGCCCGAAAGCAGCCGGGCCGGCCGGTTGGCCAGCGCCGTCAGCCCGAACCTGTCCAGCGTCCGGGCAACCAGATCGCGCCGCGCCGCACGGTCCATGCCCTTCAACGCCAGCGGATAGTCGAGGTTTGCGGCCACCGACCGGCGCAGCAGCACGGGACGCTGGAATACCATCGCCTGTGCCTGGACCCGCGTTTCGCCGGTGGCCCAGAGCCGACGTCCGGCGGTCGGCTCGATCAGCCCGTGGCACAGACGCAGCAGAAGGCTCTTCCCCGCGCCGTTGGCCCCCATGACGACCAGCCGCCGCCCGGCCTCGACGGTCAGGTTCAGATCGGACAGCAGGACCGTCCCGCCCGCCGCATAGCTCGCACCCTCGAGCCGCAGCGGCAGCACCGGAAGCGTTCGGGGGGAGATGCCGCGCGCAGCCATCATCCCAGACGCTCCCGCGCCCATTGCCCCGCACCCCATGCCGCGGCATTCAGCGTCAGCGTGAGGGCAAGCAGAATGATCCCCAGCGCCACCGCAAGGCCCAGATTGCCCCTGCTCGTTTCCAGCGTGATGGCGGTGGTCATCGTGCGGGTATGACCCGCGATGTTGCCACCCACGATCAGCACCGCGCCGACCTCGGCCGAGGCACGGCCGAAGCCCGCCAGCACCCCGGTCAGCAGGCTGACCCGTCCGTCCCAAAGAAGCGTGGGGACCGCCCTCAGGCGGTTCGCGCCCAGGCTGCGCAACTGGTCACGATACTCGGACCAGAGGTCCTCGACCACCGATCGGGTCAGCGAGATGACGATTGGCAGGATCAGCAGCGTCTGGGCGATCACCATCGCTGTCGGGGTGAACAGCAGCGCGAGCGGACCGAGCGGCCCCGAGCGCGACAGCAGCAGATAGACCACCAGCCCTGCCACCACGGGCGGCAGGCCCATCAATGCGTTGAACACCACGATAACCGCGCCCCGACCCGGAAACCGCGCCATCGCCAGCGCCGCGCCCAGCGGCAGGCCGACGGCGCAGGCGACGACCACGGCGGTCAACGTGACCCGCAGCGACAACCCGATGATCTGCAGCAGACCAGGATCGCCGCTGGCGATCAGGCGGAAGGCGATGGTGAAGGGGCCGTCCACGGACAAACCTCGCAGAATCCCATGGGAAAAGAACAGAATTCGAATCGGGTTTCAAACACGGAAAATCTGCAGGGAAACCCTGTGCTGTCCGCGGGCCGCCGCGCGCGACCCAAGCTTGCCCTGCCGTCCCGGCGGCACGATCGGCGCAGATGACGAAGGCGGAGGTGCCGCAAGCGGGCGGCGCGAGAACGCCGGAAGCTGCTGGCGGCGTGGCCAGTCCCTCGCCTGCCGGGCGCAAGACTGTGCCGGAAACATCGGGAAGCACCGGCCAAGCCCGTCAAGGTGCCAGTGCAATCGTCCCGCACGCAAGGCCGCGGGCAACCACATTCCATTATGGGGGGTGGTTTGGCGGGTAGCTCCGCAAAATCCGTGAAAGGCAAATGAAATCAAAATCTGGTGGCGGAGACGATGGGATTCGAACCCACGAGGGCCTTTTGAGCCCTACTCCCTTAGCAGGGGAGCGCCTTCGACCACTCGGCCACGTCTCCGTCGCCCCGTCTAGCAGCGCGATGGCGGCTTGAAAAGCGCTATCCGCCGTTTGCTGGGCAGTGCTTCCGGCCCTGTGCGAAGGAGCCGTCCGGTGCGTCGATCCGTCGGAACGCTCCGTCAGAAAGCTGGCGCAGACGGATCGAACCGTCGGATTGGCGCGCGACTTCGGCGCTTGCGGCAGGCAGAGTGGTCCGGGAACGAGAAGGAGGCCACATGCCGTTCGACAGCATCGCCGTTCTGGGTCTGGGCAAGGTAGGACATCTGGCGGCCGAACTGCTGGCCGACGCCGGGTTCAAGGTCACCGGAGTGGACGCGCGGGGACTGGCCGATGCGCCGTTCCCGGTCGAATCCTGCGACGTCGCGACTGCGGCCGACCTGAGGCGCGTGCTTGCCGGGCAGGACGCAGTGCTGTCCTGCCTGCCCTATCATCTGAACATCGGGGTCTCGACCGTGGCCCATGAAATGGGGTTGCACTACTTCGATCTGACCGAGGATGTCCCGACCACACAACACATCCGTCGCCTGTCCGCCACGGCAAGGGGGATCATGGCGCCGCAGTGTGGGCTTGCTCCCGGCTTCGTCGGCATCGTCGGCGCGTTCCTCGCCGACAAGTTCGACCGCGTCCGCTCGATCCGGTTGCGGGTGGGCGCGCTGCCGCAGAACCCGACCGGGCTTCTGGGCTATGCCTTCAACTGGTCGCCCGAGGGTGTGGTGAACGAGTATCTCAACGATTGCGAGGTGATCGAGGAGGGCGTGCACAAGACGGTCTCGGCCATGGAATGGGTCGAGACCATCTATATCGACGGCGTGAAGCTCGAGGCCTTCACAACCTCCGGTGGTCTCGGAACCATGTGCGAGACCTATGCCGGGGTGGTCGAGAACCTTGACTACAAGACGATGCGCTACCCCGGTCATGTCCAGCTGATGAATTTCTTCTTCCATGAACTGCTGATGCGCGAACGGCGCGAGGAGGCAGGGCGGATCCTGACCCACGCCAAGCCGCCGGTGGACGAGGACGTGGTCTATCTGCATGTCGCGGCCGAAGGCTGGCAGGGGGGGCAGCTGCGACGCAAGGAATATGTGCGCGCCTACTATCCGCTGGAGGTCAACGGCCGCCGTCGCACCGCGATCGCCTGGACCACCTCTGCCTCGGTGGTGGCCGTCATCGAGATGGTGCGTGACGGCACGCTGCCCGCGCAGGGGTTCCTGAAACAGGAATCGATCCCGCTCGGCCCCTTCCTGGCGACACGGACGGGAGGGAAATTCGAGACCGGACATCGCGGCAGGCGCTGAGCCGCGGTTGCGCACAGGCGGGGAAAGTGCGATTCCCGTCGGGTGTCGCAAGAGGCCGACCATGAAGATCGCGCACAGAGAGATTTCGCCCGAGGCCCCGCCCCTGGTTATCGCCGAGATCGGCATCAACCACGGCGGAGACCTGTCCGTGGCGAAGGAGATGGTCCGGCTGGCCGCCCTGTCGGGCTGCGAATGTGTCAAGCACCAGACGCATGTTCTCGAGGACGAGATGACGGAGGAGGCGAAGGCGATCTTTCCGCCCAATGCCGACGTCTCGATCTGGGAGGTGATGGAACGCTGCGCCCTGTCGCGGGACGAGGAGGCAGAGCTCAAGTCCTATGCCGAGGGGCTGGGGCTCATCTGGATCTCGACACCCTTCAGCCGGGCGGCGGCGGATTTCCTGCACGCGCTGGACGTCCCGGCCTTCAAGATCGGCTCGGGCGAGGCCGACAACCTGCCGTTGATCCGCCACATCGCCCGGATGGGCCGGCCGGTGATCCTGTCTACCGGCATGCAGACGATCGAGACGGTGCGACCCGCGGTCGCGATCCTCGATGCGGCCGGGATCGACTACGCGCTGCTGCAGTGCACCAACCTTTATCCCTCGCCACCCGGGATCGTTAGTCTCAGGGGCATCGCCGCCCTGCGCGAGGCCTTTCCGCGGGCGCAGGTCGGCTTCTCGGACCATTCCATCGGCCCGACGATGGCGCTGGCGGCGGTGGCGCTCGGCGCCACGATCATCGAGCGACATTTCACCGACAGCCGCTATCGGCCGGGCCCCGACATCTCCTGCTCGATGGATCCGGCAGAGCTTCGGTTCCTCATCGACCGCAGCCGCGAGATCCATCTGGCCCTGAGCAACGAGAAGGGACGCACACCGGCGGAGGAACCGGTCTATCGCTTCGCCCGCGCCAGCGTGGTCGCCGATCGTGATCTGCCTGCGGGCCACGTGATCGAAGAGTCCGATATCTGGGCCCGCAGACCAGGCTCGGGAGAGATACCTGGGTTCGATTTCGACAAGGTGGTCGGCCGGAGGCTGAACCGCGCCGTGCGCCGCAACACGCAGCTTCGCTGGTCGGATCTGGACTGAAGCATGCGGCAGATCCTGTTCGTGACCGGAACGCGTGCGGATTTCGGCAAGGTCGAGCCGCTCGCGACGGCGGCGCGGGATGCCGGCTTCGACGTGGCCTTCTTCGTCACCGGCATGCACATGCTGGACCGCTACGGGCTGACCAAGATCGAGGTGGCGCGAACCCCCGGTGTTGCGGTGCACGAGTTCCTCAATCAACGCCCAGGCGATCCGCAGGACATGATCCTCGCCAAGACGGTGCTGGGCTTTTCGGACTTCGTGGCAGAGCACCGTCCCGATCTGGTCGTGGTCCACGGCGACCGGGTCGAGGCGCTGGCCTGCGCGCTGGTCGCGGCCACGAACTACGTCCGCTGCGCCCATGTCGAGGGCGGCGAGGTCTCGGGCACCATCGACGAAGTGTTCCGGCACTGCAACACCAAGCTGGCGCATCATCATTTCGTTTCGTCCGAGGCGGCACGGGACCGGGTGCTGGCGCTTGGCGAAGCGGCGGACAGCGTCCATGCCATCGGCTCGCCCGAGCTTGACCGGCACGCGGGGCCGTCGGGGGTGACGCTGGACGCCGTGCGCGACCGGTATGCCATTCCGTTCGACGACTACGGCATTGCCGTGTTCCACCCGGTCACGTCGGAAGCGGCCCAGATGGCGGCGCAGGCCGATGCGCTGTTCGGGGCACTGGAGGCGTCGGGTCGTTGCTTCGTGGTGATCCTGCCCAACAACGACCCGGGGGCAGAGCCGATCCTCGACCGGATCGGCCGCCTGCCCTCCGACCGCTTTCGCTGCCTGCCCTCGATGCGTTTTGCCCACTTCTCGGAACTGATGAAACACGCAGGCTGCGTGGTGGGAAATTCCAGCGCTGGGGTGCGCGAGGCGCCTTTCCTGGGCATCCCCTCGCTCGATGTAGGCACGCGTCAGACCAACCGGGCTGCAGCGCCATCGGTGCACCATGCGGCAGCCGGGGACAGGTCGGCGGTCGCGGCGTTTCTGGACCGGCAATGGGGCAGGCGCTTTCCGGCGCATCGGGCCTTCGGCGAGGGGCGCGCGACCGAGCGCTTCGTCGCCGTCCTGAAGGACCCGGCGTTCTGGGAGGTGCCGTTGCAGAAATCGTTCCGTGACGCGCACTGAACGCCGCCCGTCTCCGGCGCTGCGGATCGCGCTGATCCTCTGGCGCCTCGCCCTGGGCCTTGGCCTGCCCCTGCTGCTGGCCTACCTCTGGCATCGTGGCCGGCGCGATCCGCGTTACCGTCTCCACTGGAACGAACGCTTCGGCGGTGGACCGGTGCTGCGGGATGCCGTCTGGGTGCACGCGGTAAGCCTGGGCGAGATGCGATCCGCGCTGCCGCTGGTGCGCGCGCTTCTCGACAGCGGGCACCGGGTGGTCACGACGCATCTGACGCCGGCGGGCCGCGATGCCGCCAAAGACGCGCTTGCACCCGAGATCGCGGCCGGTCGGGCCCTTGTGCGCTATCTGCCGGTCGATCTGGCCTTTGCCTGGCGCAGGATCCTGCCGCGGGCCAGACCGCGGCTGGTCATCGTCCTGGAAATCGAGATCTGGCCGACAATGATCGCCGAATGCGCCCGCGCCGGTGTGCCCCTGGTGCTGGCCAACAGCCAGATCCCGGCAAGAAGCTGGCCTCGTGCGCGGCGGTTGGCACGGTGGGTCGGCCATCCGGCCAGCCTGGTCGCGGGCGTACTGGCGAAATCCGAACGCCATGCCGCGCGGTTCCGCGAGATCGGCGCGCCGAACGTTCAGGCGGCCGGCGAGTTGCGCTTCGATCAGCCGATACCTGCGCGGCTGACCGAGCCGGCGCCGGGATTCCGTGCCGCGCTGGGCGGGCGTGGCGTGGTCACGCTCGCCTCGGTCATCGCCGGCGAGGAGCCCGTGTTTCTCGACGCGATCCGCAAGGTGCAGGCCAGCGTCGAGCCGGCGCCGCTGTTCGTATGGGTGCCGCGCGCCCCGGAACTGTTCGACGCCACGGCCGCGATGCTGAGTGGCGCAGGCCAGCAGGTCGTTCGACGCAGCAGGGCACTTGACGAAGCCCTGCATGCCGCGGGCGGACTGGGCGAGGCCGACATCCTGCTGGGTGACAGTTTCGGCGAGATGTATTTCTATCTGGCCGTGGCCGATCTGGCGGTCGTCGGGGGCGGTTTCGTGCCGAAGGGGGCGCATAACGTGATCGAACCTCTGGCCCTGCGGAAACCGGTGCTGGTCGGGCCGCATGTCTGGACCATCGAGTACCCGGGCGAGGAGGCCCGGGCCGCCGGTGTGCTGGAGATCTGCGCCGACGCGGAGGTGCTTGCAACGCGTATCGCCGCGCTGGTGGCGGATCCGGAGGCGCGAGCGGCGCTGGCCGAGAGGGCGAGCAGGTTCTTTGCCGACCATTCCGGGGCCGCGGCGCGCAGCCTGCGTCTGTTGTCACCCTGGCTGGAGGACAGGCGGTGAAGCCGCTTCTGGCCCTCGTCCCGGTGCGCGCAGGCTCGAAGGGCCTTCCGGGCAAGAACCTGCGCCTTCTCGCCGGCAAGCCGCTCTATCGACATTCGGTGGATCACGGTCTGGCGGTTGGGGCACGGGTCGTGGTGACGACCGATCACCCGGAGATCCTGGCCGGAGATCACGGGCCGGGTGTAACCGCCCTGGCGCGCCCGGCCGAGCTTGCGGCCGACGACACGCCGATGGACCCGGTCATCGCGCATGCGCTGGCGGCAATCCCCGGCCCGGCAACGGTGGTGCTGCTGCAACCCACCTCGCCGCTGCGGCAACCGTTCGACATCTTCGCCGCGGTCTCGCTGTTCCGTGGCGGAGCATATGACCTTGTCCTCACCGTCACCGAGGCCGACCGAGGCGTTCTGAAATGGGGGACAGTCGAAGATGGCCGGTTTCGGCCGCTGGTCCATCCGGCCTTCTGTTTCATGAACCGTCAGGCGCTGCCGGCCGTCCACCGCCCGAACGGCGCGGTCTATGTCTTCGATGCGGACTGGTTCCGTGGTGCCGGTCGCCTTGCGACAGACCGGATCGGCGCGGTGGTGATGCCGGCCGAACGCGCGGCGGACATCGACGGCGCCGAGGATTTCGCCCGCGCCGAAGCCGCGCTCAAGGGTCAGAGCTGACGCCGGGCACCTGCCCGGCCGCCGCGCCGGCGCGGCGGGGCGGCGGTCGTCAGCCCCGCGGGCAGCCGCGCGGGCCTC
>JBKBMT010000013.1:0-52182 GCA_046295655.1 Gemmobacter sp. | reverse complement strand
GAAGGACAGGAAAACCAGCGCCAGCACCGCCGCCACGATGGCGCCGTAGCCGAGGATCCGGGTGCGGCACAGCACCGGGATGATCGTGGACAGCGCCCCTGCCGCCGGCAGGAAGATGATGTAGACCTCGGGGTGGCCGAACAGCCAGAACAGGTGCTGCCACAGCAGCGGGTCTCCGCCCCGGGTCACGTCGAAGAACGGCCAGTCGAAGGCCCTTTCAACCTCGAGCAGGATCGAGCCCAGGATCAGCGGCGGAAAGCCCACCAGCATCATCACGCTGGTGCCGAGCAGATACCAGCCCATCAGCGGCATCCGGGTCAGCGCCATGCCCGCGGCGCGGCAACGCAGGATCGTCACCGTGATCTCGACGGCGGCGCAGATCGCCGAGATCTCGACGAAGGTGATGCCCAGAAGCCAGACATCGGCGTTGATGCCCGGTGTGTGGGTCTTGTCCGACAGCGGCGTGTACATGAACCAGCCGCCGTCCGGCGCGACACCCGCAACCAGCGAGCCGAGGATGATCAGCCCGCCGAACAGGTAGCACCAGTAGCCCAGCGCCGAGATGCGGGGAAAGGCCATGTCGCGCGCGCCGAGGATCTTGGGCAGCAGCCACAACGCCAGCCCCTCGAGCATCGGAATCGCGAACAGGAACATCATGATGCTGCCGTGCATCGTGAAGATCTGGTTGTAGAGTGCGGTGTCGAGGAAGGCGCCGCGCGGGGTCGCAAGCTGCGCGCGGATCAGCATCGACAGGACCCCGCCAATGGCGAAGAACACGAAGGCCGTGGCCATGAACCTGAGCCCGATCGTGCCGTGGTTGACCGAGCCCAGAACCCCCCGGAACCCCGGCCAGTCGGACCAGACCGCATCCAGTTCGCGGTGCAGCCCGAGGGCCCGGCGCGGCGGGTTGGCGGCGATGGCGACCGGCGCGGGCCGTGCATCGGCATGATCGCGGTGGTAGGCGACATCGGTCATCGGCGCAGCTCGACGGCAGTTTCGGGCAGGATCAGGACGGGGTCGATCGCGGGACCGTCAGCGGGGTCGTAGACGACGACGGAAAAGCGCATGGCGGCATGGCCGACGCCGCAGAACTCGGCGCAGAGCCCGTCGAGCCGGCCGGGCGCGTCGGCGGTCAGCCGCTTGACATTCACCCGGCCCGGGATCGCGTCCATCTTGCCGCCCAGCCGCGGCACCCAGAAGCTGTGGATCACGTCCTCGGAGGTCACCTCGATGTCGAAGGGCTGACCGGCGGGGACGAACAGGACGTCCCGGGTCCGGACCGGATTGCCGCCGGGTCCGGGCTGGGTGAATTCCCAGCCCCATTGCCGGGCATGGGCGGCGACCCGCAGCGCGCCGTCGTCGCGCGGCAGGATCCGCTCGCCGACCCAGAGTGCATAGGCCAGCAGCACGGTCAGCACCGACAGGGTGAAGCCGATGCCCAGCCACAGCGTCCAGACCCGGTCCGCCGCCGTGCGGCCGAAGCCGCGGAAAGCGGCCCAGACCAGCGCCAGCACCAGGACCGTGACCAGTGCCGAGCCGGCCAGCATCGCCCACCACAGCCCCGCGATCAGCGCCGCCGAGGGGCCGGCGGGGTCGAGCGTGGACAGCGGACCGCCGCATCCCGCCACCGCGAGGGGAACCGGAACTGCCGCCCAGCGCTTGAATGGCGGACAGGACAACAAGGGAGACCCCGCATGCGCAGCCGCACGCCGCTGAAACGCCGCCGCCGGCTTTCCGACCCGATCGAGGAACACGTCGCGTTCAACGACACCGAAAGCCGGATCGCCATCGCCGGCCACCCGCTGCATGCAATGATGGTGGCCTTTCCCATCGCGCTTGCCTTCGCCGCGGTCGCGGTCGATGCGCTGTGGTGGTGGACCGGCGATCCGTTCTGGCCCCGCGTGGCGCTGTGGGCGACCGGTGTCGGTTTCGTCATGGGCGTGGCGGCCGGGATTGCCGGAACGGTCGAGTTGCTGATCGTGCCGGGCATCCGCATCCGCTCTGCCAGCTGGACGCATTTCATCCTTGCGGTGATGCTCCTGTCGGTGCTGGGCGCGAACTGGGGCCTGCGGCTGGACGATCCCGAGGGCGCGGTGCTGCCCTGGGGATTCGTCATGTCGGCGCTCGGCGCGGGCATGACCGCCGTCACCGGCTGGCACGGTGGCAAGCTGGTGTTCGACTACCAGATCGGGACCCAGCGCGATCACAGCGGCCGCTCCTGAGGTTCGAGCACGACCGCCGGCAGAAGGTCGGTCAGCGGCGCCAGATCGGGCTTGGCCAGCACCAGCCAGAGCACGCCCGACATCAGCGGCAGGCCGAGAAACAGCGCGATCAGCGGCTGCGGCATCGGATAGGTGCCGCCGCTTTCGCCCGATTGCAGGATCAGGTGACCGAGCCAGGCGTGGGCCAGCGTCATGCCCGAAACCAGGACGAGCTTGGCCATCAGCCACAGGTCATAGACCTGCGCCACGAAGATCAGGGCGGTGCCTGCCGCGATCGAGACCGCGGCCGCGGGCGTCACGAAGCCGATGTAGCCGTAATGGGTGATCAGCCGGAACTCGGCGAACCGGGCCTGCTTGCGGGCCCGGCCGTAATAGGCCAGCAGCAGCGGCAGCGCGATCAGTCCGGCGCACCAGGCCAGCATGGTCGCGATGTGCAGGAACTTCAGCGCCGCGACGACCATCACGCGAAACCCCGCCGCCACCCCTGCCGCAGCATCAGGAATGCCACGGCGATCAGTGGCACGAAGCCCGGCACCCACATCACCAGCCCGGCAAGCTGCTGATCGGCAAGCGGGTCGATGCCCCATGCCGCGGTGCCGACCAGATGTTCGGCATAGAACGCCGTTCGGGCAAAGGTCAGCACCGCTCCGATCAGCCCCATTGCCCCGGCCAGCCCGGCGATCAGGAAGGCGCGCGCGAACAGCGCCTCGGCCGCGGCCGGCCGCAGCACCGACGACCAGAAGGCCCAGGCGGGGAGCAGCAGCGCGGCCTGCATCGCCCAGTAGATCGCGGCGCTGTCCCAGGCGGCGGCATACACCCCGGGCAGGTGCCAGGCCGCAAGCACCGCGACGGTCGCCGCCATCGCCGGCGCGGCGACCCGCGCGCGCAGCGGCAGGGCAAGCGCCAGCGCCGGGGCGGCGAGGCTCAGCAGGACCAGATGATGCGCCGCGCGGGCCGACAACAGGGCCACGGTTGCCGCACAGAGCGGCGAGACGAAGGCCAGCACCAGCGCGCCGAGTGCAGCGACCAATGCCCGGCGATCCCGCGCCAGGCCCCATCCTGCCGCGGCGAACACCGCCAGCCCGGTCAGCAGGACCGGGTCGAGATTCCACGCCAGCCACAGGTCCTGCGGCGCGGGCGCCGGCCCGCAATAGGGCGTCGTCCGATCGATCACGCGTTCCGCTCCCTCGTCCAGTCGGGGTCTCCCGCCCTGCGAGGAACGCGCGGCGCCGCATCCGGTTCCCGCGCAGGGAACCGACCGTGCCGCCGGCGCGTTGGGGCGCCGATGCCGATGCGACCGAATCCAGCCCCCGCCCCCGGTCGTCATCTGCCCGGCGCTGCCGCGCAGCGCGTTCCGGGCACGATGTCACCGCATGTCCTGCGCCTTCGCGGAACCTTCTGGGTGACGGCCGCCGCGGCTGCGCTGGCGCTGCCGTTCGCGGTCCTGCTCTCGGGCGCCCGTCCGGCGCCGTCGGGCTTCCTGTGGGACTTGTCGATGGGCATGGGATTTGCCGCGCTGGCGCTGGCGGCGTTGCAGTTCGCCGTCACCGGACGCTTCCGCTGGCTGACCCATCCTTTCGGGGCCGACATCGTCTATGTGTTCCACCGCTATTTCAGCTGGGGCGTCGCCGCCCTGATGCTGGGGCATTTCGCGATCCTCTACATCTGGTTCCGCCCTGCGCTGGGCGAGCTCAACCCGCTGACCGCGCGGTGGGAGCTGACCTCGGGCCGCGTCGCGCTGGGCTGTTTCGTGCTGCTGATCGTGTCGTCGGAATTCCGCAAGCGGCTGCGTCTTGACTACCACTGGTGGCGGCTTGCCCATGTGGTGCTGGCCGTCTTCGGTTTCGCCGCGGCGGTTGCGCATGTCCTCGGGGTCGGCAACTATACCGCGCTGCCCGACAAGCGGGGCCTGTGGCTGGCCGTCACGGTGGGCTTTGCCGGTCTGCTGATCTGGACCCGCGGGATCCGGCCGGCGATCCAGCTGGCCAATCCCTGGCGGGTGGTCGCGAACCGGGCGGAACGCGGCGGTGTCCGCACCCTGGTGCTGCGCCCCGAGGGCCGCCCGCTGTCGGCCTGGCGTCCGGGGCAGTTCGCCTGGCTGAACATCGGCGACAGCCCCTTTTCGCTGAACGAACATCCCTTCACGATCTCCACCGCCCCCGACCGCGGCCCTGACATTTCCTTTTCCATCAAGCCGCTGGGCGACGATACCGCGCGTCTGATGCATACCCCGCCGGGCACGGTTGCCTATGTGGACGGGCCCTACGGCATCTTCTCGGTGGATCATTTCCCCGAGGCCCCGGGCTTCGTCATGATCGCGGGCGGGGTCGGGATCACGCCGATCCTGTCGAACCTGCACGCGCTTCAGGATCGCGGCGATCCGCGGCCGGTGATCCTGATCTACGCCAATTCCGACTGGGACGGTGCCGCCTTCCGCGAGGAACTCGCGGCCATGCGCGACGACATCGACCTGACCGTCGTGCATGTGCCAGAGACCGCCCCCGAAGGCTGGACAGGCGAAAGCGGGCGCGTCGATGCCGACCTGCTGCGTCGCCACCTGCCCGAGGCCACGCGCGGCTGGCCGCATCTGCTGTGCGGCCCCCCGGGCCTGACCCGGGCGGTGACGCAGGCGCTGCGCGACATGGGTGTGCCCGCCGGGCGCATCGAGACCGAGATCTTCGACATGGTGTGAGATGGTCCGACCGATCCTTGCCCGCATCCTTGCCGCCGCCCTGGTCGCGCTGGCCTTCGCGCTGGCCTTCGCCTTCGCGCTGATCCTGAACGGAGGGATGGCATGAACGCGCGCGCCGACGATCTGGCCATGGCATTCATGGAGCCGGTCCGTGCCGCCCATCCGGGCGCCGCGGACTATCTGCAAGCCGTCGAGGCGATCGCGCGCGATGTGCTGACCGTGGAGAAGGCGAATGCCGACTTCGCCGCGGCGCGGGTTCTGGCGCGGCTGGCCGAGCCGGACCGGGTGATCGGATTCCGCGTGGTCTGGCGCGACGACCGGGGCGAGGTGCGGATCAACCGCGGCTGGCGGGTGCAGCAGTCCGATCTGATGGGACCCTACAAGGGCGGACTGCGCTGGCACCCCGGGGTGAGCCTCGGCGATCTGCGGATGCTGGCGTTCGAACAGACCTTCAAGAACGCGCTGACCGGCCTGCCCATGGGCGGTGCCAAGGGCGGGGCGGATTTCGACGCCCGCGGTGCCTCGGAGGCCGAGGTGGAACGCTTCGCGCTTGCCTTCATGCTGGAGCTGCACCGCCACATCGGCCCGCATCGCGACGTCCCCGCCGGCGATCAGGGCGTCGGACCGCACGAGATCGGGCTGCTGGCCGCCGCCTGGCGCCGGCTTGGCGAAGGCGGCGCGGGGGCGATCACCGGAAAGCCCCTCTGCCTCGGTGGCTCGGCGATGCGGGCCGAGGCAACGGGACACGGGCTCGTGCATTTCCTCGGCTGCATGCTGGCGGCCGCGGACGAGGAGCTGGACGGGCGCAGTGTCGCAATCTCGGGGCGCGGCACTGTCGCGATCCATGCCGCGCGCAAGGCGACGGAGTTCGGCGCGCGGGTCGTGTCGCTGTCCGACAGCGGCGGCACGTTCGAGGCAGCCGACGGCCTGACTGCCGAGGCGCTGGACTGGCTGGAGGCGGGCGCGCGCCGGCGGGACCGGAACCCGCCGGCCGGACTAGGCCTGCGCTATCGGGCCGGGGTCCAGCCCTGGGGGCTTGGCGCCGAGATCGCGTTGCCGTGTGCCACGCAGAACGAGATCGGCCCCGCCGAGGCCCGGGCGCTGGTCGAGGGCGGCTGCCGCTGGCTGGCCGAGGGCGCGAACCTGCCGGTGACGGCCGAGGCGCGTGCGATCCTCGACCGGGGCGGGGTGGTGCAGGCGCCCGGAAAGGCCGCGAACGCCGGGGGCGTCGCGGTCTCGGGGGTCGAGATGCGCCAGAACGCAACCTTCCGCCCGCTGCCGCCCGAGGAGGTCGAGGCGGAACTGCAGCGCACCATGGCGCGGATCCACCGGATGATCCTGGACGAGGCCGAGGCGGGTCTTGCCCGCGACAGCTCCGGCCGCATCGACTATCGCCGGGGTGCGAACCTTGCCGCCTATCGCCGGCTCGCCCGGGCCATGGTGGATCAGGGCGCGTTGTGACCGATCGCGGCGGGCGCCGCACCGGCGCGGCGCCGGCCTCGCCGTCCCTTGGCACGGAACCCGGGCCGTCCGGGGGCGTTCCGGTCGGAGTGTCATGACGGAGTCATCCATGCCTCGCGATCCGCGCACCTTTCCACCCCTGCCCGCCTGGGCCCGGCTGATCTTCGTTGCGATTAGCCTTGTCCTGATCGGGATGGGCGGCGCGCTTGTGTGGATCGGCGTGCAACTGATCGGCCTTGGCGGGACGTGGTATTATGCGCTCGCGGGCCTCGGGCTTGTCCTGTCGGGCCTTCTGCTTCTGTTCAACCGCCTCTGGCAGGGGATCGCACTCCAGGCCGGCGTGGTGCTGGCGACGCTCGTCTGGGCGCTGGCCGAGATCGCGGGCAAGGGTTTCCTGCCCGCCTGGGGCGCCGATCTGGCGGCACGGGTCGGCGTTCCCGGCGGGCTTGCGCTTCTGACCGCGGTGCTTGCGGTTCTGGCCGTGCCGCGGGCGCTGGCGCCGCGGGGCTTCCGGGCCGCGACACTCGTTCTGACCGGGGTTGCCGTTCTGGGCGGGGTAGTCGTCGTTGCGGGCCTGTGGGAGCGGCCCGAGACGCCCTCGGGCCTTGCCCGCCCCGCCACCGGCGCCGCAGGGATCGGCGAGGCCGCGGAATGGGCCGCCTTCGGCGGAACGCCGCACGGCCAGCGCTGGACCCCGGCCGAACAGATCGGGCCCGACAACGTCGGGCGCCTGCGCGAGGTCTGGCGGATGCAAAGCGGGGATCTGTCGCCGAACGACCGGGTATTCTTCTCGTCGCAGAACACGCCGCTGAAGGTGGGCGACCAGCTCTATCTCTGCACCCCCTCCAACAGGGTCTTTGCGCTGGATCCCGGCAGCGGCGAAATCCGCTGGCGTTTCGACCCGGAAGTTCCTGTCCGATCGATGGAATCGCTGTTCTCCGTCGCATGCCGCGCGGTGGCGTATCACGCGCTTCCGGCAGGCGCGGGTCCCTGCGCGGAGCGGGTCTTTGTTGCCACCGTGGACAGCCGGCTGATCGCGCTTGACGCCCGCGACGGGGCGGTCTGCGAGGGGTTCGGCGATGCGGGAGAGGTGGATCTCGCCGAAGGCATGGGGCTTCAGGAGCTGGGCTTTGCCTCGTCCACCTCCGGGCCGGCGCTGGTGGGCGACGCGCTGATCGTCGGTCAGCAGGTCAGCGACAACCAGCGCCGCGATGCGCCCTCGGGCGTGGTGCGCGCCTATGACGCGGAGACCGGCGCGCTGCGCTGGGCATGGGACGCGCTGCGGCAGGGCAGGGCGGCCGAACCGCTTGCACCGGGCGAGATCTATTCGCGCGGCACGCCCAATGTCTGGAACGTCATCTCCGGCGATCCCGTGGCCGGCATCGTCTATGTCGGCACCGGCAATTCCGGCAACGACCATTTCGGCGGCACCCGGACCGAGGCCGAGGACCGTTTCACCTCGGCCGTGGTGGCGATCGACCTTGCAACCGGCGAGACGCTCTGGGACTTCGCCACCGTGATCCACGACCTGTGGGACTATGATATCGGTGCGCAGCCTGTGGTCGGCGAGGTGCTGCTGGACGGCGCGCTGCGGCGGGCGGTCATCCAGGGCACCAAGACCGGGTCGATCTTCGTCTTCGATGGGGCCACCGGCGAACCCCTGCGGCCGATCGAGATGCGCCCGGCGCCCCGGGGCGCGCTGCCCGGGGACTGGGTGAGCGAGACGCAGCCGCAATCGGTGCATTACCCGATCTTCACCGGCATCCCCGGCCCGGAGCCCGAGGTGCTGGACCCGCGCCATGCCTTCGGCATCACCCCGGTGGATGCTGCGATGTGCCGGTTGCAGTTTCACCGGATGCGCTATGAGGGCATGTTCACCCCCCCAACCGATTCCGAGGCCGGCATGCTGCTGTTCCCCGGCACCATCGGCGGCATGAACTGGGGCGGTCTGGGGCTCGATGCCCCGCGCGGGATCCTCGTCACCAACCATTCGCGGCTGCCGAACGTGGTGCGCATGTTCCCGCGGGACGCGGTGGACGATCTGCCCGTGGGCGACGGCGGCGCCCGCCCCGACCAGCAGATCGCGCCGCAGGCGGGCTCACCCTGGGGCGTGGACAGACCGATCTGGCTGTCGCCGCTGCAGGTGCCCTGCATAGCCCCGCCCTGGGGCTTCGTGTCGGCCGTCGATCTCGATACCGGCGCGCTGCTGTGGACCCGGCTCCTCGGCACCGGGTTCGACAGCGGGCCGATGGGCCTGCCGACATTCCTCAAGGTGCCGCTGGGAACCGCGAACATCGGCGGCCCGCTGGTCACCGCAACCGGCCTGACCTTCATCGCCGCCGCCCAGGACAACTGGCTGCGCGCCTACGAGACGGCGACCGGGCGTCTGATGTGGCAGGGCCGGCTGCCGGCGGGCGGGCAGGCCTCGCCCATGAGCTATGTCCACGAGGGGCGGCAGTATGTGGTGATCGCCGCGACCGGGCACCAGCGCCTCCAGACCCGTGAGGGCGACTATCTGGTTGCCTTCGCGCTGGAGGATTGAGCGGCGATGCAGACCGATGTCCGCTTTCCGCCGGTCCTGTGGTGGCTGATCGCGTTCCTGACTCTGGGCGTGCTGGTCTGGCTTCTGCGCGGCATGATCGCGCCGTTCCTGTTCGCCGCCGCGCTTGCCTACCTGCTTCATCCGCTGGCCAGCCGGATTGCGGGCTGGGGCGCGCCGCGCGGGGTTGCCGCGCTCGGGCTGATCCTTCTCGCACTGGCGCTGCTGGCCGGGCTGCTCCTGGTCGTCGTTCCGCCGCTGCTGTCCGAGGCCCGCAGCCTGCTTGATCGCGCGCCCGAGCTTCTGGAACAGGCGGAAGAACGCATCCGCGGCTGGCTGGACGGTTCGGGCCTGCCCGAAGGCGCCGTGACCGACCGCCTGCCGGACGCCGAATCGCTGGGCGGCACGATCGCCGAACAGGGCGCCGCGATCATCGCGCCGGTCGGGCGCGGCGTGCAGGGGGTGATCGGCTTCCTGCTGAACTTCGTCCTCGCCCCGGTGGTGGCCTTCTACCTGCTGCGCGACTGGCCCCGGTTCATCGCGGCCATCGACGACCACCTGCCGCGCCGCCACCTTCCGGCCATCCGCAGCCTCGCGCGCGAGGTCGATGCCACCGTCCATGGCTTCCTGCGCGGCGAGGGTCTGGTGGTGCTGATCCAGTCCGCCTACTACGCCACCGCGCTGTCGCTGATCGGGTTGCAGTACGGGCTGTTCGTCGGGGTGCTGTCCGGGGTGCTGACCTTCATTCCCTTCATCGGCACGATCGTGGCGGCGACCTTGACCTTTGCCCTGGCCTTCCAGCAGTTCTGGGGCGAGTGGTGGATGATCGGGGCGGTGATCGCGGTCTTTGCCGTGGCGCAGCTGGTCGAGGGCTATGTGCTGGTGCCCAACCTCGTCGGCAACCGGGTGGGGCTGCATCCGGTCTGGCTGATCTTCGCCGTTCTCGCCTTCGGGGCGCTGTTCGGACTGCCGGGGACGGTGATCGCCGTTCCCGTCGCCGCGGCGCTCGGGGTGCTGGTCCGGGCCGCCTCGCGGCGCTGGCGACGCAGCCGCGCCTATCTGCTGCCGCCCGGTCCCGACCGCATGCCGATGCCCCCGCCAACGCCCGAGCCCCCGGCGCATCGCGGCGCGGAGAAAGCCGTTTGACAGCGCATCCGCTCTGTGTTTAGGGAGGCGCCTGTTCATCCACCCACACAGCAGGGGACGCTCATGCCCAAACCTGAATGGGGCACCAAGCGCATTTGCCCGACCACGGGCCGGCGCTTCTACGACCTGAACCGGACGCCCGTGGTGAGCCCCTACACCGGCGAGATTGTCGACATCGACGCGGTGCGCCGGCGCGCCGCTGGCGGCTTCATCGCGACCGAAGCCAAGGCGAAGGTCGTGGCCGATGACGATCTGGAAACCGATGATCTGATCGAGGCCGATGTGGACGACGGCGCGGATATCGACGAGGAGCTGCTCGAGGACGACGACGAGACGGTGTCGCTCGATGATCTGACCGACGTTGCCGGTGCCGACGACGAGGCCTGACAGGCCGGGCTGGGCGGCATTTTTCGCTTGCAGCCTTCCGGCCGAGCCACTAGATACCGCCCACGCGCCGCAACGGGCGCGGACCTCCGGTGGGGCCATAGCTCAGTTGGGAGAGCGCTTGAATGGCATTCAAGAGGTCAGGGGTTCGACTCCCCTTGGCTCCACCAAAAAACTCTCCAGATCAATGGCTTGACGGGCTCGCTTCGGCGGGCCTTTCACTTTGGGTGGGCGGAATCGACCCGGGGTCGCCAGCGTGACAGGCCTGACCGTGTCGGGCGGCAAGACAGCGTCGCGCCGGAGGGCATCGCTGCGCGGGTTCAAGAGGCGGCGCGCGCAGGTGTGCCCGAGCTAAGTCGGCGATCGATACCTGGGTGCGGGGCTCGCGGAGGTTTCAGGCACCCGCCGCGCCGCTCAGAGCGGCCTGACCTTCAGTCGGGTGATGCGGTTCTCGCGGCGCGCGGCGACCTCGAACCGGAAGCCGTGGAAGCTGAACACCTGCCCCTCGTTCGGGATCGTCTGCGCCTCGTGGATGACAAGGCCCGCCACCGTGTTCGCCTCGTCGTCGGGCAGGTTCCAGTCCATCGCGCGGTTCAGGTCGCGGATCGTCATGGCGCCGTCCACGATCCAGTCGCCGCTTTCGGTCCGGCTGAGGCCCGCCTCGGCCTTCACGTCGAACTCGTCGGTGATCTCTCCAACGATCTCCTCGAGGATGTCCTCCAGCGTCACGAGGCCCCGCAGGCTGCCGTATTCGTCCACCACCAGGGCGAAATGGCTGTGCTGGCGCAGGAACTGGCGCATCTGGTCGTCAAGCGTGGTGGTCTCGGGCACGAAGTAGGGCTTGCGCGCGACCTTGAGCACGTCGAGCGTGTCGAGCCCGGCCGGCCCGGCCTGGCTGCGCAGCACCTTGTCCACCTCGCGCAGCAGATCCTTCGCGTGCAGCACGCCGATGATGTTCTCGGCGTTGTCGCGATAGACGGGAAGCCGCGTGTAGGGCGAGGTCAGCACCTGCCGCACGATGCGTTCGGGCGGATCGTCGGCATCGATCATCTCGATCTCGCTGCGGTGGCGCATCACCTCTTCCACCGTCCGGTCGGACAGGTCGAGCGTCGCCAGCAACCTGTCGCGGTGTTCCTTCTCGACCGCGCCCTCGGAATGGCCGAGCGCGATCGCCCCGGCGATCTCCTCCCGGATGGCAAGGATGTGGCTGTCGGGGTCGGTGCGCACCCCGAACAGGCGCAGGACGCCGCGCACCAGCGCCCGCACCACGCCCACCACCGGCGCGAACAGCCAGATCAGCACCCGGATCACCGGCGCGACCCGGGCGGCGACCGTCTCGGGGTTCGAGATTGCGTAGGTCTTGGGCAGCACCTCGCCGAAGATCAGCACCAGAAGCGTCATGCCCAGCGTCGCGATGGCCACCCCGCCGTCGCCGAAGATGCGCGTGAGCACCGCCGTCGCCAGCGAGGCGGCCAGGATGTTGACGACATTGTTGCCCAGCAGGATCGCGCCGATCATCTTCTCGCTGTCCTCGGTCACTTCCATCGCGGTCTGTGCCCCGCGCGCACCCCGGTCGGCCTGCGCCTTGAGCTTGCCGCGCGAAGCCGCGGTCAGTGCCGTTTCGGACCCCGAGAAGAAGCCGGACAGCAGCAGAAGCGCCCCGATGGCGGCAAGCGCCATCCAGAAACCGCTGTCGAACGAGGATGCGTCCATCGGAAATCCGCTCCGTTTCAGTCGCCCTGCGCCAGCGGGTGCCGGGTCAGCACCAGATCGCGCAGGTGATCGTCGAGAACATGCGTGTAAATCTCGGTGGTGGAAAGGTCGGCATGGCCGAGCATCAGCTGGATCGCCCGCAGATCGGCGCCCCCGGCCAGAAGATGCGTGGCGAAGGCGTGGCGCAGCGTATGCGGGCTGACCCGCGCCGGGTCGATGCCCGCGGCGGCGGCAAGGTCCTTGACCAGGGCGAAGAAGCCCACTCGGGTCATGTGGCCGTCCGCGCCGCGGCCGGGAAACAGGGCCCGGGCCCGACCCGGCGGTTCCCCGGCGCGTTCGGCCTCGCGTCGGGCAACCCATGCCGCAAGCGCTGCCCGCGCCGGGGCCGAAAGCGGCACGAGCCGTTCCTTGCCGCCCTTGCCGCGCACCAGGATCATCGCCGGATCGCCCCGTGCCGCGGCAAGGGGCAGGGATACGAGTTCCGAGACCCGCATCCCGGTGGCGTAGAGCATTTCCATCAGGCAGGTGTTTCGCAGGCGTTCGGCCTCGGTCCGGCCATGGCCGCGGGCCGCCGCCAGCATCGCCTCGACCTCGGCCTGCGACAGGGTGGCCGGAAGGCGCCGCATGCGGCCGGGTCCGCGAAGCCGGATCGCCGGATCGTCGGCCCGCCAGCCCTCGGCCAGCGCGAAGCGGTAGAGCTGCCGGATCGACGACAGCCGTCGGGCCCGCGTGGCCTTCGACAGCCCCTGCGCCTCGCAGAAGACCAGATAGCCCTCGATGTCGGACCGTCCGGCCTGCGCAAGCCCGGTGCCGCGCCGGTCGAGCCACAGGGCGAGATCCTTCAGATCGCGGCCGTAGGCCAGGCGGGTGTTGCGCGCGGCGTCCTTCTCGGCCGCCTCGGCCTCGAGAAAGGTCGAGATCCAGCGGGCGGCCTCGGGCGACAGGACGGCGTCTCCGGCGTCCGGCATGGTCAGCCCCGCCGCTCCAGCAGCATCAGTTGCAGCGCCGTGCGCCGTGCGACGCCCTCCAGCCCCAGCCGCCGCAAGACCGCCAGACCTTCGGTGATGCCGCGCCGGTCGCCGACGGCGCCCTCACCGATCCGCCCAAGGGCCACAAGCACCGCCTCGCCGGTCCGGCCCTGGTCGATCAGCCCGGCGACCTGCGCGCCGATCACCGTCTCGGGACCGCCCTCGACGAAGGCCGGGGCGATGGCGCGCGCCATGCTGTCGGGGGGCACGAGGCCCGCGATGCGGCCGCGGGCAAGGCCGGCGAGAAAGGTCTCTTCCGCGTCCTCGGGCACCCGCGCAAGCGCCGCAGCCTCGTAGGCCGGCGAAAGCAGCCCGAGCCGGAAGGCGATGCGCCCGGCTTCGCCGCGGACCGGCAGCCGGAGCAGCCGTTCGGCATGCATCTCGGCCAGCGGCACCTCCAGATCGGCCGCCGCCAGCGCCTGCCAGACCCGGGGCAGGGCGGCCGCCACCGCGCCGGGGTCGCCGCGGGCCCGCCCCGACTCGACCCGCAGGACCGCCGCCGCCCGGTCCCATACCCCGCCCGAAGCGGCCGGCAGCCGTTCGGTATAAAGCGCGAAAAGCCGTGCGGGTTCGATGGCGCCTGCCCGGGCCAGCCGTTCGCCGGCCTCGATCCGCGCCTTCCACCCGGTCGCGGGGCTCAGGTCGGCATGGGCGAAGGCCAGCGGCAGGCCGGTCGCGGGAATGGCATCGCCGATTGCCTCGAAGATCCGCAGGGTCAGCGGGCTTGGCCGGTCGGGCGGGGGCAGGGGCGGCGCATCCTCGTGCAGCGCCGGGTCGAGGAACCGCTCCAGCAGCGCCTCGTCGGCGGGATCCACTTGGCCGAGCGCCTGGGCGGTGTTCAGCGTCAGGCTGGCCGCCTGCCAGTCGCCGCCGCGGGCGAGACAGAACACGCGCGCGGGCAGCGTCGGCGCGATGCGCGGATTGCGGCGCAGTTCGGCGCATGCCGCGTCCTCCTGCCCCAGAAGTAGCGCCGTGTCGAAGGCACGGCGAAAGAGGTCCGGCGTGGTCGGACCGGCCACCTCGATCAGCGCATTGGCCGCGTCCAGCGCGCCCAGTTCCAGCAAACGGTCGATCCGGGCAAGCAGGAAGCGCCCGCTGCCGTCGGCATCGAGCGGCGGGTCGAGTTCGGCCAACAGGAGCATCAGCAGCAGATCCCGCGTCGCCGGCAGATGCTCGGCCCCGTCGCCGGACATGAGCTCCACCAGCCGGTCGGTCTCGGACGCAGCCCAGAACCCGCGGGGCAGGCCGGTGGCCGCCGTCGAAAGCACCCCGACGGCATCGCGTGCCGCCGCCTCGATCACGGTCGTCGCGATATCCTCCAGCGGCCGGCCGGCGATGTCGGGGTCGCTCGGCGGCTCGGGTTCCGGCGGCGGGCGCGCCACGGTGTCCGACAGCCAGTCGATCGCGGACATGGGCGCCTCGGCCGCCAGCGGGCCCGCCAGCGCCAGCACCACCGACAGGCTGACGGCAAGGCGCACCCTATCCACCCTGCGGCGCGGGGGCGGGCAAGGTCAGCGGTCGCTCGATCTCGCGCTGGTCGGGACGCATGTCGCCCAGATAGGCATAACCCGCCAGGGCAGCCAGCCCGAGCGCCACAAGCACCGCCAGAACCTTGATCGTCCGCATCCCTCAGCCTGCCTCCGGCATTCGGCGGGGTTCGTCCCCCGCGCATGTCGATCCGTTGTCGGGCCGCCGTGCCGCGGCCCGCCTGCCCGACCGAGATTATATATGGCGTTTTCCGCGAGATCACGCCATTCAGGCGTTCGCTGCTACGAAGTTGCGGGACATTGCAGATTTGGCCTGGCGGTTGCGCAAGACGGTTGTGATGGTCGGCATGATGGGTGCCGGCAAGACCGCTGTCGGCACCCAGCTGGCGCGCATGCTGGGCGTTCCCTATACCGATTCGGACGAAGAGATCGTGCGCGCCGCCAACATGAGCATCGCCGAGATCTTCGATCGCGACGGCGAGGCCTTCTTCCGCCACAAGGAAAGCCAGGTTCTCGCGCGGCTGCTTGCCGGACGTTCCTGCGTCCTGTCCGCCGGGGGCGGCGCCTTCCTGTCCGAGATCAACCGCGCCAACATCACGCGTGCCGGGGTCTCGGTCTGGCTCCGGGCCGATCTGGATCTGTTGTGGAACCGGGTGCGGCACAAGACGACCCGGCCGCTTCTGCGCACGGCCGATCCGCGCGGCACCCTGGCTGCGCTCCTGGAATCCCGCGCCCCTGTCTATGCGCTGGCCGATCTGACGGTGGACAGCGTGCCCGGCCTTTCGGTCGAGGCAATGGCCATGCGGGTGCACGAGGCGCTTCAGTCCCGCCCCGACGTTCTTGAAAGGAAGTGACCATGCCCGAGACGGTTCGGGTCGAGCTTGGCGCGCGCAGCTATGATGTGCGGATCGGTGCAGGGCTGATCGGGTCGGCAGCGCGCGACCTGATGCCCCATCTGCAACGCCCCCGGGTCGCGGTCCTGACCGACGAGACGGTTGCCGCGCTGCATCTGCCCGCCCTGCGGACCGGGCTGGAGGGCGCGGGCATCGGCGTCGATGCGCTGGCCCTGCCGCCGGGCGAGGGGACCAAATCCTGGGCGGGGCTGGAGCGTGCCTGCGGCTGGCTTCTCGACCGCAAGGTGGAACGGCGCGATCTGGTCGTGGCGCTTGGCGGCGGGGTGATCGGCGATCTGGCCGGGTTCGCGGCGGCGATCCTGCGGCGGGGCGTCCGCTTCGCGCAGATCCCCACGACCCTGCTGGCGCAGGTGGACAGTTCGGTGGGCGGCAAGACCGGCATCAACACGCCGCAGGGCAAGAACCTCATCGGCGTCTTTCACCAGCCCGTCGTGGTGCTGTGCGACACCGAGGTTCTGGCGACCCTGCCCGAGCGCGACTTTCTCGCGGGTTATGGCGAGGTGGTGAAGTACGGGCTTCTGGGCGACGCCGGCTTCTTCGAATGGCTGGAGCGGCATGGCCCGACGCTGCGCCACGATCCCGCCGCCCTGGGCCGGGCGGTGCGGCGGTCCGTCGAGATGAAGGCCGGGATCGTCGCCCGCGACGAGACCGAGGAAGGTGAGCGGGCGCTTCTGAACCTCGGCCACACCTTCGCCCATGCGCTGGAGGCGGCCACGGGCTATTCCGACCGCCTGCTGCATGGCGAGGCGGTGGCGATCGGCTGTGCGCTGGCTTTCGATCTGTCGGCGCGGCTGGGGCTTTGCGCGCAGGAAGACCCCTCGCGCGTGCGGGCGCACCTGCGCGACTGCGGGCTGAACGCCGGCCTTGCCGCGATTCCGGGCGACCTGCCGGGGCCGGATGGCCTTCTGGCCCTGATGGCGCAGGACAAGAAGGTGCGGGACGGGCGGCTGCGGTTCGTCCTGGCGCGCGGGATCGGGCGGGCCTTCGTGGCCGATGATGTGCCCCCCGATGCGGTCCGCGCCGTGCTGGCAGGCTGATCGCCCGCGCTGCGGCGCTTCAGCCGCCGCGTCCGCGCAACATCATCAGTTCGCCCAGGTTCTCGGGCGTGATATAGCCGATCAGCCGACCTTCGGCATCGACCACCGCGACGGCCGGCGCCCCGGCCTTCTGCATCTCGGTCATCGCCGCGTCGAGCCGCATGCCGAGGCCGACCTGCGGGATCGTCGCCAGCATCGCGCCCGATACGGGCGCTGCACGGCTGCCTTCCGCGACGGCGCGGAACAGCGCCTGGCGCGTCAGGAAACCGGCCAGTCGTCCGTCGGGATACACCACGGGAAACTCGTGCTGCGTCGTGCGGATCAGCGCGCGCGCCGCAGCATCGAGGGAATCCTGCGGAGTCAGCGCCTCGAAGGAGGTGATCATCGCATCCCGCGCGCGCAGGCCACGCGCGGCTTCGCGCAGGCTGGCATCGGCGCTTTCGGCCCCGGCGGCAAACCAGACGAAGACCGCGATCAGCAGCAGGATCGGGTTGCCCGACGTCAGGCCGAGGATGCCGAAGCCGAAGGCCAGAGCCTGCCCGGCGAAGGCCGCGATCCGGGTTGCCCGGCCGCGGTCCATCCGCATCGCCAGAAGGGCCCGCAGGACCCGCCCGCCATCCATGGGAAAGGCCGGAAGCAGATTGAACAGGACAAGGAACAGGTTGACCGCCGCCAGCCTTTCCAGAAACCCGGCGGCGGGCGAGGCGATGCCGTCGATGGCGCCGAAGCCGGTCGCGCCGAGCAACAGCGCCAGCACCGCCCAGATCGCGACGTTGACCGCCGGCCCGGCCAGCGCCACCGCGATTTCCTGCCGCGGTTCCTCGGGCATCCGCTCCAGCCGGGCCAAGCCGCCGATCGGCAGAAGCGTGATGTCCGGCGTTGCAATCCCGTAGCGCCGCGCCATCAGCGCGTGGCCGAACTCGTGCGCGACCACGCAGGCGAACAGCGACAGGATGAACAGGATGTTCTCGATCGCCGCCGCCGGTCCGCCCATCACATAGGCCGACACCCCGATCCAGGCGATCAGCAGGAAGAAGGTCGCATGGACCCGCAACTCGGACCCGAGAAGCCGGCCGATGGGGAAGGACCAGCTCACCGCGCGGGCCTCGGCTCAGAACGGGATTTCGTCGTCGAGATCGCTGCGCCCGCCGCCGAATCCCTGATCGCGTCCGCCGCCGTAGCCGCCCTGATCCTGGTCCGGGTATCCGCCGCCGCCGCCGCCCTCGCCGCGACCGTCGAGAAGGGTAAGTTCGCCCCGGTAGGGCCGCAGGACGATCTCGGTGGTATAGCGGTCCTGCCCGGACTGGTCCTGCCACTTCCGGGTCTCGAGCTGCCCCTCGACATAGACCTTCGAGCCCTTCTTCAGATATTGCTCGGCGATCTTGGCCAGCGGCTCCGAGAAGATCGCGACCGAATGCCATTCGGTCTTTTCCTTGCGCTCGCCGGTGGTCCGGTCGCGCCAGGTTTCGGATGTGGCTATCCGGAGGTTGCAGACCTTGCCGCCGTTCGGAAAGCTCCGCACCTCGGGGTCGCGGCCGAGGTTGCCCACCAGAATCACCTTGTTCACCGAACCTGCCATGGGCGTTTCTCCTCTTGCCTTGGCGGGTGATACCGCGCGCCGCCGTCGGTCGCAACCGGCGCAGGGGGGCGAGGGCTGGCGGGGCGATCTTTTTCCGCTATAGTTCGCCCGGTCGAAAGCGGGACGGGGGACAGGATGCATCGGTTCGCGTTGTGCCTGACCGGGGCGGCTGCCCTGGGCCTGAGCGCCCTTGCCGCCGGGGCAGAGGGGCTTCGGGCCGGCACCAATGCCTCGACCAAGTCGCGCGCCGCCCTGTTCGCCAGCCAGACCCGGCTGCTCGATACGCGGCTTTCGACGCAATATGCCGCCTCGGCCCGCCTTCAGCCCAAGTCGGCGCGGAAGAAGGACGCGATCCCGGCCTATGCCGGGCGATACCGGGGCGAGTATCTGACCCTCGCGCAGGATGCCGCCCGGCGTCACGGCGTTCCCGAGGATCTGTTCCTGCGGCTGGTCCAGCAGGAATCCGGCTGGAACCCGCAGGCGGTCAGCCACAAGGGCGCGACGGGCCTGGCGCAGCTCATGCCCGGCACGGCGGCCGCCCTCGGCGTCGATGCCGCCGATCCACGTCAGAACCTCGACGGAGGCGCGCGCTATCTGCGGCGGATGTACGACCGCTTCGGCACGTGGCGGCTTGCGCTTGCAGCCTACAATGCCGGGCCGGAGGCGGTGGCACGGCACGAGGGCATCCCGCCCTATGCCGAGACGATCGGCTATGTGAAGGCGATCCTCGGCGACTGACGGGCGGTCATTCCGCCGCGACGGTTATCACCGGTTCCATCCGCGCAAGAACCTCGCGCGACAGGTGGCACTTTATCTGGTGACCGGGGGCGAGTGTCACCAGCGGCGGCACCTCGGTTTCGCACAGCCCGCCGGGCACCTGACCCTTCCAGCGGCAACGGGTCTGGAACGGGCAACCCGGCGGCGGATTCATCGCCGAGGGAATGTCGCCCTCGAGCACGATCCGCTTCTTCTCCACCTTCGTGTCGGCAATCGGGACCGCCGAGAGAAGCGCTTCGGTGTAGGGATGATAGGGCGGGGCAAAGACCTGGTCGGTCGAGCCGAGCTCGACCACATGGCCGAGATACATCACCATGACCCGGTCCGACAGATAGCGCACGATGCTCAGGTCGTGGCTGATGAACAGAAGCGTGGTGCGGTTCTTGCGCTGGATCTCCATCAGCAGGTCGGTGACGGCGGCCTGCACGCTGACATCCAGCGCCGAAACCGGCTCGTCCGCGACCACGATCTTCGCGCCGCCGGCGAAGGCCCGCGCGATGCCGACCCGCTGTTTCTGTCCGCCCGACAGCTGGCGCGGCATCCGGTCGGCGAATTCCCGCGGCAGCTTCACCAGATCGAGCAGTTCCAGCATGCGCTTGCGCCGGTCCTCGTCGGACTTGCCCTCGCCGAAGATCTCCAGCGCACGGATGATCTGGCGACCGACCGTCATCGAGGGATTGAGCGTGTCGAAGGGGTTCTGGAACACCATCTGGACCGAGGACACGGTATCGGTGTCGCGTTTCTCGATCGGGGTATCCTGGATGTCCTGGTTGTAGAGCAGGATCTTGCCTGCCGTTGCCGTCTCCAGCCCCATCAGGACCTTGGCGAAGGTGGACTTGCCGCAGCCGGACTCGCCGACGATGGCCAGTGTCTCGCCCTCGCGCGCCTCGAAGCTCAGCGTCTCGTTGGCCTTGACGACCTTCGGATCGCCGCCACCGAAGATGCCGCCCGAGACCTCGTAGTATTTCCGCAGATCCTCCATCCGCAGCACCACGTCGCCCACCGGGGTCTTTTCCCCGGTTCGGGCCGCCTTCGCCGGGGCCTGCCAGTCGATCTCGGCAAAGCGGAAGCAGCGGGTCTGGTGGCGCTGATGGCCGGGCACGTCGAACATCGGCACCTCGGCGGCATCGCACCTGCCCTTGACGAAATGATCGCAGCGCGGGCCGAAGTTGCAGCCGGGCGGGCGCTCGTGGGGCAGGGGAAAATTGCCGGGGATGGCGACCAGCGGGCGCGTGGTCTTGTCGGCGCCGGGCAGCGGGATCGAGCGGAACAGCGCCTGGGTGTAGGGGTGCTGCATCCGGTCGAACACGTCCTTGATGCTGCCGGTCTCGACTGCCTCGCCGGAATACATGACGGTGATGCGGTCGCAGACATCCAGCACCAGCCCGAGGTTGTGGCTGATGAACAGCATCGAGGTGCCGTATTTCTCGCCCAGATCCCGGACCAGATCGACGATGCCTGCCTCGACCGTGACGTCGAGCGCAGTCGTCGGCTCGTCCAGGATCAGCAGCGCCGGACGCGCCATCAGCGCCATGGCGATGACGATGCGCTGCTGCTGGCCGCCCGACAGCTGGTGCGGATAGGATTTCAGGATGCGGTCGGGGTCCGGCAGGCGCACGTCGGCGACGATTTCCCGCGCGCGCTTCCAGGCGTCCTCGCGCGAAAGTCCCTGATGTATGATCGGCACCTCCGCCAGTTGCGCCCCGATCTTCATCGCGGGGTTCAGGCTGGCCATCGGCTCCTGGTAGATCATCGCGATTTCCGACCCTCGGACGCGGCGCAGCTGATCGTCGTCCATCGCGGTCAGGTCGCGGCCCTTGAACCGGATCGTTCCGGCGGTGATCCGGCCGTTCTTGCCGAGGTCGCGCATGACCGCCAGCGCGACGGTCGACTTGCCGCAGCCGGATTCGCCCACCAGCCCCATGGCTTCGCCCGCCATCACGGTGCACGAGAAATCCATCACCGCGGGAATCTCCCGAAGCCGGGTGAAGAAGCTGATCGACAGATGCTCGATCTCGAGGATCGGCTGGTCCGGGGTCCAGTCAGTCATCGACCTGCCTCCGGCGCGCGCCGTCGGAGACCGCGTGGGAACCGGTCGGCCGGCTGCGACGTTCTGTCGCCAGATCGAAAGGAGACCCTGACATGCCCATCATCCTCTGGCTTCTCGGTGTTCCGCTAGGCGTTGTCGTGCTGCTGATGCTGTTCGGCGCCGTCTGACCGGACGACCATTCCCAAGGGGGCGGTGCACGGCCGTGCGCCGCCCTCGCCATGTCTGTTCCGGCCCGGACAGATGCATCCTCAGTCCCTCAGGCTTTCCTCGCGCAACCCGTCGGCCAGCAGGTTGAGCCCCAGCACGAGGCTCATCAGCGCCAGGGCCGGGACGACCGCCGGATGGGGGAAGATCGACAGAAGCCGCCGCCCCTCGTTGATGGTGGATCCCCAGTCGGGGCTTTCGGGGCTGACGCCCAGCCCGAAGAAGCCCAGTGTGCCGAGCAGGATCGTCGTATAGCCGATCCGCAGGCAGAAATCGACGATGAGCGGCCCGCGGGCATTGGGCAGGATCTCCCAGAGCATGATGTACCACGGGCCTTCGCCCCGGGTCTGGGCGGCGGCGACATAGTCGCGCGCGCGCAGGTCCATGGTGATGCCGCGCACGATCCGGAACACGGTGGGTGCGTTCACGAACACGACCGAGACGAAGACGTTCAGAAGGTTCGGGTCCATCGACCACACGCCCAAGGGGTCGCGGTTGAAGGCCAGGCCGGAATAGGCCCAGCCGCCGATCAGCACCGTGATCCCGATATAGATCGCCCGCTTGGTCGGGTCGGTGAAGAAGCGGCTGTTCCACAGCACCGACAGGAACAGGATCGGGAACAGGAACAGCACCGCCGCCATGGCCGAGGGGATGCCCGTCGCACGGATCTCGGGCGTCACCAGAAGGTAGAACAGCAGGATCACCGGGAAGGCCAGCACGAGGTTGGCCAGAAACGACAGCACCGTGTCCAGCCGGCCGCCGAAGAACCCCGCCGGAAGGCCCAGCGTGATGCCCATCATGAAGGCGAAGGCGGTGGCGGCGGGGGCGATGGCCATGACCCGCCGCGCGCCCATGACCATCCGGCTGAAGACGTCCCGCGCCAGATGATCGCCGCCCAGAAGGTAATGCCCCGACCCGTCGGGCAGCGGCGTTCCGGGGAGGGCGTTGCGCATCCCCGAAACCTGCGCAAGCGGGTCCTGCAGGATGATCAGATCGGCGAAGATCGCCGTGAACACCCAGAAGGCGACGATGAAGAAGCCGACCATCCCGATCGGGCTGTCGAACAGCTTGCCGTAAAGACCCAGCCGCCGCTTCCAGCGGATCGAGACGGCAAACACCAGCGCCAGCGCGATCCAGACCGGCACGAACCGCACCGCCATGCCCCAGAAGATTCCGCCCCAGCCGAGGGTTTCCATCGCCTACCTCTCAGCTCACGCGGATGCGGGGGTTCAGGAAAACATAGCCGATGTCCGAGATCAGCTGCGTCACGAGCACGACGAACACCGCCACGACCGAACAGGCCAGCAGCATCTCGATGTCGTTGTTGCCGGCGGCCTGCACCAGCGTCCAGCCGAAGCCCTTGTAGTTGAAAAGCGTCTCGACGATCACCACGCCGTTCAGAAGCCACGGGAACTGCAACATGATGACGGTGAAGGGTGCGATCAGCGCGTTGCGCAGGGCATGGCGCATCACCACCTGCGGGAACGACACGCCCTTGAGCCGCGCCGTGCGGATGTATTGCTGGGTCATGACCTCGGCCATCGAGGCGCGGGTCATCCGCGCGATGTAGCCGATGCCGTAGAGCGCGATGGTCATCACCGGCAGGGTGAAGTTCCAGAAGGTGATCTTGTCCGTGGCACTGGTCGCGGTTCCCAGGAACCAGGTCCGCCCCGAGATCCAGCCCCATTCCGCAAGGATCGGCGACAGCCCGGTTGTGGCAGAGGCAAAGACGACGATCAGGATCACGCCCGAGACATATTCCGGCGTCGCAGTCGAGACGATCGCCGCGGTCGACAGCGTCCGGTCGGTGCGCGACCCCTCGCGCATGCCCGCCAGCACGCCAAGCAGCAGCGCCGAGGGGACCATGACCAGCATGACCGCGAGCATCAGATATCCGGTCGCCGACAGGCTTCGCCCGAGGATGGTTCCGACATCGGCCTTGAAGACGGTCGAGAAACCCCAGTAGCCCTGAAGGATGCCGCAGTAGCGGGGCGGTGGCTCGCCGGGTGCGGCAAGCGGCGCGCAGCGGCCCGGCCGGTCGCCGCCGTCCCAGCCGGGCACCACGCCCAGCCATTCGCCGTAGCGGACCAGAAGCGGGCGGTCGAAGCCGTTGCGCGAGAGCCAGCTTGCGACCTCTGCATCCGTCATCCGGGACGAGGCTTCCGTGCGGGCCAGCTTGTTGAGGTTCGGCGTCAGGTTGGTCAGCCAGAACACGATGAACGTCAGGCACAGTGCCGTCAGGATCATCACGCCGCTCCGGCGCACCAGGAACATCAGCATCGGCCGGTCCTCCGCCGGGTCGGATGCACGGCCCGCCCCGCAAGGCGGGCCGTCTGGTCAGAGGCTGCGGTCAGCTTTCCATCCACCATTTGTAATGGTGGTGCTCGAAAGTCGGATGCTGTTCGGTGTTGTGAACCCCGGGGCGCGAGTGGCGGTCGAGCGAGCGCCAGGAGGACTGGAGCAGCACGCCCTCCGCCTGCATGATCTGCTGGATCCGCTCCATCAGCTTGCGCCGCTCGTCGGCGTCCGCGATCGCCAGTGCCCGCCCGAGAAGCTCGTCGAACTCGGCGTTCGAGAAGGCGCTTTCGTTCCAGGCCTCGCCCGAGCGATAGGCGAGCGCCAGAACCTGCACCCCGAGCGGGCGCATGTTCCATTCGGTGGCCGAGAACGGGTGCTTGGTCCAGTCGTTCCAGAAGGTTGCGCCGGGCATCAGGGTGCGCCGGATGTTGATGCCGGCATCGCGGATCTGTGCGGCGATGGCGTTGCACGTCGCGGCGTTCCAGTCGTCGTCGAGCGAGATCAGCTCGAACTCGTGGTTGCCCATGCCGGCCGCGTCGATCATTTCCTTCGCCTTCGCCCGGTCCACGACCAGCGGCGGAAGCTCGGCGTATTCGGGGTGAATCGGGCAGACGTGGTGGTTCTCGGCCACGGTGCCGAGGCCGTTGTAGCCCAGCTCCAGCACCACCGCATTGTCAACCGCCAGCTGCAGCGCGCGGCGGACGTTCACGTCCTTGTAGTCGTCGGCCAGCTGGTTGAACCGGACCGCCAGCGTCGCGGCCGTCACCGCTTCGGACTTCTGCCAGCCGAGCGCGTCGAAGATCGAGATGAAGTCGCCGGTGGACTGATAGTTGATGTCGATCTCGCCGGCCTCTGCCGCGGCAACGGTGGTCGAGGGATCGGTGCCGTAGTCGGTGTATTCGATCCGGTCCAGCCAGGCCCCGTTGCCCTTGTTCCACCAGTGATCGTCCCGTTTCACCAGCGCGGCGCGGATCCCGGTTTCGAACAGTTCGGGGAAGTACGGGCCGGTGCCGATCGGGTTCGCCAGCAGGTCGCCGCCATCATAGGACGGGTGCACGATCGCCGCCGGATAGTCGGCCATGTTCACGATCATCGTGATGTCCGGTGCCGAGAGGTTCAGGCGCACCGTATGGCTGTCGAGGATCTCGATCGCGCCGGCCCGGGCCTGCTTGGTATCGGCATCGACGATCGCGGCCATCCGGCCGGCCATCGAGTTGCCCTCGAAGTTGCCGTCGCACCAGCGTTCGATGTTGTGGGCCACGTCTTCGGCCGTGAAGTCGTCGCCGTTCGACCACTTGACGCCCTGCCGGACCCGGAGGGTGAACTGGGTCGCGTCCTCGTTCGCCTCCCAGCCTTCCAGCAGGATCGGCGTGAGCGAGCCGTCGGCGTTGTATTCGACCAGATATTCCAGCCAGCCGCGATAGAAGTTGGCGATCTGGCTCCAGTCGGCCAGCCGCGGATCCTTCAGCGCCTTCAGTTCCATCTGGACGCGCAACGTGCCACCGGCCTGCGGTGTTGCCGCCTGGGCCTTCGGTGCTGCTGCGCCGATCAGCGCATAGGCGGTCGCCGCGGAAACGCCCAGGGCCGATGCCCGGGTCAGGAACTCGCGCCGGCTGAGAAGCCCGTTGCGATGCTCGCGCGCGTAAAGCAACGCCCCGGGATGCGGAGCCTTGCCTCGGTCATGGAAACTCATGGTCTTCTCCCTTCAGGACAGTCTTTGTCTGATTCCCGCCGCAGGTTGTCACTGCGCGCACTTGCGGGGCCGCTGCCGACCCCGATGCTGACTGTTCCACTCTATTAGGACGGCTCCGGGCGCAGCGGTCAATGCCCTATTTCGCCGCTTTCGTGCACGAAAACGACGCTGCCTCGCCGCTCAGGGCGCGCGTCTGAAGGCCGAGGGAGTCTTGCCCGTATGGTGCTGGAAGGCACGCGTGAAATAGGCGGCAGAAGTGAAGCCGAGGCTGTAGGCGATCCGGTTCACCGGCAGCCGCGTCTCTTCCAGCATCCGCCGCGCCTCGAAGATCACCCGGTCGTGCAGGATCGCCTTTGCCGGGCGTCCCATGGTCATGCGGCACACCCGGCTCAGATGGGTCGGCGTGACGCCCAGCGCCGCCGCGTATTCCGCCACGCCGCTGCCCGAGCTGAAGTGCTTTTCCAGAAGTTCCGCATAGCGCGCGACCAGACGTCGGGCGGATTCGGGGTGGGGCAGGTCCTCGGGCGGCTGGATTGCGACCTGACGTTCCAGCCAGACCGAAAGCAGCCCCAGATGCGCCTTGACCGCCCGGTCGGCCGCGGGCTTGCCGCCGGCCTGCTCGCGTCCGATCTGGTCGAGGATCAGGTTGAGCTCGACCTGCGCCGAATTCTCCCGCACCCGAAGATGATGCGGCTCGGCGGGGAGCACCAGATCGCTGCCGCGGCCGAAGAACACGGCGGTGCCGAACACCTGCTGTCCGGCCTCGAAGCCGTGCATCGTGCCGGCCGGGATGAATATCGCGTTGTTCGGCCCGTAGCCGCGGGTCAGGCCCGCGATCGTGATGCGGCCCTGGCCGCGGGTGAACCACAGCAGCACCGCCTCGGACAACGACCGCATCGCCTCGACCCGCCAGCGGCCACCCGCCGAAAGGCGGGGAATGGCCACGAGCCGGACTTGCGGCGGCGGCGGGGTGAGGTCGGACATCGGCGCTTCCCGTTGCTTCTGCGGCGCACTCTAGTTGCAGGGCGGGACAATTCAAAAGCGGAAATTCGGCACCTTCGCGACGGCAGGCGGAATGTGGCAGGTCAGCCCGGAAGGTCCAGCACCGGCCAGTGGCCGAGACGGTTGCGCAGCCATGTCCGCTGCCGCTTGGCATACTGGCGCGAGGCGACCACGGCTGCGGTCGCCGCGTCGGCCAGCGACATCCGGCCTTCGAGATGCGCCATGAGCTCGGCCGCCCCGATGGCCCGGGCCGCCGGCAGCGCGGGGTTCCATACCGGGCGCAACGCCGCGACCTCGTCCAGTGCGCCGGCGGCGAGCATGGCGTCGAAGCGCCGCTCGATCCGGGCGCCCAGCGAGGCGGGATCCGCCCGCAGCACCACCGGATGCGCCCGTTCCAGCGGCAGAAGGGGCGGGCCGGTATCGGCCTGCCAGTCCGCAAGCCCGCGCCCCGTCGCGCGCAGCACCTCCCAGGCGCGGCGGATGCGGGCGGGATTTGCGGTGTCGATCCGGGCCCGGGTGCCGGCATCCAGCGCCGCGATCATCGCCGCGACGCCGTCCGCACCGGAGAACGCCTCTGCCTCGGCGCGGATCTCGGGCGGGATCGGCGGGATCCGGGCCAGCCCCCCGGTGAGCGCGGTGAAGTAGAGCCCGGTGCCGCCGACGATGACCGGCCGCGGATCGCGGTCCAGTATCGCCGCGACCGCACGCAACCAGTGCCCCACCGACCAGTCGGCATCGAACGGCAGATGGCCATACAGAAGATGCGCCGCCGCGGCCTCGTCGCGGGCCGTGGGGCGCGCGGTCAGGATGCGCCAGCAGCCATAGACCTGAAGCGCGTCGGCATTGACCACGGCGCGGCCCTGCATCACGGCGAGCGCGAGGGCCAGCGCGGACTTGCCGCTGGCGGTCGGTCCGGCGATCAGCACCGGCCGGTCGGGCGGCACCCGGGCCAGCCAGCGGGCCGCAGGCTCGGTCATTGGCATCGTTCCGCCTTCACCCGAGGTTGCCGTTGAACATGCCCGCGTTTTCCGACATTTTCCGCCCCAGTCAACCGGACCCCGGCACGGGTCCGCCCGACCGACCCGGACGGACACCTGAGGGACGCGCGGTCGAGGACAGCGAACCGGCGAAAGGGGGCAGGATGGACGAGACGGGCAAGGCGATGCCGGCGGTTAAATACCGCCGTGTGATGCTCAAGATCTCGGGCGAGGCGCTGATGGGCGACCAGGGTTATGGGTTGCATCCCCCGACCGTGCGCCGCATTGCCGAGGAGGTGCAGGCCGTCCACGCGCTGGGGGTCGAGATCTGCATGGTGATCGGGGGCGGCAACATCTTCCGCGGGCTCCAGGGGTCGGCCCAGGGGATGGAGCGGACGACCGCCGACTACATGGGAATGCTCGCGACAGTGATGAATGCGCTGGCGATGCAGTCCATGCTGGAGTCCATCGGGGTCTATACCCGGGTCATCAGTGCGATCCCGATGGACCAGGTCTGCGAACCCTATATCCGCCGCCGCGCCGTGCGGCATCTGGAGAAGGGCCGGGTCTGCATCTTCGCGGCCGGGACCGGCAACCCCTATTTCACCACCGACACCGCCGCGACCCTGCGCGCCAGCGAGATGGGCTGCGAGGCGGTGTTCAAGGGCACCAAGGTGGACGGCGTCTATGACAAGGATCCGAAGAAGCACGCCGATGCCAGCCGCTACGACCGGGTGAGTTATGACGAGGCGCTCGAGAAGCATCTCGGCGTGATGGATGCGACGGCGATCGCACTGGCCCGCGACAACAACCTGCCGATCATCGTGTTCGCGCTGGACGAACCGGGCGGGTTCCGCGGCATCCTGTCGGGGCAGGGCACCTACACGCTGGTCGGCGCCTGAGTGCCGGCAGCCGGCCGGCCGCCGGCGCGACCCTATACAAACGGCCGCGGTTGGCAGTATAGGAAAGGCAACAAGACGCAAGGACGGGCAGGGACAGGATGCCGGACGACCTGGAAATCGACCTCGATGATCTCGAACGGCGGATGGAAGGCGCGCTGACCGCGCTGCGGACCGAATTCGCCAGCCTGAGAACCGGCCGTGCCTCGGCTGCGATGCTCGATCCGATCCAGGTGGATGCCTATGGCCAGATGACGCCGATCAACCAGCTTGGCACCGTCAACGTGCCCGAGCCGCGGATGGTCACGATCAACGTCTGGGACAAGTCGATGGTCGGCAAGGTCGAGAAGGCGATCCGCGAAAGCGGGCTGGGCATCAACCCGCAGCTCAACGGCACGATCATCATGCTGCCGATCCCCGAGCTGAACGAGGAGCGTCGCCGCGAACTGACCAAGGTCGCCGCGCAATATGCCGAACATGCCCGGGTCGCCATCCGCAATGTCCGCCGCGACGGCATGGACCGGATCAAGAAGGCCAAGACCGCCGGAATGGCCGAGGACGAGCAGAAGATGTATGCCGACGAGGTGCAGGAGCTGACCGACAGGATGATCGCGTCGGTGGACAAGGCGCTGGAAGGCAAGCAGGCAGAGATCATGCAGGTCTGACCTGCGAACCGGCCACCGGGAAGGGGCGCATCTTGGACAACCGCACACCGCCCGAGCATGTGGCGATCATCATGGACGGCAACGGCCGCTGGGCGACGAACCGCGGCCTTCCGCGCCTGGTCGGCCATCGCCGCGGCGCCGAGCGGGTCAGGCAGATCGTGCGCGCCGCCCCGGACCTCGGCCTGCGATGGCTGACCATCTATGCCTTCTCGACCGAGAACTGGAAACGGTCCACCGAAGAGGTTCTGGGCCTGATGGCCCTGTTCTCGCGCTATATCGAGCGCGAGGCCGACCGGCTTTCGGCCGAGGGCGTGCGGATGCGGTTCATCGGCGACCGGACCCGGCTCGACCCGAAGCTGCAACGGCTGATGGCCGGGATCGAGGAGCGGACCCGGGGCAATGCCCGGCTGAACCTGACGGTGGCAATCAATTACGGCGGCCGGAACGAGCTTGCCCGTGCAGCCCGCCGCATCGCCCGCCAGGTCGCCGCCGGCACGCTGGATCCCGAGGCGGTGGACGAGGCAGTGCTCGGCGACGCGCTCGATACCGCCGACCTGCCGGACCCGGATCTGGTGATCCGCACCTCGGGCGAAACCCGGGTGTCGAACTTCCTGCTCTGGCAGGCGGCCTATGCCGAATACGAATTCACCGCGACGCTCTGGCCCGATTTCACCCCTGCCGAGCTCGAGGCGATCCTGCTGCGCTATGGCGGCCGCGAGCGGCGCTTCGGCGGGGTCGTGGCGCTGTGACCGGCGGCCGCTTCGCCGACCTGGCCCCGCGGATGCTGTCCGGCGGGGCGATGGCGGCGGTGGGTCTGGTCGCGCTCTGGGCCGGCGGGGTCTGGTTCGGGCTTCTCATCGTGGTGGTCACCTCGGCCATGGTCTGGGAACTGGCGCGGATGCTGGGCCAGCCGACCGGCGGTGCCCTGGCGGCCACCGCGCCGCGGGTTGCGCTGGGTCTGGCCGCGCTGGCCGGGGGCGCCGTGCTGGCCACCATGGTCCTGCCGCCCGGACTGGCGCTGCCGCTGGTCTTCGGCCCGGCCATCGTCGGCCTGCGGCTGATGCCCGCGCACCGGGTGCTGTTCGCCGTCTACTCGAGCCTGATGGTGATCGCGGGCTTCGGCCTCTGGCACCTGCGGATGGACTTCGGCGAGTTCGGCATCGTCTGGATGGCCTGGCTCGCGCTGGTCGTGATCGTCACCGACATCGCCGGCTATTTCGCAGGCCGGCTGATCGGCGGGCCGAAGATCTGGCCAAGGGTCAGCCCGAAGAAGACCTGGTCGGGCACGATTGCGGGCTGGATCGGTGCGGCGGCGGTCGGCGCCGCCTTCCTGCCCCACGCGGGGATCGAGATCCTGGGGATCTCGGTGGGCCTGTCCATCGCGGCGCAGCTGGGCGATGTCGCCGAAAGCGCGGTGAAGCGGCAGATGGGGGTCAAGGATGCGTCGAACCTGATCCCCGGCCACGGCGGGGTGATGGACCGGTTCGACGGGATGCTGGGGGCATCGGTGCTGCTGCTGCTGGTCGAGTCCGTGATCGGCTTTCCCGCGGTGATCGCGGGTTGACGGGATGCGGCGGGTCTCGATCTTCGGCTCCACCGGGTCGATCGGCGTCAACACGGTCGATCTGATCGCCGCGACGCCGGACCGGTTCCGGGTCGTCGCGCTGACCGGGGGGCGCAATGTCGCCCTGCTTGCCGAACAGGCGCGCGCGCTCGGGGCCGAGATCGCCGTGACAGCCCACGACGACTGCCTGCCCGAACTGGCCCATCGGCTTTCGGGCAGCGGGATCGCGTCGGCCGCCGGGCCGGCCGCCATTGCCGAGGCGGCGGACCGCCCGACCGACTGGGCGATGTCGGCCATCGTCGGCGCAGCCGGGCTGGTCCCCGGGCTGCGGGTGCTGGAACGCGGCGGCACCCTGGCGCTGGCCAACAAGGAGACTCTGGTCTGCGCGGGGCATCTGGTCATGGCGACCGCGGCACGCACGGGTGCCCGGCTGCTGCCCGTGGACAGCGAACATTCCGCCGTATTCCAGGCCCTTGCCGGCGAGGACATGGCCGCGGTCGAACGCATCGTGATCACCGCCTCGGGCGGGCCGTTCCGCGACTGGCCCGCCGATCGCATTGCCGCGGCGACACCCGAACAGGCGGTGGCGCATCCGAACTGGTCGATGGGCCGCCGGATATCGGTCGACAGCGCAAGCCTGTTCAACAAGGCGCTGGAGCTGATCGAGACGCGGGAATTCTTCCGCATCGACCCCGGCCGGATCGAGGTCGTCGTGCATCCGCAGTCGATCGTCCATGCGCTGGTCGGCTTCCGCGACGGGGCGCTGATGGCCCATCTCGGCCCGCCCGACATGCGGCATGCCATCGGCTACGCGCTGAACTGGCCCGAGCGGGCCGAGCTGCCCGTCGCACGGCTCGATCTCGCCGCACTGGGGCAGCTTACCTTCGAGCCCCCGGACCCCCTGCGCTTTCCGGCGCTGCGCCTTGCCCGCGAGGTGATGGCGGCCGGCGGGATTGCCGGGGCGGTGTTCAACGCGGCCAAGGAAATCGCCCTCGATCATTTCCTTGCCGGAAACATAGCGTTTCCCGTAATGGCAGAGACGGTGGAGGCGACGCTCGACGCGATATCGCGCGATTGTGGCCTCGGAATTGCCGCCGACACCCTTGAGAAGGTGCTGCAGGCCGACGAGATTGCAAGAAAGACCGCCACCCGCGTGATCCGGGCGCGGCAGGGGCAGGAATAGGACGACACGATGGATCTTATCGGGCTCGTGCCCTCGTTCGGGGGGTTGATATGGACGCTTGCCGCCTTCGTCGTGGCGCTGTCGATCATCGTCGCGGTGCACGAATACGGCCATTACATCGTCGGGCGCTGGTCGGGGATCAAGGCGGACGTGTTCAGCCTCGGATTCGGGCCGAAGCTGGCCGCCTGGACCGACCGGCACGGCACCCGCTGGCAGATCGCGGCGATCCCGCTCGGCGGGTTCGTGAAGTTCCGTGGCGATGCAGATGCCGCATCGGGGCGCGACGAACATGCGCTCGACGCGATGAGCGCCGAGGAGCGGCGCGGTTCGATGCACGGCGCGCCGCTCTGGGCGCGGGCGGCGACCGTGGCGGCCGGCCCGCTGTTCAACTTTGCCCTGTCGATCCTGATATTTGCGGCGCTTTTCGCCTTCCGGGGCGTGGCAACCGACCTGCCGGTGATCGGTGCGATCAAGCCGATGCCCGAGGCAGTGGCCCTGCAGGAGGGTGACCGGATCCTTGCGCTCGAGGGCACGCCGATCACCGATCTGGCAAGCTTCTACGCCGCAACCGAGGGGCTGGAGCCCGCGCCGCGAGTCAGCTGGACGGTGGATCGCGACGGTCGCACCCTGACCCTTGACGGGCCGTTTCCGTTTCCGCCGGTCGCCGACATGGTGCAGCCGAATTCGGCCGCCTTCGATGTCGGCATGCAGCGGGGCGACGTGATCCTCTCGATCGACGGCCGGCCCATCCACGCCTTCTCGCAACTGCGCGAGGCGACGGGCGCCTCGGACGGCAGCCCGATGCTGCTGGAGGTCTGGCGCCAGGGCGAGGTGGTCGACATCGCGCTGGTGCCGCGCCGCACCGATCTGCCGCGCGCCGACGGAACCTTCGAGACAAGGTGGCTGATCGGCCTGACCGGCGGGCTCGTGTTCGAACCAGAGACGCGCACGCCGGGCCTGTTCGAGGCGGTCGGGCTGGGGGCGCGCCAGACCTGGCTGATCGCCCGCACCTCGCTGTCCGGGCTGTGGCACATGATCACCCGGCAGATCAGCTCGTGCAACCTCTCGGGCCCGATCCGCATTGCCGAAACCTCGGGGGCGGTGGCGACGCAGGGGCTGGAGAGCTTCATCTGGTTCGTGGCGATGCTGTCCACGGCGGTCGGGCTGCTGAACCTGTTTCCGATACCGGTCCTCGACGGCGGGCATCTGGTGTTCCACGCCTGGGAGGCCGTGACGGGCCGCCCGCCCAGCGACCGCGCCTTGCGCCTGCTCATGGGCATCGGGCTGGCCTTCCTGGCCACGGTGATGCTGTTCGCGCTGACCAACGACTTGTTCTGTCCGTGATTGCGCCCGAATTTCGTCGCAATCCCTGTCTATTCGTCAACTGGATCAAGCACAGCGTGCATCGGCACGGGGAGCGACGGACATGGATGCGATCAGAAGCGGCTATCAGGGTCTTTCCCTGCTTGTCTATCTGAACGCCGACCGGCTGTTCTCGTTCGGCACCATCGTCGTCGGCTTGCTGGCCGGCGCCTTTCTCGGCGCGCAGCTGACCAAGCTCTGACCGGGGCAGCCCGTGCGCCGGGGCAGCGGCGCGCGGCTTCTGCAACAGGGCGCCGACCGATCGCGGTCCGGCGCCCTGAGCCTTTTGACAAGCCCCGGCCTTCCGGTTAGTCAGTTCCTCGGATTGCGTTTGCCCGGGGGTTCGGTCTGATGATGCCATTGTCCGTCGTCACGAAGCGCGGAACGCGGGCCCCCCGGATCGTCCCGACCCTGTTTGCGGCCCTGCTGCTGCTGGCCTTTCCGCTGCTGGCCGCGCTGCCGGCCGCTGCGCAGCAATACCGGTTCAACAGCGTCGTGGTCGAGGGAAACGAGCGCATCGAATCGCGCACCGTCCTGTCCTATGCCCGGCTGCCGCGCGGGCAGGCGGTCTCGGCGGCGGAACTGAACGACGCCTATCAGCGCATCCTCGGGTCGGGTCTGTTCGAAACGGTCGATCTGGTTCCGCGCGGCGGCACGCTGGTGATCCGGGTGGCCGAATTCCCCACCATCGGCGTGGTGAACTTCGAGGGCAACCGGCGCCTGCGGACCGAGGAACTCAGCCGCCTCGTCGGCAGCCAGGCGCGGCGGATCTACTCGCCCAGCCAGGCCGAGGCCGACGCGGCCGCGATCACCGAAGCCTATGCCCAGCGCGGCCGGCTTGCCGCCCGGGTCGAACCGCGCATCATTCGCCGCCCCGGCAACCGGGTCGATCTGGTGTTCGAGATCGCCGAGGGCCAGGTCGTCGAGGTCGAACGGCTGTCCTTCGTCGGCAACCGCGCGTTCTCCGACCGCCGCCTGCGGCAGGTGCTGGAGACCCGGCAGGCCGGGCTGCTGCGCCAGTTCATCACCGCCGACACCTATAACGCCGAACGGATCGAGGTGGACAAGGGCCTGCTGCGGGATTTCTACCTGTCGCGCGGCTACATCGACTTCCAGGTGCTGGACGCCACGGCGGAAATCCTGCGCGACCGGTCCGGCTTCTTCGTCACCTTCACGGTGCGCGAGGGGCTGCCCTACCGTTTCGGTCGGCTGACCACGGTCAGCGAGTTCGACGGCGCGGATGCGGCCGAATTCCATGCGCTGAGCCGCCTGCGCGAGGGGCAGACCTTCACCCCGACCGCGATCGAGAACACCATCGCCCGGATGGAGCAGCATGCCGCCCGGAAGGGTCTGACCTTCCTGCGCGTCGATCCGCGCATCACCCGGAACGACCGCGACCAGACGCTGGATATCGAGTTCGCGCTGGTTCGGGGGCCGCGGATCTTCGTCGAGCGGATCGACATCGAGGGCAATGCCACCACGCTCGATCAGGTGATCCGCCGCCAGTTCCGCATCGTCGAGGGCGACCCGTTCAACCCGCGCGAGATCCGCGAGGCGGCCGAGAGGATCCGGGCGCTGGGCTTCTTCTCCAATGCCTCGGTCGATACCCGGCCCGGTTCCGGCCCGGATCAGGTTCTGGTGAAGGCCGAGGTGACCGAACAGCCCACCGGTTCGCTGTCGTTCGGGGCAAGCTATGGCCGCGCCGACGGTCTGGGCCTTGCGGTCGGCCTGTCGGAATCGAACTTCCTCGGGCGCGGTCAGTTCGTGAGCCTCGATCTGAACCTCGGGGCCAGCAACGCGACCTCGTCCTTCAGCTTCAGCGAGCCGGCGTTTCTGGGCCGCGACCTGCGCTTCACCTTCGAAGGCTTCTACAGCCAGAGCCAGGCGAATTTCTCGACCTGGGACACGCGGTCGATCCAGGTCCGTCCCTCGGTCGATTTCCCGATCAGCGAGAACGGCCGGCTGGAGTTGCGCTATACGCTGGGCAAGAACCGGATGTTCAACGTCGATCCGGCCCGGTCCTCGCCGATCCTCGTCCGGGAAGAGGCGACCGGGGGGCAGTATTACTCGGCGCTCGGCTACGGCTACAGCTGGGACAACCGGCGCGGCGGCCTCCGGGGCGGGCCGGCGACCTTCGTGCTGCGCTTCGGGCAGGACTTCGCCGGACTGGGCGGCGATCTGAAATATATCCAGACCACCGCGCTGGCGGCGGCAGAGACGCGCATCCTGAACGAGGAAGTGACGCTGCGTGCCGAGCTGGAGGCCGGTGCGATCCATGCCCGCGGCGGATCGGGCACGCGCGTGACCGAGCGCTTCTTCCTCGACAGCAGCAAGATCCGCGGCTTCGAACCCTTCGGCATCGGCCCGCGCGATGTCGGCGCCACGGCGCAGGACGCGCTGGGCGGCAACTATTTCGCGGTCGCGCGGTTCGAGGCGCAGTTCCCGGTCGGTCTGCCGGTGGAATACGGCGTCAAGGGCGGGGTGTTCTGGGATGTGGGCACGCTCTGGGGGCTGAACGATACCGCCGGCATCGACCTGCGCGGATCTGACCGTGCCAAGCTGCGGTCAGCGGTCGGTGTCTCGCTGTTCTGGGAAACGCCCATCGGCCCGCTGCGGTTCAACTTCTCCCGTGCCCTGCGCAAGGAAAGCTATGACCGCGAACAGCGTTTCGACGTGACCATCTCGACCCGGTTCTGATGCGGCCTGCGGTCGTCGCGCTGATCCTCGCGGCGGCGCTGTCTGCACCGCCGCTGCGCGCCGAGGGCCCGCTCTATCCGGTCGCGCCGCAAAGCCCGATCCTGACCCTCGACGAGGAACGGCTGTTCGCCGCTTCGGCCTTCGGGCGGCGCCTGTCGGCCGAGATCGATGCCGAGCAAAGCGCGCTGATGGCCGAGAACCGCCGCATCGAGGCGGAACTGACCGACGAGGAACGCAGTCTGGCAGACCGGCGCGGCACCATGACGCCCGACGAATTCCGTCCGCTGGCGGCCGATTTCGACCGTCGTGTGGGCGAGATACGCCAGGCCCAGGACGCCAAGCTGCGCGCCCTGGTCGAACGCCGGGATGCGGAGCGCCGCCGCTTCTTCGCCGCCGCGATTCCGGTGCTGGCCGAGATCATCCGCGAGGCCGGCGCGGTGGCGATCCTCTCGGACGAGGCGATCGTGCTGTCGTTTCAGGACATCGACGTGACCGATTACGCCATCGCCCGGATCGACGCCGAGCTGGGCGATGGCGCGGTGCCGGACGGGGACTGAACGGGGCGCCCGCGCTTGCCACCCGGGGGGCGAGTTGCTAGCTAACGGGCGGGCTGCCCGGCCGATGTGCGCCCTGTCGAAACCTGTCAGAAGGACCGTCCGATGACCGCAGCCGTGCCGCAGGAAGCCGACCTTGGCCTCATCCAGCGGATCATCCCGCACCGCTACCCCTTTCTGCTGGTCGACAAGGTGCGCGATGTGGTGGCCGGCAAGTCCTGCGTGGGCATAAAGAACGTCACCTGCAACGAACCCCACTTCACCGGCCACTTCCCGGGCATGCCAATCATGCCGGGGGTGATGATCGTCGAGGCCATGGCGCAGACGGCGGGCGTTCTGGTCGGGCTGACGATGGATCTGGCCGACAAGAACGCAAAGGTTTTCTTCATGGGAGTCGAGGGGGCGAAGTTCCGCCGCAAGGTGGTGCCGGGCGATGTTCTGGAGCTTCATGTCACGGCGCTGCGGGGCGGCGGCCGGGTCTGGCGGTTCGAGGGCCGGGCGATGGTCGCCGGCGAGACCGCGGCCGAGGCGACGTTCACCGCCATGTTCGACCTGTCGCAGGGCTGAGGCATGGCGATCCACTCCACCGCGCAGGTGCATCCCTCGGCGGTGATCGGCGAGGGTGCCGCGATCGGACCCGGCGTCCGCATCGGCCCCTTCGCGCTGGTCGGTCCCGAGGTGACGCTGTGCGAGGGCGTGGAGTTGAAATCGCACGCGGTCGTCACCGGCTGGACCGAGATCGGGGCTGAAACGGTGGTCTTTCCCTTCGCCGTCGTCGGCGAGGTTCCGCAGGATCTGAAATACGCCGGCGAGCGCACGCGGCTGATCGTCGGTGCCCGCTGCCGGATCCGCGAGGGGGCGACGCTGAACACCGGCACCGCGGGCGGCGGCGGGGTGACGCGGGTGGGCGACGACTGTCTGCTAATGACGGGCGCTCATGTCGGGCACGACGCCACTCTGGGCGACCGGGTGATCCTGGCCAACCAGGCGGCGATCGCGGGGCACTGCGTGCTGGGCGACGACGTGATCGTCGGGGGGCTTTCCGGGATCCACCAGTGGGTCCGCGTCGGGCGCGGGGCGATCATCGGCGCGGTGACGATGGTGACGAACGATGTCATTCCCTACGGTCTCGTGCAGGCTCCGCGCGGCGAACTGGACGGGCTGAACCTTGTCGGGCTCAAGCGGCGCGGGGTGGACCGGGCCGAGATCGCCGCCCTGCGCGCCGCCTATGCCGAACTGGCCTCGGGCGAGGGCGCCTTTGCCGACCGGGCGCGGCGCCTGTTGCAGGGCGAGGCGGGTCCGCTGGTGCGCGAGGTGGCGGAATTCGTCCTCGGTGCCTCGGACCGGTCGTTCCTGACCCCGCGCCCGTCCGGTGTCCGGGGTGGCTGATACGGCGGTCATCGCCGGCACCGGCGCGCTGCCGGGGGCGGTGCTGCGGGCGATGCGGGGCCGGGCCGAGGTCTGGGCGCCCGAAGGGCTCGACATCGCGGTGCCGGCGCGCCGCTTCCGATTCGAGCGGCTCGTGCCGTTCCTTGACGGTCTGCGCGACAGCGGGGTGCGGTCGGTGGTGCTGGCCGGGGCGATGCGGCGGCCCCGGCTCGATCCGGCGCTGTTCGATCCGGCAACCGCGCAGATGGTGCCCCGGATGATCGAGGCGATGCAGGCCGGCGACGACGCCACCCTGCGCGCCGTTGTCGCGCTGATCGAGGAAGCCGGGTTGACGGTCTCGGGGGTCGAGACGGTGGCACCCGATCTGCTGCCGGGGGCCGGGCTGCTCGGCCGCCGGGGTCCGGGTCCGCAGGACGAACGCGATGCCGCGCGCGCTGCTGCGATCGTTGCGGCGCTGGGGGCCGCGGACGTGGGACAGGGCGCGGTGGTGGTGCAGGGTCTGTGCCTTGCGGTCGAGGCGTTGCCCGGAACCGATGCGATGCTGGCGCAGGTGGCAGCACTGGATCCGGCGCTGCGTCCCGATCCGGGGCGGGGCAGGGGGCTGTTCTACAAGGCGCCGAAGCCCGGACAGGACCGACGCGTGGATCTGCCCGCGCTGGGCCCGGCAACCGTCGCGGCCGCCGCTGCCGCCGGTCTGGGCGGCATTGCGTGGGAGGCCGGGGGTGTCCTGCTGCTGGACAGGGCCGAGACGGTCGCCGCGGCCGATGCGGCCGGGCTTTACCTGTGGGCGCGGGCACCGTGAGGCTGTTCCTGATCGCCGGCGAGCCCTCGGGCGACCGGCTGGGCGCGGCGTTGATGGCGGGCCTCGGCGAGCTTGCGCCCGGTGCCCGGTTCGCCGGCGTCGGCGGCCCGGCAATGGAGGCCGAGGGGTTGCGCAGCCGCTTTCCGATGGACGAGCTGTCGGTGATGGGGCTGGTCGAGGTCCTGCCTCGCTATGCCAAGCTCAAGCGACGTATCCGCGAGACGGCCGAGGCGGTGCTGGCCGACCCGCCGGCCGCGCTGATCACCATCGACAGCCCCGACTTCTGCCTGCGCGTCGCCCGGATGGTCCGGGCCGCCCGTCCCGATCTGCCGACGATCCATTACGTCGCGCCCTCGGTCTGGGCCTGGCGGCCGGGGCGGGCGCGCAGGATGGCGCAGGTGATCGACCATGTGCTGGCGCTGCTTCCGTTCGAGCCGCCCTACATGACCGCGGCCGGCATGAGCTGCGATTTCGTGGGGCATCCGGTCGTCGCCGAGCCGGTCGCGACCGAGGCGGAGACGGCCGCATTTCGCGCCGCACACGGGCTTGCCGGCGACTGGCTGCTGGTGCTGCCGGGTTCGCGCAAGGGCGAGGTGGCGCGTCTTGCCCCGGTGTTCGGGCAGACCCTGGGCCGGCTGCCGCCGATGCCCGTGGTCGTTCCGACCCTGCGCGCAGTGTCGGGCCTTGTGCGGGCGCTGGTCGCCGACTGGCCGGTTGCGCCGCTGATCGTGTCGGAGCCGGCGCAGAAGCGCGCGGCCTTCGCTGGCGCGCGCGCGGCGCTCGCCGCCTCGGGCACCGTGTCGCTGGAACTTGCCGCCAACCGGGTTCCGATGGTCATCGCCTATGACATGAATCCGGTCAGCCGGTTCCTGATGGGCCGGCTGCTGCGGGTCGATACGGTCACGCTGGTGAACCTCGTCTCGGAAACGCGCGCGGTGCCGGAATTCCTGGGCGCGCGCTGCCGGGCGGATCTTGTTGCCCCGGCCCTGGCATCGATCCTTGCGGAAGGGCCGGAGCGCGCCGCGCAGGCCGAGGCCATGGACCTGACCATGCGGCGGCTCGGTCGGGGGGGGGAGGCGCCGGGCCTGCGGGCCGCACGGTCCGTCCTGGCGGCGATCGAGCGGCTTCAGCCGCGCCAGATCCAGCCGCCGCCCAGCACCCGACTGCCCTCGGGCGCATAGAACACGCAGGCCTGTCCGGGGCTGACCCCTTCCTCGGGGCTGAGCAGCTCGACCTCGGCCGCAGTGTCCGACAGAGGGCGCAGCACCGCCGGCACCGGCGCACGGGTCGAACGGACCCGGACCGTCACCTCGGCCCCGTCCTGCGCGGCGAAGTCCCCGTCGCCCAGCCAGTTGACCTCGCGCACCGGCACCCGCCGGGTTGCAAGCGCCTCGCGCGGGCCGACGACGACCTGCCGCCGGGCGGGGTCCAGCCGGACAACATACAACGGTTCGGTCAGCCCGCCGATCCCAAGCCCCTTGCGCTGCCCGATCGTGAAGTTGATCACCCCGCCATGGCGCCCCAGCACGCGGCCGTCCAGATCGACGATGTCGCCCGGATCGGCGGCGCCCGGCCGCAGCTTCTCGATCACCGCCGCATAGTTGCCCTGCGGCACGAAGCAGATGTCCTGACTGTCGGGCTTGTCCGCCACCGGCAGGCCGTAACGCGTGGCCAGCGCGCGGGTCTCGGCCTTGGTCGCCAGACCGCCCAGCGGAAAGCGCAGGAAGTCGAGCTGCTCCGCGGTGGTCGAGAACAGGAAATAGCTCTGGTCGCGGGCCGGATCGGCGGCGCGGTGCAGCTCGGGGCCGTTCGGCCCCGCGATCCGCCGGATGTAGTGCCCGGTCGCCATGCAATCGGCCTCCAGATCGCGGGCCGTGGCCAGCAGATCGCGGAACTTCACCCGCTCGTTGCACCGGATGCAGGGAACCGGCGTCGCGCCGCCGAGGTAGCTGTCGGCGAATTCCTCCATCACCGCCTCGCGGAACCGGTTCTCGTAATCGAGAACGTAATGGGGGAACCCCATCGTCTCGGCGACGCGGCGGGCATCGTGGATGTCGCGGCCGGCGCAGCATGCGCCCTTCCTCGCCAGCGCCGCACCATGATCGTAGAGCTGGAGCGTCACGCCCACCACGTCATAGCCTTCGTCCGCCAGCATCGCGGCAACGACCGACGAATCCACGCCGCCCGACATCGCCACCACGACGCGGGTATCGGCCGGCGGCTTTGCCAGGCCCAGCGAATTGAGCGGTCGGTCGAGCATCTGAATCCTCGGGGAAGCCGCGCCAGATATAGGAAAATGCGGCACATTCACAAGCCTGTCCCGCAACCTTCCCTTAAGCGTGACAGCTCAGGATCGTGCCGCAGGACGAGGGAAAGGCGATGTTTCTGAAACGTATCGACGGACCGCGCCGGGTCACGCTGCCCGACGGCAGCATCCTCAGCCGCGCCGACCTCCCGCCCCCCGACACCCGCCGGTGGGTCGCCAGCCGCAAGGCGGTCGTCGTCAGGGCGGTCGCGCACGGGCTGATCACCCGCGCAGAGGCGCTGGAGCGATATGCGCTGTCGGAAGAGGAGTTCGATCTGTGGTGCGCCGCCGCTGCGCGATTCGGCGAAGCCGGCCTGAAAGTCACATCGATCCCGAAAACGCGGAGCGAACGGAAGGACTGATACAACTTTAGGTTGTTTTCCGCAAATGTTCTGGCAGAGTAATCCCGGATTAACCATTGCCGTCGAGTGTCGTTAACGAAGACCCTGCCAGCGCGGAGACAGCAGATGCGGATACTTCTGGTCGAGGACGATCCCACCACCTCGCGCAGCATCGAACTGATGCTGACGCATGCCAACCTGAATGTCTATTGCACCGACCTCGGCGAGGAAGGGATCGATCTGGCCAAGCTCTACGATTACGACCTGATCCTGCTGGATCTCAACCTGCCCGACATGAACGGACACGAGGTGCTGCGCCAGTTGCGCCTCGCCCGGGTCGAGACACCCATACTGATCCTGTCGGGCGCCGACGATACCGACAACAAGATCAAGGGGTTCGGCTTCGGCGCCGACGACTATCTGACCAAACCCTTCCACCGCGAGGAACTGGTCGCGCGGATCCATGCGATCATCCGCCGGTCCAAGGGTCACGCGCAGTCGGTGATCCGCACCGGGATGGTCGCGGTCAATCTCGACGCAAAGACGGTCGAGGTTGACGGGAAGGCCGTGCATCTGACCGGGAAGGAATACCAGATGCTCGAGCTTCTCAGCCTGCGCAAGGGCACGACCCTGACCAAGGAGATGTTCCTCAATCACCTCTACGGCGGGATGGACGAGCCCGAACTGAAGATCATCGACGTCTTCATCTGCAAGTTGCGCAAGAAACTCGCGGAGGCGACCGGCGGCGAAAACTACATCGAGACCGTCTGGGGCCGCGGCTATGTGCTGCGCGATCCTGTGCCGGCGGAAAAGCGCATCGCGATGGGGGCCTGACACCCAGCCTTGCCGCGGCGCCCGGTGCTGCTAACCTCCGCCACGCATTCGGGGGAGGGAGGTTGCCATGGCGGGCGAGGTGGCGGTCGAGGCGCTGACAGAGGCCGAGGCGCGGCAGGAGCTTGCCCGCCTGGCGCGGCGGATCGCCGAGGCGGATGCGGCCTATTACCGGGACGACGCTCCGGTGATGTCGGATGCCGACTACGATGCGCTGAAGCGACGCAACGCCGCGATCGAGGCGCGCTTTCCCGCTCTCGTCCGGGCCGACACGCCCTCGGCCCGGATCGGCGCTGCGCCGGGTGCCGGTTTTGCCAAGGTTCGGCATGCCCAGCGGATGCTGAGCCTTGCCAATGCTTTCGACGACGAGGATCTGGCCGATTTCGACGAGTCGATCCGCCGGTTCCTCGGCCTCGGGCCCGAGCCGATCGCCTACACCTCGGAGCCGAAGATCGACGGCCTGTCGCTGAGCCTGCGCTACGAGGACGGCGCGCTTGTTCAGGCCGCGACCCGGGGCGACGGCGAGCTGGGCGAGAATGTCACCGCCAACGCCCGCACCGTGCCGGAGATCCCTGCGCGCATCCCCGGCGCCCCTGCCATCCTCGAAGTGCGCGGCGAGATCTACATGCGCCACGAGGATTTTGCGGCCCTCAATGCCGCGCAGGCGGAACGGGGCGACAAGACCTTCGCCAATCCCCGCAATGCCGCCGCCGGCAGCCTGCGCCAGCTCGATCCGGCCGTGACCGCGGCCCGGCCGCTGCGGTTCTTCGCCTATGGCTGGGGCGAGCTGTCCGCACCGCTCGGCGGCACCCAGTTCGAGGCGCTGCAACGGCTCGCGGACCTCGGATTCCCGACCAATCCGCTGACCCGCCGCTGCCTCGGCGTCGCGGAGCTGCGCGCCGCCTACCGGGAGATCGAGGCGCAGCGCGCGCTGCTCGGCTATGACATCGACGGGGTGGTGCACAAGGTGGACGATCTGTCGCTTCAGGCCCGGCTCGGCCTGCGGTCGACCACCCCGCGCTGGGCGATCGCGCACAAGTTCCCGGCCGAAACCGCCTGGACCCGGCTGGAGCGGATCGAGATCCAGGTCGGCCGGACCGGCGCCCTGTCGCCGGTCGCGCGGCTGACGCCGGTAACGGTCGGCGGGGTCGTCGTGTCGAACGCGACGCTGCACAACGAGGACTATATCGCCGGCCGCGACGCCCGCGGGCAGCCGATCCGCGAGGGGCGCGACATCCGCGAGGGCGACTGGGTGAAGGTCTATCGCGCGGGCGACGTGATCCCCAAGATCGCCGATGTCGATCTGACCCGCCGGCCGCCCGATGCCGTCCCCTACCGCTTTCCCGACACCTGCCCAGCCTGCGGGTCCGAGGCGATCCGCGAGCCGGGCGATTCGGTCCGCCGCTGCACGGGCGGGCTGATCTGCCCCGCGCAGGGGATGGAGCGGCTGAAGCACTTCGTCAGCCGCGCGGCCTTCGACATCGAGGGGCTGGGCGCGAAGCAGATCGAGATGTTCTGGGCCGACGACCAGCTGCCAATCCGCACCCCGGCGGACATATTCACCCTCCGGCAGCGCGACGCAGAGAATGTGACGAAGCTCCGCAACCGGCTGGGATACGGCGAGAAATCGGCGGCGAACCTGTTCGATGCGATCGATGCCCGACGCACCATCCCGCTTGCGCGGCTGATCTTCGCGCTGGGGATCCGGCATGTCGGCGAAAGCACTGCCGGGCTTCTGGCGCGCCACTACGGCACCTGGGAGGCCTTCGAGACGGCGATGACGAATGCCACACCGGGCGAGGGGCCGGAATGGGAGCGGCTTCTGTCGATCGACGGGGTCGGGCCGGTTCTTGCCGAATCGCTGCTGGCGGCGTTCCGCAACCCCGCCGAGCGTGCCGCCATCGACGCTCTGGTGCGGCACCTGACGGTCGAGCCGGCGGCCCGTCCCGCGGCGGACAGTCCGGTGGCGGGCAAGACCGTGGTGTTCACCGGCACGCTTGAGCGGATGACGCGGGCCGAGGCAAAGGCCCGGGCCGAGGCGCTGGGTGCGCGGGTCGCAGGTTCCGTCTCGGCCCGGACCGACTATCTGGTGGCCGGTCCCGGGGCCGGGTCGAAGGCCGCGAAGGCGGCCGAACTGGGCATCGAGGTTCTGGACGAGGATGCCTGGCTTGCGCTGATCGGCGCGGGATGAGCCGGCCCGAGGTCCTGTTTCCGCTGTTCGCGGAGATCGAGACGCTGCCGGGGATCGGCCCCGGCGCGGCGCGGGCACTGGGCGCGCTTGGCGTTGCGCGGCCGCGCGATCTGCTGTTCCTGCTGCCCCATTCGTCGATCGACCGCACCCGCCGCGACAGCATCCGCGAGGTGACGCCGCCGGCAACGGTGACGGTAGAGGTCGAGATCGGCGCCCATTTCCCGCCCCGGCGCAAGGGCGGGGCAACGCGGGTCATGGTCCGGGATGCGCGCACCGAGTTCCCGCTGGTGTTCTTTCACGCCCGCGGCGACTGGCTGGCGCGGCAGTTGCCGACCGGCCAGCGTCGGGTGATCTCGGGAAAGCTCGACCTGTTCGACGGTATCGCCCAGATCGTCCATCCCGACCATATCCTCCGTCCCGAGGAAGCGGCAGAGCTGCCGCAGCACGAACCCGTCTATCCGCTCGCCGCCGGCCTGAGCCAGAAGCAGATCCGCAAGGCCGTCGCCGCGGCGCTGGAACGGGCGCCCGATCTGCCGGAATGGATCGACCCGCATCTGATCCGGCGCGAGGGCTGGCCGGCCTGGCGCAGCGCGCTTCTCGCCGCCCATGCGCCCCGGGGTCCGGCGGACCTTTCGGCAACAGCCCCTGCGCGGATGCGTCTGGCCTACGACGAGGTTCTCGCGCATCAGCTGACGCTGGCACTGGCGCGGGCGCGCAACCGGCGGGCGCCGGGCCGGGCGAGCTGTGGCGACGGGCGCCTGCGGGCAAGGGTGCTGGCGGCGCTGACCTACGCGCCGACCGCGGCGCAACGCCGGGCGGTGGACGAGATCCTGTCCGACATGGCCGCGCCGCAGCGCATGAGCCGGCTTCTGCAGGGCGACGTCGGTGCGGGCAAGACGCTGGTGGCATTCCTCGCGCTGCTGGCCGCGGTCGAGGCGGGCGGGCAGGGCTGTCTGATGGCGCCAACCGAGATCCTCGCGCGGCAGCATCTCGACGGGCTGCGCCCGCTTGCCCGGGCGGCCGGTGTGCGCATCGAGATCCTGACCGGACGCGACAGGGGGGCCGAGCGCGCGGCAAAGCTGGGCGATCTCGCTGCCGGGCGCATTGACATCCTGGTCGGCACCCATGCCCTGTTCCAGAAGGATGTGGCCTTTGCCGATCTGCGTCTTGCCGTCGTGGACGAGCAGCACCGGTTCGGCGTGGCGCAGCGGATGGAACTGGGGGCGAAGGGCGCGACCGCCGATGTCCTGGTCATGACCGCAACCCCGATCCCGCGCAGCCTTGCGCTGGCGCAATACGGGGACATGGATGTGTCCGTGCTGGACGAGAAGCCGCCCGGGCGCACCCCGGTGACCACGGCGCTGGTCTCCACCGCGCGCATGGCCGAGGTGGTGGCGCATCTGGCCCGGGCACTGGACGAGGGTCGGCAGGCCTATTGGGTCTGTCCGCTGGTCGAGGAATCGGAGGCGTCGGACCTGGTCGCGGCCGAGGCGCGGTTCGCCGCGCTGCGCGCCGTGCTGGGCGAGGGACGGGTCGGGCTGGTCCATGGCCGCATGGCGCCCGAGGACAAGGACGCGGCCATGGCGCGATTCGTGGCGGGCGAGACCCGGCTGCTTGTTGCGACCACGGTGATCGAGGTCGGCGTGAACGTGCCCGCGGCCTCGATCATGGTGATCGAACGGGCCGAAAGCTTCGGCCTCGCGCAGCTGCACCAGTTGCGCGGGCGGGTAGGGCGTGGCGCGGCGGAATCGACCTGTCTGCTCATGTTCCAGCCGCCCCTGGGCGAGACGGCGCGCCGCCGGCTTCAGCTCCTGCGCGACACCGACGACGGGTTCCGCATCGCCGAAGAGGATCTGGCGATGCGCGGCGCGGGCGATCTGATCGGCACGGCCCAGTCCGGGCTGCCGAGATTTCGGATCGCCGATCTGGAACGCCAGGCCGGGCTGATGGCGCTGGCACAGAGCGATGCCCGCGCGCTGCTGGCCGATGATCCGGGCCTTGCCTCGGACCGGGGTCGGGCGGTGCGGGTTCTGCTGTGGCTGATGGAACAGGACCGGGCAATCCGGCTGCTCTCGGTTGGCTGAGAATTCCTAATTTGTTCTTTACTTGTTCCGATTCGTGTGAGAACAATGCGGCAACACGATGGAGATTGCCATGCGCCAGTCGATCCGATCCGCCCTTGCCGGCCGGTCCGCACCCGTGCTTCAGGATGTGCTCGGCTGCGTGGCGTTGTTCGCCGGCCTCGCGGGGCTTCTGCACCTTCCGTTCTGATCTGCCTGCTGCTCGGCCCCAGGCCTGTCCCCGCTCCGGTCGAGCCCGACTGCCGCCGCAGTGCGCCAGCGCTGCGGCGGTTTTCTTTCAGGCGCAGGCGGCGCGTTCGGCCTGGCCGATCGCCTCGGCCGCCGCCTCCAGCGCAAGCAGGATCGAGGCATGGCGGTTGCGGAAGTCGCGCGCGGGCAGCAGCACCTCCAGCCCGTCGAAGGGGGGCGCAGGCACCGGCCCGCCGGACCGGAGCATCGCCTCCAGTTCGTCGCGCGCCGTCTCGACCTCGGCGCGGGTGCGTCCGATCATCGCCGCCCCGACGACGGCTGCCGCCGCCTGACCCAGCGCGCAGGCCTTCACATCCTGGCCGAATTCGCTGACCCTGCCATCGCGCAGAACCACATCCGCGGTGACGGTCGAACCGCATAACGGCGACCGACGTCGGGCGCTGCCCTGGGGCGCGGGAAGGCGGCCAAGATGCGGGATGTCGGTGGCCAATGCCAGGATGCGGCCGGAGTAGAGATTGACGAGGTCGCTGTCGGCCATGGCTTTCCCGCAGGTTGCGCCTGACATAGATAGTCCTGTCGCCGCCGCTTGAAAAGGATCGTGCCGATGTCCTTCGACCCCGCCTCGCTGCGCTACGATGCGGCCGGGCTGATCCCGGCCGTGGCGCAGGATCACGCCACCGGCGCGGTGCTGATGATGGCCTGGATGAACGCCGCGGCGGTCGCGCGCACGCTGGAGACCGGGCATGTCACCTACTGGTCGCGGTCGCGCGGGGCGTTCTGGGCCAAGGGCGAAAGTTCGGGCCATGTCCAGCGGCTGGTCGAAATGCGCATCGACTGCGACCGGGACTGTCTGCTGCTCCTTGTCGATCAGACCGGCCCGGCCTGCCACACCAACCGGCAAAGCTGCTTCTACACCGCGGTCCGCGGCGGGGCCGAGGTCGAGATCCTCCGGCCGGAACGCTGAAGCCCGATCATCCGGCGGATATCGTCGGGCTCGGCGCCCTCGGCCCGGTATCGGGCCAGCGCCCGGGCGTCGTCGCGCTTGGCCAGCCGCCTGCCGGCGTCGTCGCGGATCAGCCGATGGTGATGATAGGCGGGGGTGGGCAGGCCCAGCAGCGATTGCAGCAGCACATGGATCGCCGTCGCCTCGAACAGGTCGGCGCCCCGGACCGCCTCGGTCACGGCCTGCGCGGCATCGTCCACCACCACGGACAGGTGGTAGGAGGTGCCGAACCCGCGCCGCGCCAGAACCACGTCGCCCGCAACCGTCACCAGCCAGTCGGGGTCGATCCTGTGCCGCCCCCCGTGCAGCGCCCCGGTTTCGGTGAAGGACAGCCGCCCCGCGGTCGCCACCGCCCGGCGCATGTCGAGCCGCAGCGCATCGTCGGGTGCCGCCTCGGCCATCGTCCGGCCGCGGCAGGTGCCGGGATAGGCGGGACCGTCCGGCCCGGTGGCCCCCTCCTGCGGCGCGGAAAGTGCGGCGCGAATGTCGCCCCGGCGGCAGCGGCAGGGGTAGAGCAAATCCTGCACGGCCAGCCGCTCCAGTGCAGCACGATAGGCCGGCAGCCGCCCGGACTGCCGCATTGCCGGCTCGGCCCAGCGGGGCCCCAGCCAGCGCAGATCCTCGATGATCGCGGTCTCCCATTCGGGGCGTGATCGGTCCGGGTCGATGTCCTCGATCCGCAGCAGGAAGGTGCCGTTCACCTTCGCGGCCCGATCCCAGGCAAGCAGCGCCGAAAAGGCATGACCGAGATGCAGCGGGCCCGTGGGCGAGGGCGCGAAGCGCGTCACATAGGCTGCCGTTCCAGCCATGCGGCGAAAGCCTCCTTGGCGCGGTCGGTGTAGGCGCGGTAGCGGTCCTTGCGGCCGCGTCGGCCGGCCCGGGCCTCGACCGGGGGAAACAGCCCGAAGTTCACGTTCATCGGCTGAAAGCTGCGGGCATCGGCGCCGCCGGTAATGTGGGCGACCAGCGCGCCTGTCGCCGTCTCTGCCGGCGGCGGCGCAAGGTCGCGGCCTAGGATCGCCGCCGCCGCCATGCGGCCTGCGATCAGGCCCATTGCCGCCGACTCGACATAGCCCTCGACGCCGGTGATCTGGCCGGCGAAGCGGATGTTCGGACGCGCCCGCAGCCGCAGCCGGTCGTCCAGAAGCCGCGGCGCGTTGATGAAGGTGTTGCGATGTATCCCCCCCAGGCGCGCGAAGGCGGCATTCTCCAGACCCGGAATCATCCTGAAGACAGAGGTCTGCGCACCATACTTCATCTTCGTCTGGAAGCCCACCATGTTGTAGAGCGTGCCCAGCGCATTGTCGCGGCGCAGTTGCACCACCGCATAGGGTTTCTCGGGCCGGTGCGGATTGGTCAGGCCCACCGGCTTCATCGGCCCGAACCGCAGCGTCTCGCGCCCGCGTTCGGCCATGACCTCGATCGGCAGGCAGCCGTCGAAATAGGGCGTCTCGGTCTCCCCGTCGCGGAACTCGGTCTTGTCTGCGGTCAGCAGCGCGTCGATGAAGGCCTCGTATTGCCCGCGGTCCATCGGGCAGTTGATGTAGGCGGTGCGCTCCTCCTCGGTTTCGCCCTTGTCATAGCGCGACTGGCGCCACGCCACGGTCATGTCGATCGTATCGGCGTGGACGATGGGGGCGATCGCGTCGAAGAAGGCCAGCGCGTCCGAGCCGGTGACGCTGCGGATGCTTTCCGCCAGCCGGGTGGAGGTCAGCGGGCCGGTTGCGACGATCCAGTGCCCATCCGCGGGCAGATCGGCAACTTCCTCGTTCGATACGGAAATCAGCGGATGGGACCGCAGCCGTTCGGTGACCGTCCGGGCAAAGGGCTCGCGGTCGACCGCCAGCGCGCCCCCTGCGGGAAGGCGGTGCGTCTCGGCTGCTTCGAGGATCAGCCCCCCCGCCGCGCGCATCTCCCAGTGCAGGAGTCCGACCGCGTTGCGTTCGTGATCGTCCGACCGAAACGAGTTCGAACAGACCAGTTCCGCGAAGTCGCCGGTCCGGTGGGCGAAGGTGCCGACCGCGGGGCGCATCTCGTGCAGCACGACAGGCACGCCGAGCCGCGCTGCCTGCCAGGCGGCCTCGGACCCCGCCATGCCGGCGCCGATGATGTGGAGCGTCTCCATGTGGGGCGAGATAACCCCTCGGCGCGGTGTTGAAAAGCGGTGCTTGACCTTTCCGCAGCCGGAAGCCCTATGAGGACAGCCGGAGGTATCACGATGCGAGTCCACGTTCCCGACATGAGTTGCGGCCATTGCAAGACGGCGGTCGAGGCCGCGCTGCGCAAGGTCGATCCCGACGCCGCGGTGGCGGTCGATCTGGCAGGGCGGACCGTCGATGTGACCAGCAGCGCCGACCCCGCGGCCATTCTGGCCGCGCTCGACGCCGCAGGGTTCCCGGCGGAGCGGCGCTGAGGCTCAGGCCGCGCCGATCAGGCCCTGCGGTCGGCTGACCTGCCCGCCACCCACGGCTGCGGCGACGCCGGTGGTGCCGCGGCAGGAGGTCGGCAGGCCGCGCATCACCCGCACCGCAAGGTGGGCGAAGGCCTGTGCCTCGATCATGTCGCCGTCGAGGCCTGACGCCTCGACCGGTTCGACGGCGACGCCCGGCAGGGCGGCGGCAAGCGCGGCCATCATCGCCCGGTTGTGCCGCCCGCCGCCGCAGACGAGGATGCGGCCCGGACGGGCCGGCAGATGCTCCAGCCCCGCCGCAACCGCCGCCGCCGCGCAAGCGGTGAGGGTGGCCGCCGCGTCGGCGTCCGACAGATGCGCGACCGCCTCGTGAAGCTCGGAAAAATCTTCTCTGTCCAGTGATTTCGGCGGCATCCTTCGGAAATGCCGATGGGTCAGGAACGAGCGCACAACGGCCTCGTCCACGCGCCCCGATGCGGCCAGTGCGCCGCCGTCGTCCCGGGCCGCGCCGCGCCGGTCGCGCATCAGGTCGTCGATCGGGGCATTGGCCGGGCCGGTGTCGAAGGCCACAAGCGCGCCCTCGGCCTCGGGCGCCGGGGCGGCCGGGTCGGCCCAGGTCAGGTTGCCGACCCCGCCGAGGTTGAGGAATGCCACCGGCCCGGCGCCGAGTCTGCGCGCCAGGGCGAAGTGGTAGAACGGCGCAAGCGGCGCGCCTTCGCCGCCCAGCGCCACGTCGGCCGACCGGAAATCCCACACCACCGGAAGGCCCAGGACCTCGGCCAGGATCGCACCGTCGCCGGCCTGATGGGTGCCGCGCCCGCGCGGCTCGTGCGCCAGCGTCTGGCCGTGGAACCCGATCACCGCGGCCCCCTCGAACCGGGCCAGAAGTTCGGCATGCGCCCGCTCGACCACGTCTGCCGCGGCCCGGACCGCGGGATCGCCCGGCCACGCTCCGAGGGCCGCCCGAAGGGCCGCGCGTTCGTCCCCGGTATAGGGCCGATAGGCGGAGGGGCCGAAGGCGGCCACCGTCTCGCCGTCGGTCAGCAGCATGGCCGCGTCCACGCCGTCCAGCGACGTGCCCGACATCGTGCCCAGTGCCCAGACCGGCCCGTTGCCCAACATCCGCTTTTCCTTGCCGACCACCATCGCTATACCCCCGCGCACCGGTCCATGATGGATGCAAGCCCGATGACCTACCACCCCAAATCCGACTTCCTGCAGGTGATGTTCGAGCGCGGCTTCGTCGCCGACTGCACCGATTACCAGGGGCTGGACGAGGCGCTCCGGGCGGGCATCGTGCCGGCCTACATCGGATATGACGCAACCGCGCCAAGCCTGCATGTCGGGCATCTGATGAACATCATGGTGTTGCGCTGGCTTCAGCGCACCGGGCACAGGCCGATCACGCTGATGGGCGGCGGCACGACCAAGGTGGGCGATCCCAGCTTTCGGGCCGAAGAACGCCCGCTGCTGACCCCGGCACAGATCGACGCCAACATCTCGGCCATGCAACGGGTCTTCGACCGCTATCTGGCCTACGGCGACGGTCCGACCGATGCGATCATGCTCAACAATGCCGAATGGCTGGACGGGCTCAACTATCTGGATTTCCTGCGCGACATCGGCCGGCATTTCAGCGTCAACCGGATGCTCAGCTTCGAAAGCGTCAAGTCGCGGCTCGACCGCGAGCAGAGCCTGTCGTTCCTCGAGTTCAACTACATGATCCTTCAGGCCTACGACTTCCTCGAACTCTACCGCCGCTACGGTTGCCGGCTGCAGATGGGCGGGTCGGACCAGTGGGGCAACATCGTCAATGGGATCGACCTGACCCGGCGGGTGCTGGATGCCGAGATCTGGGGCCTGACGACGCCGCTTCTGACCACGTCCGACGGGCGCAAGATGGGCAAGTCGGCCCAGGGGGCGGTCTGGCTGTCGGCCGAGATGTTGTCGCCCTACGAATTCTGGCAGTTCTGGCGCAACACCACCGATGCCGATGTCGGCCGGTTCCTGAAGATCTTCACCGAGCTTCCCGTGGCCGAATGCGACCGGATGGGGGCGCTCGCCGGGGCGGAGATCAACGCGGCCAAGGTGCGGCTGGCCAATGAGGTCACGACGCTCCTGCACGGGCCCGATGCGGCAGCAGCCGCCGAAGCCACCGCGCGCGCGGTATTCGAACGGGGCGGGGTCGGGGACGAGCTGCCGCAGGTTGCGCTTTCGGCCGACGAGGCCGCGGCCGGGGTCAGCCTCGCGCAGCTTTTCGTGCGCGCCGGGCTGGCGAGATCGGGCTTGGCGGCGCGGCGGCTGATCGACGAGGGCGGGGCGCGGGTGAACGACGAACCGGCGACGGACCCGGGCCGGATGATCGGCGCGGGCTATACGATCAACCGGTCGCGCAAGACCGCGATCACCATCGGCAGCCTGCTGATGCTGCCCGCGCTGCTGGCGACGACGCAGGCGGGCGATCCGCTGGTCGCGGTGCTGCTGATCGCGGTGATCCTGTTCGGCTTCCAGAT
>JBKBMT010000012.1:35012-52722 GCA_046295655.1 Gemmobacter sp. | reverse complement strand
GTCCGAAAGCCAGCTCACGCGGATCCCCGGCAAGGGGGATCTGGCCCGCGCATTCCGCTATGGGCTGGCCCGCCGGGCCTCGTTCAGCCTCTTCCTCACCGATGGTCGCGTGGCAATCGACAACAATCCGGCCGAGCGTGCCCTGCGCCCGATCGGCATCGGCCGGAAGAACTGGCTCTTCGCGGGCGCCGACACCGGCGGCGAAACGCTGGCCCGCGCCATGACGATCATCGAGACCGCCAAGCTGAACGGCCTCGATCCGCAGGCCTATCTCGCCGACGTGCTCAACCGGATCCAAGACCACAAGATCAACCGGCTCGACGAGCTCCTGCCGTGGAACTGGACACCGGTCGCCGTCGCTCAGGTCGAGGCCGCCTGATCAACCGCGGTGCCAACCGGGCGGTTACACAGGTTCGCCATATGCGCCGGTCCCGGCCGGGCGCAGCACCACCGTGACCCCCCGTCCGTCGAGCCACGGATTGGGCAGGATCGCACCGCGCGCTGCCGTCCCGCCCCAGACATAGACAAGGCTCCGCGCCGCGCGGTTGGTCAGAACCCGCCGGATCGATGCCGTCCGCAGCCGTTCGGCCTCGGTGCGCGCAAGAAAGACGAAATAGACAGCAAGGTTGCGATCATCCCCGCCCTTTCGGGTCAGGTCGGTGGGCGGCACGCTGTCGCTGACCGACCATCGCCAGGCGGCGCCGCGGAGATCCCATGTCGGTTCCGGTACCGGGCGGACCAGCAGCGACACCGCCGCATCGGACTCCAGCCCGACCGCACTGCCGGAGAGCTGCCAGCGGTTGGGGCGCCGGCGCGGAAAGGTCTGTTCGGTCCATCCGGCATCGAAGGGCACTGCGCTGGCCGTGGTGGCGGTCCCGAGGGCGGCAATGCCGCCGACCAAAAAGGTCCGGCGGCAGATCATTCCGCGGCCGCGCTGCCTGCGATGGTGCGCAGGATGGGACAATCGGGCCGCTCGTCGCCTGCGCAGGCCTCGACCAGTTGGGCGAGCGTCCGGTGCATCGTCCGCAGGCTTTCGATCTTTTCCTCGATCCGGCGCATGTGATCCTCGGCGATCCGCTTCACCTCGGCGCTGGCCCGGTGGCGGTCGTCGTAAAGCGCAAGAAGGGCGCGGCAGTCCTCGATCGAGAATCCGAGTCCCCGGGCCCGCGCCACGAACGCCAGCCGATGGAGGTCGGGATCGCGGTAGCGGCGATAGCCGTTGTCCGCGCGCAGGGGCGTGACAAGGCCGATTTCCTCGTAATATCGGATGGTCTTGGCCGGCAGCCCGGCTCGCACCGCTACTTCGGATATGTTCATGGCCCGCTCCCTTCTGCTGGTCAGGGTAGGGCGGCCGGCGGCTCAGGTCGCATCACGCCTGCGCGAGGCGAAACCCCGCAGCCTCAGGGCGTTGGACAGCACGAACACCGACGAGGCCGCCATCGCCGCCGCCGCCAGGATCGGCGAGAGCTGGATGCCGAAGACCGGCCACAGAACCCCGGCCGCCACCGGGATCAGGGCGGTGTTGTAGGCGAACGCCCAGAACAGGTTCTGGCGGATGTTGCGCATCACGGCGCGCGACAGGCGCAGGGCATCGACCATGGCGCGCGGATCGTCCGAGGTCAGAACCACATCGGCCGCCTCGATTGCCACATCGGTGCCTTGCCCCATGGCCACGCCCACATCGGCCGCGGCAAGCACCGGCGCGTCGTTGATGCCGTCGCCGACGAAGGCCCAGCCCGGACCCAGCGCCTCGAGCGCCTCGACCTTGCCTTCTGGAAGAACCTCGGCCCTGACGGTGTCGATGCCCAGTTCTCTCGCCACCGCGGTCGCCGTCGCGCGACTGTCACCCGAGATCAGCGCCACATCGATGCCGGCGGCCCGCAGTTCGGCAATGGCCGCCCGGGCCCCGGGTTTCACCGGATCGGCAAGAACGAAAAGTCCTGCCAGACGTCCGTCGAGCGCCGCGAACAGCACGATGCGGCCCTGTCCGGCATGGTCGTCGGCGAACCGCGAAAGCGGGGACAGGTCGACCCCCTCGCGCGTCATCAGCCGTGCGGATCCGACAAGAACCGTCGTCGCCTCGACCTGCGCCGAGGCACCCCAGCCCGGTTCCGCGACAAATCCGGTTGCGGGCGGCAGATCGACCGACGCGGCGCGGCAGATCGCCCGCGCCAGGGGATGTTCAGACAGGTTCTCGACCGCCGCGACCTTGCGCAGCGCGGCGTCGCGCTCGAACCCCGGGCCGGGGATCAGGTCCAGAAGTTCGGGCCGGCCGAGCGTCAGCGTCCCGGTCTTGTCGAACGCCACGCCGCGGATCTCGGACAGCTGCTGCAACGCCTCGCCGCGGCGGAACAGCACCCCGAGGCTGGCGGCGCGGCCGGTGCCGACCATGATCGAGGTCGGCGTGGCAAGGCCCATGGCGCAGGGGCAGGCGATGATCAGCACCGACACACCGGCGACCAGCGCATGGGGCAGCGCAGGCTCGGGCCCGAGGACGAGCCAGGCCGCGACGGACACCACCGCGACCGCAATCACCGCCGGAACGAACCGCAACGTCACCCGGTCCACAACCGCCTGGACCGGCAGGCGCGCGCCCTGTGCCCGGGCCACCATCTGCACGATCTTCGAAAGCGTCGTATCCGCCCCGGTCCGGTCGAGCCTTACGCGCAGCGCGCCGGACGTGTTGATCGTCCCGCCGATCACCGGGTCGCCCGGCGCCTTGGCAACCGGCACCGGTTCCCCCGACATCATCGATTCGTCCACATGGCTGGTGCCGTCGATCACGGTGCCGTCGGCCGCGATCTGCTCGCCCGGTCGCAGCCGGATCACGTCGCCGGGACGCAGGGCTGCGACGGGGCGTTCCTCGGTGCCCGAAGCGGTCTCGACCAGCGCCGTGTCGGGGGTCAGGTTCATCAGCGCCCGGATCGCCGCGCCCGTCCGACCACGCGCCCGGGCCTCCAGCCAGCGCCCGAGCAGGATGAGCGTCACGATTACCGCCGCCGCCTCGAAGTAGACCGCCAGAGCATGCGAGGGAAGCAGGCGGGGTGCGAAGGTGGCGACCGTCGAATAGGCCCAGGCGGCCGAGGTTCCCAACGCGACCAGGCTGTTCATGTCCGGCGCGCCCCGGACCAACGACGGAAAACCGCGCCGCAGGAACGGCCATCCCGGTCCCACCATGACCGCGCTGACGAGCACGAACTGCGCGATCCAGAGCGTCTGCATGCCGAAGCGGTCCATCGCCCAGTGATGGAAGGCCGGCAGCATATGACCGCCCATTTCCAGCACGAACACCGGCAGGGTCAGAAGAAGCGACAGCACGAACCGGCGTCGCGCTGTCTCGGTTTCGGCCGCAGCCCGATCCTCGCCGGGATCGGCGATCTGCGCGGGATAGCCGGCATCGGCCAGCCTCGCGGTCAGCATTTGCGTCATCCCGGGGCCGGCTACATGGCGCACCCGCACCGTGCCCTCGGCCAGGTTGACCCGGGCCGCGACGACGCCTGGCAGGGCGGTCAGCGCGCCTTCGACCCGCGCCACGCAAGAGGCGCAGGTCATTCCGTCCAGTGCCAGCACGGTCTCGATCTCGCGCAGCCCATAGCCCGCCCGACCCAGGGCCTTGCTGACGGGACCGAGATCCGCCGCCCCGTCGAAGGCCAGCGTTGCCGTATGCCCGGCCAGATTGACCTGCGCTGCCGTTACCCCCGGCACACGGGCAAGAACCCGCTCTGCGCGGCCCACGCAGGCCGCACAGTGCAGGCCTTCGAGTTCGACGGTCAGTTCCGACATCAGCACCCCCGTGCCGCCGAGATGGGGCTTCCAGCAACCGGAAGGTCAAGGCCTCAGTCGGGGGCCAGCCGATAACCTTCGCCGCGCACCGTCTGCAGATAACGCGGCTGCCTCGGGTCCCCCTCGATCTTGCGCCGCAGCCGGGTGATCTGCACGTCCACCGACCGTTCCATCGCGCCGCCCTCGTCGCGACCGAGTTCGCCCACCAGTCGCTCGCGCGAGACCGTCTCGCCCGGTCGCGCAGCGAAGGCGCGCATCAGCGCGGCCTCGGTCGCGGTCAGGCGCACGGGTTCGGTCCCGCGCCAAAGCTCGCCCCGCTCGACGTCGTAGCGGACCTCGCCAAGGTTCAGCATCTTGGGCAGCACCTGCGGGGCGGCCGGGGCCGGAACCCGACGCAGGATCGCATTGATGCGCAGCAGAAGCTCCTTCGGTTCGAAGGGCTTGACCAGATAGTCGTCGGCCCCGGCCTCGAACCCGTCGATCCGGTGTTCGGTCTCGCCCCGGGCGGTCAGAAGCAGGATGGGCACGCGCCGGGAGTGGCGAAGATCGCGGGTCAGGCTGAGGCCGTCCTCGCCCGGCATCATCACGTCGAGCACGATCAGGTCGAAGTCGAGCCCGGCCAGAAGTCGCCGCGCGGTGGCGGCATCACGCGCCGTCGTCACCAGAAAGCCGTTACGGATCAGGAACTTCTGCAAAAGTCCCCGGATTCGTTCGTCGTCGTCCACAACCAGAAGGTGGATCTGGGCCCCGGTCATCCGCCGTTCTCCCTCAGGCGCAGATACTGGGCGCGCTGTTCGGGGTCCATCATCGCCTCCAGCACATGACGGAATCCGGCCACGGCCACCGGCCCGGCGGCGCGGTAGGCGGCCCGCATCCGTGCCCGCTGCGCATCCGACAGTTCGCGCTCCAGCGCCGCGCCGCTGTCGGTGAGGAACAGGTGACGCTCGCGCCGGTCCTCGGTGCCGACCCGGCTTTCCACCAGTCCGTCCGCGATCAGGGTGCGCAGGACCCGGTTGAGGCTCTGCTTGGTGACGCCGAGGATAGACAGCAGGTTGTTCACCGTCGTGCCCGGGCTGCGGTGAATGAAGTGGATCGCGCGATGGTGGGCGCGGCCGTAGTCATGGCGTTCGAGGATGCGGTCGGGATCGGCCGTGAAGCCGCGGTAGGCAAAGAACATCGCCTCGATTCCCTTGCGCAGCTGCTCGTCGGTCAGGAACAGCAGCGTCTCGCCCCCGGGCGCCGGTCCCGGTCCGGTGTCGGCCATGCGAAGTCGTCTCCTCGACGGTCATCCGAAATCTTCGGAATTTTATGTCAGCCTTGTTGACTTTCCAAGGGCCAATTGTTACGCCCCGCAGGATTTCGCGCAACTTTATGTCCGATGCGGACCTGATCTGCGCAACAGTCGGAAACAGGAGGGGACGATGGCCGGGGCTTACGACGATCGGGACGGCAAGATCTGGATGGATGGGGCATTGGTCGAATGGCGCGAGGCCAAGGTCCACATTCTGACCCATGCACTGCATTACGCCTCTTCGGTGTTCGAAGGCGAGAGGTGCTACAACGGGCGGATCTTCAAGAGTCGGGAACATTCCGAGCGGCTGCTGGAATCAGGCCGGCTTCTGGACATGCCGATCCCGTGGACCGTCGATCAGATCGAGGATGCAAAGGCGCAGGTGCTGAAGGCGAACGGGCTGAAGGATGCCTATGTGCGTGCCGTCGCCTGGCGCGGATCGGGCGAGGACATGGGGGTAGCCGCCCGGCGCAACCGGGTGCGGCTGGCGGTTGCCTGCTGGGAATGGGGTGCCTACTACGGCGATGCCAAATGGCAGGGCGCAAAGCTCGACATCGCGAAATGGAAACGCCCCAGCCCCGAAACCATCCCGACCGCGGCCAAGGCTGCCGGGCTTTACATGATCTGCACCATGTCGAAGCATGCGGCCGAGGAAAAGGGCTGTTCCGACGCGCTGTTCTTCGATTACCGTGGCTATGTCGCCGAGGCGACGGGGGCCAACGTGTTCTTCGTCCGCGACAACGAGGTGCATACCCCGATCCCCGACGCGATCCTGAACGGGATCACCCGGCAGACGGTCATCGGCATGCTGCGGGACATGGGCATCAGCGTGCACGAGCGACACATCATGCCCGAGGAGCTGGGCAGCTTCCAGCAATGCTGGCTCACGGGCACCGCGGCCGAGGTTACGCCGGTGGGCCAGATCGGCGACCATCACTACCAGGTCGGGCAGCTGACACGCGACATCGCAACGGCCTACGAGAAACTGGTTCGCAGCTGACCAGATCGTGGCGCCGGACCGGCCGACGCCGCCCTAACCATAGCTGCGGACGAGTGCTCCGGCGATCAGCGCCCAGCCGTCGGCGACGACGAAGAAGGCAAGCTTGAACGGCAGCGACACGATTGCCGGCGGCACCATCATCATGCCCATCGACATCAGGATTGCGGCCACGACGAGGTCGATGATCAGGAACGGCAGGAAGATCAGGAAGCCGATCTCGAAGGCACGGGAAATCTCGCTCAACAGGAACGACGGGACGAGCAGCGACAGGGGCGCCTCCACCATTGGCAGATCGGGCGCGATCCCCGGCCGAAGCGCCGCCATGGCCGCGAATGTATCGGGCTCCAGACGGGCGGCCATGAAGCGGCGGAACGGATCCAGAGCGAGGCCGATGGCCTCGTCCAGCGGCATGTTGCCTTCGGACAGCGGGCCGATCCCGTTCTGCCAGGCTTCGGTAAGAACCGGGTCCATGACGAACCAGGTCAGGAACAGCGCCAGGGTCACGATCAGCATGTTGGGCGGTGCGGCCTGCAGCCCGATCGCCTGGCGCAGGATCGAGAGGACTGTGACCACGAAGGGGAAGCAGGTGATCATCACCGCGAGGCCCGGCACGAGGCTCAAGACGGTGATCAGGGCCAGAAGCTGAACCGTCCGCGCGGTGAACGACCCCCCTTCGCCAAGCGAGATGGTCAGTTCCTGCCCCATGGCCGGACCGGCGGCAAGCAGCAGCGCGGTGAGCGCCAGACGTATCACAGTCCGCCGCGCAGGTTGACGACCTCGGTCAGGCGCACCGCGAGCTGGCCCGCCTGGTCTCCGTCGAGTTCCTGAAGCTCCCCCCGGGCAATCAGCCGGTCGCCCACGTACAGCTCCACCGGGTCCTCGACCCGACGGTCGAGCGGCAGCACCGCATCGCGGCGCAGACGCAGAAGGTCCCGCACCTGCGGTCTGGCGCGACCGACCGAGATGGTGATCTCGATCGGGACCTGCCCGAACGGGCCGGTCGCGTCCGGGTCGCGGATGTCGTCCATGTCACGGCTCCATCGTGTTGAGTGTCAGGAAATCGGAAAGCGCTGCGCGGATCGCGCCGAGTGCCGCGTCGGTGTCGAGTCGGGTCTCGACCGCGCCAAGCAGCATCCGCACCGCGCCTGCGGCAAGCGAGGCATCCTCGACAACGGTCAGGGGAAGCGATGCGTCGTCGGGCAGGAGCGCCCGCACTGCCGGTGCGGCGTCCGGGTGCACCAGAACCCGCACCGGAGCATCGGCGGCCATCTCCGCGAAAGGGCCCAGCGCCTCGGCCACCAGATGGGGAAGGCTTGCGCGCGCGATCTCCGGCAGAAGCACCGCGGCCATGTCCGATACCAGCGGCCCGAGTGCGGCCAGCACATGCGCGCGGGCTTCGTGAAAGGTGAAGGACAGTGCCTGCAGGTTGCGCGCGAGATCCTCGCGTAGCCGCGCGTCTTCGTCCTGCCGCGCGGCCGAAGCATCGTCCCATCCCGCACGGTATCCGGCTTCGAACGCCGCAAGCCGGGCTTCCTCGATCTCGCCGGCGAGGCTGTCGGACTGTGCCCCGCCGGGTGCCGGAACGATGTCGAACACCTCGAGCCGGACCGGACCGGGCATCAGCGCGCCTCCTCGTGTTCGTCCATCCAGCCGCGCAGGATTTCAATCGATTCCGTCTGCCGCTCAGCGATCAGTCGGCGAAGCCGTTCGACGGGATCCTCGGCCCCCACCTCGGCCTCGGCACGGGGATGCGCCGGTGCCGCCAGCCGGGGTGCCGGTCCGTCGCCGCCGGTGTCGATCTCGCCCGTCAGTCCGCCATCCGGCAGCGCCGAAGGAAGGGATAGCGGCGGCGGCGGCGACAGCCGTCGCGCGGTCACGAGAAGCGGTCGCAGGACGAACAGTCCGAGCACGAGCGCGACACCGGCGGCGACGAGGGTCTGGATCAATACCATCCAGTCGAGCCCGGAAAGCAGCGGGGCAGGCGGGGCCGATCCCCGGGCCTCGGTCATGTCGAATTGCATTGACTTGACGGTGATCTGATCGCCCCGCGCGGCGTCGAAGCCGATTGCGGCTGCAACCAGTTCGCGCAAGTCGCCCAGCTCGTCGGCGGGCCTTGCAATCCAGCTGCCGTCGTCGGCCCGGATGCCATCGACAAGCACCGCCACGGTGATCCGCCGCACCCCGCCGGGGTCCCGCTGCAGCTGCCGGCTCACCTCCGATACCTCGTAGTTGACGCGCTCGCGGGTCTCGGACGTCTGGCTGCGCTGCCGGTCCTTGCCCGAGGCGTCGCCCTCCGGCAGGTTCGAGGCGACGGTGACGCCTTCGGTCTGGCCGCTGGCCGATGCCGTCCGCTCCTCGGTCTCCGAGGAAATCGCGACCCGGCTCCGGGGGTCGACGCGACGCTCGACGATCGATTCGCGTTCCCTCTCCAGATCGACGCTGACCTCGACCACGGCCCGCCCGGCACCGACGCGAGCCGCCACGATGCGCTCGACATTCCGCTTGAGCTCTGCAGCCCGGTCGTCGGCGGCCCTGCCCGAACCGCCCGTCTCTTCGGTCAGGACAAGGCCCGCGGCGCCGTCGATCACCGCCACATCCTCGGGCGAGAGGCCCGCGACCGCCGAGGCGACGAGGTAACGCAGGGCGCGCGCCTGCGCGGCAGGCAACACCGCGCCTGCCGCCGGCGTCACCGTGACCGAAGCCGAGGCGCGAAGCTCGCGCCGGAACGGCTGCGCCTGCGGCAGCGCGATATGCACCCGGGCGGTGCGGATCGACGGGCTGGCGGCGATGGTGCGTGCCAGCTCGCCCTCCTTCGCGCGCAGATAGGCCGCATCGAACATCTGCGATGTGGTGCCGAAGCCCGACAGCTGATCAAGCAGCTCGTAACCCGCCGGGCCGTTCGCCGGCAGTCCTTCACCGGCCAGACTCATGCGCAAAGGGTCGCGCAGTGCCGCCGGAACCCAGATCGATTCGCCGCGGACCTCATAGGCGGTGCCGCGCTGGTCGAGCGCCCGCATCACCTCGCCCGCGGCAGCAGGTTCGAGGCCCGCATAGAGCAGGGCCATCTGCGGCTGCGCGACCATCCGGCCGAGCACCAGGACCGCCATGAAAACACCGACGGTCGCGCCGACGACCACGATGCGGCGGCGCAGGTCGAAAGCGGACCAGAGCGAGAAAAGCTGCTGCACGCGTAATCCCCTGACTGGCGTTCTGCCGTGGCCCCAGCAATCGCCGATGCCGTTTAACAATCGGTTAGTGACCACGCGCTTATGCTGGCCCGAGCATCACGGAGGTTCGCATGACCGAAACGGCCAGCCCCGAGACGGTGCCGAAGCCGCGCGGATCGACGCGCCTGCTGGCGGCAGCACTGGTCCTCTCTCTCGCGCTTGGCGCCGGCGGTTTCTATGCTGCCTATTCGGGTCTCCTGCCGGTCCCCGGCGTATCGGGTGGGGTTGGGCCTGCAAGGCTGCCCGACATCGCCTTCGTCCCGATCGAGCCGCTGGTGGTCACGCTCGGCCCCGAAGCGCGCAGCCGACATCTGCGCTTCAGCGCCCAGGTCGAGGTGGCGCGTGCCCATCAGTCCGAGGTCGCGCTTCTGATGCCGCGGGTGGTCGATGTGCTGAACGGCTACCTTCGGGCGGTGGAGCTTTCAGACCTCGAGGACCCGGCTGCGCTGATCCGTCTTCGTGCGCAGATGCTGCGGCGGATCCAGATGGTCACCGGCGAAGGGCGGGTCCGGGACCTGCTGATCGCCGAATTCGTTCTGAACTAGGAGAAACCGATGGAGCTGATCGCGGATGTCCTGCTTGCGGCAGGGGCCTTCGGTGCGGCGATCTACTGTTTCGTGCTGGGCCGCCGCCTTTCGCACTTCGGCGATGTCGAATCGGGCATGGGCGGGGCGATCGCGGTTCTCTCGATGCAGGTCGACGACCTGACGCGCGCGCTGGCGAAGGCCGGCGATTCGGCAGCCGGATCGACGGAGCGTCTGGAGGCGCTCACCGTGCAGGCCGAGGCTGCGGCAACCAGGCTGGAACTGCTCATGGCCTCGCTCCACGATCTGCCCGAGCCCGGAGCGCGGGGCGAAGCCGACCGGCGTCTGCGGTTCGTGCGCCGTCGTCCGCTGCGCCAGCCGGAGGTCGCGGAATGACGGCGCGGGGCACCGATCGGCCGGCGCGCAGGCCGGGCCGACGCCGGAGCGTTCTGGTGGTTCTGGCGGGTTTTCTGTTGTGCTCGGGGGCGATCAGGGTTGGTATCGGCCTGCAGGATGCACGCGCCCTCGTGCCCGAACCGGGGCCGGCGCTGTCCGGCCCTGCCGGCTGCGCCCCTCCCCCGCTGGCCCAGGTGGAAGCGTTCCGCCTGCGGGAAGAGCGGATTGCGGCGCGGGAGGTTGCGCTGGAGACACGTCTGTCTGAACTGGCCGAGGCCGAGGCGCTGCTGCGCGAAAGGCTGCAGGATCTGGAAGAGGCCGAGGCGGCGATCTCCGAGACGCTGGCACGCGCCGACGGCGCCGCAGAGGCCGACCTCGTTCGCCTCACCGAAGTCTACGAGGCGATGAAGCCCAAGGATGCCGCGCTGCTGTTCGAGGTCATGGCGCCGGAATTCGCCGCCGGATTCCTTGCGCGGATGCGTCCAGAGGCGGCGGCCGCGGTCCTGTCGGGGATGGATCCGGGGAAGGCCTATGCAATGGGCGTGCTGCTCGCCGGCCGCAACGCCCTTGTCCCGCGCGAGTGACGGCAGCGGATCCTTAACCCCGCACTGGCAGGGTCGTATCCGACAGGAACGGAGCGCAGGCTATGATCGGCATCATCGGCATCGGCGTCGTGTTCGTGATGGTGTTCGGCGGCTACATGGCCGCAGGCGGCAAGCTCGGCATCATCCTCGCGGCGCTGCCGTTCGAACTCGCGATGATCGGCGGGGCGGCGACGGGGGCCTTCCTGCTTGCCAACGATGGCGCCACCGCAAAGCAGACGCTGCGCGACGTCGGTCGGGTCTTCAAGGGTCCGAGATGGAAGCCCGCGGATTATCGCGACCTTCTCTGCCTGCTGTTCGAGCTGATCAGGCTGGCCCGCAGCAACCCCGTCGCGCTGGAAGAGCATGTCGAAAGCCCGGCTGGCTCGCCGATCTTCGCCCGGTATCCGCGCATCCTGGCGGATCACGAAGCGGTCGATCTGATCTGCGATACCCTGCGCGCGGCCTCGATGAACTATGATGACCCCCACCAGGTCGAGGAAGTCCTCGACAAGCGGATGGAGACCCTGAAGCACCACACGCTGCATTCGAGCCATGCCCTGCAGACCGTGGCCGATGCGTTGCCGGCGCTCGGGATCGTCGCCGCCGTTCTAGGCGTCATCAAGACAATGTCCTCGATCGACCAGCCGCCGGAGATCCTGGGAAAGATGATCGGCGGTGCGCTGGTCGGCACTTTCCTGGGCGTCTTTCTTGCCTATGGCCTCGTCGGCCCCTTCGCGGCAAAGATGAGAGCAGTGGCGGACGAGGACGGGCATTTCTACAGCCTCATCCGCGAGGTTCTCGTCGCGAACTTGCATCGGCACCCCGCCAATATCTGCATCGAGGTCGGCCGCCAGCACACCCCGCACCATGTCCGCCCCCCGTTTGGCGACCTCGAGACGGCGTTGCGGTCGCTGAAGCAGGAGGCGGCGTGATGCGGGCAGCCCGGTGGGGCCGAGCCACGGGGTGCGACGGCCGCGCGCGGCTTGGACTGGCCGGAAGCCCCGGAGCCGGCCGTGCTGCACGGAGACGGGCAGGTCCGGGGCTGGGCAGGATGAGTCTGCGTTGGCTCGCCTTCATCTGGCTGGCGCTGGCCGGGCCGCTGGCGGCCGATCCCGTCGTCGTCCGCTCCGGCGAACATCCAGGGTTTGCGCGGCTGGTCCTGACCTTTCCAGACGATCCGGGCTGGAGCTTCGGCAGGACGCCGGACGGCTATGAACTGCGCACCGTGGCGAAAGGTCTGCGCTACGACCTCTCGGGGGTCTTTGCGCGCATCCGGCGCGACCGGCTCGGGGCGATCTGGGTCGACCCGGCGTCGGGATATCTGCGTCTGGGGCTGAGATGCACTTGCCACGCCACGGCCTTCTCGCTCCGGCCCCGGGTGGTGGTGATCGACCTGATCGACGGACTGCCGGTGCCGGGGCAGGGCTTCGAGGTCTCGCTCGATCGTCCGGACGCCGGCCCCCTGCCACCGCTCGTCGGACGCGTCCCTGCGCGGCCCAGGGCGCGCCCGCAGGAAACTGCCGGTGCGGGCCCGCCATGGCCGACCGCCGACCGGCCGCCGGTGCCTTTTCTGCCGACGCTCCCCGGACCGGCGGTCGCGGCCCTGCAGTCCGAGGTTCTGCTTGCGATCGCGGCGGCGACGTCCCGCGGCGATCTGCAACCGGCGCCCGGCCGCAGGGCCGAAGCTCGCGACACGCAGGCATCCCATCCCACAACGCTGCCCGTCGCCGACGAACCTGCCTCTTTCCAGATCGCAGGTCCGCTGCGGCTGGATTTCCGCACGGCCGCGGCGGACGCCGCCCTGCCGGTCGCAACCCGGGGTGGTGCGTGCATCCCGGACGAGGCGCTCGACCTGCCGGGCTGGTTCGCAGCCGACCCCCCGGTCGAACGGATAGCGGCGCTCAGACGGGGTCTGCTGGGCGAGTTCGACCGACCGCAGACCGAGGCTGTCCTGGCACTGGCCCGCACCTATCTTGCGGCCGGCTTCGGCCACGAGGCGCGTCAGCTGCTGCGCGCCTTCGCACCCGAGGATCCATGGCGGCCGGTCGCCGAGACCATCGCCATCGTGCTCGAGACGGCGCCGCGGGTTCCCGCGGCCACGGAAACCGCGGCCGCATTTGCGGGAATGGAAAGCTGCGATCAGCGGGCCGCGCTCTGGGCGGTGCTGGCCGGCGGACGGGCGGGCCGCGATGCGAACAGGCCGGCGATATTGCGGAGCTTTGCGGAACTGCCACCGCATCTGCGGCATCTTCTCGGCCCGGCACTTGCCGGGCTGTTTCTGGACAGTGGCGATGTGGAGACAGCGCGAGCCCTGCGCGATTCCATGGTCCGGGCGGAGGCTGCCGAGGCGCCGGGTACCGAGATGGTTGCGGCCCGGGTTAAGCAGATGGCCGGCCGTCAGGGCGAGGCAGAGGAAGGTCTCCGCAACGTGACCGCCGCGGGAAGCGAACTCGGCATCACCGCGGCACTACGCTTGGTCGAGAGCATCACAGCCCGCGGCGGCGCGCCTGACCCGCAACTTCTGGCCCAGATCGGTGCGCTTTATCACCAGCATCGGCGCGGACCGGACGGTCCGGCGCTGCGGCGCGGCTTCGCACTCGCGACGGCAGCGAGCGGCGATTTCTCCTCGGCGCTCGATCGCATCGCCGCGCAGGATCCCGAGGCCCGGCGCGCGGTCTGGGAACTGCTGGCGGCGCGTCCGGAACCCGCCGCGCTGATCGCAGTCGCGCTGGGCGGCCCGGATCGGCGTGCCGGTCTGCGCCCCGAGACTGCCCTGGCCCTGTCGGAAGCGCTGTTGTCGCTCGGCTTTCCGGAGGCCGCGGAGGCGTGGACGGCCGGGTTAGGCACCGAAAGGGCCCGCCTGCTGCGCGGCCGGGGCGCAGTCGCGCGCGGCGACACCCGGGCCGCGCTGCGCCAGATCGCCGGCGACGCAAGCGTCGAAGCGGACGAGCTGCGCGCCGAAGCCTTCTCCCGGGTCGCGCGCGACGGGCCAACCGATCCCGCCAACCCGCCGGGTGGGGCGATGGACCGCAGCAACGAGCAACGCCCGGCGGACACGCATGATCCGCGCGGCGGGCCGGATCGCACACCACGGGCTGACACGCTGCGGTTGCCGGAGCCCGAAGGCAAGCCTCGCGCGGACCAGCCACCGCCGCTTGCCCGTGCGCGTCAGAGCCTCGAGGCAAGCCGCCGGGCGCGGGAGCAAACGACCCGCGTGCTCTCGGCGCTTCCGGATCCGGCGCAGGCCGACTGATCCGTTGGACCGCTTACGCCTTGGCAAGGAATCGTCGGTAGCGTCGGGGCGAGGGCAAGAACTGCCGCTGCGGGGTCTCTGCATGGACGGTCACACCAGAAAACCGGTCGCGACGCGACGCAGAGGATCCGACCGTCGCGGATACGCCCCGATCGCAACGGCAAGGCGCGTCCTCGTGGCGATCCTTTGGGTTGCGGGCCTCGGTCAGGCGGCTTCCACCGAACCGGCCGGCGTCGCATCAGCCGATCCGGCAGCGCTGTGTGACGCAGCCGCCGTCGCAGCCGCGGCCGAGACCGGCGTCCCGCTCGACGTGCTCCGGGCGCTCGCGCTGGCGGAAACCGGTCATCTGCGGGCCGGACGGCTTCGTCCCTGGGCCTGGGCCATCAACGAAGCCGGTACCGGGCGATGGTTTCCCGTCCGCGAGACCGCTGTCGCGCATGCCCGGGCGGTCATCGCTGGCGGCCGGCGCAACATCGATGTCGGGTGCTTCCAGATCAATTTCCGCTGGCACGGGGATGCGTTCGAGAGCCTCGAACAGATGTTCGACCCGGAGGCGAATGCGCGCTACGCGGCTGCCTTCCTGGCGCGGCTTCATGCCGAGAGCGGGTCATGGACAGCCGCCGCCGGCGCGTATCATTCGCGCACGCAGCACCTCGCGAACCGGTACCGCCATAGGTTCGAGGCGATCCTTGCCGCATTGCCTGCGGAGCACATGCCGCTGGCGGCACCGTCCCCGTCGCGCCGGCCGAACGGTTTCCCGCTGCTGCGTCCCGGTGCCGCTGCGCGTCCCGGTGCGCTGGTTCCGGCCGATGCGGGGACGCCCCGGAGCCTGATCGGCCCCGCCGCCCGACCCCTGTTCGGGGAGGGCTGAGACGTGTCGATCGGCGGAGTGCAGACCATCTTCCGGCCCACCGTCCTGATGGCGCTCGCCCTCATGGCTGTCATCGTGATGATGATCCTGCCGGTACCGGCATGGATGCTCGACCTCGGACTTGCCGCTTCGTTCGCGCTGGCAATCCTGATCTTCACGGTCACGCTGTTCATCGACCGACCGCTGGACTTCTCGTCCTTCCCGACGGTCCTGCTCGCGACGCTGATGCTCCGGCTGTCGCTGAATGTCTCGTCGACGAAACTGATCATCGGCGAGGGGCATACCGGGACCCATGCGGCCGGCGCCGTGATCCAGGGCTTCGCGAGCTTCGTGATGGGCGGCTCGGTGTTCCTCGGCCTCGTGGTTTTCGGCGTCCTTCTCATCGTCAACTTCATCGTCATCACCAAGGGTGCCGGGCGGATGGCCGAGGTCGGCGCCCGGTTCGCCTTGGACGGCATGCCCGGCCGGCAGCTCGCGATCGACAGCGACATGTCCGCCGGCGCCATCGACCATGCGGAGGCGAGGGCGCGACGCGAGCGCGAACTGGCCGAGACCAACTTCTTCGGCTCGCTCGACGGGGCCTCGAAATTCGTGAAGGGGGACGCCGTCGCCGGGCTTCTGATCACCCTTCTCAATCTGGTCATGGGCCTTGCGATGGGGGTGGGCGTGCATGGCATGCCCTTCGGTCAGGCATTCGAGACCTATGCGATCCTCACGGTCGGGGACGGTCTGGTGACGCAGATCCCGGCGGTGATCGTGTCCATCGCGGCCGCGCTGCTGCTTGCACGCGGCGGCGCGACCGGGTCCACCGACCTGGCGGTGATCGGCCAGCTCGGGCGGCACCCGGCGGCTCTGGGCACCGTCGCGCTGCTCATGGCCTGGTTTGCGCTTGTCCCCGGCCTGCCGTTCTGGCCGTTCCTCCTCGGGGCGGGGGGGCTGGGTGCCGCGGCTCTCGCCGGCAGCCGGCGCAGCGCCCGTAGCCGGATGCCTGCCGCCCTGGCCGAGGCCGCCCCCGCGACCCCGCCGCCGATCGGCGATCTTCTTGACTTCGACGACATACACATCGAATTCGCGCCGGACCTGATCGCCATGGCGCTTGACCCGGCAACCGGCATCGACGCGCGGATCGGCAACATCCGCAATCACATCGCGACCCACTTCGGCGTGATCCTGCCCGAGATCCGGCTGACGGACGATCCCGGCCTTTCGCCCGGCCACTACCGGATCCGCATCCAAGGGGTCGAACAGGCGGCGGACCGTCTTCGCCCCGACCATGCGCTTGTGCTGCTGCATGACGGGACCGCGGAGATCGGCGAAGGCGAGGATGTGCGCGAGCCGGTCTATGGCGCGCCGGCGCGGTGGATCCCTGCCGAAGGCCAGGAGGCCGCGGCCCTTGCCGGGCTTACGGTCGTCAATCCGAACGAGGTTCTGGCCACGCATCTGCTGGAGGTGATCCGGGACAATCTCGCCCGGCTGATGACGCTGAAGGGGCTGCGGCGTCTGCTGGACGAATTCGTGAACCTGTCCGATCCACGCCGGTCCGAGGCCAATCGCCGTCTGCTCGAGGAACTGATACCCGACAAGGTTCCGGTGGATCTGCTGCTGTCGGTTCTGCGGCTCCTGCTCGAGGAACGGGTCTCGATCCGCAACCTTCCGCGGATTCTCGAGGCGATCGCCGAACACCGCGGCCATGTCGCGTCGGCCGAGGCGGTCTGCGAGCATGTCCGCCGCCACCTTGGCCATCAACTGGTTGCCGAATTGCGCCGCAGCGACGGCTCGCTTCCCCTGTTGCAACTCGATCCGGAATGGGAGGCGACCTTCGCCCGCTACCAGGTCGACGCCGAGCGCGGGCTGAGCGATGTCGCCTTGCCGCCCGACCATTTCAATCGGCTTGCCGGAGCCATTGCCGAACAGGTTGCGCGTGCGGGCACCCCGCCGGCGGCGCTGGTGACGTCCTCGCTGCGCAGGCGGTTCCTGCGCGCCGTGATCGCGGCGCGCGGCCTGCGGCTTCCCGTCCTGGCCTATGACGAGATTGCGTCGAACGCCCGGCCCGCGCTGGTCGGGACGGTGCCGCCATGAACTGGGATGCGGCGGTTTCCGGACTTGCCATCGAGGCCGAGCCCGTGTTGCGGTTCGGATTTCTGGTCTTCGTGCGGGTCGGCGGGGTGATGGCGCTCTTGCCGGCCTTCGGCGAACAGACCGTGCCGGTCAGGGTCAGGCTGGCGCTGGCGCTCGCCTTCTCTGCCGTCGTGACGCCCGCCGTGTTTCCCCTGAGCCACGCGCAGATGCCGGCGTCGCTTGCGGCTGCGATCCTGGCCGAAGCCGCAACCGGTCTCATGCTCGGTGCCGGTTTCCGGCTTCTCGTCCTGGCCCTGGCCACGGCCGGCGCGATGGCTGCGCAGGCCACCTCGCTTGCACAGCTGTTCGGCGGCACCGGCACCGAGCCGCAGGCCGCGATTTCCAACCTGCTGGTCGTTTCGGGGCTCGCCATCGCGGCTGCTTCGGGGCTGCATGTGCGGGCAGCCGAAGGCCTCATCCTGTCCTACACGCTGTTCCCGCCCGGCCTCGCGCCGCCGGCGGCAGATGCGGCTGTCTGGGGGCTTTCCCATGTGTCGCGGGCCTTCGCCCTGGCCTTCACGCTGGCGATGCCGTTTCTCGCAGGTTCGCTGATCTACAACGTTGCGCTTGGGGTCATCAACCGGGCGATGCCGCAGCTGATGGTTGCCTTCATCGGCGCGGGCCCCCGGCCCGCGGGGGGGGGGGGGGGGCTGGGGGTGACGG
>JBKBMT010000012.1:0-35002 GCA_046295655.1 Gemmobacter sp. | reverse complement strand
TAGAGCTGCCCAACGCGGCTGCTGCTGGGGCAGCGCAAGGCGGCGCGGGCGGGCAATCTGGCGCTGCGGTGGCGTACGTAAGCATCACGGACATCCCTGGCGCTGCTGGCGATGACGGCTTCGGTCATGCTTTCGGTCTGGGCGCAGGCGCTGTCCGGCCTTGCCGCGATGCCCTTCGCACTCCCGCCATGAGCGCCGGCGACGACAGCGCCGAGCGCGCTCACGAGCCAACCGAACGCCGGCTTGCCGATGCGCGGCGCAGGGGCGAGGTTGCCCGGGGTCGCGACCTGTTTGCAGCGGCGGCCTTCGCGGGGCTTCTTCTGGCCGGGGTGATGGCGGGCAAGAAGGTCGTTCTTGATGCCGCAATGGCCGGCATGGTGCTTCTCGATCAGGCCGACCGCATCGCGCCGCTGGTTTTCGGCGCGGGGGCGTCGGTCATCGGCGGACTGGGCGCGACGCTCGGCGCGGCGGCTGCTCCGCTGTTCCTGGTACCGCTCGCAGCCGTCATCGCAATGATCGTGGCGCAGCGTGCGTGCGTCATCGCGCCCGGCAAGATCGCGCCCAAACTGTCGCGCATCTCGCCGATCCAGGGGGCGAAGAACAAGTTCGGCACCGCGGGTCTCTTCGAATTCGCCAAGAGCTTCGTCAAGCTCTGCGCCGTGGCGATCGGGTTGTGGATCTTCCTGACTGCGCAGTCGGACCGGATCCTCGGGACGATCCACGCGTCGCCGGGCGCGGCCGCGCATGGTCTCGTCGTGCTCCTGGGCGAGTTCCTCCTGCTCGTGGTGACCCTTCAGGCCGCGATCGGCGGGCTGGACCTCGCCTGGCAACACGCCGAACACAGGCGAAGGAACCGCATGACCCGGCGCGAATTGCTGGACGAGATGAAGGAAAGCGAAGGGGATCCGCATCTCAAGGCGGCGCGGCGACATCGCGCCACCGAGATCGCGACCGGCACGATGCTGGCCGATGTCGCGACGGCCGATGTCGTGATCGTGAACCCGACTCATTATGCGGTGGCCCTCGCCTGGAAACGCGGGGAGCGCGGAGCGCCGATCTGCGTGGCCAAGGGTGTTGACGAAATCGCCGCCCGGATCAGGGAGCGTGCGGCATTGGCCGGGGTTCCGATGCGCCACGATCCACCCTGCGCCCGTGCCCTCCACGCGACGGTCGGGATCGGCGAGGCGGTCCGGCCCGAGCACTTCCGCGCTGTTGCTGCCGCCATCCGATTTGCCGATGCAGTGCGACGGCGGGCCCGTTCCCGGGTGCGTCAGACGTGACGGACACCGGCATCGAACGGCTTCGCCTTGTTGCGCGGCTGCTGCGCGATCGCGATCTCGCGGAACTTGCGGCCGCGTCGGCGGCAACACGGTTGACCCGCCACCGGATCACGGAATTGGACGCCCGGATCACACTGCCCGAGGATCTGTCGCTGACGGCCGGCGCGCGGGCCATGCTGCTGCATCGCGCCTGGCGAGAGGCCCGCCGCGCAGAGCTGAACCGGCTGCTTGCAGGACGGATTGCAGTCGAGCTCGAGGCCCGAGAGCGTGCCCGGCGCAGCTTCGGCCGGGCCAGCCTTCTGGACCGGCCGCTCTCGCGGTCGTGAACGCCCCGGCCTGGTCAGTTGTCCTGCCGGACGATGTCGAGGATCAGGACATCGAGGGCGTTCGGACCCAGTATCTGCCGCGCGGCCTCGCGCAGCGCGGTGCGCAACCCCTCCAGCCGGTGGCCGTCCGTGAAGTTGCCGGCGAAGCCTCTGGCATTGGCGTGGTCGAACATCACCCGGAGGAAGGCGTCGCGAAGCTTCGGCTCACGCACCAGTGCCGCTTCTGTGGTACCGGCCAGGACCTCGATGCTGAGCGTCAGGATGATGAGCGAGGCAACGCGGCCGTCCTCGACCAGCGGTATCACGAACTGGTTCCCGACCCGGACGAACTCGCCTTCCGGCCGCGACCCGGACGACGCGCCGGTTTCAGCGGCCCCGCCCTCGGGCGAGGGGCGCAGTGCGAGCCCGGTTCCGACGCCGCCGGCAAGGCCGCCGAGGATCAGGACGACTGGCAGGATCCTGCGCATGGATCCGCCCTCAGAACGGCAGCAGGATATCGGCGATCTGCTGGCCGTAGCGAGGTTGCTGCATGTCGCTGATCTGTCCGCGCCCGCCATACGAGATCCGGGCGCCGGCGATGCGGTCGTAGGCGATCTCGTTCTGGCGCGTGATGTCGGTCGGGCGGACATAGCCGCTGACCACAAGTTCGCGCATCTCGAAGTTCACCCGGACCTCCTGTTGCCCCTCGATCCGGAGCACCCCGTTCGGCAATTCGTCGACCACCGTCGCCGCAATTCTCAAGGTCAGTTTCTCCTTGCGGCGCACCGAGCCGTCGCCAGCAAAGGTTGACGCCCCGTTCAGCCGCACCGCATCGTCCAGGGCGGCCCCGGCCGGCATCCTTTCGTTCAGGCGTTGCGGCAGGCCGAACAGCTGCGGCACGCCCATCGACTGGCTGCCGCTGCGCGACCGGCCCGAACTGTTGCTGATCTCGGCCTTGTCGTCGATCTCGACCACGACGGTCAGGATGTCGCCGCGATGTGCCGCCCGACGATCGCCCAGCAGCGCGGCGCGACTGACCGTCCAGAGCGAGGCGGAGTCGGCGGGCGCCGCAGGGTCCGCAACGGGCGGCAGTGGTGCGGAATACATGGCGTGATGCTGATTGCTGCCTTCGAGGGGCGAGAAGGAGGGCGCCTTGCCGACCTCGCCCATCCGACCGCAGGCCGGCAGCAGCGCCAGCAGGAGAATGACGGATCTCAGCACCGGGGGCACCTCAGTTGTTCGCATCAACGGCGACCCGTCCGTCGGGCAGGACCCGGCCCGTCACCGTGGTACGGGAGGCGAGATTCATCACCCGAAGCCGTTCACCAGCCGCCGCCCGCCCCAGTGCACGTCCTTCGGCGCGGATCGTCAGCCTGTCCGTGAGAAAGACGAGTTCGACCACCTGGTTGCGCGCCACCAGCGCCGGGGGCGCCAGAGCGGACGCAAGGACCGGGCGCCCGGCATAGATCGCCACGCGCGCTTCCTGACCGATCGCCGCGTCCGGATCGCTCAGGGCTCCGGGGATCCGCGCCGCGGTCACCGTCAGATCGTCGGCCGAGACGACGGACTGCGGGCGGATCGTGCGCGCGGCGACCAGGCTTTCGGCTGTCGCGGCCGGCGGGAGCAGCAAGAGCGCCAGCATCAAGGCTCGCATCATCGCACCTGTGTGGTCGCGCCCAGCATCTGATCTGCGGCGCTGATGACCTTGGCGTTCAGTTCGTAGCCACGCTGCGCCTTGATCAGTTCCGTGATCTCTCGAACCGCGTCGACCGAGCTTTCCTCGAGATAGCCCTGCCGAAGCAGGCCCAGTCCGTCCTCGCCCGGTGCTGCCACGAAGGCAGGTCCCGAGGCAGCTGTCTCGATATAGAGGTTGCCGCCGATCGCCTCGAGCCCCTTTTCGTTGGTGAAGCTCGACAGGGTGATCTGGCCGAGCAGCTCCGGCTGGACACGATCGGCGAAATAGGCGTGCACCTCGCCCGTCGCGGTGATCGAGAGGCTGCGCGCGTCGCGGGGGATGGTGATGCCGGGGACCACGGCAAATCCCTCGGACGACACGATCAACCCGTCGGCAGACCGTTTCAGGCCGCCGTCGCGGGTATAGGCCGACTGGCCCGAAGGCAGCGTCACCTCCAGATATCCGCGCCCGTCTATCGCTATGTCCAGGTCGCCCCCGGTCTGTGCCAGAGAACCCTGCGACAGGATCACCGACACCGCCGCGGGACGGACACCCAGTCCGATCTGAACACCCGTCGGCAGCACCGTGCCATCCTCGGCGGTCAGCGTGCCGGGGCGGGCGTGCTGCTGGTAATGGAGATCGGCGAATTCCGCGCGCCGGGCGTTGTATCCGGTCGTCGACATGTTCGCGAGATTGTTCGAGACCACGTCGACACGCATCTGCTGTGCCGCCATGCCGCTTGCGGCGATCTGCAAGGCCTTCATCGTCGCCTCCTACCGTGCGAGTGTCTGGATGACGCCGCGGATTCGCTCGTCTTCGCGGTCGAGCAGGGACTGTCCGAGCTCGTAGCTGCGCGAGACCTCGATCATCCGCGCGATCTCGATCACCGCGTTGACGTTCGCGGTCTCCAGATGGCCTTGCAGAACCGTGCCCGGATCCTCCAGCGGTTCGACCGCGCCGCTCCGGAACAGTGTTCCCGCCTCGTGCTGCAGATCCTTCGGATCGGCGGGTTGCCAGAGGCCGATCCGCGCGACCGGCAGGCCGTCCGCCGACAGCGTGCCGTCCTCGCCCAGCGCGATATCGCGCGTGCCGGGAGGAAGCGCGACCCGCGCGCCGCCGGCATCGAGCAGGCGATGGCCCTGGGGCGTCACCAGCCCGCCCTCGGGGTCGGGCAGGAAATGGCCGGCGCGTGTCAGTCTTTCCCCTGCCGGAGTCTCGACCAGGAAGAATCCGGCACCGCGGATCGCGAAGTCGAACCGGCTACCGGTGGCCGCAAGGTCGCCCTGCGACAGGTCGATGTGGCGTGCCGAGGCGCGGCCCATGGAAAGCGAAGGCGAGCCATCAAGTGCGCGGACATGTTCGGCGAAGACCACGCCCTCGCGCCGGAACCCGGTGGTCGAGAGGTTGGCGATGTTGTTGGCCACGACCTGCATCTCGCGCATCAGGCCGGACTGCCGCGCAAGGCCGGCATATATGGCGTTGTCCATGGCTCAGCCTCCTGCGATCAGGGGCACGAGGCGGTCCGTGAAGAACCCGACCAGCGTTGCGGTCATGAAGCTCATCGTGACCCAGAAGACGACCAGCATCGCCGCCACCTTGGGCACGAAGGTGAGCGTCATCTCCTGGATCGAGGTGAGCGCCTGAAACAGGCCGACCGCGATGCCGGCCAGAAGGGCGACGGCAAGCAGCGGGGCCGAGATGCGGACTGCGATCCACAGCCCCTGCCGCAGCACGTCATAGACCACGCCCTCGGTGATCATACCGGCATCCTCAGAATCTCCTGATAGGCTTCGACGACCTTGTCGCGGATCGTCACGGCGGTCTCGACCGCCAGTTCGGTTGCTGCCAGCGCCTCGACCAGGGAATGCGCGTCCGCCCGGCCGGTCATGGCTGCCTTGGCGAGCTCCTCGCCGCGCGACAGCACAGAGGCGAAGCTTTCGCCAAGGGCGACCGGATCCGGCGCCCGCCGGTCCGGCTCTGGAGCGGCGACGGATCTCGCGTCGTGGTAGAGCCGGGCGGCGACAGTGGTTACGGCGTCCATCGGTTTCTCCGGATCTCTAGCGGCGCAGCAGCTCGAGCAGGCCCTGCGTCATGGCGCGCGCCTGGTCGAACATGCGCAGGTTTGCCTCGTAGCTCCGCTGTGCCTCGCGGGCGTCGGCGATCTCGATGATCAGGTCCACGTTCGATCCGTCGTGATATCCCCCGGCATCGGCCAGCGGATGCGCCGGGTCGTGGATCCGGCGAAGGTCGCTGCGGTCGAGACGCGGGGCTCCGGCGCGCACGATGCCGTCGGGCGCAGTCTCGAACGGCACGACCTTGCGGCGATAGCCGGGAGTGTCGGCATTTGCCACGTTTTCGGTGACGTGGCGGAGGCGGCGTGCCTGCGCCTCCATCCCGGAGGCCGACAGCGAAAGGCTGCGGACGAGATCGGTCATCCTTTCACCTCCGTCCAAGTGCGGAGCGCATGGTACCCGAGAGGCTGCGCTGTATCGCGAGCGCGAGATCGTGCTGCGCGCGCGCATCGGCGGCCCGGACCATCTCGGCCTCCAGCGAAACCGAATTTCCGTTCGGGCTCGTCCCGCCGTCCACCGCCACAGCCCGGAAGGTGAGCAAGCGGCTCTCCAGTCCATGGCCGGGGCGGGTCGCGCGCATGCCGGTCTGTCCCGTATCGCGCCAGACGCTGCCGAAGGCCGGCAAGTCCACCGCCCGATAGCCCGGCGTATCGGCATGCGCGACGTTGCGCGCGATCACGCCCTGGCGCGCGGCCGCATGCCGGGCAAGGGCGCGCGCCATCTGAACAACTTCGGTTCCGGTGTCGAACATGCGGGTTTCTCCCTGCGGTTTCATCAACGCTTAAGGGCGATTCGTTTAGAAACGGTAAGGCGGAACAAAATGGCTACATGAAATGCGCACCGATCTGTTCGCCGGATTGCGAGGCCAGTTGCAACGGACACGGGTGATCCGCCGGGTCGGGCGGATCGCGGCGCTGAGCGGCGGTGTGCTGCGCATCGACGGTCTGTCTGAGGTCGCAGCGGTCGCAGATGCGATCAGTGTGTGCGACCGCAGCGGGACTCTCCGCAGCGGCGAGGTGCTGGCAATCGAGGCGGGCCAGCTGCGCGCGATCTGCGACGGCGGGGGCGAGGGGCTGGGAAGCGGTGACGCCGTCGTTCTGGAGGGCGCGGTCCGCATTGCGCCGGACGAGGGCTGGCTGGGGCGGATCATCGACCCGGACGGACGACCGCTCGATGGTCGGCCGTTGCTGGGCGGGCCGGCGGCGCGGCCGCTTCGTGCGGCGCCACCGGCCCCGGCTTTCCGGCGGCCTCTCGGCCCCCGGCTAGAGACCGGCCTGCGGGCGTTCAACACGCTGCTTCCACTCGTTCGCGGCCAGCGGATCGGGCTGTTTGCCGGCCCCGGGGTCGGCAAGTCGACGCTTCTGGGCGCTCTTGCGCGCGGGGTGGAGGCCGATGTCGTGGTGATCGCGATGATCGGAGAGCGGGGGCGCGAACTGCGCGAGTTTACAGGAAGGGTGCTCGGACCCGCGGGTCTCGCCCGGTCGGTCGTTGTCTGCGCGACCTCGGATACCTCGCCGATCCTGCGCCGCCGCTGCGCATGGACGGCGATGGCCGTGGCCGAACATTTCCGGGATCAGGGTCTGCAGGTGCTGTTTCTGGCCGATTCGATCACCCGGTTTGCCGAGGCGCATCGCGAGATCGCGCTGGCTGCCGGGGAGGGGGCCGGGCTGCGGGGCTATCCGCCCTCGGTCGCGCCTCTGGTCATGGGACTCGCGGAACGGGCCGGGCCGGGTCCGGCGGGCGCCGGCGACATTACCGCCGTGTTCACGGTGCTGGTGCCCGGTGCGGACATGGACGAACCGGTTGCCGACATCCTGCGCGGCACGCTGGACGGGCATGTGGTGCTCGATCGCCGGATCGCGGAACGCGGCCGGTTTCCGGCCATCGACCTGTTGCGGTCGCTCTCGCGCAGCCTTCCCGATGCGGCCAGCGATGAGGAGAATGCGCTGATCTCCGATGCTCGACGCCTGCTCGGCGCCTGGGATCGGGCAGAGCCGATGATCCAGGCAGGGCTCTACGTCGCAGGGTCCGACCCGCTCGTGGATCGCGCGATTGCCGTGTGGCCTGACCTCGATGCCTTCCTCGCCGAAGAAGAGACGGATGGCGTCGCGGCAAGCTTCGCTGTCCTGCGTGCCTGCCTGGGCAAGCGCTGACGCCGTGGCCGGTGGTGGCAAGCTGCCAACCTCGGATCAGGCCGTGTCGGCCCACGCCCTGAGGGATCGGGCGCGCCTCAGCCGGGCCGCGGCAAGGGCGGGACCTGTTGACGCAGGAGGTGCAGCGCAGCGCTTGCCGGTGCGGTCGTCGCCGGACCCTGCGCAGCCTCGGCGCGGATCAGGAAGCGTCGCAGCAATTGCTCCATGCGCTCGGGGTCAGTGAACTGCGACACCCCGCGGCTTCCGAACGCAGCCCTCGACTTGTCCTCCAGAATGACACGCTGCCGATCGACATCGAGTGCTGCGAAGGCGGGCGGAAGGCCATAGGCGACCTCGAACACCTTGCGCAGCGGCGGCTGGGCCATCACGGTGAACCAGCGCGCCGGCTCGGACATCGTCTTGCCGCCGATCTCGGCAAGGTCGCGTCGCGCATTCAGGGCCAGGCGCAGGTTCTCGTCCACGGTCCCGACGGCAGCTTCGAACTGCCGGGATTCCCAGGCGGCGACTATCCGCTCCGCAAAGCCGCCGATGCGGCTGCGCGGAACGGCGAAGTCGCCGAAGCCGAAGGCCGCCGACAACGCTTGATAGCGCTTGTCCGCCAGCCGGTTCGCAAGCGCCTTCGGGTCGAGCGTGCCGTCATCGAGTACCTTGCGGATGAAGAAGCGGTTGTCGATGTCGGCCTCCAGTCCGAAGGCACCGAGCGCCACGCGCAGGAGCCGACGGTCCGCGACAAGCTGTTCGGCGCTCTCGATCTGGGCGATCCGGCCCCGAAAATAGTCGGCGTCACGCCGAAGGGCGGGCTGCGCCGCATGGACGGCAAGCTGCCGGTCCATGGTGCGTTTCAGGAACGCCCAGCCTCCGTATCCGCCGACCGGGACGATCGGCTGAAACGTCATGTCCGGGACGAGGCGGCAAGCAGCCGCTCCTCGCGCGGAAGCAGGCTGCGCAATGCCCTCAGAGCCTGATAGTGCTGGCCGGCCATCACCCCGCGCGAGGCGAGCGTCAGTTGCATCCGGCTGTCGGGGTCGGTGAGGATCTGGCTCAACTGTTCGATCCCGCGCAGAAGCTGCATGTGTGCGTCCTCGGCCGTCATGTCGCCGGAGAGCACGAGTTGCGCAAGGTAGCACACCCGCCGCACCGGGGTATTCACGTCGCCGGGGTGGATTGCGTCGCGAAGTCGCAGGATCTGGGCATTGGGCGTCATGACGGCGAACCGGCAGCGGCGGTCGCCGTTCTCGATCACGGCGCCGTTTATCAGAACCCGCTCGTGCGGTGAGAGCTTGAGGATCAGGCCGGTCATTCCGCCGCCCCCCCGTCGACGCGCCCGGTTTCGCCGCGCAATCCCCGCATCACCGAAAGATTGATCTCCACCAGCGCTTCGACCGAGGCCGCGCCGGCCAGCACCCGCCGCGTATGCGCCTGGGTGAACTGGAAGAGATAGAAGATCTGCGCGCGAAGAGGTGCGGGAAGCGCATTCCCGGGCGCTGCGACATCCGCGGCGAAGGTCGTCCAGAGCCGGGCGTTCTCGTCGAGCGCGGCGGCAAGGCCCGGGAAATCCTTCTTATGCCGGCTCCAGGATGCCTCCATCCGCCGCGTGACGCGCGCCAGAAGATCGTATTCGAGTGTGCGCGGGCTGCGTCCGGGGGATTGTGGCCGCGCATAGGCGGTTCGGGCGTGATCGAGCGCGGTCATTGTCGTTCCTTGCTGAAAGGCCTTGCGGATGGCGGCAGGGGGCACCCGATGCCGGGCGCCCCCGCCTCGGCGTCATCGGAACAGCGCGAGGATGTTCTGCGGCTGCTGGTTGGCGATCGAGAGCGCCTGGACTCCGAGTTGCTGCTGCACCTGCAGTGCCTGCAACCGGGCCGACGCCTCTTCCATGTCCGCGTCGACCATCGCACCGATGCCCGCCCGCAGCGAATCCGACAGCTTGCCGACGAAGTCGTTCTGGATGTCGATCCGCTTCTGCGCCGACCCGAAGGCGGCCGCCGCGTTGATCGACGTCTGCAGCATGGTCTCGATCCGCGTCAGCGCATCGGCGGTGTTGCTGACGACGTCGATCTGCGCCAGCGCCCCCAGACCGCCGGCCCCGGCGTTGGTATAGCTGCCACCCACCGTCAGATCCCGGGTGCCGTTGTTGGTAAAGCTCAACTGACCCGGCGATGCGCTGTCGTAGTCGACAACCAGCCCCTCGATTCCCAGCGCGTCGATGGCGTTTTTCAGCCCGACGGCGATCAGGTCGGGGACCGAGTTCGCGCCGCTCGCCACATCGGCTTCCGATACGGTGTAGCTCACCGCACGGTCGCCCACGCGCATCGAGATCTTGTCGCCGGCGGCCCACGCATTGGCACCGTCCGCGATGGTGATGTCGTCCGCACCGCCGCCCGCATCGAGCGACAGCACGAAGGTATCGCCTGCGCCCGAGATCGTGCCGCTGCTCGAGGCAGAGAAGACGTCGTTGGCGACATAGGCGCCGAAGGACAGGTCCTGCGCTGTCACCGCGATGGACGAGGCGGTCACGGTACTGCCTGCACGGTCAAGCGAGGCAAGCACGTTCATCCCGGCGACCGAGCCGTTGACGAGGTTCAGCCCGTTGAACTGTGCCGATCCGACCACGGTGCCGATCTGGCCGGTCAGAGCATCGATATCCGCCTGGATCTTGCCGCGATCGACGTTCTGTTCCTGGGCGGCGACGATCTTTCCCTTGATCTCGGTCAGGAGGTCCGTGACCGTTTCGGCGGCCTGCCGGGCGACGGCAAGCGTCGAGGAGCCGAGCGACAGGCTGTCCGAGATGCCCTTGAATCCCTTGACGTCGGACTCCATGACCTTGGAGATTGCCCAGACCGCGGCATTGTCCCGCGCGGTGGCGACCGACTTGCCCGTCGATATCTCGGACTGGACCCTTCCGAGGTTCTGGTTGATCCCCTTCAGCGTCTGAAGCGCGACCATCGCGCCGGTGTTGGTAAGAATGGACGACATGCGTTTCGTTCCTTGCTGAGCCGCCGGATCGGTACCGGGCGCGGCAGTTTCCGCCGCCTGGCCGGCGGCGCCGTCGGTCCTTCTGTCCCTGCGGAGGTCCGGCTGTCCGGTGATCCCGCCGCGCCATCCCGCCAAGGATGCACGGCGATAAGGCACTGCGACGTTCTAAGAGAGTGCTAAGCACCGCGCCCGAAATGCCGGGCATTTTAGCCGGAACGCGTCAGACCCGTCGCGGATCTGCCGGGCCGGTCGGCGGCAGCGCGCGGCGCTGCCCGTCGATACCGTAGGGCGCGAACCCCTGTCGGGCGGCGGCGATCTCGGCGACGCGCAGCCGCGCGGCCCGTATGCCGCGCATCGCCGCTTCGGCGGGCGCGGTGATCCCATCGGCCAGCCGCCGGATGCGCCGCAACGCCTCGACCGGCGGCGGTGCGGCCTCGGCCTCGGCAGTTGCGCGTTCGATCGCTTCGGCCAGCCGGTCCAGCCTGTCCAGCCGGCCCGTCAGCAGGTCCGCGCGCAGCGTCACCAGCAGGCTCTCCAGCCCGCCGTCGAGTTCATGCTCCGTCATGAGAGCGATCCTTCAGGCTGCGGAAGATCTGTTCGGCAAGGCCGATGCCGCCGGCCCGGACCATCGCATCCGCCTGGGCGCGTCGCAGGAAGGATGCGAACTGTTCTTCCCCCGGACCGCCGCAGAAGGCCGTCGTCGCGGCCAGGCCGGCGTGCCCCAGCATTTCCGCAAGGAATGTCGCTTCAAGCTCGGCCGCGCGGCGCCGCAGGGTCGCTTCCGTGCCTGAGATCGCGGCCTGCGCCGGCAACGAGACGGGAGGTAGCATGGAGGGGCTCCTTTCGCTTTCCGCCAGTCTGACCGTTGGCGGTAAAGACTTGGTAATCCCGTCCGGTCAGATTGGGACTGCAGCTGCGAAGGGGCCTGCGGCATGATGATTGCAGTCCAGATGGTGACGAACAGGCGGTCCGGCGCGGAGGAGACGACTGGCCCGGCTCGCGCCGATGCGGTGCATCAGGATGTTGCCGGGGCATGGCTTGCTGCCATCGCGGCCAAGGGCGACGGGGCCGACGCCGGCGCCCGGTCCATCAGCGGCTCGGACATCGAGCGGCCGCAGGCGGAGGTCGAGGCCGAGGTTCCGGTTGCGCCCGACACGCCGCCGTCAGTGGCGGTGGCGATCCCCGGCGTTAAGGGAATTTCCCTGATCCGACACGAGGCGGCAGACGAGGGTGGCCAATCGCAAGCAATCGATCCCGCCGCAGGAACGGCACATGCCATCCGGGCGCAAGGGACGGCGGTGATCCTGTCGCCCGGCGCCCAAGGTGGACGCGATGTCTTCCGGCCCGACCGCCCCGCCTCGCCGTCCGCTGCGCCGGAACAGGGCCAGAGCATGCTTGCGCTGCGCGCCACATCGTCGAATCCGCCGGCCGAGCCCGGACAGCCGGGTGCGCCCCCCCCAGCCGCCGGTCCGGTGCCGGTCCATGCGGGTGTTCCCCAGCCCACCCCGCAGCCTGTGACACCTCCGGTCGTCTCGCAGCCGTCGGCGGTGCGTCAGGTCGCTGATGCGGTCGTGCGGATGTCGTCGGGCAGGGTCGAACTTTCGCTCGAACCGGCCGAACTGGGACGGGTCAGGCTGACCCTCGTGCAGGAGGGCGAGATCATGCGTGTCGTGGTCCAGGCCGAACGTCCCGAGACCCTCGATCTGATGCGTCGCAGTTCAGGCCAGCTGGCGGCGGATCTGCGAGACCTGGGGTTTTCCGCCGGCGGCTTCAGCTTTGCGGACTTCGGCGGCGCGCCCTCGGACGGTGTCGCGGCGACAGAACCGGCGGACCCGCCTCCGGACGATGCGGCATCCCCGCCTGCGGCCCGCCTTACGGCCCTGCCGCACGGCAGACTTCTCGATCTCAGGCTCTGAAAGGCTTCGCATGCAGACCTCCACCGTCACCACTGCGCCAGGCAGCTTCGCCGCCGCGACCCGACCTGCCGCCCGGAACGGGGCGGATTTCCAGACCTTCCTGCGCATGCTCACAGTTCAGCTTCAGAACCAGGATCCGCTCAATCCGATGCAATCCACCGACTTCGCGGTGCAACTGGCCACCTTCTCGGGGGTCGAACAGCAGGTTCGGACCAACCAGATGCTCGAGACGCTGGCCGGTCAGCTTGGCGTCGCCAATCTTGCCCAGCTTTCCGGATGGATCGGGATGGAGGCCCGCATCGCCGCGCCGGTTCACCTGGATGGGCGCCTCGTGACCATCGAGGCGCGTCCCGACCCGCAGGCCGATTCGGCAGTTCTGGTCGTCACCGACCCTGCCGGGCGCGAGGTGGTGCGCGAAGCTGTGGGGCTTGCCGCAGGGCCGCTGATCTGGGCCGGGGTCGACGCCGCAGGTCGGGCGCTGCCGCCCGGGACCTATCGACTGGAGCTGGAAAGCCTGGTCGCAGGCGAGCTGCTGTCGCGCAGCGAGGTTGAGCACTACGCCACCATCCGCGAGGCGCGATCGGCCGGAAACGGGGCTGTGACCCTCGTGTTCGATGGCGGGGTCACGGCGCCGGCGACCGCAGTCGGCGCGCTACGCCGGCCGGACTGACGCTTTGACAATCCCCGTCCGGCTTCGCTAGCACCGACGAGTCGATCAACGCGGGGCAGGGAATGGGCAGGGGACGGGCAGGGGCACAACCGCGCGCCTGGCAGCGGATGCTGTCGGGGCGCCGGCTCGATCTTCTCGATCCGACCCCGGTCGACATCGAGATCGAGGACATCGCCCATGGCCTCGCCTTCGTGGCGCGCTGGAACGGTCAGACCCGGGGCGACTGGCCCTATTCGGTTGCCGAGCACTCGCTGCTGGTCGAACGGATCTTCGGGCTGGGCAACCCGGGCGCCGCGCCCCGCTGGCGACTTGCGGCCTTGCTGCACGACGCGCCGGAATACGTGATCGGGGACATGATCAGCCCGGTCAAGGCTGCGATAGGTGCTGGCTATGGCGATCTTGACCGCCGGCTTGCGGCAGCAATCCATATCCGGTTCGGGCTGCCCGCAGTCCTGCCCCCAGCGATCAAGACCGCGATCAAGCGGGCCGACCGGATCTCGGCCTGGGTCGAGGCGGTCGAGATCGCCGGTTTCACCGAGGCAGAGGCCGATCGGTTCTTTTCCCGGCCCGGCCCCGGGATCCTCGGTTCGCTCGAGCTTCATCTGAGGCCGCCGGCCGAGGTCCGCGCGGCCTATCTCGCCCGCCATGCAACCCTGCTTGCTGCCATCCCGAATTGACATGTCCGCCGCCCAGGGGCAGCGGGCGCGATCGGGGGGCTGCCCGCTGCGCGCGATCCGTCAGACCCGCTCCATCACGAGGGCGACACCCTGACCGACTCCGACGCACATCGTGCAGAGCGCGTATCTGCCCCCGATGCGGTGCAGCTGGTAGAGCGCCGTCGTGACCAGCCGCGCGCCGGACATGCCCAGCGGATGGCCCATCGCGATCGCACCCCCGTTCGGGTTGACGTGAGGCGCATCGTCCGGCAGCCCGAGGTCGCGCAGCACCGCAAGGGCCTGCGCAGCGAAGGCCTCGTTCAGTTCGATCACGTCCATCCGGTCGATCCCGAGACCGAGACGCTCCAGCAGCTTGCGGACGGCAGGCACCGGCCCGATGCCCATGATCCGCGGCTCGACCCCGGCCGCGACCATGCCGACGATCCGGGCCCGCGGCGTCAGCCCATGGGCCCGGGCGGCCGCCTCTGATGCGACGATCAGCGCCGCAGCCCCGTCGTTGACGCCGCTCGCGTTGCCGGCGGTCACGCTAAGATCCGGTCCGTTGATGCCCTTGAGCCTTGCAAGCTGGTCGATGCCGGTACCGGGGCGGGGATGTTCGTCGGTATCGACGACGAGCGGTTCGCCCTTGCGCTGGGGCACCGTCACCGGCGCGATCTCTTCGGCAAACAGCCCCCGTGCCTGTGCTGCTGCCCAGCGCGCCTGGCTGCGGGCCGCGAAGGCATCCTGATCGTCGCGCGAAATCGCCCAGTCTGCGGCCACGTTGTCGGCCGTCTGGGGCATGGAGTCGATACCGTACTGCGCCTTCATCCGCGGGTTGACGAACCGCCACCCGATCGTCGTGTCATGGACCGCATTGGCGCGGGAGAATGCCGCGTCGGCCTTGGGCATCACGAAGGGCGCGCGGGTCATGTGCTCGACGCCACCCGCGATCACGAGATCGGCATCGCCGGCGCGGATCGCCCGCGCGGCCATGCCCACCGCATCGAGACCCGAACCGCAGAGCCTGTTGACCGTGGTCCCCGGCACCTCCACCGGCAGCCCCGCAAGCAGCGCCGCCATCCGCGCCACATTGCGGTTGTCCTCTCCGGCCTGGTTCGCACAGCCGAGGATCACGTCGTCGATTGCGCCCCAGTCGACCCCGGGATTGCGCGACCGCAACGCCGCGATCGGAACCGCGGCCAGATCATCCGCGCGCACGCCGGCAAGGGCGCCGCCGTAGCGGCCGATCGGCGTGCGGACGGCATCGCAGACAAAGGCATCGGACATGCGGCAAACCTCCACGGGCGCACTCGGGCACCATGCGCCGGCAGACTGTTACGCCACCTGGCCGTTCGAGGGCAACCGCGTTTCGGTCGGGCGCCGCTGTCAGACCGCCGCGGGCAGCTCGGGCACGAGGCGGATCGCATCCGCAGTGAGCCCCGAACCGCCCGCAACGCTGGCAAGGGCCACACCGTTCAGGACGATCACCGCATCGGCCGGATCCTCGCCCGGCAGGACGCCGACCTGCGGCTGCGCGACGCTGGCCGGATCATAGACCACGATCAGCTCGTCGAACGCGATGTCGAAATCCATGATCCGCGCCGGCGCACCGTTCACCCATTCGCCCAGAACGAACCTGTCCGCCCCCTCGCCGCCCGTCGCGACGTCGCCGCTGCCAAGCAGGAGAAGGTCGTCGCCAGGCCCGCCGTTCAGATAGTTGCCCTGATCGCCGGCAAAGCCCGTGACCGCACCCACCAGCGTGTCATTCCCTTCGCCCCCGTCCAGCGTGTCCTGCCCCGCGTCCCCGCGAAGCACATCGTCGCCATGCCCGCCTGCGAGCCAGTCGTCACCGGGCCCGCCGATCAGCGTATCGTTGCCGCCGCCGCCGACCAGCGTGTCGTTGCCCGCGCCGCCGATCAGCAGGTCATGGCCTTCGTGCCCGTAAAGCTCGTCGTCGCCGCTGTCGCCTTGCAGAGCATCGTTCCCGGCCTCGCCATGCAGCGTATCGTTGCCCGGCCCTCCGTACAGCTGATCGTCCCCGTCGCCCCCAAACAACAGGTCGTCGCCCTTTCCGCCGTGAAGGGTGTCGTTGCCGCCCATCCCCGACAGGGCATCGTTGCCCCGCAGACCGGCCAGAAGGTCATCACTGTCGCTGCCGATCAGATTGTCGGCGCTTTCGGTCCCGGACAGGTTCTGGCCGGCTTCCGCCGGCGCAGGCGGATCGGTCGAATCCGGTACCTCTCCGGCATCCGACATCTCGGCCGTCTCCGACTGCATGGCCTGCTGGACGAGGTCCCCGTCGGCGGTCTCGGCCACCCCCTCGGTCGAGGTTCCGGGCTCCTCGTCCTCCTCGTCCCCGGATCCCGTATCCGCGGTCAGCGCATCCGCCGCCATCCCGATCAGGAGAAGCCCGATCAATCCCATCAGAAGCGTTACCATCGCCCGTCACCTCGCGACTTGCCGGAGGGTTCTTCCCCGCCGAAGGGCCCTTCTCCGCTGCACCAGAACTCATGGGGATCATGGCGCTTTTCCGGCCATTCTTGTCCGCCGGCGCGCCGCTTCGGCTCCAGTTGTCGAAAAGCCGCTTTATCTCGGCACGGTTTTCCCCTATACGCCCGCATCCGCCCGAGCGGGCGGTGCCTCCACGGGCCCTGCTGGACGACATCCCGGCTTGCGCCATCACCTTGAAAGGAGACCCCGATGTCGATCACAGTCGAAGACAAGGCGCGCGTCATCAAGGACTTCGCGACCACGGAAGGCGACACTGGCTCGCCCGAGGTTCAGGTCGCGATCCTGTCCTCGCGCATCGCCACGCTGACCGAGCATTTCAAGACCCACAAGAAGGACAACCATTCCCGCCGCGGGTTGCTGAAACTGGTCGCGCAGCGTCGCAAGCTTCTGGACTACCTGAAGGCCAAGGACGAAGGCCGCTACCAGTCGCTCATCCAGCGCCTCGGCCTGCGTCGCTGAACCGCGCAGCAGTTCCATTCTGCGCCCGCTCCGTCTGGGGCGGGCGTTTGCTTTTCCTGGTGCTGACCCTCGGGTGCTTGCACCGCGCCAACACTCGGCTTTCCCTTGCCCGAGATTTCATGTATGGCCCGCGCATCTGAGACGTGACGCCCCCAGCCCCGGGCACATGCGAAGGATAGGGGCGGCGGCAATGGGGCCGCCATAGGAACGGGAGACCCGGGAAGGCCCGGGAGCGCTCCCAGAGGATACGGAATGTTCAACATCACGAAAAAGTCGATCCAGTGGGGCGAGGAAACGCTGACACTGGAAACCGGAAAGGTTGCCCGTCAGGCCGACGGATCGGTCATCGCCACGCTGGGCGAGACCTCGGTCATGGCCAATGTCACCTTTGCCAAGACGGCCAAGCCGGGGCAGGATTTCTTCCCGCTGACCGTCCACTACCAGGAACGCTATTACGCCGCGGGCAAGGTGCCCGGCGGCTTCTTCAAGCGCGAGGCGCGCCCCTCCGAGAAGGAGACGCTGACCTCGCGGCTGATCGACCGTCCGATCCGCCCGCTGTTCGTCGAGGGGTTCCGCAACGAGGTTCTGGTGATCGTCACCGTCCTCAGCCATGACCTCGTGAACGAGCCCGACATCGTCGGCATGATCGCCGCGTCGGCCGCGCTGACCATTTCGGGCGTGCCCTTCATGGGTCCGATCGGTGCCGCGCGCGTCGGCTTCGTCAACGGCAACTACGTGCTGAACCCCACCGTGGACGACATGCAGAAGCTGCGCGAAAACCCCGAGCAGCGACTGGATCTGGTGATCGCCGGAACCAAGAACGCGGTGATGATGGTCGAATCCGAGGCTTACGAGCTGTCGGAGGCCGAGATGCTGGGGGCGGTCAAGTTCGGCCACGAGGCGATGCAGCCGGTGATCGACCTCATCATCGACTTCGCCGAGGAAAGCGCCCGCGAACCATTCGACTTCGCTCCGCCGGACTATTCCGCGCTCTACCAGCGCGTGAAGGCGGCAGGCGAGACGCAGATGCGCGCCGCCTTCGCAATCCGCAACAAGCAGGAGCGCACCAATGCGATCGCCGCGGCGGTCGAGGCGATCCGCGCCGCAGTGTCCGAGGAAGATCGGGCGGATCCGAACCTCGATGCGGCGATCAAGAAGCTGGAATCCTCGATCCTGCGCGGTGACATCATCTCCGGCGGCGCCCGGATCGACGGGCGCGACCACACGACCGTGCGTCCCATCGTGTGCGAAACCGGCGTCCTGCCCCGCACGCACGGCTCTGCGCTGTTCACCCGCGGCGAGACCCAGGCGCTTTGCGTCACCACGCTGGGCACCGGCGAGGACGAGCAGATCATCGACGCGCTGCACGGCAATTCGCGTTCGAACTTCCTGCTGCACTACAACTTCCCGCCCTATTCGGTGGGCGAAGTCGGGCGCTTCGGCCCCCCCGGCCGGCGCGAGATCGGGCACGGCAAGCTGGCGTGGCGGGCGTTGCAGGCGGTCCTGCCGGCGCCGACCGACTTTCCCTACACCATCCGCATCGTCTCGGAGATCACCGAATCGAACGGTTCGTCCTCGATGGCGACGGTCTGCGGGTCGAGCCTGTCGATGATGGACGCCGGTGTGCCGCTCAAGGCGCCGGTCGCTGGTGTGGCCATGGGTCTGATCCTCGAGGACGATGGACGCTGGGCTGTCCTGACCGACATCCTCGGTGACGAGGACCACCTCGGCGACATGGATTTCAAGGTGGCCGGGACCGAGAAGGGTATCACCTCGCTGCAGATGGACATCAAGGTCGCTGGGATTACCCCCGAGATCATGGAACAGGCGCTGGCACAGGCGCGCGACGGACGGCTGCACATCCTTGCCGAGATGTCCAAGGCGCTGTCCATGCCCAAGGGGCTGGGCGAACATGCGCCCCGGATCGAGACGCTCACCATCCCGACCGACAAGATCCGCGAGGTCATCGGGTCGGGCGGGAAGGTCATCCGCGAGATTGTCGAGGTCTCGGGCGCAAAGGTGGACATCAACGACGACGGCGTGATCAAGATTGCCTCGTCCAACGCCGACTCGATCCGCAAGGCGCACGAGATGATCTGGTCGATCGTGGCAGAGCCCGAGGAGGGCAAGATCTACACCGGGAAGGTGGTCAAGCTCGTGGACTTCGGCGCCTTCGTCAACTTCTTCGGCAAGCGCGACGGACTGGTGCACGTCAGCCAGATCGCCGCCAAGCGGCTGAACCACCCCAACGAGGTGCTCAAGGAAGGCCAGGAAGTGAAGGTCAAGCTTCTCGGCTTCGACGAACGCGGGAAGGTCCGGCTCGGCATGAAGATGGTCGATCAGGAAACCGGCGAGGAAATCGTCGAGAAGAAGCGCGAGGACGCCGAACAGGCCTGACCCGTGTTCGGGTCGAGAAGACAACGCCGCCCCCGGAAGGGGCGGCGTTTCGCATTCCGCTCAGGCTTCGCGGCCGCGGGCGATACGCAGGAACTCGAGGAACCGGCGACCCTCTTCCCGGGGCACCGACCGTTTCGCAAGGGTCTGCACCGCCGGATGGGTTTCCTCCGCTCCGCTCTTGCGCGCAACGTCCACAAAGGCGCGAACGCGACCCCCGTCGCTCGGTGCGCGCTTGTCTGCAACATGGCGTGTCATGCGATCCTCCCAGGATAACGGACCGATACCATAGCACGATTCGCAACCATCGGGCGAGCGGACTGTCCTAGATCAGCGAAAGCCGGCCGACCGCCCAGCGCGCGGCTTCGGCAACGGTGGCATCGGCATCTTCCGTCAGGGCCAGTGCCGCGGGCGCAAGCGACGGCGTTTCCGAATTTCCGATCGCATAGAGCACATTGCGCACGAAGCGGTCGCGCCCGATCCGCTTGATCGGACTTCCCGCGAACCGCAGGCGGAATGCGGCATCGTCCAGCGCAGCAAGCTCGGCAAGGGGCGGCGCGCCGATGCGGGCAGCATAACCCGCCTCGGAGGCTGCCTGTGCAAACTTGTTCCAGGGGCACACCGCCAGGCAGTCGTCACAACCGTAGATCCGGTTGCCCATCAGCGGCCGCAGCGCGGGGTCCACCGGCCCGCGATGCTCGATCGTCAGGTAGGAAATGCAGCGGCGCGCGTCGAGCTGGAAGGGCGCGGGAAAGGCCCGCGTCGGGCAGATGTCCAGACAGGCGGTGCAGCTCCCGCAATGCTCGCCCTCGGCGGTGTCGCAAGGCAATTCCAGCGTCGTGAAGATGGCGCCGAGGAAGAACCAGTTGCCCAGGTCGCGGCTCAGGAGGTTCGTGTGCTTGCCCTGCCAGCCGATCCCGGCGGCCTGTGCCAGCGGCTTCTCCATCACCGGCGCGGTATCGACAAACACCTTGATCTGGCCGCCCGCCTCGTCGATCAGCCAGCGGCCCAGACGCTTCAGCCGCTTCTTGATCAGGTCGTGATAGTCGCGCCCCTGGGCGTAGACGCTGATCACGCCCCGCTCGCGCGCCGTCAGCAACTCCATCGGATCGTGGCCGGGCGTGTAGCAGTCCGCCAGCATCAGGATCGACCGCGCCTCGGGCCAGAGCGCCGCCGGATTGCCGCGCCACACCATCCGTTCCGCCAGCCATGCCATCTGTCCGTGCCGGTCCGACGCCACGAAGGCCGCAAGCCGGCCTGCCGCTTCGGGGATGGAACCCGGGGCGCAGATGCCGGCGGCCGCAAAACCCTCCGTTCGTGCGCGGGCCTTCAGCCGGCGTGCCAGATCCGTCGCATCGGGCGGGCTGGCGGACCCACCCGCATCAGAAGTCGAGGTCGGCATAATGAGGCGGCGGCGGGAAACCGGGCACCTGATCGGCCAGGATCGACCGGAACGACGGGCGCGACTTTATCTTTGCATACCAGTCCTTGACCGCGGCATTCCGGTTCCAGTCCACGTCCGATATGTAGTCCAGACACGAAAGATGCGCCGCCGCGGCGAAATCGGCCAGTGTCATCGCGTCCCCGGCCAGCCACCGCCGTCCCTCCAGCAACCAGCCCATGTAGTCGAGATGGTACTTGATCCGTGACGCACCGAACTTGATCGCGCGGCTCTCGGGATAACCCTGGCCCATGATCTTCTTGTTGACCCGTTCGTAGACCAGTTTCGACGTCACCTCGTCATGGAACTTGTCGTCGAACCACGCGCAAAGCCGCCGCACCTCGTAGCGACCGTCGGGGTCGCGGGGCAGAAGCGGCGGGGCGGGATGCGTCTCGTCCAGATACTCGCAGATCGCCTGACTTTCCGACAGCGTGCGGCCGTCCAGTCGCAGCACCGGCACCTTGCCGGCGGGGTTGCGGCGCAGGAAGTCGGCCCCCTGTTCCCAGTAGCGTTCCTCGACCAGCTCCACCTCGATGCGCTTCTCCGCAAGCGTCAGGCGGACCTTGCGGCAGTAGGGGGAGAGCGGGAAATGGAACAGGCGGTTCATGCAGGTTCCGTTACAGAGCCCGTTCCTACCTGCCCCGTGCCGCGGGAAAGATCAATCCTCGAAACAGGCAGCGCGCCCGTCGCGGCGGATCGTTTCGGCGCCGTCCACGATGCGGGCAGCGCGGGTGCGGACGAAGGCCGACGGACGTGCGGCATCGCGCGTCTTGGGGCTGGGCAGCACTGCGGCCAGCCGCGCCGCCTGCTGCGGGGTCAGTCGGTCCGGGGGCACCTTGAAATAGTGCTGTGCCGCCGCCGCGACGCCGAACACGCCCTCGTCGAACTCGGCGACGTTGAGATAGACCTCGAGGATCCGCCGCTTCGACCAGAAGGTTTCCACGATCGGGGTCAACGCGGCCTCCATCGCCTTCCGGCTCCAGCTGCGCCCGTGCCAAAGAAAGACGTTCTTGACCACCTGCTGGGTGATGGTCGATGCCCCGCGGCCCGAGCCCTCGTCCAGCGCCTGGCGGATTGCGGCCATGTCGAAACCCCAGTGAAGGCAGAAGTTGGCATCCTCTGCCGCGACCGCGGACCGGCCCATGACCGGCGCGATCTGTGACCAGTCGGCCCATTCCTGCCGGATCCCGCCCAGGCGCGCGGCCTCCTGCCGCATGTAGATCCCCCGCGGCGGATCGACGACGGAGAACAGGGCCACCACCGCAAGGATCACAAGCCATGCCCCCGCGATCCCGAGAAGCGCCCACCGGAGGCCGCGCCGCAGCCGCCGGCGCCACCCAGGCCGGGCCTCTTCGCCCTTTCTTCTGCCGCTCTTGCCTGCGCGCCGGACCATGCGGCCTTGTGACGGCGCTCCGCGCGGGGGTCAAGTTATGCCGCGCCCTCTGCGCCCGCTCAGGCGTCCAGCAGCATGGTCTCGTGGCGTCGCAGAACCTGTCGGGCGGTGGCGGGCCGGTGGTCAGGCTGACGCAGCTCGGGAAACAGAGCGAAAAGCTCGGCCGTCATCGCCGGATCTGCCGCCAGTGCCGTGTCCCCGGGATGGAAGCTTTCCGCGACCAATCCGCCGAGGTCGATCAGCTCGTGCCGATCGAACATCAGATGCACATAGGTGACGACCGGCCGCGGCGCGCGGACGACGCGGCGTCCGTCGACCAGGTGCACCGCGGCTACAAGAACTTCGGTCTGACCGAACAGCAGCTCCACTCGCCAGCCTCCGATCGCAACCCGGTGCTGCGGCGAGAACTCGAGCAAACCGTGCTCACCGAACGCACCCGGAAGGAAACGCATCGGTGCAAAGACGCCGAAGCCGGGGACCTGCTTGCGACCGACCCAGCGGACAGGTTGCACCCCGCTGTCGCGGGTGATGACCGGATCGCCGGGCCGCAGGAGAACGGCCGGCCGCATCCCGTCCGGTGTGGGAATCGGCGTATCGGCCACGAAGCAGGTGGGGAAGTTCAGATCGGCCCGGTTCGCCGTCATTCCGGCGAAGGTCGCGTTCTGCACCGAGGTGATGGTGATCGACCGGATCGGGGCCGACGTCAGCGTCGCGTTGACCGCCGGAGAGGCCGAAGGCGCAAGGAAAAGCTCGCCGGTCGTGGCTTGAAAGATCGGAACCTGCACGTTCGCGGTCGATCCGTCGATGAAGGTCACCGTGACGTTGAACAGCCCCCCGGCGTCGTAGATGAAGGTCTGGAGGCCGCTGCCGATGTCGGCCGTGAAGGTCTCGTTCGCGATGTTGTTGTTCTGCTCCAGATAGCCGTTGCCATTGGAATCGAACGCGGTGATCTCGGTAATCCGGTTGACAAGCGTATTGCCGCTGCTGCCGAAGGTCATGCCGACCAGGAGGCCCGCATTCTCGGCCACCTGGTTGCCTTCGGTCGGGTCGATGATCGGCCCCGTTCCAAGATAGATCCCAAGCCAGACATTCGGCATCGCGCTGCTCTCCGCGCCCGGTCGCGCACCGGGGTTTCCCCGGAATCTGCACGGAAGTGTGTCCCCGACATGCCGACGGCGGGGAAAAACCGAGCCGAAATGTGGCCGTCCCGCGCCACCCCGCGAACCGACGATCGGTCACTCAGCCGGTGATTGCACTGTCGCCGGGATCAGTGCCAAACTTTCGCCACATTCCTGTTCGCAAATTGCCACGCATGGGACAGCGACCCGAACCCGACCCGGCAGCGATCAACGACTGCCGGGCGAGGAACGGGCAGAGGCAGGCAGATGCCCACCTGGCAGGCGATCCATCTCGGGTTCGATACCATCATCGACCCGACCGAAGGCAATACCTTGGCCGAGAATGCGTCGGCTCTGGTCGGGCGCACCTACGGCGGCCCCGGCAATGCCTTGGCAACCAAAATCGTCACGGTCACGGCGAACGATACCAACAACAACGATGCCCTCGACCAGAACAACAATGTTCGGAACGAGACTTTCGTCACCGACATCGGCGCGGGTCCGCAGAGCTTTGTCTTCGATGCCGCGACCGCCTATTCGGCGACGATCACCTATGTGAACGGGACCACCGCGACGGCGACGGTCGTCATCTTCCAGGATGTCGCCGGCCGGACGTTCCTTGCGCCCGGCCTGAGTGCCGGCGCGAACGCGCCGCTCACCGCGTTGCCGATCCAGTCGATCACCCTGACCGGCGTCGTCACCAACAACGCCCTCGGCCTTGCGGTGAACCGGCCGGTCAACGTCTTCCTGCCCTGTTTCGTCGCGGGCACGCGAATCGGCACGCCGGCCGGACCGATGCCGGTCGAGCGTTTGCGGCCCGGTGATCTGGTCCTGACCCGGGACCGGGGCGCGCAGCCCCTTGTCTGGACCGGCAGCCGCTCCGTGGCCGGCGTCGGGCGCTTCGCGCCGATCCGTTTCGCGCGGGGCGTGCTGGGCAACAGCCGGCCGCTGTTCGTGTCACCGCAGCACCGGATGCTGGTGACAGGGTGGCGGGCCGAACTGTTCTTCGGTCAGGAAGAGGTTCTGGCGGCGGCGCGGCATCTGGTCGATGGGAAGGCGGTTGTGGCCGTCCCCTGCGCAACCGTGTCCTATCACCACATCATGTTCGACCGGCACGAGATCGTTCTGGCCGAGGGCGCGCTGACCGAAAGCTTCCATCCCGGCGATCATGCCATGATGGCCGATCCGGCTATCCGGGGCGAGATCCTGTCGCTGTTCCCCGAGCTTGACCGGAACCGGGCCGCGATGCCGACGGCCCGGGCCGTGTTGCGCGGGCCCGAAGCACGGGTCCTTGCGGCGGCCTGAGCCGCCGCGCGCGCCCTGCGGTCACTGCGCCGGAATGGCCTGTGCCTCGTCCGACAGCGGATAGGGCAGATGCACGAGCATCTCCTTGGGGCAGACCTGCAGGAAGTTGCGCCGCTCGCTGTCCCAGTGACGCAGGATCTCGGCCGCACTGCGGCTGCCGGTCTCGGCGGCATGGCGCTCGATCAGTTCCTTCAGTTGCGCCTCCCAGTTCGGGTGGCTGACCGCACAGGTGACGAGCGTGTCGAGGTTCATGTAATCCTCGGCCACACCCTGAGGGTCGTAGACATAGGCCATGCCGCCGGTCATGCCGGCGCCGAAGTTCGCCCCGATCGACCCGAGGATCACCGCGACCCCGCCGGTCATGTATTCGCAGCCGTTCGAACCGCAGCCCTCGACCACGACATGCGCGCCGGAGTTGCGCACCGCAAAGCGTTCGCCGGCCCGGCCCGCGGCGAACAGGTAGCCCCCGGTCGCACCATACAGCACCGTATTGCCGATGATCGTGTTCCGGGCCGCCTCGAGCGGGCTGTTCATCGGCGGACGCACCACGATCAGCCCGCCGCTGAGCCCCTTGCCGACATAGTCGTTGGCGTCGCCCGAGACCTCCAGCTTGATCCCGTGCACGAGGAAAGCGCCCAGCGACTGCCCGCAGGATCCCGTCAGCTTCACCGTGAGATGGTCGGGCTGCAGGTCGTTCCTCATCCCGAAGCGGCGGACCACATGGCTTGACGCGCGCGCGCCGATCGTCCGGTGAGTGTTCCTGACCGCGTAGGACAGCTGCATCTTCTCGCCGTCCTCGAAGAACCGTGCGCCGTCGCGGATGATCTCGGCATCGAGCGTGTCCGGAACGGCGTTGCGCGGGCGCGACCGGTCGTAGGTGATCCGCGACGCGCCATCGACGGTGATCAGCAGCGGGTTCAGGTCGAGATCGTCCAGATGCGCCGCCCCGCGGCTGACCTGGGTCAGCAGGTCGGCGCGGCCGATGATCTCGTCAAGGCTGCGCGCGCCGATCGAGGCCAGATGCTCGCGGACCTCCTGCGCATAGAAGGTGATGAGGTTCACCACCTTGTCGGCCGTCCCGGTGAACTTCGCCCGCAGCCGCTCGTCCTGGGTGCAGACGCCCACCGGGCAGGTGTTCGACTGGCACTGCCGCACCATGATGCAGCCCATGGCGATCAGCGCGGCGGTGCCGATGCCGTATTCCTCGGCGCCCATCATCGCCGCGATGATGATGTCGCGCCCGGTCCGCAGGCCTCCGTCGGTGCGCAGCGTGACCCGTTCGCGCAGGTTGTTCATGGCCAGCACCTGATGCGCCTCGGTCAGCCCCATTTCCCACGGCAGCCCGGCATATTTGATGCTGGTTGCCGGGCTGGCCCCCGTGCCGCCGTTGTGGCCCGAGATCAGGATGACGTCTGCCTTGGCCTTGGCCACGCCCGCCGCGATGGTGCCCACGCCCGAGGACGAAACCAGCTTGACCGTCACCTTGGCGCGCGGGTTGATCTGTTTCAGGTCGTAGATCAGCTGCGCCAGATCCTCGATCGAATAGATGTCGTGGTGCGGCGGCGGCGAGATCAGCGTCACCCCGGGCGTGGAATGACGCAGCCGTGCGATCAGATTGGTCACCTTCATCCCGGGCAACTGCCCGCCTTCGCCCGGCTTGGCGCCCTGGGCGATCTTTATCTCAAGCTCCTCGCAGGCATTCAGATATTCGGCCGTCACCCCGAACCGACCACTTGCCACCTGCTTGATCTTGGCCGACGGGTTGTCGCCGTTCGGCAGCGGGTGATGATGCGCCGGATCCTCGCCGCCCTCGCCGCTGTCGGACTTGGCCCCGATCCGGTTCATGGCGATATTCAGCGTCATGTGCGCCTCGGGGCTCAGCGCCCCCAGCGACATGCCCGGCGTGACGAATCGCTTGCGGATCGATGTGATCGATTCGACCTCTTCCAGCGGAACAGGCTTGCCCAGCGGCTTGACGTCCAGAAGGTCGCGCAGGTGGATCGGCGGGTTCGCCCGCATCGCGGCCGAATACTGTTTCCACAGGTCGTAGGATGCCCGGTCGCAGGCCGATTGCAGAAGGTGCATCGTCTGGGCTTCCCAGGCGTGTTTCTCGCCCGACCGGCGGGCCTTGTAGAACCCGCCGACCGGCAGGACCGTGTCGCCGGCACGGAACCCGCGGGCGTGCACCTCCTCCAGCTTCATCTGGATGCCGGTGAGGCCGATGCCGGAGATCCGGCTGTGCATGCCGGGGAAGTATTCCGCCACCATTGCCCGGCTGAGTCCGATCGCCTCGAAATTCAGTCCGCCGCGATAGGACGAGATCACCGAAATGCCCATCTTCGACATGATCTTCAGAAGGCCCGCGTCGATCGCATCGCGATAGCGGCGCAACGCATCCTCCAGGCTGCCCTCCAGAAGGCCGCGCTTCAGGCGGTCTGCGATGGAGTCCTGCGCGAGATAGGCGTTGACGGTCGTCGCCCCGCAACCGATCAGCACCGCGAAGTAATGGGGGTCGATGCATTCAGCCGACCGCACGTTGACCGAACAGAAGGTGCGAAGTCCCTTGCGGGTCAGCCAGGAATGAACCGCCGAGGTGGCGAGTATCATCGGCATCGCCACCTTGTCCGCGTCCTGATGCTCGTCGGTCAGGACCAGATGTGCCGCGCCCGAGCGCACCGCGTCCTCGGCTTCGGCCCGGATCCGCTCCAGCCCGAGGCGCAGCGCGTCCTGGTCGGCGCCGGCCGGAAAGGTGCAGTCGATGAAGGCGACCGCCTCGCCAAAATGGCGCACCATCTCCTCGAATTCCGCATTCGCCACGAACGGGCTTTCCAGAACCAGGATCTCGGTCTGGCTCGAATCCTCGTCCAGCACGTTCTTAAGATTCCCGAACCGGGTCTTGAGGCTCATCACCCGGGTTTCGCGCAAGGAATCGATCGGCGGGTTCGTCACCTGGCTGAAGTTCTGGCGGAAGTAGTGCGAGATCGGGCGATAGACCCTGGACAGCACCGCGGGCGGCGTGTCATCGCCCATCGAGGCCACCATCTCCTTGCCGTCCTCGGCCATCGGGGCAAGAACCTGCTCCAGTTCCTCCATCGTATAGCCGGCCGCGACCTGGCGCTGGCGCAGTTCGGCACCCGAGAACAGCGCGTGCTCGGGCACGTCCCGCATCAGTGCGTTCAGGTCCACGACCTTCTCGATCCAGTCGCCGAAGGGCTGTGCGGCGGCGAGCTTGTCCTTCAGCGCGCGGTCGTGGAACAGCTTGCCCTCGACCATGTCAACCGCGATCATCTGCCCCGGACCCAGCGCACCCTTCTCGCGCACGGTGGACTCATCCACCGGCACCATGCCCGCCTCGGAGCCGGCGATCAGCAGCCCGTCGCCGGTGACGACATAACGCATCGGACGCAGTCCGTTGCGATCCAGCCCGCCGCAGACCCAGCGCCCGTCGGTCATGGCCAGCGCGGCCGGGCCGTCCCAGGGTTCCATCACCGCGTTGCAATAGGCGTACATGTCGGCCCAGGCCTTGGGCATCTCGACGGTGGACTTGCTCCAGGCTTCGGGAACCAGCATGGTCTTGGCCATCGGTGCGTTGCGCCCGGCCCGCACCATGACTTCGAACACCGCATCCAGCGCGCCGGAATCCGAGGCACCGGCCGGGATGATCGGCTTGATGTCCTCGGCCATCTCGCCGAAGGCGTTCGAGGCCATGCGGATCTCGTGGCTGCGCATCCAGTTGATGTTCCCCTTCAGCGTGTTGATCTCGCCGTTGTGGGCCAGCATGCGGAAGGGCTGCGCCAGCCACCATTGCGGGAAGGTATTGGTGGAATAGCGCTGGTGATAGATCGCGAAGGCGCTTTCGAATCGCTCGTCCAGAAGGTCGGGATAGAACACCGCCACCTGTTCGGCCAGCATCATGCCCTTGTAGATGAGGCTGCGGCACGAGAGACTGCACAGATACAGCCCCTGGATCTGCGCGGCGATCGCCGCCTTCTCGATCCGCCGGCGCATGATGTAAAGTTCGCGCTCGAATTCCTCGGCGTCGATGTCCTTTTCGCAGCGGATCAGGATCTGTTCGATCTCGGGTCTCGTGGCATTGGCCTTCTCGCCCAGAACCTCGATGTTCACCGGGACGTGGCGCCAGCCGTAGATATAGTGGCCCATGCGCAGCACTTCCGTCTCGACGATGGTCCGGCACCGCTCCTGTGCACTGAAGTCCGTCCGCGGCAGGAACACCTGACCGACGGCGATCAGCTTGGCCTGATCGGGTTCGTGCCCGGTGCGGCGCACCTGGTCGTAGAAGAATGGCACCGGGATCTGCACATGGATTCCCGCGCCATCGCCGGTCTTGCCATCGGCATCGACCGCGCCGCGGTGCCACACCGCCTTCAGCGCATCGATCCCGGCCTGCACCACCTTGCGACTGGGCTTGCCCGAGATCGCGACCACGAGGCCCACGCCGCAGGAGGCATGTTCGTCCTCGTCGCGATACAGCCCGGTCTCCGCCACCTTCCGGCGTTTGGCTTGCTCGGCGGCGGCCCAGGCGGCGTCAAAGCGGCTCATGGCGGTTCTCCTTCGCGGGATCGGCCTGCGACATCAGCGCGTCGCATTCGTATTTCGGTTGGGTCGAGAAGAACCCCGGTTCGCCCGGGCGGATGAACTCCACCGGGCTGAAATCCATCGGCAGCCAGCCCTCGCCGTCGTCCCATTCCGATGGGCCTGACAGGAACATCCGCCACTCGCGGCTGATGTATTCCCGCCCCCGCGCGCGGGCGATCTGGGTGCCGTCGGCCAGCGTCTCGCGGAACTCGAAACTTGTCTCTTCAAGGGTCACGCCGTCGATCACGACCTTGCGTCCGGTCAGCGTGTCGAAACCGCGCACCCGCGTCTCCAGCCCGTCGTCGCGCAGCTGGCGGAAATCGAAGGTGTCGGTCCCGGTGACAAGCAGGCCCGAGAACGATGCGGGATCGACCGGATCCGGCAGCAGGACGGTCCGCAGCCCGTCGGTCAGCGAGATCGACTCGACCCATTGCGTCTCGCGGTCGATACGGCTGACGAAATAGGGGCCATACTGGCCGAAATCGACCCGCCACTGATCGCCCGGGGGATCGCCCTCGCAGATGTAGTGGTTCGAAAGCTTGCAGTTGCGTGACTGGACGGTCAGGAAGCCGGTGCAACCTTCGGGCGGGGCAAAGGCACCAGAGGCCACCGCCACGCCGGAACAGGCGGCGATCGCGGCGCCGGCCAGACAGGCTAGACGGACCGGGCTCATTCCGCCGCCACCGCGGCCGGTTGCGCCAGATAGCCGAGGATTGCCTCGGCCGCCTCGCGTCCGTCGCGGATCGCCCAAACGACCAACGATGCCCCGCGCACGATATCACCTGCGGCATAGACGCCGGGCAGGCTGGTGGCGTGGGTGGCGAAATCGGCCCGGATGGTGCCCCAGCGGGTCACGGTCAGCCCCTCGACACCCCAGAGCTTCGGCAGATCCTCGGGTTCGAAACCCAGAGCCTCGATCACCAGATCGGCCGGTTCGGTGTATTCCGCGCCTTCGATCAGTTCGGGTGTCTGCCGGCCGGTCGCATCGGCTGCGCCAAGACGCATCCGCTGCACCAGAACACCGCGGACGTGCCCGCCCGGCGAGGAAGGATCGGATTCCACGGTCAACCGCGGATCGCACAGGAATGCCTTGGGGGCGGACAGCCAGACGAATTCCACACCCTCTTCTTCGGCGTTCTGCACCTCGCGCTGGCTGCCCGGCATGTTCGCCCGATCGCGGCGGTAGAGGCACTTCACGCTTACCGCGCCCTGTCGGACGGCAGTCCTTACGCAGTCCATCGCCGTGTCGCCGCCCCCGATGACCACCACGCGCTTGCCCTCGGCGTTCAGCGTGCCGTCGTCGAATGCCGGCACGTCGTCGCCGAAGCCCTTGCGATTGCTCGCCGTGAGATAGTCCAGCGCCGCGACGATGCCCGTCGCCCCCGACCCGGGCAGCGTCAGATCGCGCGCCCGGTAGACGCCGGTGGCGATGAGAACCGCGTCGTGCTGTCCGTGGATTGCGTCGAAGCTCAGATCGCGGCCTACATCGCAGCCATGGACGAAGGTCACGCCGCCGTCCCGCAACTGCTCGATCCGCTGCATGACCACCGGTTTCTCCAGCTTGAACCCGGGGATACCATAGGTCAGAAGCCCCCCCGCCCGATCGTAGCGGTCATAGACGGTGACCTGCACCCCGGCGCGCCGCAACACGTCAGCGGCCGCCAGCCCTGCCGGCCCGGCCCCGATGATGCCCACGCTTTCCGCGCGCTCCGCGGATGGGCGGATCGGGCGGACCCAGCCTTCTTCCCAGGCGGTATCGGTGATGTAGCGTTCGATGGCGCCGATCGTGACCGTGCCATGGCCCGATTTCTCGATGACGCAGTTGCCCTCGCACAGCCGGTCCTGCGGGCAGATGCGGCCGCATATCTCGGGAAAGGTATTGGTCGCCTGGCTGACCTCGTAGGCTTCATGAAGCCGCCCCTCGGCGGTCAGCCGGAGCCAGTCGGGGATGTTGTTGTGCAGCGGGCAATGCGACTGGCAGTAGGGAACGCCGCACTGGCTGCACCGGGCGGCCTGTTCGGCGGCCTTCTCTGCGGCGTAGTCGCGATAGATCTCGTGGAAATCGGTCGAGCGCAGGTCCGGCGGCCGCTTCTCCGGCATTTCCTTGGCCACGGTCACGAACCGGAGCATCTTTTGTTGCGCCATGGCGGACCTCCCCTATGCCGGACGCGTGATACCGCAACGGCAGACGCAATAAAAGTCATAACTAGTGACTTACTTTCCGCCCCTGACGCATTTTTCCGCTGACACGACCCATGAGTCCCGCATTTTAGGTCAGCATAAGTTCCATAACTTGTCTCTTTCGCCCGTAGGTCACCCCGTTAACCTGCGCCTCGCGAATCACCCGAGGCCACGATGACCTTGTTCCAGCTCGCCCTGCTCGCGATCGTGCAGGGGATTACCGAGTTCCTGCCGATCTCCTCGTCGGCGCATCTGATCCTGCTTCACGAACTGCACGGCCCGACACCGGACGCGATCGCGCTGGACGTCGCCGTTCACCTGGGCTCGATCCTTGCCGTATGCCTCTACTTCCGGCACGATGTCGGCCGCGCGCTGGCAGGCACGGTTCAGATCGTGACCGGGCGTCTGTCCACGCCCGAAGCGTTCCTCGCGCTCTGCCTCGCGGTCGCGACCATTCCCGCGCTGGTTTTCGGTTTCGTGCTTGCCGCCACAGGATGGATTGATGCGCTGCGGGACATCCGGGTGATCGGTGCGACCTCCATCGTCTTCGGCCTCGGCCTCTATCTCGCGCATCGGTTCAGTCCCGAGACACGCGCGGCCGAGACCTGGACGCTGCGCCATGCCGTTTTCATGGGGCTGTGGCAGGCGGTGGCGCTGATCCCCGGTGTCTCGCGGTCGGGCATCTGCATGACCGCAGCCAGGATGCTCGGCTACGAGCGCCACGCCGCGGCGCGGATCTCGGTTCTGATGTCGGTGCCGGTGACACTGGCGACAGGCGCCTACCTCGCGCGCAAGGCAGGCAGCGCGACGCTGGATGCGGGGTTCTTCCTGGACCTCGGGATTGCGGCCTTTCTGGCGTTCCTCGCGGCCTGGGCGGCGCTGGCGCTGATGATGCAGTTCCTGTCCCGCGTCAGCTTCACGCCTTACGTCGTCTACCGGGTGATCCTGGGTGCCATCCTGCTGATCATCGCGGCGGCCTGAGGCGGAAGGGCTCGGGGACCGCGTCGCGCCCCTCGAGCACCAGATCGACCGCGATGCGACCGACCCATGGCGCAAGACCGAAGCCGATCTTGAACCCGCCGTTTGCCACGAAGTGCCCGGGCCGGCCCGGCCACGCATCGAGGATCGGGTGGCGCGAGGCGGTCCGCGGCCGTTCGCCTGCCCAGCGCGCGACGATCGGCGCGCCGGCCAGCGCCGGGCAAAGCGCTACGGCGCGGGCATGCAGCGCGTCGAGTTGCGCATCGGTCGCGGTCGGATCCGCAAACGTGCGTTCGCTGGTCGATCCGACCGCCACGGTCCCGTCGGCGTGCGGAACGATGTAAAGCCCCGGTGCCTGGATCATGGGCACCGGACCGGGGTCATGCGCCAGCGCCAGGGCCTGCCCTTTCTCGCCACCGCCCACCTGCCAACCCAGCGCTGCCGACAGATCCAGAAGGCCGGCAGCCCCGGTCGCCCAGATCACCGGACCCGATATCCCGCCTTCCGGCACGATATTGCCGCCCAGTGCCCGCACTGCCGCCGCGAGGGCCGCGCAGGCCTGGCGCGGATGCACCCGGGCCGAAAGCGTGTCCTCGACGACAAGGCCGCTGCCGATATCCGGTTCCCAGGACCCGGCGACCGGGCGAACCCGCCAGACGGCCCGACCGTGCCACGCCACCACGGCGGACTCACCACGCGCCCGTGCCCGCGCCACCGCCGCCGCATCCGCAAGCGGCTGCACCCGGCCGATGCGCCCGTAACCGCTTGGCTTCCCGCCCGCCGCCTCGACCGCCTGCCAGAAGCCAGGTGCGTCGCACAGCGCCGCGAACTGGACCTCGCGCAGCGCTCCACCCGAATCCGGCGCGTGGGGCGCAAGCGCCCCGACAAGCCCGCCCGAAGCCCCGTCACCCGGACCTGCCGGGTCGATCACCTCCACCCTTGCCCCGCGGCGGGCTGCCTCGAAGGCGATCGACAGGCCGAAGATGCCCGCCCCCATCACCGTCAGATCCGCCACCTTCGCCCCCTGCCGCCTGCTGGCATTTGCCGCCGCAGCTGTGGCATGTGCAAGCAGCGAGTGCAGGAGCGGGGCGATGCAGGACGGACTGGACTGGCGAGAGGGTGATGTGCCGGTGTCCCGCCGCTACGAAGATCCCTACTTCAGCCTGCGCGACGGGCTCTCCGAGACGCGGCATGTCTTTCTTGCCGGCAACGACCTTCCGGCGCGGTTCCGTCCGGGCTTCCACATTGCCGAGCTGGGTTTCGGCACGGGACTGAACATGCTGGCGGCGCTGATCGCCTGGCGCGCGGCAGGGATCGCCGGCAGCCTCCGGTTCACATCGTTCGAGGCGCATCCCCTGCCGGCCTGTGACATCGCACGCGCCCTTGCCACGTTCCCCGAAGCCGCCGCCGTGGCCGCCCCCTTCCTCGCCGCCTGGTCCGACGGCATGCGCCGGTTCCGGGCCGAGGGTCTCGAGGCAGAGATCATCGTCGGCGACGCGCGCTTGACCCTGCCGAGCTGGGACGGCGCCGCCGACGCCTGGTTCCTCGACGGCTTCAGCCCGGCCAGGAATCCCGAACTCTGGGAGCCGGGCCTGATGCGGGCGGTGGCGTCGCATACCGCGCCGGGCGGCACGTTCGCCACCTACACGGCCGCAGGGCACGTCCGCAGGGCCTTGCAGGCAGCGGGCTTTCGGGTAGAGCGGGCGGCGGGATTCGGCGCCAAGCGCCACATGAGCCGCGGCAGGCTGGAGCCGGCATGACCGAACAGAACACCCGCCTCGGGATCTGGCTGATGGTCGCCACCACGGCGGTCTTTGCAGCTCAGGACGGGATCTCGCGGCATCTGGCCAGCGAGTACAATGTCTGGATGGTCGTGATGATCCGCTACTGGTTCTTCGCGCTGTTCGTGATGGTGGTGGCGGCCCGGGCGCCGGGCGGTCTGCGCGGCGCGGTGCGCAGCCACCATCCAGGCTGGCAGGTGTTCCGCGGCGTTCTTCTTGCGTTGCAGATCTGCGTCGCCATAACCGCTTTCACGCGGCTGGGTCTGGTGGCGACCCACGCCGTCTTTGCGGTCTATCCGCTGCTGATCGTGGCGCTGTCCGGCCCGGTTCTGGGCGAGCGGGTCGGCTGGCGGCGCTGGACCGCGGTCGGGATCGGCCTTGTCGGTGTGCTGGTGATCCTGCGGCCGGGATATGCCGTGTTCGACCCGGATGCGCTGTTCCCGCTTCTGGCGGCGGCGATGTTTGCCGTCTACGGGCTGCTCACCCGGTATGTCGGGCGGCGCGACCCGGCCTCGGTCAGCTTCTTCTGGACCGGCACCGCCGGCGCGGTGATCCTGACCCTTGTCGGCATCTGGTTCTGGGAGCCGATGACGCCGCCCGACTGGGTGTGGATGGCGGTCCTGTGCTGCACCGGCGCCCTGGGTCACTGGCTGATGATCCGTGCACTCGAGGTGGCCGAGGCCAGCGCAGTGCAGCCGTTCGCCTATCTCCAGCTCGTCTTTGCGTCGGCGCTGGGCATTGCCATATTCGGCGATGTCCTGAGTGCAAACACTGCGCTTGGCGCCGCTATCGTCGTCGGTGCCGGCCTGTTCACCCTCTGGCGCGCAAGGTGCGCGGGGAAGGACCGCCTGCGGGCCCTTGAACCGGAACAAAAAGAGCCCATGCTCTGGGGGCGGAAGGGAATCGTCCATGCCCCACAACAACACCAACGCCCCGGTCCTGCGCCCCGAGGTGCTGACCCGGCCCAAGCTCGAAGGTGGCCGCCGCTTCGTGCTGCATGCTCCGTTCCAGCCTGCGGGCGACCAGCCGACCGCCATAGCGGAGCTTGTTGCGGGGATCGAGGCGGGCGAGCAGAACCAAGTGCTGCTGGGCGCGACCGGCACGGGCAAGACCTATACCATGGCCAAGGTGATCGAGGCGAC
>JBKBMT010000011.1:1748-54094 GCA_046295655.1 Gemmobacter sp. | reverse complement strand
GAACGAACATGCGCTGGGCGGCAACATCGTCGATCTGCGCGGCATCGCCATGCGCCGGCTGGAGGAAAGGCTCGACCGGCTGGAGGAAACCCACCGGTCGGTGATCGCCGCCGCCTACGAGAACCTCGCCGGCACCAACATCGTCCACCGGGCGGTTCTGCGGCTGCTCGAGCCGGCCGATTTTCCGGGCTTTCTGGACACCCTGCGCGGGCCGGTGGCCGAGGCGTTGCGGGTGGACAGTCTGCGGCTGGCGATCGAGACGGCGGGGGACGATCCCGGCGCCGAGGACATCGATGCGATCCTGCGCGCCGTGCCCGCGGGGTTCGTCGCACGCTACATGGGTGCGGGCCGTCCCGGCGCGCCGCTGCGCGCGGTGGTGCTGCGCCAGGCGGTGCCGCCGGACGACGCCGTGCACGGCGACCGCGCCGCCGACATCCGGTCGGAGGCGCTGTTGCGACTCGATTTCGGCGAGGGCCGGCTGCCCGGGATGCTCGCCCTTGGCGCCGAGGATCCGCACCAGTTCCGCCCCGGACAGGGCACCGACCTTCTGGCCTTCCTCGGCGCGGTGTTCGAGCGGATGATGCGCCGCTGGCTGGCATGACCGTGCCGCTTTCGGCTGCCGGGGCGGACGCGCTGTCGCGGTGGTGCGATCACCTTCGGGCGCTCGACGGGGCGGCGGACCGGACCGTAACGGCCTATCGCGACGACGTTGCGCGGTTTCTCGGGTTCCTGGCTGCCCATCGGGGGGGCGGCGGTCTGCCCCGCCCCGAGATGCTTCGGCTCTCCGACTTGCGCAGCTTTCTGGCCCATGAACAGGGCCGCGGTGTTTCGGCCCGGTCGCTGGCCCGGCGGCTGTCGGCGGTCAAGTCGTTCCTGCGCTGGCTGTCCGACCGGGACGGACAGGATGTCAGCGCGGCGCTGTCGATGCGGGCGCCCCGCTACCGGCGCAAGCTGCCGCGGCCGTTGTCGCAGGACGCGGCGCGCGAGGTGCTGGACGAGATCGGCGCCGATGCCCGCGCCCCCTGGATCGCCGCCCGCGACACGGCGGTGATGACCCTGCTCTACGGTTGCGGGCTGCGGATCTCCGAGGCGCTGGGTCTGGATGCCGGTGCACATCCGCTGGCAGAGGTGCTGCGGATCACCGGAAAGGGCGGCAAGGCACGGCTGGTCCCGGTCCTGCCGGCCGCGCGCGAGGCGGTAAGCGCCTATGTCAGGCTCTGCCCGCATCCGCTGCCGCCGCGCACTCCGCTGTTCCGGGGCGTGCGCGGCGGCAGGTTGCATCCGCGGATCATCGAGGCGGCGATGGAGCGGGCGCGCAACCGCATGGGGCTGCCAGCCAGCGCCACCCCGCACGCGCTGCGCCATTCCTTCGCCACGCATCTGCTGGCCGCGGGAGGCGATCTGCGCGCGATCCAGGAGCTCCTGGGGCACGCGAGCCTGTCCACCACCCAGGCATATACCGCCGTCGATGCGGCGCGGCTGATGGAGGTCTATGCCTCCGCCCATCCCCGCGCCACCGCAGGCTAGGCCGGTGTGCGCGGCGTTGCATCCGCCGACCCGGTCGTGCAGGACGACAGGATGACACCGTTTCTGAAGGCCTATTCGGTTCACCTGCTGACCGCCACGGGCGCGGTATTCTCGATGCTTGCGATGCTGGCGGCGGTGCAGGCGCAGTGGAGCCTGATGTTCCTCTGGCTGGTCGTGGCCTTCGTCGTGGACGGAATCGACGGCCCTCTGGCGCGCCGCTACCACGTCCGCACCCAGGCGCCGCAGATCGACGGCGTGCTGCTGGATCTGATCATCGATTATCTGACCTATGTATTCATCCCGGCCTATGCGCTGTTCGCAAGCGGCTTGCTACCGGGCTGGACAGGCTGGGCGGTGATCATCGTCATCACCTTCGCCTCGGCACTGTATTTCGCCGATACACGGATGAAGACGAAGGACAATTCCTTTGCCGGCTTCCCCGCATGCTGGAACATGGTCGCGGTGGTGATCTTCGCCCTGAAGCCCGATTTCTGGCTGTCGCTCGCGATCGTCGTGCTTCTGGCCGGCGCGATGTTCACGCCGCTGAAATTCATCCATCCGGTGCGCACCGAACGCTGGCGGGCGGTGTCGCTGCCGGTGGCCCTGGCCTGGACCTTCTTTGCCGGCTGGGCCGCCTGGGTCGATTTCCACCCCGAGAGCTGGGCGCACTGGGGGCTGGTCCTGACCTCGCTCTACCTGGTCGGTGCGGGGATCGCGCAGCAGCTTCTGCCGGCTGGTCGCTGAACGTCACAGCCGGGTCAGCACCACGCCGACGACGATCAGCATCGCCGCGGCCGCCTTGCCGGGCGTCATCCGTTCGCCGAACACCAGCCAGCCGATCAGCACGGCGAACAGGATCGAGGTCTCGCGCAGCGCGGCCACCAGTGCGATGGGTGCCACCGTCATCGCCCAGACCGACACCGCATAGGCTCCGTAGGAGGCAATGCCGCCCACCGCGCCCAGCCCCCAGGACCGGGTATCGGCCGGCAGGATCGTCCGGCCGCGAAGCGCCAGCATCGCCGCGGCGAACAGAAGCCCGTCCAGGACAAACAGCCAGGCGACATAGGCGACCGCGTCGCCCGAGATCCGCGCGCCGATCCCGTCGATAAGCGTATAGCTGGCGGTCGCCGCCGCCGACCCCAGCGCAAAGGGCAGAAGCCGGCGCGATTCCCCGTCCCGGAAGACGCCGCGCGCCATCAGCGCGATGCCGATGCCGACTGTCGCAATGCCCAGATACTCGCGCCCGCTGACCGCCTCGCCTAGTGCGACAAGGCCCACAATCGCCACGATCATCGGCGCGGCGCCGCGGGCGATCGGATAGACGCGCGACAGGTCGCCCTGTTCATAGGCGAAGGACAGGAACATCTTGTAGGCGAAATGCGCACAGCCGGCTGCGGCGATCCAGGGCAGCACCTCGATCCCCGGCAAGGGCCGCCCGGCCGCCACCGCAAGGCCGATCGGCACCTCCATCAGCGACAGGACCACCATCGCGCCCACCTTCGAGCGCCCGGTCTTGATCAGCGCATTCCACAGCGCATGCAGGAAGGCCGCACCGAGGACGGCCAGAAAGACGCCGAACGACACTCCCTGCCCCGTCCGCAACCGCTGTCACACCGCTGTTACAGAGCCGCCGGGCGCGCCGCAAGGTCCGCCGCGGTTGACCGCCCCCGTCCCCGGCGATAGGGCTGGCGCGCAACCGCAATGGACCCGCCCATGACGATCCGCCTGCACCCGCGCGACCTGCCCGGCGACCTGGACCTCGGCTCCGTGGTCGCCGTCGACACCGAGACGATGGGCCTCGACCCCCGGCGCGACCGGCTGTGCCTCGTGCAGCTTTCGGCGGGGGACGGCACGGCGCATCTCGTTCAGATCGCGCGCGGCCAGACCGAGGCACCGAACCTGGCGCGGCTGTTGTCGGACCCGGGGCGCCTCAAGCTGTTCCATTATGCCCGCTTCGACCTTGCCGCGCTGCGCGCCGGGTTGGGAATCCACTGCGCGCCGGTCTGGTGCACCAAGATCGCGTCGAAACTCACCCGCACCTACACCGATCGGCACGGACTCAAGTATCTGCTGGCGGATCTGGTCGGCATCGACGTGTCCAAGCAGCAGCAGACGTCGGACTGGGGCGCCGAGCAGCTGACCGAGGCGCAGCTGGACTATGCCGCGTCCGATGTGCTGCATCTGCACCGTCTCCGCGCCGAACTCGAGGCACGGCTGGTCCGCGAAGGGCGGATGGACCTGGCACAGCGCCTGTTCGATTTCCTGCCCACGCGCGCCGCGCTCGACCTGATGGGCTGGGACGACGACAGCGACATCTTCCGGCACTAGTGCCATGGCGCGGGGCGGCGGGGCCTATTCGCGGATCGTCGGAGCGCTGAAACTCGGGCTGGTGCTGGGCGGGCTGGCGCTTCTGTCCACGGTGTTCCTGCTGTCGCGCGGGCGCGAACCGGGCGATGTGCTGCCCTATTCCGAGGCCGATCTCGACGCGCTGCTGCGCGAACCTCGGATGACCGCGCCCGAATATACCGGGCTGACCCGGGACGGCGCGGCGATCCGCCTGACCGCCGGGATGGCACAGACGCTGCCGGATGCGACCGGGGGCGGCGGACGGGCGGCCGAACCCCGGCTGCTGCTCGTGACCGAAGGCGGCGGCCGGACCGAGGCACGGGCCGCAGAGGCACGGATCGACCGCAATCGCGGCGTTCTGGTGCTGTCGGGCGATGCGCTGATCGAAACCTCCAGCGGCTGGCGGGTGGAAAGCGCGACGCTCGTCGCCGCGCTGGACCGGACGCGGGTGGAAAGCCCGGCGCCGGTGGTCGGATCCGGTCCTCCGGGACGGATCGAGGCGGGCGCAATGGTGATCGAACGCCCCGACCGCGACCGCGCCGAGGTTCTGGTTTTCAAGGACGGCGTGCGGCTGCTATACCGGCCCGGACATTCCGACCCGTGAGCCCGCATGCGCCCCCCAGCCCTGTTCCTGTCCGCTCTGCTTATGGCCGTCGTTCCGGTCTTCCCCGCCGCGGCGCAGGGGATGCAGGTCGGCTTTTCCGGTCTGCGCCAGGACACGCGCGCGCCTGTCGAGGTGACGTCCGACAGCCTGGAGGTGGACAATGCCACGGGCCAGGCCGTGTTTCTTGGCAATGTCGTGGTCGCGCAGGGAGAGCTGAGGCTGGCCGCGCCGCGGGTAGAGGTCGATTACGGCACCGCGGGCGAGGGTATCCGCGCCGTGCGCGCCTCGGGCGGGGTAACGCTGGCCACGGCGGCCGAGGCGGCCGAGGCGCAGGAAGCCCGGTATGACGTGACCAGCGGCGCGCTGGTGATGTCGGGGTCGGTGCTGCTGACCCAGGGCGGCGCCACGATCGCGGGCGAGCGGCTGGTGGCCGACCTCACCGCGGGGACCGGCCGGATGGAAGGACGGGTGCGCACCGTCTTTCAGCCCGGCAGCGGAAACTGATGGCCGCCGAGGATGCCCTGCGCAGCGCCGGCCTGACCGCGGCGCAGGGCGGCGCCGGCCTCTGGGTGCGCGGCCTTCGCAAGAGCTATCGCCGCCGCCCGGTGCTGCGCGACGTGAACCTCGATCTGGGCCGGGGCGAGGTGGTTGCCCTGCTCGGCCCCAACGGGTCGGGCAAGACCACATGCTTCTATGCCATCTCGGGCCTTGTCACCCCCGATTCCGGCGAGGTGATCCTGGACGGGCGCGACGTGACCGCACTGCCCATGTATCGCCGGGCGCGGCTGGGGCTCGGCTATCTGCCGCAGGAAGTGTCGATCTTCCGCGGTCTGTCGGTCGAGGACAACATCCTGGCGGTGCTCGAGATCGTCGAGGGCGACCGGCACAAGCGGCGCGAGCGGCTGGAGGAACTGCTGGGCGAATTCTCCATCACCCACCTGCGCCGCGCCCCGGCACTGTCGCTGTCGGGCGGCGAAAGGCGGCGGGTCGAGATCGCGCGCTGCCTGGCCGCCGATCCGAAATACGTTCTGCTGGACGAACCCTTCGCAGGCGTCGATCCGATTGCGGTGGGAGAGATCCGGGGGCTCGTCCACGACCTGAAGGGCCGCGGGATCGGGGTGCTGATCACCGACCACAACGTGCGCGAGACGCTCGAAATCGTCGACCGCGCCTTCATCCTGCACGACGGGCGCGTGCTGATGTCGGGCACCACCGACGAGGTGATCGCCGACGAGAACGTGCGCCGGGTCTATCTGGGCCAGGGCTTCCGCATCGGCTGAGCCGCTTCGGCAGCCGGTTGACAGCCGCCGGACCGTATCGCCAAATACATCCGATGCGTGCGAAGTCTCGCCCTTTCAGCGACCGCGGTCCCGCCCACCGGGACCCGCGCGCACACGATCCGTGGAGAACGGGATCCACCGGCCGTAAAGCCTGCCTGTCGCAGGATATGCGGGTGTCCGAACCGACAAAGGAGTCACCATGCGCTACCAGATCAGTGGCAAGCAGATCGATATCGGCGAGGCTCTGCAGACCCATGTGAAGGCGGAGCTGGGCGAGACGGTCGAGAAGTACGCCCAGCGCCCGACCGATGCCATCGTGGTCTTTTCCCGCAACGGGCACGAGCTTGTCTGCGAGGCGACGATTCACCTCTCCACCGGGCTGACCGCCCAGGCAAGGGGCCAGGCGCCCGAGATCTATGCCGCCTTCGAAAGCTGCCGCGAGAAGATGGACAAGCAGATGCGCCGGCACAAGCGCCGGCTGCGTGACCATCACGACCGCCGTGCGCGGCCTGTTGAGTTCGACGCCGGTTCCGCCTATATCCTCGCCGCATCCGAGGAACCGGAGGGGGCCGAAGGCGACACGCTGCAACCGATCATCATTGCCGAGATGGAGGCCAAGGTGCCTTCGGTCTCGGTCGGCGAGGCGGTGATGCAGATGGAGCTGTCGGGCCAGAAGCTTCTGGTGTTCCGCAACGAAGGGCATGGCGGGGTGAACGTGGTCTATCGCCGCGACGACGGAAACATCGGCTGGATCGACCCGCGCAACAGCAAATAGGGACGCCCCGGCGGCCCGGACAAGGTTCATGGACATATCGACCCTGCTTCCTCCCGAAGCCGTGCGGGTCATCGGACAGATGACCAGCAAGAAGCGCCTGTTTCAGGAACTCGCCGACATGGCAGGCGGGATCTACGGCATCGATCCTTCCCTCGCGATGGACGGGCTTCAGGAACGCGAAAGCCTCGGGCCCACCGGCGTGGGCCACGGCATCGCGCTGCCGCATGCGCGCCTGGAAGGGATGGAGCGGATCGTCGGTCTGTTCGTCCGGCTGGAGCGGCCGATGGATTTCGACAGCGTTGACCGTCAGCCGGTCGATCTGATCTTCACCCTTTTCGCGCCCAAGGATTCGGGGGTCGAGCATCTGAAGGCACTCGCGCTCGTCTCCCGGACCATGCGGGATCCGGGCATCTGCACCAAGCTGCGGGCGAACTCCAATCCGACGACGCTGCACGCGATCCTGACCGAGGCGCGAAGCCCGCAGGCGGCCTGATCCCCGACGCGAGGCGGCCGGCCCTTCAGCCCGGCCAGTCGCCGAAGCCCAGCAGGGCGAAATCGCGCGGATAGGCCTCGCGCACCGCCGCCTGCATCTCGTCGGTGACGACCCTGTCGAGCCCCGGGGTGCTGTCGGCGGGGTCGACCGCGAGGTGGGGCATGGGGGCGCCGATCTCTTCCGCCAGGCTGCGCAGCCCGCGGCCCAGGCCTTCCTCGCGCAGCACGAAATCCGGCAGCTTCACCTGCCCGAACCCCTGAAGGACCGCCGATTGTCCGGCCCAGTGCGGGTCGATCCGCGCGGCGGTCTGCCCGGCAAGATTGGCCTTCAGGAACCGGAGAAAGCCCAGGAACGCCTCGGCCATCTCCTCTGGCAGCGCGGGCGTGCCGGGTGGCGGCAGGTCGATCCGGGCGAAGCGTTCCAGGACCGCACGGGCCTGAGGGCGCGCGCCGGTCAGGATCTGCCCGTGAAAGACATGCCACGCCCGCGGCAGGGGGTGACGCAACACGGTGAAGGATCGCGAGGCGGGCCAGTCGGCCAGCCAACGGCGCAGATCCTTCTGACTCAGCCCGTCCCGCAACCCCGGCGCGCGCCCCGGAACGGACAGCGCGGCAAGCCAGCGCCGCACCGTCCGCTCCGGACCGCCGCGCACCGGCGCATAGAGCGCGCCGGCACCGGAGGCTGCCACCCAGCTGCCGATCGCCGCGCCCCGGCGCGGCTCGAGTCCCGGCACCCGGCCAAGGTCGAACCAGTCGCGGCCTGCCAGCGCGGCCGCCATCTCCGCGGGGTTTTCGACCTTCTCGGCGGGATCCTCGGGATTCTGCCGCTTCAGGCTGTCCACCGGCGCCTGGAGCCGTCCCTCGACCCCCAGGAAGGCGGCAATCCCGTTCAGCACGTCCAGATCCTGCACGTCGTCATAGTCGAGCCAGAGCGCGGTCTGCCCCGAGACCTGAAGCGCCTGCATCACCGTCCGGTAGAACGCCGTCTGCTCGGCCACATGCCGCTCGAATCCCGCCGGCTCGAAGCGGACGACCGCGCGCCTGCGACGGCGCACGTCGCCCAGCTTCCACTGCCCGGTTTCCCTGGCGATCTGTAATGACAGGTAGCTGTCCAGCGGATTGCGCGTCAGCACGATCTTCGCGCAGCGCCGGTCTGCAAGGCAATGGGCCAGCACCCGCGGGTCGTGATCGTGGAAGAAGCGGAACCCCGGCATGCCCCCGGCCCGGCGCATTGCCTCTAGCAGTGCGATCGGATCGGCGTCGCGCTGCGCCAGGTCGATACCGAGCAGCTCGGAACAATCCTTGCGGCCGATGAAATGGGGATTGAACGCCTCGCCATGGCAGGTGACGCCGCCCAGTGCGTTGAGGTTCGCCTCGAGAAAGTTCGACCCTGTCCGCATCCCGGCGATCAGGATGAAACTGTCGAAACCGGCACCTCCCATGGGCTCATTGCACCAGATAGGGCCGGCTGCGGCGCCCCGGTGACGCCGGCACCTCATCGTCCAGCGGCACATCGCCCACCAGCGTCGGCTGCATCCCCTGGTTGCGAAGCTCCTGCAGGAACCGGCCGAAGCCGGTCAGGTCGCGCAGGCGCGGCGCCTCGCCGAGGCGGCGCAGGGCGGTCGGGCTGATTTCCTCGATGACACCCTGCAGGGCCTCCACCGGCGCCTCGAGAAAGTCCGACAAGGTCCAGATCCGCACGCGCGCCTTGCACCGCACGCTGCGCAGAAGCGTCAGATGGTCGGACTCGATCCGCTGCAACTGTGCCGCCTCGCGCCGGATGTCCGAGAATTCGCCCTTCATGCGGAACAACGGGATCGCCCAGGCGCCCGAGATGACCGACACTTGGGCATTGGGATCGCCGGCGAAGAAGGGCGCGATCGCCTGGTTGTCGCCGGGCCCGAACTGGAAGCACTGCCGTTCGCCCCGCGTCGCCCAGATCAGGTTCGTCAGAAACATCCGGGGTTCCCAGTCGCGCAGCCGTGCACTGTCGGACAGACAGCCGTTGAACACCGCCTCTCCGCCCGCGAACTGCACGCGCTCGGGCGCGAACAGATGGCCGTGAACCCTTGTGCCGATGCATTTCCCCAGCCAGAGTTCGAAATCCTCGAACACTTCCGCGAAGCCCTGAAAGACCGAGTAGGGCGCGGCGGTGCGCCCGTTCTCCCATCCGTCGTTGGGCCATCGGCTTTGCATGTAAAGGCCCGGACGTCCCCGCGTCCGCCGTTCGACGGCGCGCGAGAACAGACGGTCGATCTTGCCCGGTTGCGGTTCGGCCTGCGCCTGGGCGGCGGTTCCGGGTCCGAGAAAGGTCTGATAGAGGCGCTCGGCCTGGGGCCAGATCTTGCGCGCCACGAAACAGTCCGACCGGCGCAGCAATTGCAGGTGGTCGTCATAGAAGATGTGGGGCTGGCCCTGGAAATCGAATTTGGACAGCGTCAGCGAGCGGCTCTCGACCGTGGTGGAATGAAGCCGGACAAGCGTCTGGAAATAGCTTTCGTCGGGGATCCAGACCCGGCGGAAATAGCGGTCCCAGACCGGCCGGTCCGGGTCGTTCAGGATCGCCTCCAGGGTGGGGCGCGACAGGCACCACCATTGCGACCCGAGATGCGGCACCAACCCGTCGGGGATTCGGCGCCGCAGGCCGAGCCGCCGCTGCAAGGATACATACCGGTCGAAAAGCCAGCGGTTCCGGCGCCACGCAAAGGGAAACCGCAAGGTGAATCGTTCGCGATCAAGCCCGCCGATCGTCCAGCCCACATCGGCGGTCGTCACCGACTGGATGAAATCGGTCCGTGGCCGGGCATCCAGATAGGCGACCAGATCCTCGACCGGACGCAGCGGCAGGCAGGCGCCCGAGGCCAGATAGACGTGCCGGACACCCGGGAAGCGCGCGAGCAGCAGCGTCGCGGCATCGATCGTCGCCCCGACCAGCCCCCAGGTCCCCCATTCGCAGCGGTGGCGGCGACTGAAGACGATGTTGTCGTGGCCAGCAAGCTCATGCTGCAGCGCCGTCAGGCCGGCGCGGTCCACCCGCGTGTCGACGTGGATCGCCACGGGGCAGCCGCGTTCCGCCCAGTGCCGGGCGACCTGCGCCGCGCGGTCGAGCGCGGTGTGGCACAGTATGATGAAACCGAGCGTCACGCCCAGTTCCCCTTGGACATCAGTCCGAGGATCTCGAGCTGGCGCCAGTTGATGTATCTCTCCGACCAGCGGCACCAAAGGTCCGGATGCCGCAGAAGCCCCTCGCGATAGGCGCAATATTCCTTCGAGGCGGCGAAATGTTCCTTCCGGTGCAGTTCCTCCTCGGCCTTCTCGGTCAGGGTGTGCAGGAACTTCGCGTGCAGAAGGCAGCCCGAGGCCTTTTCGCCCCCCCATTCGTCGTAGACAAGGTTCAGCCCCCGCGGCAGCAGCATATGGGTCGAGCTGACATAGACATAGGCGCGGTGCCAGCGCACCAGCGGGATCTTGTTCAGCGCCGGGGCCCGCTCCGGGGCATCGGCGAAGAACACCCGGGCCCGCGCGCCACCCTGGATCCACAGGTTGCCGAAGCGGTGGTTGCGCCGGATCGTGTAGTTCGCGGAATCGAACCAGGCAGCGATCTCAAGCGGGTCCTGCCCTTCGCAGTAGGGCACGGCATCGATCGGCCCTTTCGGATACATGTCGATCAGCATGGCCCCGAAGGACCGGATCGAGGACGCATCGAGCCAGTCGGTCAGCGCGCGCAGCGGCCGCGTGTCGCAGAACGGATAGACAAGAAACTCGTCCGCATCGACGGTCAGGGTCCAGCGCCCGTGTCCGTGGCGCATCAGCAGCCAGTTCAACCAGTCCATGCCGAAACGCGACCGCTTGTAGCTGTGGCTGGAATACCAGACCGACACATCGGGCTGCTGGGCGAGGTATTCGCGCGACCCGTCGTCCGACCCGTTGTCCACGAACAGGAAATGATCGACGCCCAGCCTGCGGTAGTAGGACAGGAAAAAGGGAAGCCGGATACGTTCGTTGCGCAGGCAGCAGAACAGCAGGATGGCGTCGCGTCGGATGCCCGCCGTCCGGTCGACCACCGGCTCAAGCTCGCGCCGCTTGCGGAAGGCACGAAACCGCCAGCGCTTGCGCGCCAGTCTCAGACGGTATCGTTGCCAAAGCCCCACGCGACTTGCCCCGTCAGGTCCGGACTTCACCCTCGCTGAAAAGGCTTAAGACTTGCCGAAAATGCGCGGCCCACGTGGGTAGCCGCACCGTCTCGTCCCGCCCTGCCCCCTCCGCGCGCGGCCTTGCGTCGCCCGACGCCAGCCGCAGGATTGTTTCCTGCCAAGCATAACCATCGCTGGCATCGACGTAAACGGGATAGTCGCCAAGCACTTCGCGCACCGACGGAAGCGGCGCCGAAACCACTGCAAGCCCGGCCGCGGCCGCTTCGGCCGGCGGCAGGCCGAAGCCTTCGGCACGGCTCGGGAACAGAAGCGCGGTGGCATGGCGGAAAAGCGCTGCTCGCGCCCCATCGTCCACGTCGGAAAGCTCCAGCACCCCCACCGGCCGCTCGTCGAGCCGGGCAAGCAGGTCGCGCCCGGCCCAACCCCTGCGCCCGGCGATCACGAGCTGAGGCAGCGCCCCGGCTGGCCGGGACCGCGCCAGCGCCTGCCAGACATCCAGCAGCAGGGCGAGGTTCTTGCGCGGCTCGATCGTTCCGAGCGCGAGGAACACCGGCCGGTCCCGCGCGACACCTTCGGGCAGTGGACCGGGAACGCCGGGCGGATCGACCCCCAGATGCGCCACCGTCACCGGCGGAGGGGAGCGCGTTCCAGCGATGTGCCAGACAAGGCGTTCGGCCGTGTGGGCGGAGTTGCAGATCAGCCGGTCGGCCGCGGCCGCCGCCGCGACAGCCCTCGCGAAGGGCGCGATCCTGTCGGGCCGGACCAATTCGGGATGATCGAGCGGGATCGTATCGTGGATCAGCGCCCCCGACCGCCCGCCCGACGATCGAATCGCCGCGAAGATCCGTGCATCGAGGTTGCTGTGGCCCAGGTTCAGATAGACGAAGCCGGGGGACAGCCCGTGCCTCAGGAGCCGGCCGACCCGACCGCGCGAGGCAGCGTCGATCGCCAGCCGGCGCACCGCGGTCTCGGCCCGCGCCCGGATGGGATCGCGCCGCCAGACAAGGGCCGGGCGCAGCGCCGGGCGCAGCGCAGGAACCCCTTCTGCCCCCATCGAGTGCAGGGCAGCCATCCCCGTCCGGTCCAGCAGGCAGAAGCCGCCAACGATCCGGACGAGCGCAAGAACCGTCCCCGGAAGATCCAGAAGATGCTCGAGCCAGGCACGTTCGACCCGGTCTATCCCGGTTGCCGCGCCCTTACCCAGTCGCGAGACGCTGCGGCTGAGGTCGAGGATGACGGGGGGAGGCGCGATCAATCTATTCGGCGGCCTCGGACAGCGCGACGATCTCGCGCAGATAGCACGCCAGTTCGTCGTGCAGGTCTTCGCGGGCAAGACCGAAGGCAACCGTGGCCTGCAGGAAACCGGCCTTGGAGCCGCAGTCGAACCGCTGCCCGCGGAACCGGTAGCCGTGCACCGCACCGGCTGCCGCCTCTTCGGCGATGGCATCGGTCAACTGGATCTCGCCACCCGCGCCCTGCTTCATCCGGTTGAGATTGTTCAGCACCTTCGGCGTCAGGATGTATCGGCCGATGACCGCAAGGTTCGACGGCGCCGTGCCGGGTGCCGGCTTCTCGACCATGCCGGCAACCTTGACCATAGAGCCAAGATCCTCGGACACATCCAGAACGCCGTAGGACGCGGTGCGTTGCGGCGGCACCTCCATCGCGGCAACGACATTGCCGCCGATCTCGGCATGGGCTTCGACCATCTGCTGAAGGCAGGGCTTCTCGGCGGCGATGACGTCATCGGGCAAAAGCACCGCGAAGGGTTCGTTGCCGATCAGCCGCCGGGCGCACCAGACGGCGTGGCCAAGGCCGAGCGGCCGGTTCTGGCGCACATAGGCGATCGCGCCGGAATCCATGTTCGTGGCCTTCAGAACCTCCAGCAGCTGCGTCTTTCCGGCCTTGCGCAGCGTGTTTTCCAGATCGGGGGCGTGGTCAAAGTAATCCTCGAGCGCCGACTTGCCGCGGGAGGTGACAAAAATGAAATCGCGGATCCCGGCCGCCCGCGCCTCGTCGATCGCATACTGGATCAGCGGCCGATCGACGAGCGTCATGATCTCCTTGGGGATCGACTTCGTTGCCGGCAGAAACCTCGTACCCAGTCCCGCCACGGGAAACACTGCCTTCGTCACCCGTGGAACCTTAACCTTGCGCATCGCGCGCCCCCTGCACCGCTCTTGCTCAACCGGTAGTCGCCCGCCTCCGGGCAAGTCAACACCTCGACCGGAAGCGCGTCAACATTGTGGAGCGGAAGTGTAAAATCCGTGTTTGTCGGTCACGAAACCGGCCGGTACGCGGACAATCGCTGCATCTCGCGCCGCAGCCGCGTCGAGGGTGTCCAGAGGCGCAGCCAGCGGTCGGAGCGGTCCGAAGCGCCCCACACCCCCCCCGACTGCTCCCAGATGCCGTCCGGGCGCAGCCACAGCCGGTGGCGCCGAGGACCGGGGCGCAGATGCAGTATCGTCACCACCGCACCGCCCTCGCGCGCCCGGCGCGCCCGCGCCTCCGCCTTCGCACGACTCCAGGGCCGCGACAGGATCACCGCACCGGGGACCGGCCCGGCCGACGGGAACCTCAGAAACGGCGGTGGCGAGGCGAATTGCGGCGGCGACACCCTCCGCCCGGCGCCCTCCGTCAATCCATCCTCCAGCGTCGCAAGCAGCGCCGCGACCGCCTCCGGCCCGATCCGCCCTGCCACCATGTGCCGCAGGAGCCGACGCCTCTGCCCGTGCCGCAGCGCTTCGACGGCCGCGGTATCCCCCGGCGCATGCCGGCGCAGGAACACCGCAGTCGATGCCCCGATCTCGTGCAGGCTGCGCGGCACGCGGTCGGCGCGCCGATAGGGGCCAGGGGCGGACCGGTGCAGAACCTGCGCATCCGGCACGACAGCCGTCAGACCGCCCCCCGCCGCAAGACGAAGGTTGAGGTCGGCATCATCGAGATAGAACCGCAACGCGGGATCGAACCCGCCAGCTTCGACCAGCGCCGCGCGGCGGAAGGCCATGTTCGTCCCTTGCGTCTTTACCGCGCGCCCGGCTGTTCCATGGAGGAGGCTTGCCCGGTCGGTCCGAACCTCGAGTGGATGGTCGGTCGCGCTGCCATCGATCTCCATCGCGCCCCACTGCAACGAGATACCGTTGCGTCCGCGCACGAAGCCGCCGGCCTGGATCACCGCCGGATCCATGAAGGGCGCGGCGAGCCGGGCGGCCCAGGTCGGCTCGGCCACCGCATCGTCGTCGATGAAGGCCACGACCTCGCCCGCCGCCAGCGCCACCCCGGCATTGCGCGCGGCCGAGAGATTGCGCTCGGCAAAGGACACGAGCTTCACCGAACCGGCAAACGGCCCCGATCCGACTGCCGAACTGCCCGCCGGGCAGGCGACCACCACCACCTCGAGCCGGTCATGGTCCTGCTGTGCCAGCGACAGGAGGCACAGGCCAAGGTCCGCAGGACGACCGTGGCTTGCCACGATCACCGAGACCGATGGGCCCGACACCTATTTCAGCACCACGCCCGGGGCATGGGCGATGAAGAACGGATTGGCGAAGCCGGGCTTGCCGTAGCGGAGCGGACGGCCCGTCTCCAGCTCGACAACCTGCCCGCCCGCCGCCCGCAGGATGGCATCACCCGCCGCAGTATCCCATTCCATGGTCCGGCCGAGCCGGGGATAGAGATCGGCCTCGCCCGCCGCCACCAGACAGAACTTGAGCGACGAACCCGCGGCGGCGAAATCCGACACGGCATAGCGCGCGATATAGGAATCGGTCGCAGCGTCGCGGTGAGACTTGGACGCCACCACGACCAGAGCGCCATTGTCGGGCCGCGACACCGCAAGAGGGCGCAGCGGGCCGGGAGCGTCCGGGACGAAGGCACCGCTCTCCTCGACCGCGCGCCCCTCGGCATCGGTATAGAACAGACGCTCCCGTGCCGGGGCATAGACTACCCCCCGGGCAGGCACGCCGTTTTCGACATAGGCGATGTTCACGGTGAAATCGCCGCGTCGCCGGACGAATTCCTTGGTCCCGTCCAGCGGATCGACGATCAGGAAGGTCGCGGCCTCGATCCCGTGGCTGGCCGCCTGCTCTTCCGTGACCAGCGGGAGATCGGGAAAGGCCGCACGCAGCCCCCGCGCGATGATCGTGTCGGCCGCCTCGTCGGCCTCGGTCAGCGGCGAGTCATCGTCCTTCGCCCGGACATCGAAGCCGGGGCGGCGATAAACCTCCATGATCGCCGCTCCGGCCTCGAGCGCGAGACGGCGCAGCACCTGTGCCAGCCTTTCGTGATCCATCCGCCACGTGTCCTTGCCCGACCGTTCCGCCTGCCTTATCCTCTGACGTCAAGGGATCGGCAAGAACCTGCGGCTAGGCTTTTCACGCAGGCCAACGAGGACGGGCATGTTTCGACCGCAGGTCAGGAAGTCCCCCGCCCGGGGCGCGTTCGAGATCCTCGAGACAATCTTTCATTCCGCGGTGCGCAAAGTCCGCAAGTCCCACGGCAACGCGGTGGTGGGGCTGCTGGTCAACATCTCGCAGACCGTGGTGCTGGTCGTCGTGTTCTATGTCCTGTTCGAGCTTCTGGGCTTGCGCGGCACGGCGATACGGGGCGACTTCCTGCTCTACATCATGTCGGGGGTCTTCCTGTTCCTCACCCATATCAAGACCGTGGGCGCGGTGGCGAATGCGGAGGGCCCGACCTCGCCGATGATGAAACATGCGCCGATGAATCCGGTGATCTCGATCGCGGCGGCGGCCTTCAGCACGCTCTATCTCCAGACGCTGTCGGCCGGCGTGGTGCTGTTCATCTACCACGCCGCCTTCCGGCCCATCGTCATCCACGACCCGGTGGGCACCTATGCGATGTTCGGGCTGGCGTGGCTGTCTGGCGCCACCATCGGGATGGTGCTTCTGGCCGCGAAACCCTGGGCGCCGGATGCGGTGACGATCGTCACGCAGATCTACCAGAGGGTCAACATGATCGCCTCGGGCAAGATGTTCGTGGCCAATATGCTGCCCGGTGCCACGATCCGGCTATTCGACTGGAACCCGCTGTTTCATTGCATCGACCAGGCGCGTGGCTTCATGTTCCTGAATTACAATCCGCATTTCAGCTCGCCCACCTATGCCCTCTGGGTTGCGCTGGCGTTCCTGATGTTGGGTCTGATGGCCGAGTTCTATACCCGCCGCCATGCCTCGCTCAGCTGGAACGCCCGTCGCTGAGCTGCGCCCGCAATGCCGTCTTGAGCACCTTGCCGTAGTTGTTCTTGGGCAGTTCGGCCAGTTCCAGATACCGCTTCGGCCGCTTGAAACGGGCAATCCGCGCCAGGCAGTGCCGGTCCAGCGCGTCGGGGTCCAGCGCCGCGCCGGGGGCGGGCACGACGAATGCCACAACCTCCTCGCCCCATTCCGCCGAGGGCGCACCGACGACCGAAACCTCGGCAACCGAGGGATGGGTGATCAGCACCTCCTCGACTTCGCGCGGATAGATGTTCGATCCGCCCGAGATGATCAGATCCTTCGACCGGTCGAGCAGCGTCAGCCACCCTTCGGGATCGAGCCGCCCCACGTCGCCTGTCATCAGCCAGCCGTCGCGCAGCGCGCGGGCGCTGGCCTCCGGGTTCCGCCAGTAGCCGGGCATGACCGGCAGGCCGCGCACCATGATCTCGCCGACGCTGCCGGCGGGAAGCGGCCGCCCATCGGCGTCGGCCACTGCAACATCGACCAGGGACTGTGCGCGGCCGACCGAACCGACGCGCTTCTCCCACCCCGGGCTCCGGTCGGCGACCCGATCGCGCGGCAGGCAGGTGATCGCCATCGGACATTCGCCCTGACCGTAGATCTGCACGAAGACCGGGCCGAACCAGTCCACCGCCGCCACGATATCGGCCAGATACATCGGCCCGCCGCCATAGACGATGGTGCGGATGCCGTTCCCGCGACGCCCTTGCGCCTGCGCTTCGGCCAGCAGGCGCTGCACCATGGTGGGGGCAAGGAACATCGACACCGGCCCGCAGGACGCGGCCAGATCCAGCACGGCCCCGGGATCGTAGCTGCCTGCGGGCGGGCAGATGTGGCGTTGGCCCACCAGCACATGCACGGGCGCATATATCCCGGCGCCGTGGCTCATCGGCCCGGCATAGAGCGCCCCCGATTCCGCGGCGCCGGGATCGACGTCGGCAAGATAGGCCAACGAGACCGCGGTCAGCATTCCGTGGGTGATGCAGACGCCCTTCGGCCGGCCGGTGGTGCCCGACGTATAGAACAGCCAGGCCAGATCGTCCGCACTGGCGCGATGCGGCTGCGGTGCTGGACCGGCGCCGGCGGGGTCGGACATGGCGGCAAACCCCGGCCCGTCCAGCCGCACGACCGGCATCGGCAGGTCCAGCCCGTCCCGGTCCGACAGCACCAGAGCCGCGCCACTGTCGGTCACGATGAACTCCAACTCGCGCGGGTGCAGGCGCGCATTGACCGGCACGGCCACCGCGCCGGCCCACCAGATGCCGAACAGCGCAATCAGATAGTCGGGGCAGTTCTTCGCGAAAATCGCCACCCGCACGCCCGGACCCATTCCCCTTTCGACCAGCGCCTGCGCGAGGGCCGCCGCACGGTCGCGGAAGACGGAATAATCGGCCACGGTATCCGTGCCGCGCAGAAGGGCGGGGGCGCTGCCCCGCGCAACTGCCGCGCGCTGAAGCCATAGCGCGATGTTCATTCCGTCACGCGCGCCAGGAACTCTACCAGTGCGGCGCGGTCGGCAGGGTCCGGCACCCTCTGGTCCGGCATCCGGCTGCCCGGCGTGTAGACCTCGGGTCCGTGTTCGAACAAGGCCGCCACCGTTTCCCTGGTCCAGATGATATCCATGCTGCGCAGGGCGGGCGAATAGTCATAGCCCGCGACGCTGGCGATCCGCCGACCGAAGATCCGGTGCAGGCTGGGGCCGGCGCGGTTTCCGTCGTCGGGACGCAGCGAATGGCACAATGCGCAGGCGCGCCAGACCTCGGCGCCGCGGCTGCCGTCGTCGAAATCGGCCATGCGCTCCTCGGCGCCGGCGCCGGGGCCGAGGGGGCGACCGGTGGCGGCGTCCCAGCGACGGATCAGACCGTCACCACCGCCCGTGAAGACCACGCCTTCGGCCAGGGCCACCGACCAGATCGGCCCCTGCCCCGCCTGGAATTCGTGCAGCACCGTCAGGTCGGCCGGATCGAGGATCCAGGCCGCACCGCTGACCATCGCGGCGATCACGCCCTCATCTCCGGCCGAGATCGCGGCCAGTGGCCGGTTGCCAAGCTCTGCCCGCGCCTCGATCACGCCATCGTCGGTCAGCCGGGCAACCGAACCGTCGGCAAAGGCCACGAACAGCGCGCCATCCCTCTGGGCCAGCGCATTGGGCTGCGCCGGCAGCCCGACGGCGGCGAGGCGGCCGTCCCGGTCCTGCCTGACCAGGCGCAGGTCGCTGCCGATGCTGACCAGGCTGCCGTCTGCCAGCCACGCCACCCCCATAGTCATGCCCTGATGCCGGGGCTCGGCACGGGCGCCGGCACCGGACAACGCAATGCGCTGCACCTGCCCATCCCAGCCTGCCACCGCGAGTTCGCTGCCGTCGTCCGAGGCCGCAAGTCCCCCGATCGGCGCCTGGTGCAGCGCCGTGGTCAGTACCGGTTCGGCGCCGCCGGCCGCCCAGACCGCCACCCTGCCATCCTGCCCGCCGGTCGCGAGCCCGCCATCAGGAAGGAACGTGACGGCAGTCACATTGCCGTCGTGGAAGCGCAGCACCCGCAGCGCCGTGGCTCCGTCCGCATCCCACAGGATCGCCCGCGTGTCGAACGACCCCGACAGGACCTGACCGCCCGCAACCGACAACGCCCCGACCGGGCCGCCATGGCCGCGCAGATCGGCCGACGCCTGCCCCGCCAGTGCCGCCGCAAGGATCAGCCCGGCCAGAACCCGCGCGGGCATCGTGGATCAGAAGTTCACGAGGTTGCTGCCAGGGTCGCCGATCCGCGCGCCCTCGGTCGTGTTCACCGAATAGGTCGGCTGCTGGAAGGTGGTGTCGAGCACGTAGAAGGCCCCGACCGACAGGGCCACCACCAGCACCACCGCGACAAGAAACGCCTTCATTCCACAGGTCTCCTTTCCGCCTCCTCGCCTGCGGCGCTGGCCTCCGATGCCGGGTGCCTGTCCGCAAGCCGGTCGCGCAGGGCCTGCGCGATCCTTCCGTAAGTCGAACCCAGAACCCCGTCGGGGTCAAGCGCGACCGGTGGCCGGCCGCTGTCAGAACCCTGCCGCAATGCCATGGTCAGCGGCACTGCCCCGAGGAACGGCACCCCCAGCCGCGCCGCCTCGGCTTCGGCCCCGCCGGCCCCGAATATCTCATGCCGCGCGCCGCAGGTGGTGCAGACGAAATGGGCCATGTTCTCGATCACCCCGAGCACCGGCACGCCGACCTTTCCAAACATCGCGATGCCCCGCCGTGCGTCGATCAGCGCCAGATCCTGCGGGGTCGAGACGATCACCGCACCCGACAGCTTCACCGACTGGGCGATGGCCAGTTGCGCATCGCCGGTGCCCGGCGGCATGTCGATCAGCAGTAAGTCAAGCGTGCCCCAGTCCACCTCGGCCAGCATCTGCATCAGCGCCGACATCACCATCGGTCCGCGCCAGATCATCGCGGTTTCCTCGTCCACGAGCAGCCCCATGGACATCGCGGCAAGGCCGAAGGCTTCGGACGGACGCAAGCGGCGGTCCGGTCCGATCCGGGGTCGCCCGCGCAGGCCGAGAAGCGTGGGCAGCGACGGGCCATGCACATCGGCATCGAGGATCCCGACCCGCAATCCTCGGGCGCGCAGGGCAAGCGCAAGGTTGACCGTGGTGGTGGACTTGCCGACACCGCCCTTGCCCGACGCGACTGCGACCACCTGCGCCACACCGGGCAGAAGGCGCTGCGCTGCGGGGGGGCGGCCGGGTTCGCGGTTGGCCGCTGCCGGACGTTCGGCGGTCAGGACGACCAGCGCCTCCTCGACCCCCGGAAGGCCTTGAAGGGCAGCCTCGGCCCGGCTGCGCAGCGGACCGAATGCGGACGCCTCCTCGGGTCTGATCGCGATGGCGACGTTCAGCCGCCGGTCGCGCATGGCGAGTGCAGTCAGACGGTCGGCATCTGCCAGCGTTCCGCCGTCGGGCAGGCCGATCCCCGCCAGGACGGCTCGGGCCGCATCAAGCGTGGGTGGATCGTCCTGCGGCATCACGCCAGATCCCTGCGGTCGCGTCAGCCGGACTGGCGAACGCGCGGACCCTCCGTCCGCGCGTCCGGTCCCTGGCGCCGGACCGGTCTATTCGGCCGGCGTGGCGGCCGGCGCCGGTTTCGCATTCGCGTGCGGTTGACCGGTGACTTCCTGCACCCAGAGCGGATGGTGTTCCCTGGCCCAGTTCAGATCGACCTCGCCCGAGCCCATCGCGTCGAAGGCCCCCTCCATCCCGATCGAACCGATATAGATGTGCGCCAGGATCACAGCGGTGAGGACGGCCGCGGCGATGGCGTGGATCGTCTGGTAGAACTGCCAGTCCGCCGCCGTGCCCGCCTCGGCCGGGAAGAGCATCAGGATCCCGGTGTAGGACAGCGCCGCGCCCCCGATGATTACCAGCCAGAACAGGATCTTCTGGCCCGCATTGAACTTGCCGGCCGGCGGGTGCTTGCCCTTCGAGAACAGTCCGCCGCCCTGGGCCAGCCATTCCATGTCGACCTTTCGGGGCACGTTACGCCCGACCCAGAGCAGGAAGATGACGACCAGCGCCGCCATGAACGGCCAGGCCAGGTAGTTGTGGGCAAGCTTGCCCCAGGCGGAGAGAGTGCCGAACGACGCCTCGCCCAGCAAGGGCAGCAGGAGTTGCCGGCCAAAGATCAGGTTGAGCCCGGTCAGCGCGAGGATGATGAAGGTCGTGGCCAGCATCCAGTGCGCCATCCGCTCGAGCCCCGAGAAGCGGGTGATCGTGCGGCCGGACAGGCCGCTGTCCACCCGGATCCGACCGCGCACCAGATAGAACACGACCAGCGCCGCCAGCGCGGCAACGATCAGCCACATCGTGACGCTGCGGATCGTACCGCTGTGCAGCCCGGCCCAGTTGCGGTTTTCGGGCTTGATCAGGTTCGCGGCATTCGGGTCGGGGATGGACACCCGGCCCGCCACCGCCTCGCCCGACCGGAGCGCCTGGAGCAGCTGTTCCTCCGTCACCGAGCCGGCCGTCGGGTTGATCTGTTGCGCCGCGGCTTCGGGCGCATTCAGCGCCGTCGCCGCCAGAAGCACCAGCGCCGCAAGAAGGGAAAGGATCCGGTTCATGCGCGTCCTCCTCAGGCCTGGACCGTCTGGCCGTAGGCCGTGCGCCAGCCCCAGGCGCCCGAGCCGTAGCCGCGCGTCACCACACGCTCGCGGTAGATCTCGGCGATGATGTCGCCGTCCCCGGCCAGCAGCGCCTTGGTCGAACACATCTCGGCGCAGATCGGCAGCTTGCCCTCGGCCAGGCGGTTGGAACCGTACTTGACGTATTCCGCCTGGCTCATGTCGGCCTCGGGGCCACCCGAGCAATAGGTACACTTGTCCATCTTGCCGCGGGTGCCGAAGTTGCCGACCCGCGGATACTGCGGCGCGCCGAACGGGCACGCATAGAAGCAGTAGCCGCAGCCTATGCAGGTGTCCTTGCTGTGCAGCACGACGCCGTCGCCGGTGGTGTAGAAGCACGACACCGGGCAGACACTGGCACAAGGCGCGTCGGTGCAGTGCATGCAGGCCATCGAGACCGATCGCTCGCCGGGCAGGCCGTCATTGATGGTGACGACCCTGCGGCGGTTGATGCCCCAGGGCACCTCGTGTTCGTTCTTGCAGGCGGTGACGCAGGCGTTGCATTCGATGCAGCGGTCCGCGTCGCACAGGAACTTCATGCGAGCCATTTGCCTTGTCCTCCCTTACGCGGCCGCGATCTGGCAGAGCGTCACCTTGCCCTCGTGCATGCCTGTCACCGGGTCATAGCCGTAGGACGTGATGACATTCACGCTCTCGCCCAGCACGATCGGGTCGGTACCTTGCGGATACTTGCCACGCTGGTCCTCGCCCTGGAACCAGCCGGCGAAGTGGAACGGCATGAAGGCCGTTCCGGGGCCGACCCGTTCTGTGACCAGCGCCTTGACCCGCGCCTTCGACCCGCCCTCGGGGCCATAGACCCAGACCCAGCCGCCGTCGCTGATGCCGCGGGCCTGCGCGTCGCGCGGGTTGATCTCGACGAACATGTCCTGCTGAAGTTCGGCCAGCCACTTGTTCGACCGGGTCTCCTCGCCGCCGCCCTCGTATTCCACAAGCCGGCCCGAGGTCAGCACGATCGGGAACTGCTCGGGGATGCGCTTCTCGATCGCAGCCTGCTGGATCGTATGGCCGATGTTCGGCATCCGCAGCTGGCGGCCGTCCTCGCGGGTCGGGTATTCCGCCACCAGATCGGGCCGCGGCGTGTAGATCGGCTCGCGGTGGACCGGGATCGGATCGGGCAGGTTCCAGGCGACCGCACGGGCCTTGCCGTTGCCGAAGGGCACGCAGCCGTGCCGGAGCGCGACCCGCTGGATGCCGCCCGACAGGTCGGTGGACCAGCTGACAGCCTTGATCCGCTCCTCGTCGCCGCCGGCCTGGCGCTCGATCTGGGCGCGTTCCGCCGGCGTCAGGTCGGCATCCCAGCCAAGCTGCTGGAGGACCGCCATGGTGAACTCGGGGTAGCCGTCCTGGATGTCGGACCCCTCGGGCCACGACCCTTCGGCCAGAAGCGTCTCGCCGTCGCGTTCAAGGCCGAAGCGCGGGCGGAAGGCGCCGCCGCCGTCCATCGGATGCAGGTTGGTGTTGTACAGGATGTGCGTGCCGGGATGACGAAGTTCCGGCGTGCCCCAGCACGGCCAGGGCAGACCGTAGTAGTCGCCCCGCACGTCCTCGGGCGCATCGGGACCGGCGCGCAGAGTGACCAGATCGAAGTGCTCCTGGTTGGCCATGTGGGCCTTGAGCCGCTCCGGCGACTGACCGGTATAGCCGGTGGACCAGCCGCCGCGGTTGATCTCGCGCAGGATCGACTCGGGCGTCGGCTCGGGGCCGAACTTGCCTTCGACCATGTCGTAGTTCTTGAACATGAGGTCCGCGAACCCGAGCTTGCGCGACAGCAGGTAGACGGCGTTGTAGTCGTTGGTCGATTCGAAGATCGGCTCGACGATCTTCTCGCCCCACTGGACCGACCGGTTCGATGCCGTGCGGCTGCCCGAGCATTCGAACTGGGTCGAGATCGGCAGCAGGTAGGTATTGTCGCTCCGGTCATGCAGCGCCGCGAAGGTCGTGGGATGCGGATCGGCGACAACCAGAAGGTCGAGCGCGTTCATTCCCTTCTGTGCATCGGCCATCCGCGGCACGGTGTTGCCGCCGTGACCGAAGACGATCATCGCCTTGATGTTGTCGCGCTGATCGACCTCTTCGGCGTCGATCATGGTCGCGTCGAACCAGCGGGTCGAGGGGATGCCCGCAACATTCATGTTCTGCGCCCGGGTCCGCGCATCGCGCCCGCCCTTGGCCGGCACCTCGTCGAAGCGCTCGACGAACCAGTCATAGGGCACGTCCCAGACCCGCGCCCAGTGCCGCCAGGCACCTTCGGCAAGACCGTAGTAGCAGGGCAGGTTCCCGATATCGAGGCCGAAGTCGGTCGCACCCTGCACGTTGCAGTGGCCGCGGAAGATATTCGCTCCGGTGCCGTTGGCCCCGACGTTGCCGGTGGCCAGCAGCAGGTTGCAGTAGGCCCGCACGTTCGCCGTGCCGACCGTGTGCTGGGTGCCGCCCATGCACCAGATGAAGGTCGAGGGCTTTTGCGTGGCAAAGGCCTCCGCCACCCGCTTCAGCTGCGCCTCCGGGACGCCGGTGATCCGCTCCACCACGTTCGGCGGGTATTTCTTGACCTCCTCGCGCACCTGGTCCATGCCCCAGACACGGGCGGCGATGAAGTCCTTGTCCTCCCAGCCGTTCTCGAAGATGTGCCACATGATGCCCCAGATCACCGCGATGTCGGTGCCGGGGCGGAAGCGCACGTAGTCGGTCGCATGGGCGGCGGTCCGGGTGAAGCGCGGGTCGAAGACGATGACGTTCGCGCGCTGCGTCTCCTTGCCGGCGAGGATGTGCTGCATCGAGACGGGATGCGCCTCGGCCGCGTTCGAGCCCATGAAGACCACGGTCTTGGCGTTGCGGATGTCGTTGTAGCTGTTGGTCTGCGCGCCATAACCCCAGGTGTTCGCGACGCCGGCCACGGTGGTCGAATGGCAGATCCGTGCCTGGTGATCGACGTTGTTCGTGCCCCAGAAGGCCGCGAACTTGCGGAACAGATAGGCGCCCTCGTTGGAGAACTTGGCCGAGCCCAGCAGATAGACGCTGTCGGCTCCGTGCGCCTCGCGGATCGCCAGCATCCGGTCTCCGATCTCGTCGATCGCCTGGTCCCATGTGATCCGCTGCCACTGGCCGGCGACCTTCTTCATCGGATACTTCAGGCGCCGGTCGCCGTGCACGAGCTCGCGCACGCTCGCGCCCTTGGCGCAATGGGTGCCGCGGTTGATGGGGCTGTTCCATGCCGGTTCCTGCCCGACCCAGACACCGTTCTGCACCTCGGCCTTGACCGTGCAGCCGACCGAGCAATGGGTGCAGATGTTGGTCCGCACCTCGATCGGCCGGGAATGGTCGGTCGGGCCGGCCTCGGCCCGACGGGTCATGCCGGCGCCGAGGCTGCCGAGCGCGGCGATACCACCGACCGCGAGCCCCGAGGCGCGCAGGAAGCTGCGGCGGTCGATCGGCTTGGCGGCGACGCCGGCGGCCAGACGCGACAGATGGCCGCCCGACGTGACCTCGCGGGTTCTGCGCTTGACCAGCATCGCTCAGCCCTCCTTCTTCTGGTAGTAGCGGTTGGTGCGGTAGAAGGCCTGCACGTGTTCGGTCTCGCGGTATCGGGCCTTCAGGCGTTCATCCATCGGCTGGTTCGCGGCCGCTGCCGGTCGCGCCCCACCCATCGTCAGCGCCGCCGCCGATGCCGCTGCCGCACCGAAGAACCCGCGGCGACCGATCCCCTTGCTTTCGCTGGCCATCTTTCCCTCCTCGCTGGCTGGCCGCGCGGGCCAGCTCCCACCTGCTTGCGCCGAGCCTGCCAGAGGCAGGCCGCGGCTGTCACGCGCTACTTTCGGCCAAGGCGAACGCCCGGGCCTCGATGTCAACCCAGAGCCGACCGATCTCGGCGACCGGACGGTAGAACCTCGCGCTGGGCGCCACGGCCAGATCGTCGAAGAACTGGCCGGCCCAGGGCTGGATGTGGCGGCGGAAGAACGTCGCTTCATCGACAGCAGCCGATGGCACCGCACCGGACACGAGCTGCGCCATCACCTCGAACACGAAGGCGACGTGATCCTCGGGCTCGTGCCGGCCGGCAGCGCGTTCAAGCCCCAGCCGGGCAAGATCGGCGCGCAGGTCGGCAAGCGGACGTTCGTTCAGGAAGCCGGTCAGATAGAACGAGGCGTAGGGCAGGAGCTCGCCACGCCCGACCCCGACGAACAACTCGAAGAATTCGCGCTCCACGGCAGCGGAATCGGTGCCAGCGGCGGCGCGCGCCAGAACCGCGTAGGCCTGACCGAGCGCCGTGGCGTCGCCCGACATCGCGGCGATGGCCGCCAGTCGCACCGGATCCGGCGCTGCGGCCAGTATCGAGGACAGCAAGGCATACTGATGGCCGCGCAGTGCATCGATCTCGCTGTCCGACAGATGGACGGTCATCTTCCTCCGCGCGCAAAGTTCCCCGTGCAGGGTTTCTGCCCCGGGCCATGGCCCGCGCGACCGCTGCTTGTTGCATACGATAGCACACCGCGCGGCGCCCCGCGAAGGATTTTCGCTTCGCAAGATACAACTTTTTAGGGGTTCTCAGGTCGGGCGGGCACTGCCATGCCGCCTTGACGGCAGAGACCCGGAGGCCGGTTCGTCCGGCGCAGGCGGTGGCGTCCCCGACACCGCTGCGCCACCCACCGCCGCCGACTGCGGCGCCGGATCGGGCACTTCGGCCAGGTCCGCGACCATTTCGCTATCCGCCTCGCCCGCCGCCGTCTCGGCAGTCCGGGCGCCGGCGGCAGGTTCCGGCAGAAGCGCATCGAGCATCCGGCGGACGCCGTCCTGCGTCAGCCGGCCGCCGGATCCCGGCACACCGCCCGGCGAATTCCAGTCCCAGGCATAATCCACCGCCGGATCGGCATGGTCGCGGATCGCCGGATCCAGCATCCACATCCGCCGCAGGGCCGCGTTGCGCAGCGCCTGCGGCACGCCGGCGCGCAGGAAGGGGCGGATGTCGGTGCCGGGCACGATCTGATCGAGTGGGGGCAGCGCAGCAAGTTCCTCGGGGCTGATCGGCGGCTCGTCCGCGCCCTGCGCGTCCGGCGCCGCTGCCGGTGCAGGGCGGGCTTCGGGCTCTGCTGCCCGCCGCGCCGCCCGTTTCCGACGCGACCAGCGGTCCAGAAAGCCGTCGCCCCCGTCGTCGCCTGCGTCTTCAGCCATCGCCGCCCTCCTTGTGACCCCATTTCTGGTCGGGCCGCAGGATCCGCGGCGCGCGCAGGTCCGGGTCGGAGGCGGGGCTGCGCCTGCGCTTGCGGAACGGGATCTCGACATGATGACGCTTCGCGAAATCGGCGACCCGCGCCGCGATCGCAGCCGGCATGGGCACTGCCTCGACCGTCAGGTCGGGATCGCCCGCGAGTCCCTCGCCCTCGTAGGGGTCGGCAGTCACGGCGACGATCTCGGCGCTGTCGGGCGCAACCCCGCGCAGCGCCACCCAGACCGTCGGGCGGCCGCTGGCCAGATTGTCGCGCAGATGTCCCGCATCGCCGGAGTGCAGCACCAGCGCAGGCGCGCCCAGATACCACTGCGCCCCGCCCGGCAGGCGGCTGCGCGGCGGTGTTGCCGGTTCCTCGGGCAGCACAGCGACCGGCCGAAGCACCGGCCCGCCCCAGCGCGTCACCGGGGCGCGGAGCTCGGCCACCACACCGATGCGCAGAGCCTCCACCGGCATGGCAGCGCCCTCAGTGCAGGGCCGGCGCCGCCAGCGGCAGGCCGGTCACAAGATTCTGCGGCTTCATGCGGATCAGCATGTCGTCTCCGGGTCCCAGGATCAACCACACCGCTGCCTGCCCGACCTCGGGCAGCCGCGCCGGCGCGCCGGGCAGGAACGACAGCCGGAACAGCCCGACCGGCGCCGAAGGCGGATCGGCGCCGCGCCACAGCGCATTTCCGATCGCCGTCCCGGTCTGATCCAGCCCCACGAACCAGCGAAACGGTTCGTCGCGGATCTCGACGACGGGCTCGATCCGCACCGGCAGATGCATAAGGTGCCCGAGAAAGCGCTCGATGGCCAGGGCCAGCCCCTCGCGCGCCTTACGATCGCCACCGAAGTTCAGCGCCATCGAATGAGCATCGGACCGGCTCCAGTAGGTCCAGGCATTGCCCTCGCCCAGCACGTCCAGCGTCTCCGCCCCGCCCGCCAGCATTGCGGTCAGGGGCGAGACGTGGCGCTGGGTCTCCAGCTCCTCGACCAGCTCGGCATCTGCCAGGACCAGCGCGCCGTCGCGAACATGTCCGCGTTGGGGCCGGAACAGCATCTCGGCCGCGCGTAGCACAAAGACATCCGCACATCCGTCCAGCGCATTGCGCAGGATGAGCTGCACGAGCTGGTCGAGGAACACATGCGGCATCCGCACGCGTCGGCGCACGAGGTCCAGATAGGTGCCTTCGACCGTGCCGTTGCGCAGCAGGGTGTCGCGCAGGGCAAGAAACAGCGCCCAGTTCTCGCGCCCGTCGGGGTCGGCGAGCCCGGCAGGATCGACCACCGCCGACGGGTCCGACATCAGCCGCCGGTGCAGCGCCCGTTCGGCCGCGCAGGCCTCGGGCGGCGGCTTCAGTTCCGGACGGGCCAGCCAGGCCAGCAACAGCCCGTCCGTCACCAGCATCCGGCCCGCCGCATCGAGCCGGGTCAGATGGTGGCCGCTCGCGACCCAGAATTCGGTCATCGCTCGCCCCCGTCCAGGTGCCGGATGTCGATGTCCTCGGTCTCCTCGACGATGTGGAAGGCGCGGTCGTGACCGCGCAGCAGCGTCCCGGCAAAGACGGTCTCGTCGCGCGGCCGCAGGCTGCGGAACCGCTCGCGGATCGCCCCGCCTGCCTCGGCGGTGCGGTGCAGCGCGATGAGCCGTCCGGCGGGGTGCCCCGCGACCAGTCGCTCGGCCTCGGCCACCTCCTCGGCCGCCGCCGGAAGCGCAGTCGCGAGATCCGGCGCGCCAAGATGCGCGACAAGGCCACGCGCCAGCGCCTCGATCATCGCGGCGCGGTCTGCGGCGGTCGCCTCGACAACGGTGACGAGTGTGGAGTGGCCGAAAGTCTCGACGCCGAGGAAACCGCCGCGGAAGGCGATCGCCTCCTTCCGCGTCAGGCTGGTCGGTTCGCGCCCGGCGAAGAGGAAAGTGCCTGGCACCGCCCATTCGCCCGGTTCGGCGGCTCGCGCAAACACCACCGTGTCCGACGCATCGAGCCGGATCGTGCGCGGCAGCCTTGTCACAGCACCGGCCCCTCGGGCCCGCGCCATCGGCTGGCGGCCAGCCCATCCTCCAGCGTGACCCGGCGAGTCGCACCGGCGCCCGAGACCTCGACCAGCGTCTCGCCCTCGATCCGTCGGACACCGCGCAGAAGCGGCGGGTCGATCCGCATCAGATAGCGGTTCGTGACCGCATCGATCCCCTGGTGCGTCCATCGGTCGAAATAGAGCATCAGGTAGGAGGCGAAGGTGGACACGATATCCTCGGAGGTATCGAAGCCTTCTTCCTTGAGCGAGGTGCTGTCGGGAAAGGTTCCCGGTTCTTCGACATGGTCGCGGTCGGCGATGAGCTCTGCGCAGAACACCATCCAGTCGGCCACATCGCCGGGTCCGGCGCCCGGCGCGATCGCCAGCCGCCCACCGCCGAGCCGCGCCCGGTCATAGCGGATGGCATCCGGCCAGTCGATCCGGACCGCACGTTCGGGCGGGCAATGGGCCGCAAGCGCGTCCGCCAGTGCCGCCATGCCCACGAAGAATGCGCCGCGCGCCTCCGGCAGCGGGCGGTCGGGTTCCAGCACCACGGCAAAGTGCAGACGACCGGGCTCCTGCTGCACGACCAGGGCGCCGGCACCTTCGTCGGGGGCAAGCCGGCACGCGGTGTCGAAGGCCGAACCGGTCCCGGCCGGATGCAGCGTGAAGGGCGGGGGCAGATGGATGCGGGCCGGCAGTGTGTCGGTCGTCATCGGGTGTCTCCGTCGGGCATCGCGCAGGATGCGCCAAGCCGGGGCGCCCGGCAAGCGGGGTCGGGGGTGTTGCAGGACGCCGCGCTGCGCTAGGTTCCTGCCGCGGGACGGATCGGCTGCAACAGGGGAAAGGAAACGGCATGCGCATTCTGGCATGCAGCTGCGAAGGGACCATGCGGCTCGACGGGCGGGCGCTGGGCGCGTCAGGATGCGCGCCCGAGGACTGCACCGCGACGCAACTCTGTCAGGCCCAGATCGGTCGCTTCCGCGCCGCGCTGGACGAGGCTGACGGCCCGCTGATTGTCGCCTGCACCCAGGAGGCGCCCCTGTTCAGGGAAGTTGCCGCGGATGCGGGTTTCCAGGGCGATCTGCGCTTCGTGAACATCCGAGAGACCGCCGGCTGGTCCGCCGAAGGTCCGGCGGCCGGACCCAAGATGGCGGCCCTGATCGCCATGGCGCAGGTCGAGCCGGCGCCGTTCGGCATTGTCACGCTGGAGAGCGACGGGGTCGCGCTGGTGCTCGGACGCGATCAGGTGGCGGTCGATGCCGCGGCCCGGCTGGCGGAAACGCTGGACATCACGGTGCTCCTGGTGCCCGGCGCTCAGGTCGTGCCGCCGCGCGAGACGGTCTTCCCGGTGTTGCAGGGCCGCATTCGTGCGGCAACCGGCCATCTGGGCGCCTTCGAGCTGACGGTGGACGATTATGCGGCGCCCGCGCCGTCGTCGCGCGCCCGGCTCGAATTCGGCGCCGCGCGCGACGGTGCAAGCTCGCGGGCCGCTCTGGTGGTGGATCTGACCGGCGGCAGGCCGCTGTTTCCGGCCGGCGAGTTGCGACCGGGCTATTTCCGCGCCGATCCGCGCGATCCGGTTGCGGTCGCGGATCTCGTGGCGCGCGCGGGTCAGATGGCCGGAACCTTCGACAAGCCGCGCTACATCGACTTTGCTGCCGATCTCTGCGCCCATTCGCGCAACCGGCGGACCGGCTGCACACGCTGTCTGGATCTCTGCCCGGCCTCCGCCATCGTGCCCGCCGGCGACAGCGTGGCCATCGACCCGGCGATCTGTGCCGGCTGCGGTCAGTGTGCCGCCGCCTGCCCCACCGGGGCGGCCGCCTATGCCCTGCCGTCGGCCGGGGTGCTGGCCGAGCGGCTGCGCGCGGGTCTTGCTGCCTGGTTCGCCGCGGGCGGTGCCGCAGCACCGGTGATCCTGTTTCACGACGAGGACCACGGCGCGGCGCTGATCGACGCCGCCGCCCGCTTCGGCCGGGGTCTGCCCGCCCATGTCGTTCCCGTGGCGGTCAACGAGGTCACGCAGGTCGGTCCCGAGGCAGTGGCCGCGGCGCTGGCGTGGGGCGCGGGTGCGGTGCGGCTTCTGGTCCGCGAACGGCCGCGGCACGACATATCGGGGCTTCACGCGACCGAGGCGTTGATGCGGACGATCCTGGGCGCGACCGGCCACGACCCCGGGAGTTGCGCAATCATCGCCGCCGACGACCCTGATGCCCTGGAGACAGCGGTCTGGCACAAGTCACCGCCCCGCCGCGACCGGTCGCAGTTCCTGCCGCCCACCGACAAGCGCGGCCTGCTGACGCTGGCAATGTCCGAGCTGAACCGCACCGCCCCGGCGCCGCAGGGCGTGATCCCGCTGTCTCTTGGTGCGCCGTTCGGGGCAGTCGTCCTCGACCATGCCGCCTGCACCCTTTGCCACGCGTGCGTCGGCGTCTGCCCGACCGGGGCGCTGGCCGACAACCCCGAGGTCCCGATGCTGCGCTTTGCCGAGGCGCAATGCGTCCAGTGCGGGCTCTGCGCCGCAACCTGCCCCGAGGCGGCGATTACCCTTGCCCCGCAGATCGACTTCGCCGCCTGGGAGGGGCAGCGCCGGATCCTGAAACAGGAAGAACCCTTCGCCTGCACCGCCTGCGGCAAGCCTTTCGGCACGCGGTCCAGCATCGAACGGGTGCAGGCCCGGCTGGCAGGCCACTGGATGTTCTCGGGGCGTGAAGGCGAGGCCCGCCGGGCGGTGCTGACGATGTGCGAGGACTGCCGGGTTCAGGCGGTGGTCAACGAAGGCTTCGATCCCCACGCCGAGCACACCCGCCGCGTCCGCACCGCCGAGGATTACCGGGACGACGGCTGACGCGCGCAGCGGTCGGGCAGCCTGCCTGGGCGCGCCCGACCCGGGCGGGATGGCTCTGCGCAAGGCACGTCGCCGCAGCCCCCCACACACGTCAGGGCGCCGGACGGAGCGAGAACGGCGCCGCGGACGCGCCGCCGCGGCGACCAGACGTGACCGCCCCGGTGATTCGCCGGGCTCCGCGAGCCGGTCAACCCATTCCCGTTCGGAGATCTGGTGGAGCAGAGGGGGATCGAACCCCTGACCTCGTCATTGCGAACGACGCGCTCTCCCAACTGAGCTACTGCCCCGAACCGCGGCCTTGTCGCCCAGCCCCGGGATGTTGTCAAGCGCCCTGCCCGCGCGGTTTTCGGCGCATCTTGCAATCCTTTCGGAGATGCGGGCATCTGCCCTCGCTGCACGGAGGTTGGGATGACGCAGGCCGCACGACGAAACGCCACGATCACGGGCTTCGGCGCCATCCTGCTGTGGTCGCTTCTTGCACTGATGACCGTCGGCACCGCCCCGGTCCCGCCATTCCTGCTGAATGTCCTGACCTTCGGCATCGGCGGCGCGGTGGGGATGGTCTGGATCGTGGTCACGGGGGGCTGGCCCCGGCTGCGGCAGGCGGGGCCGGTCGCGATCCTGTTCGGAACGGCAGGCTTGTTCGGCTATCATGCACTCTACTTCTCGGCGCTCCGGCTCGCGCCGCCGGCAGAGGCCGGGCTGATCGCCTATCTCTGGCCGCTGTTCATCGTGCTGCTTTCGGGCCTGTTGCCGGGGGAACAGCTGCGCCGCGGGCATGTGATCGGCGCCTGTCTGGGCCTTGCCGGGGCCGCGCTGATCGTTCTGCGGACGGGGGCGGAATTCGCCGGGTCGGCCCTGCCCGGGCTCGGCCTCGCCTTCCTGTGCGCGCTGACCTGGGCGGTCTATTCGGTCGGATCACGCAGGCTCGGCACCGTGCCGACCGAGGCGGTGGCGATCTTCTGTCTGGCTACGGCGGCGCTTTCGGTTCCGGCGCACCTCATATGGGAAACCCCGGCCTGGCCGGAGGGCACCGCCGGCTGGGCTGCGGTGGTGGCGCTGGGACTCGGGCCGGTGGGCCTCGCCTTCTACCTGTGGGACATCGGTGTCAAGCGCGGCGACATCCAGATGCTGGGAGTCGCCTCCTACGCAGCGCCTCTGCTTTCCACGCTGGCGCTGGTGCTTGCCGGGATGACCGCGGCAACGCCGCTGCTTGGCCTTGCCGCGCTTCTGATCGCCGGGGGTGCGGCACTGGCGGCCAGCGCCAGTGCCCGGACCTGACCCGTCAGGCGTCGGCGAGCCGGACGATTTCCTCTTTCAGGCGAAGCTTCTGCTTCTTCAGTTCGGCGATCTTGAGCGCGTCCGCACCCGGGTTGCGCTGTTCTTCTTCAACGAGTTGCGAGAGGGCCTCGTGCTTGCGGCGCAGTTCCTGCAGGTGCGAAGCGATGGACATGATGCTCTCCTCTCCGGTTGATCGAATGTCATCAGTCCATCACATTTCCCGGTTCCTGTCACCTGCTTCCAGCGAACCGGATACCGACAAGGCGTGACACCGCCACAGGCACCGCTTCAATCGAAGGCGTTGATCGGCGCGCCGTCGCGCAGGATCGCCTGCACCTCCGGCGGGTGGCTGTCGCGGTCGCGGTCGTGCGTGGCGCCCTCGTGCAGGATCAGAGGCGCCAGCAAACGGAATGCCCCGCGCCCGCCCTTGCGCGCCCTGACGATCACGCGCCCCGCGGGGCGCGCCGTGCGTCCGGCGACCGGCAGAACGGCAACCGAACCATAGCCTTCGGCCAGAGCCGTCAGGACGTCGGGCAGCCGGTCGGCGCGCTGGACAAGGGTCAGCCACCCGCCCGGGCGCAGCCGGCGCCGCGCCGCCGCGACCCATACCCGAAGCGGGGTCGTTTCGCGCAGCGCGGCCTCGCGTCCTGCGTCGCCTGCCCCGGTGCCGCCGCCCGGCGACAGGTAGGGCGGGTTCGCAAGCACCTGATCGAAGCTGCGGCGCAGCGTCGCGGGCATTTCCGCCAGATCGCCGGTGACGATTTCCGCCGGGATCCCGTTGACGGTGGCATTGCGACGCGCGAGGTCGGCATAGCCCGGCTGTCGTTCCAGACCCGTCAGGGCCAGCCCGGGGATCCGCGCGCCGAGGCACAGCAACGCGACCCCGGACCCGCAGCCGAGTTCCAGAACCGTCTCGCCGGGTCTGGCAGGGCAGGCCGCCGCCAGCAGCACCGCATCCGCCGCCGACCGGAAGCCGCGCCGCGGTTGCCAGATCCGCAAGCGGCCACCCAGAAAACCGTCGCAGGTCAGATCGGCCTCGGGAAACGGAGTCACGTCGAGGGCTCGATCCCGTTGTCGCGCAGGATGACCCGGGCCATGAACAGGTCCTTATCGCGCACCATCAGGCGCCGCGGCAATATGCCGATCGAGCCTTCCAGCACGCTCATGTGGACGTCCATGGCGAAGCTGGCTATATCCTCACCCTGTAGCAGTGCCTCGGCAAAGGCGATGACGGTCGGATCGGTGCTGCGCAGAAGTTCCCGCATGGGGCATGGGTAGCCGGCAGGCCCGCGCCTGTCGAGATGGGGCGAGACGCGGATCATGGGTCTGGACGAACTGCCGCACAAGCCGCACGACCGCCTTGCGGCGGCGCTCGGCGCCGAGATGGCGGCGGTCAACGCGCTGATCCGCGAGCGGATGGCCAGCGAGCATGCGCCACGGATCCCCGAGGTGACCGCGCATCTGGTCGAGGCCGGCGGCAAGCGGCTGCGCCCCATGCTGACACTCGCTGCTGCCCGGCTTTGCGGCTACGAGGGCGCGCATCACATCCGGCTGGCCGCGACGGTGGAGTTCATCCATACCGCCACGCTTCTGCACGACGATGTGGTGGACGAAAGCCAGCGCCGCCGCGGCCGGCCGACCGCCAACCTGCTGTGGGACAACAAGTCGAGCGTGCTGGTCGGCGACTATCTGTTCGCCCGGGCCTTCCAGCTGATGACCGAGACCGGCTCGCTGCGGATCCTGTCGATCCTGTCGGATGCCTCGGCCACCATTGCCGAGGGCGAGGTGCTGCAACTGACCGCAGCCCACAACCTCAGGACCGATGCCGATACCTATCTGCGGGTGGTCCGGGGCAAGACGGCAGCGCTCTTTGCCGCGGCCTGCGAGGTCGGCGGCGTGATCGCGGCGGCCCCCGAGGCACAGGTCGATGCCCTGCGCGCCTATGGCGATGCGCTGGGAATCGCGTTCCAGATGGCCGACGACCTGCTGGACTGGGGCGGCAGCGCCGAGCTGATCGGCAAGAACACGGGAGACGACTTCCGCGAGCGCAAGGTCACGCTGCCGGTGATCCATGCCTTTGCCCGCAGCGACGCCGTCGAGCGCGCCTTCTGGCAGCGCACGATCGAACAGGGGGTTCAGGAAGCCGGCGACCTTGAACAGGCGCGCGCCCTGCTGGTCCGGCACGGCGCGCTCGAGGCGACCCGGGCCGCAGCCCTGGGCTGGTCGGAAACCGCGCGCAGGGCGCTGGCCGTCCTGCCGGAACACGAGTTGCGAGACACGCTCGACCTGCTGGCCGACTACGTCGTCAGCCGGCTGTACTGACGCGGCGTCGCTGCTTCCGGGCATCGACACGGCGGCCCTGCGCTCCTATCTGAAGGTCGGAGCCGGAACAATGCTCGCTCGATCGATACATGCCGCCCTGGGGGCACTGGCGATTGCCGCGACACTGGCGCAGCCGACGCGCGCCGATTGTGTTGTGCTTCTGCACGGCCTTGCTCGCAGCGAAGCCTCGATGCTTCTGATGCAGGCGGCGCTGGAACAGGCTGGATACCGCGTGGTGAACCGCGGCTATCCCTCGACCACGGACACGATCGAGAAACTGGCGGCCGAACATGTCGCTCCCGCCGTCGCCGAATGCGGCGCCGAGGCGCCGGTGCATTTCGTCACCCATTCCATGGGCGGCATCCTGCTGCGGCTGTGGCTGATCGACCACCGTCCCGAAGCTCTTGGCCGGGTGGTCATGCTGGCACCGCCCAACCGCGGGTCCGAGCTTGTTGACGCGCTGGGCCAGATCGGCGCCTTCGAATGGTTGAACGGACCCGCCGGGCTGGAACTGGGCACCGACGAACGGTCGGTTCCGATGCGCCTGCCCCCGGTGGATTTCGAGCTTGGCGTGGTCGCGGGGAGCCGGTCGCTGAACCCCATTACCTCGTCGCTGATCGAGGGACCCGACGACGGCAAGGTTTCGGTCGAAAGCACGCGTGTCGCCGGGATGACCGATCACCTGGTGCTGCCCGTCACCCATACCTTCATCATGAGCTCGCCCCTCGTGATCGCACAGGTGATTGCCTTCCTCCGCACCGGGCGGTTCGATCGCGACATGGACTGGCTGACGGCGGTGGAACGGCTGATACCCTGATCAGCCGCGCGGCCGCACCCGGTTGACATGGCCCATCTTGCGCCCGGGCCGGGCCTCGGCCTTGCCGTAGAGATGGATCGCCGTTCCGGGCTCGCCCGCCAGGGCCGGCACGCGGGCGACATCGTCGCCGATCAGGTTCTCCATCACCACGTCGGAATGACGCGACCCGTCGCCCAGCGGCCAGCCGGCGATCGCGCGGATGTGCTGCTCGAACTGATCGACGGCACAGCCGTTCTGCGTCCAGTGCCCCGAGTTGTGGACCCGCGGCGCGATCTCGTTGACCAGCAGGCCCCCGGGGGTGACAAACAATTCCACCCCCAGCACCCCGACATAGTCGAGCGCGTTCAGGATCCGTGCCGCGATCAGCACCGCATCCGACCGCTGCGCGGCGGTCAGCCGGGCCGGCACGGAGGTGCTGCGCAGGATGCCGTCCCGGTGCACGTTCTCGCCGGGGTCGAAGGCGGCCACCGAACCGTCCAGCCCCCGCGCGGCGATCACCGAGACCTCGCGCTCGAAGGCAACAAAACCCTCCAGAACGGCCGATTCGCCCTGCATCGCGGCCAGTGCGGGTTCGGCATCGGCCGGGCCTGCCAGCCGCGCCTGACCCTTGCCGTCATAACCAAGCCGCGTGGTCTTGAGGATCGAGGGCGTCCCGATCCGTGCCAGCGCCGCCCGAAGCGATGCAGCATCGCCGACCGGGGCCCAGGGCGCCGTCGCAAGGCCCAGCCCGTTCAGGAAGGTCTTTTCCGCCACCCTGTCCTGGCTGACTTCCAGCGCCCGGCGGCCGGGACGCACCGGCCGAACCGCCTCGATCGCGTCCAGCGAGGCGGCGGGCACGTTCTCGAACTCGTAGGTGACGACATCGACCGTGGCCGCGAAGGCTGCGAGCCGCGCGGCATCGTCCCAGTCCCCCTGTGTCGCGCGATGCGCCAGATCGGCGGCCGGAGGGTCGCGCGCGGGGTCGTAGACGTGACAGCGGAACCCGAGACGTCCGGCGGCGACCGACAGCATCCGCCCCAGCTGTCCGCCACCGAGGATGCCGATCACCGCCCCGGGACGCAGCGGCTCAGCCATCCTGCGGCACCTCGGGGATCGAGGCCGACAGCCCGGCGCGCCAGCTTTCCAGGCGCCCGGCCAGACCGGGGTCGGACAGCGCGAGGATCGCCGCCGCCATCAGCCCGGCATTCGCCGCCCCGGCCGCACCGATTGCCATCGTCGCCACCGGATAGCCCCGTGGCATCTGGACGATGGAATAGAGACTGTCCAGACCGCCCAGCGCGCGGGTCTCGACCGGCACGCCGATCACCGGAAGCCGGGTCTTGGATGCCATCATCCCCGGCAGATGCGCCGCCCCCCCTGCCCCGGCCACGATGACCTTGAGCCCGCGATCCGCCGCGGTCCGCCCATAGTCCCAAAGCCGGTCCGGGGTGCGATGGGCCGAGACGATGCGCGCCTCCCAGGTCACGCCCAGGGCGTCGAGGATATCGGCCGCCTCTTTCATGGTGGGCCAGTCGGACTGGCTGCCCATGATGATGCCGACAAGTGCCATGCGCCGCCTCCGGGATTCGGGAGGCCGCACTATAGCCGGGCGGCGGCGCGGGGCAACGGGATCAGGCGATGATGTCGGGTATCAGCCGGTCCTCGATCCGCGCGATCTGGTCCTTCAGGACCAGTTTCTGTTTCTTCAGCCGGCGCAGGCGCAACTGGTCGCCGCGCCCGGATGCCTCGAGCGCGTGAATGGCATCGTCCAGATCCCGGTGCTCGCGCCGAAGGACCTCCAGCCGGATCCGAAGCACCTCGTCGCTGTCCAGTTCGGTAGGGGCGTTCATGCTGACCCTGTTCACAAGTCGCGGTTCGATCCGCAGAGACTATAGCGGCTGGAACGATCCCGGTGAAGCGAAACGGGTCTTGCCCGCCATGGCTGCGCTGCCCATATTTCCGCCAGGCGCCTGCCGATGGTCGGGGGCGCCGCACCATGTCGCTTGATGCAAGGACAAGGACCAATGACCAAGACCGGATTCGGGGCGCATCCCTTCCTGCTGGGGTTCGAGCAGCTGGAACGTCTTGTGGAACGCACGGCCAAGGCCGCCGCAGACGGCTATCCGCCCTATAACATCGAACGTCTGTCCGAAACCGGCTACCGGATCACCCTGGCGCTGGCCGGTTTCCGCGAGGACGACCTGTCGATCACCGTCGAGGACCGGCAGCTTGTTGTCCGCGGCCGGCAGGAAGAGGACGATCCCGACCGCGTGTTCCTGCACCGGGGTATCGCCGCGCGGCAGTTCCAGCGGTCCTTCGTTCTTGCCGAAGGCGTCGAAGTCTCGGGCGCTCGGCTGGAGAACGGGCTCTTGCACATCGACCTTGCGCGCACGGAACCGAAGCCGAGCGTCAAGAGTATCCCCATCAACCAGGGCTGAGAAAGGAGGCCGCGATGAACACCCCCTTCGACTTCGGCCTCGACGATGACGCCAGGCTCGTCTATGTGCGCCCCGTCGCAGTCGCCGAATTGCCGCCGGAGATCCGCGCACAGGTCCACGGGCTCGACACGCTCTATGCCGTGCACCGGCCGGACGGGGAACGTCTGGCCCTGGTCCGCGACCGTGCCCTTGCCTTCGCCCTTGCGCGGCAGAACGATCTTGCGCCGGTGAACGTGCACTGACCGCCGGACGCCGTTGCCGGGCAGCGCGACTGCCCGGCAGGGTTCACGCCTTGATCAGACCCATCGACTCAAGCTTCAGCAGAACCTGATGGGCGCAATGGTCGACGTCGACATTCTCGGTATCGACCCTCAGTTCCGGCGCCTCGGGCGCCTCGTAGGGGTCGGAGATGCCGGTGAACTCCTTGATCTTGCCTTCGCGCGCCAGCTTGTAGAGCCCCTTTCGGTCGCGTCGTTCGCATTCCTCGATACTGGTCGCGACGTGGACCTCGACAAAGGCGCCGAAGGCCTCGATCATCTCGCGCACGGCCCGCCGGGTCGCGGCATAGGGGGCGATCGGCGCGCACAGTGCAATGCCGCCGTTCTTGGTGATCTCTGACGCGACATAGCCGATCCGGCGGATGTTGATGTCGCGATGCTCTTTCGAGAACCCCAGTTCCGACGACAGGTGTTTCCTGACCACGTCGCCATCCAGAAGCGTCACGGGCCGCCCGCCCATTTCCATCAGCTTCACCATGAGCGCATTGGCGATGGTGGACTTGCCGCTGCCCGACAGGCCTGTGAAGAACACCGTGAACCCCTGTTTCGACCGCGCGGGCGAGGTGCGGCGCAGCTCCTCCACGACCTCGGGGAAGCTGAACCATTCGGGGATCTCGATGCCCTCGCGCAGGCGGCGACGCAGTTCGGTGCCCGAGATGTCCAGCACCGTGGCCCCCTCCGGCGCTTCGTTCACGGGGAAGTATTGCGCCTTTTCCTGCACATAGACCATGTGCTTGAAGTCCACCATCTCGATGCCGATTTCCGCCGCGTGCTGCTTGAACAGCTCCTGCGCATCGTAGGGGCCGTAGAAATCCTGCCCTTGGCTGTTCTTTCCCGGCCCGGCGTGATCGCGCCCGACGATGAAATGGGTGCAGCCGTGGTTCTTGCGGATGATTCCGTGCCAGACCGCCTCGCGCGGGCCGGCCATGCGCCTGGCGGGGTTCAGAAGGCTCAGATGCGTGGTCTGGGCCGGATACTTGTCCAGCACCGCCTCGTAGCAGCGGACACGGGTGAAGTGATCGACATCGCCGGGCTTGGTCATACCGACGACCGGGTGGATCAGCAGGTTTGCCTGCGCCTCGCGCGCGGCGCGGAAGGTCAGTTCCTGATGCGCCCGGTGCAGCGGATTGCGGGTCTGGAAGGCAACCACCTTGCGCCAGCCGAGCTTGCGGAAATAGGCGCGCAGTTCGTTCGGCGTGTCGCGCCGTGCCTTGAAGTCGTAATGCGCCGGCGGCTGGATGCCGGTGATCGCCCCGCCAAGATACACCGGCCCGGCGACATGATGGAGATAGTTCACCGCCGGATGCGCCAGATCGTCGGCACCGAACACCCGTTCGGCCTCGCGGGCCTTGTCGGGCGTCCACTTGTCGGTGATGCTGAGGATGGCCAGGATCACGCCTTCGGCATCGCGCAGCGCGATGTCCTGACCGGGTTCAACCGTCTCGGCGAATTTCTCGCTCACGTCGAGCGTGACGGGAATCGGCCACAGCGTGCCGTCGGCAAGGCGCATCGTCTCGACCACGCTCTCGTAATCGACCCGGCCGAGAAAGCCCCTGAGCGGCTGGAAGCCACCGTTCATCAGGAGTTCCAGATCGCAGATCTGGCGCTGGGTCAGATCCCAGGAGGGCAGGCTTGCGGCCTCGACCTTCAGCTTCTGGGCGGATTCGTGGGAGACGAAAAGCTCCGTCACGGGGGCAAGATGGGCAATCGACATGGCTTCTGCTCGGGTCTGGGGCGGCCGTGCCGCCGGATCTGGCCGCCACTAGCGCCGGAATGCGACCCGATTCAAGCGCCCGCCCGGCAAAACCGGGGAAAAGGGACAGTGATGCTGCATTGCAGCATCATCGCGTGTTTCCGGCCACAAAGCGCTCCGCGACCGGAAGGAACGTGCCGCCGATCAGTGCCCCGACAGGAACTTTTCCGCATCCAGCGCCGCCATGCACCCCATTCCGGCACTGGTGACGGCCTGCCGGTAGATGTGATCGGTCAGATCACCGGCCGCAAAGACACCAGGAATGGAGGTGCGGGTGCTGCCGGGTTCCACCTTTACATACCCGCCGTTGTGAAGCTCCAGCTGGTCCTTCACCAGCTCGGAGGCCGGTGCATGGCCGATCGCCACGAAGAACCCGGCGCAGGGAATGTCGGTGGTCTCGCCGGTCAGCACGTTGCGGGCACGCACCGCGGTCACGCCAGGGGGATCGTCGGTGCCAAGGACCTCGTCCACGACATGATTCCACATCACCTCGATCTTCGGGTTGCGGAAGAGCCGGTCCTGCATGATCTTCTCGGCACGGAAACTGTCGCGGCGGTGGATCACCGTGACCTTGCTCGCGAAGTTCGTCAGGAACAGCGCTTCCTCGACGGCGGTGTTGCCGCCACCGATCACCACCACCTCCTTGCCGCGATAGAAGAACCCGTCACATGTGGCGCAGGCCGAGACACCGAAGCCCTTGAACCTTTCCTCGCTGGGCAGGCCAAGCCATTTCGCCTGCGCCCCCGTCGCCAGGATCACCGCATCGGCAAGATATGTGGTGTCGCTGTCGCCCCGTGCCACGAAGGGCCGAACGGAGAGGTCGAGCGACTGGATATGGTCGCCGATGATCTCGGCCCCCATCTCGCGTGCGTGGTTCTCCATCCGCATCATCAGGTCGGGGCCCAGCACGCTGGTATCGCCCGGCCAGTTCTCCACGTCGGTGGTGATCGTCAGCTGCCCGCCCGGCTGGATGCCCTGCACGAGAATCGGCGACAGCATCGCCCGGGCAGCATAGACCGCGGCCGTATAGCCAGCCGGTCCCGACCCTATGATGAGAACCCGCGTCCTGCGCTCAATCATTCCTGCCCCCTTGCAAAGCCTGCTGCGATATAGCCGTGCCGCCTGCGGACCGAAAGGCCCGCGAAGTCATGTCGCGGCGGCCCGCGATCTTGAAATATTGTTGCGCCGTCTCCGGCAACCGCCTAAGTATCCTGCCGAGGCAGGGAGGATGCATGGCCGGGGCGAAACTCGATCCGATCGACCGAAAGATCCTGGCCGAGCTTCAGGCGGACGGCCGCATGACCAATGTGGAACTGGCCCGTCGGGTCGGCATCTCTGCTCCGCCCTGCCTGAGGCGGGTAAGGACGCTGGAGGAGGCGGGGTATATCCGGGGCTATCACGCCGATATCGACCCGCGCGAACTCGGGTTCGAGGTGCAGGTCTTTGCCATGGTCCGGCTTCACAGTCAGGCCGAGGCCGATCTCGTGGCATTCGAGAACCGGTGCCGGGCGTGGCCGCTGGTCCGGGAATGCCACATGCTGAACGGAGAGATCGACTTCATCCTGAAATGCGTGGCCCCCGATCTCCCTACCTTCCAGCGGTTCCTGACCGAAGAACTGACCGCGGCCGAGAATGTCGCAAGCGTCAAGACGAGCCTTGTCATCCGCGGCGCCAAGGACATGCCGGGTGTTCCCTTCGAGGTGCTCGAGGAACGGATCGCGCGGCAGGGGTGATCGGCTCCGCGGGCCGGCTTCGCGTGCCGGGCAGAGGAGCACGCGAAGCCGCCAGAGGACGAGCGCATCGGAGACCGACACCGCAGCGCCGCACTTTCGCGCGGCTTGCGTCATGGCAGCGGTCGAACCAGGACCAATGTCAGGAATTCTTCTGTCATTGTGCGCGATCTGTCAAAACCGACCGCGCGGCATATGCTGAACCGGAAACAGTGGGGCGGTCACGGCCGGACTGTCGCACCAGAGAGATCGGCGGACCATGCGACGCCCCGCCTGAGCCGGTGCGGCGATTCGCTAGACCGCCCGGCGACCCGCGGCCGCTGCGACCCTTCGGGGCGTCGCCGAGGCGGCGACAAGGGCCTGCGGGCGGCGCCGCGCGCGGCGCGCCCAGGGGATTGACGGGGGCGGCGCGGTGCTTGCGGCCCGTACCCGGCGCAGCCCGCGGCGCGTCGGGGGCGTGGTCATCGACATGTCCTTTCCTTCCGTTGGCTGCCGGCAGATCCGGCTTGCCCCTGTTGTGACACCCCATTGCGGCACGGGTTTGGCCAAAGAAGCGGAAACAATCCGTCCCATGGCGTAGGATTGTGACATCCACCGCCGCGGGCGCAGGCAGGACAGGCCCGGAAATTGCTGGCAGAACCCGAAGCGGCCGCCCGGACGCGACACGGTCATGGCCACAGATGGGACCGAAATACGGCAGGTCTGCCGCGAACCGGCCGCAATCGGGCGACCCCGAGGCTCAGAGGCGAATCGCGGATATCAGTCGTCCGTAATCGGCTTCGCCCGAATGGACGCTGCGCCGGTAGGAATAGAACCGGGCCGGATCGCGATAGGTGCAGTGCCGGGTCCAGTCGGCCTGCCCCACACCGGCCTGCCTCAGGCGATGAAGGCCGAAACCGGGGAGGTCGAACAGCGCCCGGTCTCCCGGCCCCGAGGCGAAGAACCTTGCGTGATCGGGATTCTCGTCGAGGAACCGGTCCACGAATTCCGGCCCCACCTCGTAGGCGGCCTGGCTGATGGTCGGGCCGATCACCGCGCGGATCGCCCCGCGGCGCGCACCCAGGGTCTCCATCGCCTCGACAGTCGCCTCGAGGATGCCGTCAAGGGTGCCGCGCCAACCGGCATGGGCCGCCGCGACGACGCCGGCGCCGGGATCGGCAAGAAGCACGGGCTGGCAATCCGCGGTCAGCACCGCCAGCGCAAGGCCGGGCGTCGCCGTCACCAGCGCGTCGGCCTGCACGGGCCGGTCGAGCGGTGCATCGACGGTCACGACCGACGCGGAATGGACCTGATGCACGGTCACCAGCCGGCCGACATCGACCCCCAGCGCCTCGGCCACCCGGTTGCGATTGATCTCGACCGCATCGGCCAGGTCGGACGATCCGGGGCCGCAGTTGAGCCCGGCGAAGATCCCCGACGAGGCACCGCCGTGACGGGTGAAGAAACCGTGCCGGATCGGGTGCAGCGCCTCGGCGGTAATCGGGTCAAGCGTCAGGGTCGGGGTCACTGTTCGAATCCGGCAGGCGTTGCGGCGCCGGGCGGCATCACGGCCAGCACCTTGAACAGCGTTCCCATTTCCTGCGGCCCGGTCAAGCGCCGATGGGCGGCACGATGCGCGGCCAGCGCAGCGCCGGACAAACCCTGCGCCAATGCGGCGGCCCGCGTCGCGATGCCCAACCGCTCCAAGAAAAGACCCTGCGGAACCGGCCCGAACCATCTCGCCCCGGCGCGTTCGGCGGATAGGGCGAGCGGCTCGAAATCCACATGGGCGGTCAGGTCGGCGTCTCCGGGTTCGGCCAGCGGATCGGTCGTCCGGTGACGGCGAACCGCCTGGAACGTGTCGCCGCGCGACCGCCAGCCGCCGTAATCGACCACCAGCGCCGCGCCGCCATGACGTGCGATGCGGCCGGCGACGGCCGCGATCACCGGCCCCGCGGCCGGACAGATCTCGACGACATCGCCCGGAACCGTGTCGGCCAGCCTGTGCGACAGTGCCGCGAGCGGTGCCGGCGGTGCCCGCCCCAGGACGAGACGCCTGCCGTCGAGCCCGACCACCGTCTCGCGCCAACCCTTCCGATCGCGCGTGAACTGGCGGATCGGAAGGGCATCGAAGAATTCGTTGGCAAGCAGGAAAAGCGGCGCCTCCGGCAGGTCGTCCGGCCGGTCCGCCCAGTCGATCGCCTGCCCCTGCAGCGCCGCTGCCTGATGCGACCGCAGCCGCGCCGAGGCCTCGACCAGCACAACCCGGACCGACGTGGAAAAGCCCGGCACCGCCCGCAGCGCGCGCAGCGCATCGGCCATCAGCGTGCCGCGGCCGGGGCCAAGCTCGGCCAGCACCGCCCCCTCGGGGCGCCCCTGATCCAGCCAGCACTGTCCGATCCAGAGCCCCAGAAGTTCGCCGAACATCTGGCTGATCTCGGGCGCGGTGATGAAGTCGCCGGCCCGGCCGAAGGGCTCGGCGCTGGTGTAGTAGCCGTAATCCGGGTGCAGCAGGCATTCGGCCATGTAGTCGGCCAGCGTGATCGGCCCGGTGGCGGCGATCCGGCGCCGCAGGATCGCCTGCAGCGGGGTCACGGTCGCTGACGCGCCCGCAGGACCAGCGCAAGGCCCGCCGCGATCATCGGCAGCGACAGAAGCTGCCCCATGCTCAGGCCCGCAACAACATGGCCCATCGGATTCTCGGGGGTGATGAACTGGGCATCCGCCTCACGGAAGAATTCGACGAAGAACCGAGCCGCGCCATAGCCCGCAAGGAACAGCCCCGTCGTCTGACCCGGACGTTTCAGCCAGCCGCGCCGCCAGACAAGCCACAGCAGCACGATGCCCAGCAGCGCCCCTTCGAGCGCCGCTTCGTAGAGCTGCGAGGGATGCCGGCCGCAGATGCCCACGACGCCGGGGCAATCCTGGCCCGCGCCGGGAAAGGCCACGGCCCAGGGCAGGTCGGTCGGTCGGCCCCAAAGCTCGGCGTTGATGAAGTTGGCGATGCGACCCAGGAACAGCCCCGGCGGCGTCGCCAGCGCCAGCGCATCGGCCAGTTCCATCCGCGGCACGCCGTTCCGGCCGGCCCAGATCCAGGCGGCGATCACGACACCGAGGAACCCGCCGTGAAAGGACATGCCGCCCTCCCACAGCATCAGGATGCGGGACGGATTCGCCAGATAGAAGGTCGGTTGGTAGAAGATCACGAAGCCCAGCCGCCCGCCCAGGATCACGCCGACGATGATCCAGGTCAGCAGATCCTCGACCCGGGCCGCCGGCATCGGCGCGCCGGCCCGCCACAGCGCCGGTCGGTTCATCAGCATCACCACGATCCGCCAGCCGAGGATCAGCCCGACGATATAGGCCAGCGCATACCAGCGCAGCGCAAAGGTGAAGCCGCCGATGTCGATGGCGAAAAGCTCGGGCGAGATGTCGGGAAAGGGGATCGGGCTCATTCTGTCCTCGGCCTCTGGCCGCCTTGTCGGGGCGACCCGCGGCATTGTCAACCTTGTCTCCCGCGCGCGACCCGACCATATCTGTCTTCGAACCGTCAGGAGAACCCATGCAGACCCGGGGCAAGATTTTCGACGACCTGTCGCAGCTGATGACCAATGCCATGGGCGTGGCCCAGGGGGCGCGGGCAGAGGCGGAAACCGCGTTCAGGTCGATGGTGGACCGCTGGCTGGCCGACCGCGATCTGGTCACACGCGAGGAATTCGAGGCGGTGCGCGAGATGGCGCGGCTGGCGCGCGAGGAGAACGAGGCGCTCAAGGCCCGTCTTGCGGAAATCGAGGCGAAACTCGGCTGACAGCCGGCGCAAACCGAAGCGGCCCGATTGACAACTGCCGTCGCCCGGCGGCATGGCTGGCGCGGCACGCGGCAGCATTTCAGGGATTTAAAGTATGAAGATCGCGATGATCGGCACGGGCTATGTTGGCCTCGTTTCGGGCGTCTGCTTTTCGGATTTCGGGCACCGTGTTGTCTGCGTGGACAAGGATGCCGGCAAGATCGACCGTCTGAACCGCGGCGAGGTGCCGATCTACGAACCGGGACTGGACACGCTGATGGCCCGGAACGTCGCCGCGGGGCGACTGTCCTTCACCACCGATCTTGCCGCGGCGGTGGACGGCGCCGTGGCCGTGTTCATCGCCGTCGGCACGCCCACCAGGCGCGGCGACGGCCATGCAGACCTGACCTATGTCATGGCCGCGGCCGGAGAGATCGCGGCCGCGCTGACCGGTCCTGCGGTCGTGGTCACCAAATCGACGGTCCCGGTCGGCACCAACCGCAAGGTCGCCGAGGCAATCCGCGCGGCGCGGCCGGAGGCGGATTTTGACGTCGCCTCGAACCCCGAGTTCCTGCGCGAGGGCGCCGCGATCGACGATTTCATGCGGCCGGACCGCGTGGTTGTGGGCGTCGAATCGGACCGCGCCCGCGAGGTCATGGGCGCGATCTATCGCCCCCTGTTCCTGCGCGAGTTCCCGATCGTCTATACCGATCTGGAAAGCGCCGAGATGATCAAATACGCCGCCAACGCCTTTCTCGCGACCAAGATCACCTTCATCAACGAGATCGCGGCGCTGTGCGAGAAGGTGGGGGCCGATGTGAAGGCCGTGGCCAAGGGCATCGGCCTCGACGGCCGCATAGGCAACAAGTTCCTCCATGCCGGGCCAGGGTATGGCGGGTCATGCTTTCCCAAGGACACCCGGGCGCTGGCCCGCATCGGTCAGGAGCATGCCGCGCCGATTCAGATCGTCGAGGCCGTGATCAAGGTCAACGACGAGATCAAGCGCCGGATGATCGACAAGCTGTTCGACCTCTGCGGCGGGTCGGTCAACGGCCGGACCGTCACGGTACTGGGCGTGACCTTCAAGCCCGACACCGACGACATGCGCGAGGCGCCGTCGCTGACCATCGTTCCGGCGCTGGTCGGGGCCGGTGCCAGAGTGCGCGTGGTCGATCCGCAGGGGCGGAAGGAAGGCGAGGCGCTGCTGCCCGGTGTCATCTGGTGCGACGACCCCTACGCAGCCGCCGAAGGTGCCGACGCCGTGGTGGTGCTGACCGAATGGAACGAGTTCCGGGCGCTCGACCTGCCGCGCCTCGCCCGCGGCATGGCGGTGCCGCGGATGGCCGACCTGCGCAATGTCTATTCGCCGGCCCAGGCCCGGGCCGCAGGGTTCGAGACCTATGTCGGGGTCGGTCGCTGAGGATCAGAACGCCTTGAAGGTCATCGTCGTCAGCGTGCGCACGATACCCGGAATGTCGAACAGGCGGTCCGACAGGTAGCGGCCGACATCCTCGCCTTCGGGAATGTAGACCTTTGCGATCAGGTCGTATTCGCCCGAGGTGGAATATAGCTCGGACACCACCTCGCGGTCGTAGATCGCGGTCGCGACATCATAGGTGCGGCCGGGCTGGCAGCGGAACTGGACGAAGACGCAGGTCATGCTTTCCTCTCGACACGCCGACCCTAGCGCGAGCGGCCCCGGCAGGAAAGCCCTGCCGGGTGCCACGCCTCACATGCACGCCTCGTAGAGCGCGCGGGTATTCGCGCGCGTCATCTCCACCGGGTTGCCGCCGCAAGACGGGTCCTCCAGCGCCATCTCGGTCATCTCGTCCAGACGGGACCGCTCCACCCCCATCTCCGACAGGTTCGACGGGATCTGAAGTTTGTCGCGCAGATCCATGATCTGGCTACGGAATCCTTCGAAACCTCCGGCGAATCCCAGATAGGCGGCGGCGCGGGCGATGCGGTCTTCGACGGCGGGGCGGTTGAAGTCCAGCACCATCGGCATGACCACCGCATTGGTGGTGCCGTGGTGGGTGTTGTAGATCGCACCGACCGGATGGCTCAGGCTGTGGATCGCCCCGAGGCCCTTCTGGAACGCCACAGCCCCCATCGCCGCCGCACTCATCATGTGGGCCCGGGCCTCGATGTTTCCGGGGTCGGCATAGGCCACGGGCAGGTTCTCGAACACCAGCCGCATGCCCTCCAGCGCTATCCCGGCGCTCATCGGGTGGTAGAAGGGCGAGCAATAGGCCTCGAGACAATGCGCAAGCGCGTCCATGCCCGTGCCGGCGGTGATGAACTTCGGCATCCCCACGGTGAGTTCGGGATCGCAGATCGTGACGGCGGGCATCAGCTTCGGGTGGAAGATGATCTTCTTCTTGTGGGTGGCCGAGTTGGTCAGCACCCCCGCGCGGCCGACCTCGGAACCGGTGCCCGCGGTGGTCGGCACCGCGACGATGGGGGCGATCTTGCTGGCATCCGCCCGCGTCCACCAGTCGCCGATATCCTCGAGATCCCAGACGCTGATCTTCTGGTCCACCATCAGTGCGATCATCTTCCCGAGGTCGAGCGCCGAGCCCCCACCGAAGCACACAACCCCGTCGTGCCCGCCAGCGCGGTAGACCTTCAGCCCGGCCTCCATGTTCGCCTCGTTCGGGTTCGGGTCCACCTCGGAGAACACCGCGCGGCCAAGCCCGCCGGCCTCCAGCACGTCGAGCGCGCGGGCGGTGATCGGCAGAGAGGCCAGCGCCCGATCGGTCACGAGGAGCGGGCGGGCGATACCGGCGGCCTTCACATGCTCGGCAAGTTCCCGGATACGGCCGGGGCCGAACTTGACGGCGGTTGGGTAGGACCAGTTGACAGTCGGCGCGGTCATGCGGGTTTCACCTTGCGGAAGTGGTAGGAGCGCGGCCGGGTGACCGCGTGGTAGCCGAGGACGCTCATCGCGCCGCCCCGGCCGGTGTCCTTGCAGCCGGTCCAGCACACGGCCGGATCGACGTAGTCGGCGCGGTTGAGGAACACGGTGCCGGTCTCGATCCGGCGGCCCAGCGCCAGCGCCCGCTCGGGGTCGGCAGTCCAGAGCGAGGCGGTGAGGCCATAGGGGCTGTCGTTCATCAGCCTGAGCGCCTCCTCGTCGTCATTGACGGCCATGATGCCGACGACCGGACCGAAGCTTTCCTCGGTCATCACCCGCATCGAATGATCGACGTTCACCAGGACCTGCGGCATCAGGTAGGCGCCACCATCGTCGGCCGGAAAGTTCTGTTTCTCGATCAGGGGTTTCGCACCGGCGGCGATCGCCTCGGCCGTCTGTTCGCGCACGGTGCGGGCGAAGCGGACATTGGCCATCGGGCCGAGCGTCGTATCGGCATCGAAGGGGTTGCCGAGCTTCAGCCCGTTCACCCACTTGACCGCCTTCTCCACGAAGTCGTCGAAGTGGCGGTGATGGACATAGATCCGCTCGATCCCGCAGCAGCACTGGCCGGCGTTGTACATCGCACCGTCCATCAGCACATCCACCGCCCAGTCGAGGTCGGCGTCCTCCATGACATAGCCCGGGTCCTTGCCGCCCAGCTCCAGCCCTGTCGGCGTGAAGGTGCCCGCCGCCGCGCGCTCGATCGCCTGGCCGCCCGCAACCGAGCCGGTGAAGTTGACGAAGCCGAAGGAGCGGGCGGCGATCAGCCGTTCGGTGCCGGAGTGATCGAGCACGACATTCTGGAACACCTCCTCCGGCACCCCGCCGGCGTGCAGCGCCTCGGCGATGCGCTCGCCGGCGAGGATCGTCTGGGAGGCGTGCTTGAGGATCACCGCGTTGCCGGCGATAAGCGCCGGCACGATGGTGTTGAGCGCGGTGAGATAGGGGTAGTTCCAGGGCGCGACGACGAAGACCACGCCCACCGGCTCGCGCTCGATCATCCGGGTGAAGCGGGCATCGTCCTGCGCCACCAGCGGCTTCAGCGCCTCCTCGGCGATGCCGGCCATGTAGCTGGCGCGCTCGTTCACGCCGCCGAACTCGCCCCCGAAGCGGATGGGACGACCCATCTGCCAGGCCAGTTCCTCGACGACGCGATCCTTCATCCCGTTCAGCGCCTCGATCCCGGCGAGGACCAGCCTGCGCCGCTCGTCCATCGGCCGCGCGGCCCAGGCCCTCTGCGCCGCCTTCGCCCGCGCCACCGCCGCATCCGCCGCTTCCGGCGCCAGCGCCGGCCGTTCGGCATAGACCCGCCCGTCCACGGGCGAGATGCACTGGATCATCCTGTTCATCGGTCCCTCCGCCCCCTCGGGGCGTTTGTCACGCGCGGTCGAGCCCGCGCTGCACTTCCCAATCCGTCACCACCCGGTCGTGCTCGGCGACCTCCCAGCGGGCGGCGTGCACGTAGTGGTCCACCACGTCGTCCCCGAACGCCCCGCGCAGCATGGCCGAGCCCTCCAGCAGATCGGCCGCCTCGCGCAGCGTCTTGGGGATCTCGCGCACGCCCTCGGCATGATACATGTCGCCCCGCATCTCCGGCTCCAGATCCAGCTTCCGCTCGATCCCGTCAAGCCCCGCTGCAAGCAGCGCCGCACAGGCGAGATAGGGGTTCAGATCGGCACCGCCGATGCGGCACTCGACCCGGATCGCGCGCGTCCCCTCGCCACAGATTCTGAAACCGGCGGTCCGGTTGTCGGCCGACCAGACGGCCTTGGTCGGGGCGAACATGCCGACGCAGAACCGCTTGTAGCTGTTCACATAGGGCGCGAGGAACGCGGTGATTTCGCGCGCGTGGGCAAGTTGCCCGGCAAGGTAGTGCTTCATGGTCTCCGACATGCCGTGCGCATCGCGCTTGTCGGCGAACGCGGGCTTGCCGTCCTTGCTCCAGAGCGACTGGTGCACATGGCTGGACGAACCGGCGCGTCGGTGGTCGTATTTCGCCATGAAGGTCACCGACTTGCCGCAGGCATTCGCGATCTCCTTTGTCGCGGTCTTGATGATTGCGTGGTTGTCGGCGGTGTCCAGCGCGTCGGAATAGCGGACATTGACCTCGGCCTGCCCGGCCTCGGCCTCGCCCTTCGTGTTCTCGACGGGAATGCCGGCCCCGTAGAGGCCGTTGCGCAGGGCGCGCATCAGGCCCTCTTCCTTCGAGGTCTGGAAGATGTGGTAATCCTCGTTGTAGCCGGAGATCGGGCGCAGGTCGCGCCAGCCGCCGTCGCGAAGGTCGTCGTAGCTGTTCTCGAACACGAAGAATTCCAGCTCGGTCGCCATCATCGGCTCGAAGCCCATGGCGCGCGCGCGCTCCACCTGCCGCTTCAGGATCCCGCGCGGCGAGATCGTGACCTCGTCATGGGTGTGGTGGTCGAGGAGATCGGCCAGCACCAGCGCCGTGCCAGGCATCCAGGGCGTCCGCCGCAACGTGGCAAGGTCGGGTTTCATGACATAGTCGCCGTAGCCCGCCGCCCAGCTGGTGGACTTGTAGCCCGGAACGGTGATCATCTCCATGTCGGTGGCCAGAAGGTAGTTGCAGCAATGCGTTTCTTCCCAGCCGCCGTGAATGAAGTGCGCGGCGTGGAACCGCTTTCCCATCAGCCGTCCCTGCATGTCCACCGCCGCGACCACCACGGTGTCGATCTCGCCCGCCTCGAAGGCCGCCCTGAGGCTTTCCAGCGTCAGATTACCGGGCATTGCCCCTTGTCCCCTGTCCCCGCGGGGCGCCCTGCCCCGTCACTGTTGAAATCCGGTGCGGTTGCGGGGGGCGCCTGGCCCCCCGCCCCCGTCCTCAGCCGTAGCGATAGGGCCGGCCGGCCTTGTCCATCGCCTCGTTGTAGGCCTTGAAGATACCGACGACCTTGGCCTTGACCTCGGATTCGGCGGCGATCTCGTCCCAGAACACGCGCGCGGCCTGTTCCACCTGCGACCATTCGGCATCTGGAATCGAGGTCAGTTCCAGCTTGTCGCCCTCGGTCCGCAGCCGCGCCTCGCCGGCCCAGTACCAGTGCTGGCGGTAATAGTGGCTCTGTTCGAAGCAGGTGGCGACCAGGGTCTGAAGATCCTCGGGCAGATCGTTCCAGCGGTCCATGTTGGCGAAGAAATGCCCGATCCAGGCGCCAGAGATGTTGTTGGTCAGGAAGTGCGAACAGATATCGGCCCAGCCGACCTCGTAGGCCTCGGTGATGCCGCACCAGGCCACCCCGTCGATCTCGCGCGTCTGCAGCGCGACCTCGACATCCTCCCACGGGACGGTCACCGGCACGACGCCGAACTGGCTGAGGAACCGGCCGGCGGTCGGGAAGGTGAACACACGCTTGCCGCGCAGCTGCTCGAGGCTGGTGATCGGCGAGGAGGT
>JBKBMT010000011.1:0-1738 GCA_046295655.1 Gemmobacter sp. | reverse complement strand
CTTGACCCCGACCTTGGCGTATTCCTCGGCCCAGATCTCGTTCAGGCCCCAGTCGTTGAACAGGGCCGGCACGTCGAGGCTGTAGCGGCTGGCAAACGGGAAATAGCCGCCGAAGACCGTCACCTCGGTCGGCGAGGCCATGCTGTCGTCGTCGGACTGCACCGCGTCGATCGTGCCGCGCTGCATCGCCTGGAACAGCTCGTCCGTCGGCACCAGCTGGTCGGCATAGAAGACCTCGATCTGCATCCGGTCGCCGGCGATCGCGTTGAACAGATCGACGGCCGGCTTGACCACCTGCGCGCCCAGCGCGGCGCCGGCATAGGTCTGCAAACGCCAGCGGATCGGCGCCTGGCCGAGCACGGCCGGGGCAGCAAGGGCCGAGGCTCCGGCGGCCAGTGCGCCGGTGGTCAGGAACTTGCGTCTCGTCGTCATGGTCTCACCTCTCTGTCTGGGCCGGGGGCGGCTCGTCCGCCCCTCAGGGGTTGTAAAGAACATCCGGCAGCCATAGCGCGATGCCCGGAAAGGTCATCACCAGTGCCAGCGCGAGGATCATCACACCGACGAACGGGAAGATCGATACATAGATGTCGCGCAGGGTGACCTCGGGCGGGGCCATGGCCCGCATCAGGAACAGGTTGTAGCCAAAGGGCGGCGTCATGTAGGCGATCTGGCAGGTGATGGTATAGAGCACGCCATACCAGATCAGGTCGAACCCCAGCGCGCCCACCAGCGGGACATAGAGCGGCGCGACGATCACCAGCATGGCGGTGTCGTCCAGGAACGTCCCCATGATCAGATACGAAAGCTGCATCAGGACAAGGATCGTCCAGGGGCTGAGCCCCATGTCGGCCAGGAACAGGCTGCGCAGCGCATCGACCGCCCGCAGCCCGTCGAACACCGCGCCGAAGGCCAGCGCGGCCAGGATGATCCACATGAACATGCAGGTGATCAGCAGCGTCTGGCGGGTCACGGTTTCCAGGACCGCCCAGGTCATTCGGCGCCGGATCACAGCGGCCGCAAAGGCCGCAAGCGCGCCGATCACGCTGCTTTCCACCAGCCGTGTGTAGCCGGTGACGAAGGGCACCATCATGACCAGGAAGATGCCCAGCGGCAGAAGCCCCGCGCCCAGCAGGCGCAGCTTCTCTGCCCGAGTGACCTGCGCCCGCTCCTCCGGCGGCAGGACGGGGCCGAGCGCAGGGTTCAGCCGGCAGCGGATCCAGATATAGGCGATGAACATCGCTGCCATCATCAGCCCCGGCATGACTCCGGCCAGCCACAGCTTGCCGACCGGCTGGCGCGCGATCATCGCATAGAGCACCAGAACCACCGAGGGCGGCACGAGGATGCCAAGGCTCGACCCCGCCTGGATGACCCCCGTCACCATGATCTTGTTGTAGCCCCGGCGCAGCAGTTCGGGCAGCGCGATCGTGGCGCCGATCGCCATCCCGGCGACCGACAGGCCGTTCATGGCCGAGATCAGCACCATCAGCAGGATCGTTCCGATCGCCAGCCCCCCGGGCACGGGGCCGAACCAGACATGGAACATCCGGTAGAGGTCATCGGCCAGACGGGTCTCCGACAGGACGTAACCCATGAAGATGAACATCGGCAGCGTCAGAAGCGGAAACCAGTTCATCAGCTTCAGCGTCTGCGCGAAAGCGAGGTCATAGCCGCCCCGCTCGCCCCACAGCCACAGCGCCGCGACCACCGCGACAAAGCCGATGATGACGAACAACCG
>JBKBMT010000010.1:0-54418 GCA_046295655.1 Gemmobacter sp. | reverse complement strand
CCGCCGCGTGGCTCTCCCTGACGCGGCGGCCGCGGGCTCGGGGCTCGGCCGCGCCGCGGACTGGCCTCCCGCCCCGATCGCGAGATCGGTCGCGGTCCAGATCCCGGGTGGCAACGACGATCCGGCCGAGATGCGGCGGTCGCGTCGTCGCGGCCAAGCGCCACCTTCGCCAGCGCCTCGACGAGGGCGCCGTTGTCGATGGAATGGGCGACGGGACGGATGGCCTCCGCCCCCGATTCCGCCGCCCGCCATGCCGGGCGCGACGTGGTCTTTTCCGTTGCTCCCGCCCGCGCGACGTGGCTTGCTGCCGCGGAAGAAGGAGAAACCATGACCGTCACCGTCCTGTTCGCCGCCGGCGCCCGCCTCTGGCCGCGCTATGCGGAACCGCTGACCCGGGCGCTGGCCGAGGCGGGGCTCGACGCGCGTCTGGCAACCGAGGCACAGGACCCGGCCGCGGTCGATTACATCGTCTATTCCCCCGGCGGCGACATAGAGGATTTCCGCCCCTATACCGGCGCACGGGCGGTGCTCAACCTCTGGGCCGGGGTCGAGCGGATCGTCGGCAACCCGACCCTGACCCAGCCGCTGTGCCGCATGGTCGATCCGGCGATGACCGAGACCATGACCGAATGGGTCGCGGGCCATGTGCTGCGACACCACCTGGGCATGGACGCCCATATCCGGCGGGCCGAGCCGGTGTGGGATCCGGTCCCGGCGCCGCTTGCGCGCGAGCGGCCGGTGACGGTGCTGGGCCTTGGCGAGCTGGGCACCGCCTGCGCCACCACGCTTGGCGGGCTGCGGTTTCCGGTGACGGCGTGGAGCCGCAGCCCGCGTGCGGTGCCGGGTATCCGATGCCTGCACGGCGAGGCGGGTCTGGATGCCGCGCTCGCGGACGCGCAGATCGTCGTGCTGCTGGTCCCCCTGACCGCCGCGACCGAAAACCTGATGGATGCCCGGCGGCTTTCCATGCTGCCGCACGGCGCGGTGATCGTGAACCCCGGTCGCGGCGGGCTGATCGACGACGGCGCGCTGCTGGCGGCGCTGGAGTCGGGGCGGATCGGGCATGCGACGCTGGACGTGTTCCGCATCGAACCGCTGCCCGCCGATCACCCGTTCTGGCACCATCCCCGGATCACCGTCACGCCCCACATCGCCGCCGAGACCCGCCCCGACACCGCCGCACGGGTCATCGCCGAGAACATCCGCCGCGGCGAGGCGGGCGAGCCTTTCCTGCATCTGGTGGACCGCGCCCGCGGCTACTGAACGGGCGCGGCGCGGCAGGTCAGGCGACCTCGCGGAATACCTTGTCCAGCGCCCGGCCGAGCTTGTCGAAGATCTCGTCCAGATGCGCCTCGGTGACGATGAACGGCGGGCACAGCACGATCGACTGGCCCAGCGGCCGGCAGATCAGCCCCAGATCGGTGCAGGTATTGGCGATCCGTTCGCTGACCGACAGCGAGCCGGGGAAGGGCGTCTTGGTCGCCTTGTCCTGCACCGCCTCGAGCGCGCCCATCAGGCCCTTGCCGCGCCATTCGCCGATGTTCGGGTGTTCGGCCAGCCGCTTCAGGCCGGCCTCGAAATGCGGCGTCATGGCGCGCACGTTCTCGGCCAGGCCCTCGTTCATCACAACGTCGATCGCCTTCAGCGCGATGGCGCAGCCAACGGGGTGGCCCGAGGCCGTAAAGCCGTGCGGGAACTCCTCGACGGCCTCCGCGGCGGCCTGCACCCGGTCGGCCAGATCGGGGCCGAGGATCACCGCGCCCATCGGGAAGAAGCCGGCGGTCAGGTTCTTCGACGAGATGATCGCATCGGGCACGAAGCCGTAGGTCTGGCTGCCCCAGGTGTTGCCGGTCCGCCCGAAGCCGCAGATCACCTCGTCGGCGACCAGCGGGATGCCGTATTTCCGCAACACCGGCTGGATCGCCTGAAAGTAGCCCTCGGAGGGCGGGATGACGCCGCCGGCGCCCATCACCGGCTCGGCAAAGAACCCCGCGATCGTGTCCGGGCCTTCCTTGATGATCGTCTCTTCCAGCTCGCGCGCCAGCCTCTGGGTGAACTGCGCCTCGGTCTCGCCGTCCTTGCCGAAGCGCCAGTAATGCGGGCAGCCGACCCGCAGGAAGCCCGGCAGCGGCAGGCCGAACAGGCTGTTGTAGGGCTTGCCGGTCATCGAGGCCGATACCGCCGTGACGCCGTGATAGCTGTTCTCGCGGGTGATGATCTTGCGCCGCTCGGGGTGGCCCTCGGCACGGCCGAGGAACCACAGGATCTTGACCATCGTGTCGTTCGCCTCGGACCCCGAGTTGGTATAGAAGACCCGGCCGCGGTCGAAGGGCGAGACCTCGACCAGCTTTTCCGACAGCATCACGGTCTGGTCGGACATCCGGCCGAAGAAGGCGTGATAGCCGGGGAAGCGCGCATACTGCTTCTGCGCGGTCTCGATCAGGCCGGGGTGGTCGAAGCCCGCCACCATGTTCCAGAGTCCCGAATTGGCGTCGAGGAACCGGCGGCCGTGCACGTCCACCACATAGGGCCCTTCGCCATGGGTCAGCACCACCGCGCCGCGCTCGTGCACCGAGGGCAGATCGGTGAAACCGTAAAGCGAAAAGGCGTCGGCCCGCGATTCCCACGAGTTCGGTGCGTTGTCACGCATGATCGGGTTCCTTCCAGTCAGGGATGGCGCAGACTATCCGGCCCCGGCGGCGGGTTCAATCCGTCCCGCCGAAGGCGCCGCAGCGTCAGATCCCCAGCCGGTCGCGCAACGAAAACCAGGTCATCGCCAGCACCAGGAACGGATGGCGCAGCGCGGTGCCGCCGGGAAAGCGCGGCGTGGGCATCCGCGCCAGAAGGTCGAACCGCTCTGCCTGGCCCGCCACGGCCTCGGCCAGCACCCTGCCGGCAAGCGTGGCCAGCGCCACCCCGTGGCCGGAATAGCCCGACGCCGACAGGACATTGGGCCGCACCCGCAGGAAACAGGGCAGCCGGGTCATGGTGATGGCCAGTGTCCCGCCCCAGGCATGGTCGATCCGCGCCCCGGCAAGCTGCGGGTAGAGTTGCAGCATCGGCTTGCGGACCGTGGCGGCGATGTCGGGAAAACGCCAGCCATAGCTCTCGCCGCCGCCGAACAGGAGCCGCCCGTCCGGTGTCGGCCGCCAGTAGTTCACCACGAAATGCGTGTCCGCCGCCGCCACCGGTTCGGCAAGCGGCATTGCGTCGCCCAGCGGTTCGGTGGCCACGATGAAGTTGTTGATCGGCATGACCCGCTGCGCGACCGCCGGTTCCAGCCGACCCAGATAGCCGTTGCAGGCGAGGATCAGGTGATCGGCCTCGACATGGCCCGACTGCGCGCGCACCGTCACCCGGGCCCCGTGTTCGACCGACACCACCGGCGAGCCTTCGTGGATCGTGGCACCAGCATCGAGCGCGGCCTGCGCCATCCCGAGGGCGAGGTTCAGGGGATGGACATGGCCCGCGCCGCGGTCGATCTGCCCGCCGAAAACCGCCTCGGTGCCCAGCAGCGCCTGCGCCTGTGCGCGGTCGAGCGGTTCGACCAGCTCGTAGCCATAGTCGCGGCGCAGCCGGTCGGCATAGGCGTGGATCGCCGCCACCTCGCCCGGCCGACGGCAGGCATAGGCGATGCCGGGGCTGAAACCGCCGGGTATCTCGTGCCGGACGACCAGATCGCGGACCAGCGCCTTTGCTTCCTCTGCCAGATCCCACAGCCGGCGCGCGTCGGCCTTGCCCATGCGGGCCTCGAGGTCGTCCTGATCCAGCCGCTGGCCGCTGCCGACCTGCCCGCCGTTGCGCCCCGATGCGCCCCAGCCAGTCCGATGCGCCTCGACCACCACGACCCGCAGCCCGCGCTGCGCCAGATGCAGCGCCGCCGACAGCCCGGTATAGCCGGCCCCCACGATGCACGCATCGGCGCGCACCGCGCCGCGCAGCGGATCCTGCCGCGGGAAGGGCATCGCGGTGGCGGCATACCAGGACGGCGGGTATTCGCCGGGCCGGTCGTTGGCATAGAGCAGGTTCATACGTTGAGCAGCAGGTGCTCGCGCTCCCACGGGCTGATGACCTGCAGGAACTCCTTGTATTCGTTCCGCTTCACCGCGTCGTAGACAGTGCAGAACTCGACCCCCAGAGCCTCGCGCAGGGGTTCGTCCTCGACCAGCAGATCCAGCGCATCACCGAGGTTGTAGGGCAGTTCGTCATCGCCCATGTAGGCATCGCCAATACATTCCGGCCGCGGCATCTGGCCCCCCTCGAGCCCCCGATCCCCGCAGGCGAGGCTGGCCGCGAGGCCCCGCTAGGGGTTGCAATCCACCCCGGCCAGCCGGTTCTCGACCCGCCGCGCGGCGGGTTCCGAGATCGGCACCCGCAGCCCCGTGGTGCGGTTGTCCCGGCCCCATTCCAGGTTGATCGGGGCGGCGAAGTCGGGGACGTAGCGGCGGTAGCTGTTGACATAGGGCGCCAGCAGCGCCACCGCACCGGGCAGATGGGTCTGCATCCCGGCGATGAAGTGCAGGAAGGCCGGCGTCTCGCCCCCCTTCGCATCGGAAAAGATGTTGCGGCCGGTCTTGCTGTCCACCACCGAGTGGTGGATGTGCATGGCGCTGCCCGGCTCGCCCTCGATCGGCTTGGCCATGAAGGTGGCGAAACAGTCGTGCCGCAGCGCCGCCTCGCGGATCAGCCGCTTGAAATAGAAGATCTCGTCGGCCAGCTTGACGGGATCGCCGTGGGCGAGGTTGATCTCGACCTGTCCGGCGCCGCCTTCCTGCAGGATGCCGTCGATCTCGAAGCCCTGCGCCTCGGCGAAGTCGTAGATGTCGTCGATCACCTTGCCGTATTCGTCCACCGCCGACATGGAATAGGCCTGCTTGGCCGCGGCGCGACGCCCCGTCCGGCCCATGGGCGGGACGACCGGCATGTTCGGATCGACGTTGCGGGCGACGAAGTAGAATTCCATCTCGGGCGCGACGATCGGCGACCAGCCCTCGGCCCGGTAGAGATCGACCACACGCTTGAGCACGTTGCGCGGCGCGATCGGCACCGGATCGCCCTTCTGGTCCACCGCATCGTGAATGATCTGAAGCGTGATGTCGGCGGTCCAGGGCGCGGCGCTGGCGGTGTCGAAATCCGGCTCCAGGATCATGTCGGGCTCGGTGAAGGCCCCGGCGGGGTTGTCGGCCCAGTCGCCGGTGATCGTCTGGAGGAAGATCGAGTTCGGCAGGTAGAAGGTGCCCTGCTTGGCGAACTTCGACGCCGGCATGGCCTTGCCGCGCGCCACGCCCGCGATGTCGGGCAGGATGCATTCGACCTCGTCCAGCCGCCGGCCGGCGATATAGTCCCGGGCGGCGCGGGGCAGACGGTCGGTCCAGCCGCTCATGCCGCATCCTCCTGCCGGGCGCGGGGCTGGCGGAAGAAGGCGGCGATCCGGTCGGCCAGCACGGCATCGTCCAGCGGCCGGTCGAGGCGTGCGGCGGCGTCCTTGAGCAGCGGGTCGGGCACGAGCCCGGGACCGCGCACCTGCATGAGCCCTTGCAGGAACTCGGGCCGGAATTCGGGGTGGGCCTGGACGGTGAAGGCCCGGTCGCCATAGACCAGCGCGGCATTGCGGCAGAAGGGATGGGTGGCGACCACCGTCGCGCCGGGCGGCACCTCGGTCACCTGGTCGCGGTGCCATGCATTGAGCGTCAGGGACCGGCCGCCGAAGTCGTATTCGGTCGGTCCCACCGCCCAGCCGCCGGCGAACTGCTCTACCTTGCCGCCCAGCGCCTGGGCGATGATCTGGTGGCCGAAGCAGATGCCGACCATCGGCACCCCCGCCGCATGGGCGGCGCGGATGAAGTCCTCCAGCGGCGGAATGAAGGGATGGTCTTCGTAGACGCCGTGCTTCGATCCGGTCAGAAGCCAGCCGTCGGCAGCGTGGATGTCGGGCGGAAACTCCATGTCCACCACCTGCCAGGTGCGGAAGCTGAAGCCGTGCCCCGCAAGAAGCCGCCGGAACATGTCGGGATAGTCGCCCATCTCGCCCGCAAGCTGTGCGGGCGCATGGCCGGTCTGAAGGATGCCGATCTGCATGAAAAAACTCTGTTCGCTGCCCGCCGAAGGTAAACCCGCGGCGGTATCGAAACAAGGCCGGCCGACCGGCCCCCTCAAACCGTGTCGAGATACAGTTCGACCTGCTCTTCGGGGCTGAGGTCGGCCATGTAGTGCATCTCCTGCCGCTTGGTCAGCACGAGGTTGCGGATCAGCTCGGGTGCGAAGATGCGGGCCATGATCGGGGACTGCTCGAACCGGTCGATCGCCTCGCCCCAGTTCGTCGGCACCTGCGGCAGGTCGGGGTCGGCATAGGCGTTGCCGGTCACCGGCGGCGGCGGCTCCATCCTGTCCTCGATCCCGATCAGCGCCGCGCCGAGGATCGCGGCGAGCATCAGATAGGGGTTCACGTCGCCGCCGGCGATGCGGTGTTCGATCCGCCGGGCCTGGGGGCTGCCCGAGGGGATGCGGATGGCGACAGTGCGGTTCTCGTAACCCCAGCAGATCGACACCGGCGCATGGGCGCCCGGCACCAGCCGGTCATAGCTGTTGGCATGGGGCGCGAACAGAAGCGTCGAATCCGCCGCCGCCGCAAGACAGCCGGCAACCGCATGACGCAGCATGTCCGACCCGTCCGGGCCGCCGTCGTCGAACACGTTGTTGCCGGCTTCGTCCAGCAGGCTGAAATGGGTGTGCAGCCCGTTGCCCGAGTATTCCGGATAGGGCTTGGCCATGAAGCTTGCGGCAAAGCCATGCCGGCGCGCGAGGCCCTTGACCAAGAGCTTGAACAGCCAGGTGTCGTCGGCCGCGTCCAGCGCGTCGTCCTGATGCATCAGGTTGATCTCGAACTGCCCGAGGCCGGTTTCGCTGATTGCTGTGTCTGCGGGAATGTCCATCGCCTCGCAGGCGTCGTAGAGATCGGTGAAGAAGGTGTCGAAGGCATCCAGCGCACGGATCGACAGCGTCTCGGCCGCCTTTCGCCGTTTGCCCGACCGGGGGCTGGGCGGCACCTGTAGCGTCTTGCCGCTGTCGTCGATCAGGAAGAATTCCAGCTCGGTCGCCACCACGGGCGTCAGGCCGCGCGCCCTGTAGCGGTCCACCACGGCGCGCAGGGCATGACGGGGATCGCCCTCGTAGGGACGGCCATCCTCGCGGAACATCCAGATCGGCAACAGCGCGGTCGGCGCCTCGAGCCAGGGCATCGGCATGAAGCCGCGGTCGGTCGGGCGCAGGATTCCGTCGCGGTCGCCCATCTCGAACACAAGGGGGCTGTCGTCGATGTCCTCGCCCCAGATGTCGAGGTTCAGCACCGACATCGGAAAGCGGGTGCCGGATCGCAGCACCGTGTCGGCAAAGCGTGCCGGTATGCGCTTGCCGCGTGCCTGGCCGTTCAGGTCGGCGGCGGCGACGCGGATGGTGCGCACCATCGGGTGCTTGCGCAGCCAGTTCTCGAGCTCTCTCATCGGATCAGTTGCGGGCGGTAGCGGATGCGCCGCCGCGCCTCCTTCGGCAGGTGGCGGTTGAGCCGCCGGTTGACCGCCCCGAACAGCCCGATGATGACGAGCGTGAGGGCGATGAAATACAGCGCCGCGATGGGATAGGCGACGAAGGGGTTGAAGGTCTGGTCGGCGAAGTAGCGCGCGTAATAGAGCGCGTCTCCCATCTGCTGCCAGGCCGGGAAGGCCGAGAAGAACACCAGCGCGGTGGCGTGGAACAGGAAGATCGCCTCGTTGGTGTAGGAGGGCCAGGCAAGCCGCAGCATGGTCGGCCAGACCACCCGGCGGAAGCGCGCGAACCCGGTCAGGCCATAGGCATCGGCGGCCTCCAGATCGCCCTTCGGGATCGCCCTGAGCGCGCCGTGGAAGATCTCGGCCGAATAGGCGGCGGTGTTCAGGAACAGCACGAACAGCGCCCCGGCCCAGGCGCGGGTCATCCACTGGGTCTCGACCGTGATGGTTGTGACGAGCAGGTTCACGTCGATACCGGCCCGCGGCAGCAGAACCAGCGCCTCGTAGGCGAAGAAGAACTGCACGAACAGCGGCGATCCGCGGAACAGGAAGATGAAGGCCGCCGCCGGGCGGCGCAGCACCCCGTGGCGGCTGGCCTTGGCCAGCGCCAGCGCGGTGGCGAGGAAGAAGCCCGCGATGATCGAAAGCACCGCGAAATAGACGTTCCAGATCAGGCCCGAGGCGATCAGGAACACCTGGTCGCAGAAGGTGATGTCGAGGCCGCGCGGCAGCAGGTTGTCGCCGTATTCGCGCCCGAGCGCGCGCAGGATCAGCCCGTTGAAGCTGTCGGCGCAGGTCCTCATGCCGCCACCTTCGCACGCCGCTGTGCCTCGCCAGCGGCAGTTGCCTGGCCGCGGCTGAGCCGGTCCATCAGCCGGTCGAACACCTTCTGGCTGATCCAGGTCAGCAGCAGGTAGAAGATCAGCACCGCAAGGAAGTACCAGACGCGCCAGTCCGGGTGCGGATAGGCGAAGAGGCCGGTCTTCTGCCCGCCCAGCTCGCGCGCCCAGAAGACGATGTCCTGCACCCCAAGCAGGAACAGAAGCGGCGTGGCCTTGGTCAGGATCATCCAAAGGTTCGACAGGCCGGGCAGCGCATAGATCCACATCTGCGGCAGCATCACCCGGCGGAACGCCTGCCCGCGCGACATGCCATAGGCTTCGGCGGTCTCCATCTGGGCGCGGGGCACGGCGGCCATGGCACCGTGCAGCGTGTTGGCGGCGAAGGCGCCGAACACCAGCGCGAAGGCGATCACCGCCAGCATGAAACCATAGGCGCTGTGGGTCCAGGCCGAGGCGGTGGCCAGCGGCACCTTGGCCTGCGGGCAGACGACGAAATCGTTGCCGCGGCGGATCGGCTCGGTCCAGTCGGGGCAGCGGACCTGGTGCATCAGGTATTCGATGCCCTGGTCGATGGCGAAGGGGATGAACAGGAAGAAGATGATGTCGGGCACACCGCGCACCATCGAGACATAGACCGTCCCGACCCCGCGCAGCACAGGATTGCCCGACCGGATCGCCAGCGCGCCCATGAAGCCGAGCCCCAGCGCCAGCGGTGCCACCAGCGCAAGCAGCAGCATCACCACCAGGACCGAGCGGTACATGGCGAAATGCGTGCTTGTCGTCAGGTAGCAGGCCATCCACGGCCAGCCCGACAGTTGCGAGGGATCGGCGCAGAACGCGAACATGATGCGCACCGTCCGCCCCCGGCCCGCAGGGCCGGGGGCGGCGCGGTCAGATCATTCGAACAGCGGCACGTCCTCGCCGAACCACTGCTGCAGCAGCTGGTTCAGCGAGCCGTCGTCCTTCATCGACTGGATCGCGGCATTGAACGTCTCGCGCAGGTCGTTGTCGGACTGGCGGATGCCCATGCTGACGCCCTGCCCCGGGGGCATCCTTTCGCCGATGAACACGAACTCGCCGCCCGAGTCGTTCAGGTAGGTCAGCAGGAAGTCCTTGTCCGCCAGCACCGCATCGGCGGTGCCGTTGCGCACCGCGGCAATGGTCTCGTCCGGGGTCGGGAACTCGATCAGCGTGGCGCCGGATTCGGCGACCATGCCGGACTGGACGGTGTTCGACTGCGCGGCGATCACGCCGGTCTCGGCGACCGACGGATCGGTGCCGGCCAGCGCCATGTAGGCCGAGGGGTCGGGCCGCTTGTAGGCCTGGGTGAACGAGATCACCTGCGCCCGCGCCTCGGTGGCATTCATGCCGGCGATGATCGTGTCGTAGTTGCCGCCGACGAGGTTCGGGATGATCGTATCCCAGTCGTTGATCACCCATTCGCAGGTCAGGTTGGCGCGGCGGCACAGCTCGTTTCCGAGGTCGATCTCGAAGCCGACCAGCTGGTTCTGCTCGTTGATGAAGTTGAAGGGCGGGTAGGCACCTTCGGTGCCCATGCGGACGACCTGCTGCGCGGCGCCGATCTGGGCGCCGAGCGCGAGGACGGCGGCGGCGAGTGCGAGTTTCTTCATGCGTCTTTCTCCCGGTTGATGGCTTGGTTATGGGTCAATGCGACTGGGTCGCGCTGAGGAATCCGCGCAGACGTTCCGATTTCGGCGAACCGAACACGGCCTGCGGCGGGCCCTCCTCCTCGATCCGGCCCTGGTGCAGGAACACCACATGGTCGGACACGTCGGCGGCAAGCTTCATGTCGTGGGTGACGATGATCATGGTCCGGTGCTCTGCGGCCAGGTCCTTGATCACCCGGACCACCTCCTGCTGAAGCTCGGGGTCGAGCGCCGACGTGGGCTCGTCGAACAGGATCGCCCGCGGCTCCATGCACAGGGCGCGGGCGATGGCGGCGCGCTGCTGCTGGCCGCCGGACAGCTGCGCGGGCCAGGCATCGGCCTTGTCGGCGATGCCGACCTTGGCCAGATACTCGCGCGCCTTCGCCTCGACCTCGGCGCGGTCGCGCCTCAGCACCGTCACCGGCGCCTCCATGACGTTCTGAAGGATCGTCATGTGGGACCAGAGGTTGAACTGCTGGAACACCATCGACAGGTTGGTGCGGATCCGCGTGACCTGGTGGCGGTCGGCCGGGTGGCGGTGCATCCCCTCGCCGCGCCAGCGCACCGGCTCGCCCTCGAAGATGACCTCGCCGGACTGGCTTTCCTCCAGAAGGTTGCAGCAGCGCAGGAGCGTGGACTTGCCCGACCCGGACGACCCGATCAGCGACACGACATGGCCCCGCGGTGCCACCATGTCGACGCCCTTGAGCACCTCGAGGTTGCCGTAGGCCTTGTGCAGGTCGCGGATCTCGATGACGGGCGGGCCTGATGTCACGACGTGCCGTGCTGTTGCCGAAGGTTCGCATCAATAGCACGGATTCCCGCCGCCATTGCAACGCACTTTCTGCGCCGGCCGGCGGCTTTCGTTCAGCCGGATCGGCCCGCCGGCGCCGGCGCGGAGGGCAGCGGCAGGGCCAGATAGGCCGCGGCCGGAATGGCGACGATCCCGCGAAGGCCCGTCGCCGCACGGTCGGCGGCATGGAGCGCGGCGATCGCCTCGGCAACAGCCGCACGGAGCGGCGCGGGATCGGTCCCCGCGGCGCCGATCAGCGGCAGCCCGGGCGCGGCCGGCGTTTCTGCCACCACTCGCAGCCGGCCGGTCCAGTCATCGGTCCGGGTCAGGATCCGCCAGGTCTGCGCGTCGATCCCGGCGTGGTCGGCGCGCCCCTCGGCCACCGCCAGCGCCGACGCCCGGTGCGCGCCGGTCGGCCCGACCGGCACCAGATCCACCCCGGCCGCCGCCGCCGCGCGCTGCGGGCCGGCCCAGCCGGATTCCGACAGGGCGTCGTTGAAGGCGAACCGCGCGCCGGAAAAGGCGGCCCAGTCGGACCGCGGATCGTCGGCGCGGGCGACGAGGACCGAGCGGTAGTATCCCGGAGGACAGCCCGGCAGCCCGTAGTCAGGTGTCCCGATCAGCACCACCCGGTCGTGCAGACGCGACCGGAACGGCAGGCCGCAGGTCTGCGACAGCACGAGACCGGGGTCGAGCCAATGGTCCCACAGATCTCCGCCGCGCGTCAGCCGCGGCGGCGCGGCAATGCCGCGGTCGGCCAGGGCCGACCGGATCAGCCCCCACAGCCGGTCGTTCGCCGCGTGCAGCGGCGGCGGGTCGTACATCGGCAGGCTGGCGATCATCCGGCGCCGTCGCGGGCGGCGCGCTGCCGGGCCAGGGCGGAATCCCTGTCGGTGATACCCAGGAGGTTCGCCACCATCCGCATCAGCCGGTCCTCGGCGTCGTCCCGCCGCCCGTCGGTCAGCGCGACCGACCACAGCGCCTCGACCAGCCCCGCCCGATCCTCCAGCGGCACCGCCGCCTTCAGCGCCCGGGTGAAGCGGACGGTATCGGGCGCCTCGGATTCCAGCACCTCGGCCTCGGCCCTCAGCCGGGTCGCGGCGTCGGGATCCAGTCCGTAGCGGGCCGCGAGCAGGCGGTCGATCCGCGCCACCTCGGCCGTCGCATAGTCGCCATCGGCCCGTGCGACCCGGACCATCAGCGCAGCCAGCGCCAGTCGGCATTCGGGCTCCGGCAGGGTCTCGGGCACCGGGGCCAGCAGGCGGTTGAGCAGACCGGAAAACATCGCTCGAAGCTATGCCGGCCGGCTGGCAAAGAAAACCCCCTCGCCAAGCTGTTACCGGCCCGCCGACCGGAGGTCAGCCGTCCCAGCCCGCGACGATCACCAGATCGGCCTCCGAGACCGGGGCGCGCAGCGCCTTCGCGGCCTGGTATTCGGGGCTGTCGTAGCAGGCGCGCGCGGTCTCGACGCTGTCGAACTCGATCACCACGCTGCGCCCGCGGGCATGACCCTCGCGGACCTCCTGCGCGCCGCCGCGGACCAGAAACCGGGCCCCATACTTCGCCAGCGGGACGGCATTCGCGGTGCGGTACTTCTCGTAGGCCTGCGGGTCGTGCACATCGACATGCACCACCCAGTATCCCTTCGGCATGGTCAACCCTCCCGTTGCGGTATCCTGATCCGTCCCTCGGCGACACCCACCGCACGCCCCGCGATCCTGACCGCGCGGATCGCACCCGCCGCCGTATCGACCGCAAGTCCGATCTCGCTCGGCCGGCCCATCTCGACCCCCTGCCGGATGCGGAACCGCGACCGACCCTCGGGCAGCGCACCGGCGGCGAGCAGCTGCGCGGCGAAGATGGCCGCGGCCGATCCGGTGGCGGGATCCTCGGGGATACCCGCGCCGGGCGAGAACATGCGCGCGCGGAACCCGTCGCCCTCGGGCGCATAGAGCCAGGCGCTGTCCACCCCGCCTTCGGCCATCAGCGCCGACCAGTGCGGCTCGACCGGCCTTGCCATGCCGAGGGTGGCAAGGTCCGCAACCGGCACGAACAGGAAGGCCGGACCGCCGGCCAGAAGCGCGGGCCGATGCGCACCGAACCCGACGCTTCCCGGCGCGAGATCGAGCGCTGCGGCGACACGCAGGGCATCGGCCCGACCGGGATGGAGATGCGGCAGCACCGGAGCGGAAAGCTCTGCCACCTCGCCGTCGAAGGTGACTGGCACGAGGCCAGCCCGTTCCTCCAGAACGACCCGCACCAGTCCGCCGCGAAGCCCCGCCAGAAGGACCGCCGCGCCGATGGTCGGATGGCCGGCGAACGGGATCTCGGCGGTCGGAAAGAAGATCCGGAGTTTCGCGGTGCTTGCCGGATCGGCCGGACGCTGGACAAAGACCGTCTCGGACAGGTTGAACTCGCGCGCGAGCGTCAGCATCTGCCCGTCGTCCAGCCCGTCGGCCCCCAGCACCACCGCCAGCGGATTGCCCGCGAAGGGCCGGTCGGTGAACACGTCGAGGATATGGTAGTCAAGCATCATCGGCCCGATCCTACCGGCCGTCGAAGATCCGGCCAAGCTCTGTCGCGGCCGCCTGAAGGCCCCAGGGCGGGTTGATCACGAACATCCCCGATCCGGTCATCCGGTGGCCCGGACGCGCCGGCGGAAAGCGCACCTCGTGCCGCAGGGCACCCGGATGCGCCGCCGCAAGGGCGTGCAGCATCGGGGCATGCGGCGCACCGTCCAGCAGCGGATACCACAGCCCGATCACCCCCACGTTCCATTTCCGGTGCAGGGCGGCGATCCGGCCCGGCATGGCCGCATACTCCTCCTTCACCTCCCAGGACGGGTCGATCAGCAGGATCCCGCGCCGCGGATCGGGCGGGCAGATCGACTGCGCCATGGCGAACCCGTCCTCGCGGCGCACCTCCGCCCAGCTTCCCCGCATCGCCGCCGCGAGTGCGGCATGCTCCTGCGGGTGTAGTTCGGCCAACCGGATACGGTCCTCGGGGCGCAGGAGGGTCGCAGCGACCAGGGGCGAGCCCGGATAGGCCGCGCCGCCGTGCCGGGCGCGGACGGCATCCAGAACCCGCCGCCACGGATGCTGCGCGGGAAACCGGCGCTCCAGGCGGCCGACGCCCGCCGCCGCCTCGCCGGTCCTGACCGCCTCGGGCGCATCCAGCCGGTAGAGGCCCCGGCCGGCGTGGGTTTCGATATAGGTCAGCGGCTTGTCCTTCCGCACCATGTAGTCCAGGGCCGAGGCCAGCAGCGCATGCTTGTGCACATCGGCCGCATTGCCCGCGTGATAGAGGTGCTGATAGCTCAGCATGCGCGCGGGTGCCGGCTTGCCGCGGGGCGACGCGGCAGGGGGCGGGCAGGTCGTGCCATGGCGTCGGGCCGCCCTTTCTCCTTGTCTGATTGTTTCATAGACGGGTTTTCGCTGCGTTGAAAAGGCGGCGCGGCTCTGGTTTTGTTCGGCATGTTTGGCGGGTCCGGCGGGTTGGGCCGGGTTGGAGGAGGACGGGATGGGGTTTCCGGGCACCTGGATGACCGAGAGCGGCAGCCTGGTCTACCGTGTGGTGCCGAAATGCGCCTGTTCGACGATCGGGCAGATCCTGTATTTCTCCGACCACGGGCGGTTCTTCGAGGGCGACATCCACGATGCGGCCGAGGGGCTGCACAAATGGGCCCGGCCCGAGAGCCAGCCGCTGATCGAGGCGGCGGTGCGGCGCGGTGCGGCGCCGGCCTTCACCGCGGTGCGCAACCCCTACAGCCGGATCCTGTCGTCGTTCTTCGACAAGATCTGCGGCATCCAGCGCAACGGCAAGCGCTATCGCGGCAATCTGGTGCCGATGCTGGTGCAGCGCTACGGGGTCGAGGTCGGCGGCCCGGACGGCCGCGCGCCCTTCGACCAGATCGCCAGCTTCCGCCGCTTCCTGCTGTTCGCCCGCGACACGATCCGGTTCCGCAAGCCGATGGAGCCCGACATCCACTGGTCGGCGATGTCGTCCCACATCGCCACCTTCATCGCCAACGGCGGCCGCTACAGCGCCATCTTCCCGATCGAGCACTTCGACGCCGGCATGGCCGGCGTGCTCGCGCTGACCGAGACGCCGGTCCCGGTCAACCTTGCCGAAATCCCCCGCTTCAACGAATCCGAAGGCCACGGACCCAGACGCGAACACCCCGTCTCGGCCTATTTCGACGACCTCGCCCGGCACCTGATGTGGGACATCTACCGCCGCGACTTCCAGCTGTTCCACTACGACTTCGAAAACCCCGACAACAAATACCCGACACAACCCGTCAACCTCGACGAAGTCCACCACAAACTCAGCGGTTAGGGCACGGCAGTCCGGTGTAGCGCCCGCGCGCGAACACCAGCGGATCCCCCGCGCGGTGCAGCACCCGCAGGACGCGGCCGACGACGATGGTGTGGTCGCCCGCGTCGTGCAGCGCCTCGGTCCGGCAATCGAACCGGACCAGCGGATCGGCCAGGACCGGCACCGCTTCGGCGTTCGACTGCGGGGCAAGACCATGGAAGCCCTCGCCCCCGCGGGAAAAGCGTGCGGCGAAGGCGGCCTGATCCGCCCCCAGCACGTGCACGCTGAAATGCCGGGCGGCGCAGAAATGGGCATGCCGGGTGGACGCCTTGGCCGGCGACCAGAGAATCAGCGGCGGGTCGAGCGACAGCGAGGCGAAGCTGTTGGCCGTGATGCCCACCGGCAGGCCGTCCGTGCCGACGCAGCTGATCACCGTGACGCCGGTCGGAAAGGCCCCGAGGGCATCGCGGAATGCCCGGGCGTTCACGGGATCGGGAATGAAGGTCGCGTGCATCGGTTCTCCTTTGACCGCGGAACGACCCGGCATGCAAGCCGCGGGCTGCATCGCCGCGGCCTTGCAGATGTTGCAGGCGGGGCATAGGGCAAGTCGTTTTGCCCGCAATGCTGGCCCGAGGCGACCGGTTGACCTAGCTGTGGACCACTACAAGGAGCCTTTGCATGTCCGCCATCGACCGCAGCGCGCTTGACCAGCTCTTCGACGCCGCCCGCAGCCACCCGACCTTCGAGACCCGCCCGGTCCCGCGCCCCGTCCTGCGCGAACTGGTGCGGCTGACGATGCTCGGCCCCACCGCCTTCAACCAGCAGCCTCTGCGGGTGGTCTTCGTCGAATCGGCCGAAGCCAAGGCGCGGCTGTCGCCGGCCCTGTCGCGGGGCAACCATGACAAGACCATGGCGGCGCCGGTGACGGCGATCCTGTGCTGGGATCTGAACTTCACCGACCATCTGCCCGAGATCTGGCCACCGGAGGACGTGCGGAAATACTATCCGACCGAGGAGGCGCGGCGGAACTCGGCCCGGCGCAATGCGACGATCGAGGCGGGTTATTTCATCCTTGCCGCCCGGTCGCTGGGCCTCGGCTGCGGTCCGATGGCCGGTTTCGACGCCGCCAGGGTGCAGCAGGAATTCCTTGAGGGCACCGGCTGGGAGGTCAATTTCCTGGTCAATCTCGGCTGGCCGGACAGATGGCCGGACAGCCCGCGCAAGCCGCGGCTGGGATTCGACGAGGTGGCGCAGCTTCTCTGACCCTCAACCGCGGGCAAGCAATGCCTCGATCTCGGCCCGGCTCGGCATCGAGGCCGCGGTGCCGGGCCGCGTGACCGAGATCGAGGCCGCAGCGCAGCCGAACCGCACCGCCGCCGGGCCGTCCAACCCTTCGGCCAGCGCCACGGCGAAGGCCCCGTTGAACGCGTCGCCGGCGCCCGTGGTCTCGACCACCGGGCCGGCGTCGAAGGCGGGCACCCGCACCGTTCCCGTCGCGTCCTGCCAGAGCGCCCCCTGCGCCCCGAGTGTCACCGCAACCGCGCCGGCGCCACGGGCGCGCAGCGCTGCCGCCGCGCGCGCCGCGCCTTCGGGGTCGGCGACCGCAAGGCCGGTCAGGGCGGCGGCCTCGGTCTCGTTCGGGGTCAGCACATCGCAAAGCGCAAGCAACCCGTCGTCGAGCGGCGCAGCCGGTGCGGGGTTCAGCACCGTCCGCACCCCCGCGGCGCGGGCGATCTCCAGCGCGCGGCGGGCGGCGGGAAGGGGCTGTTCGAGCTGGGTTGCAAACACCCGCGCTCCGGCAACCAGCCCGGCATGCCGTTCGACATCCGCGACGCACAGCCGACCCGCCGCGCCCGGCGTCACGATGATGGCATTGTCGCCGGTGGCATCATTCACGAAGATGAAGGCCGCGCCGGTATGGCTTTCCGGATCCTTGACGACTTCGGCGCGCACCCCGGCCGCGGCCCAGATCTTGCGCGCCAACCCTGCGAAGTCATCCTGCCCGAGACGCGTCACCAGCGCCACATCACCCCCGGCCCGCGCCGCCGCCACCGCCTGATTCGATCCCTTGCCCCCCGGACCGAGCGCAAAGCCGCGGCCGATCAGCGTCTCGCCCATGTCGGGCAGCCGGTCGGCGCGGAAGGTCGCATCGGCGGCGAAGATGCCGAGGATCACGATCTGCATGTCAGCCCTCCGTCCCGCAGCGCAGGCTGCGGCACGGTTTCGAGCCGGTCAAGCGGCAGGACGCTCGCTGGCGGTGACGTAGTTCACGCTCAGGTCCCGGTCGGACAGCGACCAGGACCAGGAGACCGGGTTGAACACCATGCCCTTGCGGTCCAGAGGTGTGAGCCCGGCCTTGCGGATCAGATCGTAGAGCTCGTCCGGGGTGATGAACTTCGACCACTCGTGCGTGCCCTTCGGAAGCCAGCGCATGACCCATTCCGCCCCGACGATCGCCATGACGAAGCTTTTCGGGTTCCGGTTGATGGTCGAGCAGATCATCAGTCCGCCGGGCTTCAGCAGGTCGCGGCACGCGGTCAGATAGGCAAGGGGGTCGGTCACGTGTTCGACCACTTCCATGTTCAGCACCACATCGAAGCTTTCGCCCGCGGCGGCCAGATCCTCGGCCGTGGTGTGGCGGTAATCGATCGCGAGGCCCGACTGTTCCGCATGCAGCCGGGCCACCGGGATGTTGCGCGCCGCGGCATCCGCCCCGACCACCGTCGCCCCCAGACGCGCCATCGGTTCCGACAGCAGCCCCCCGCCGCAGCCGATGTCGAGCAGCCGCAGCCCGTCGAAAGGTGCCGGCACCGTCAGGTCGCGCCCGAACTGGGTGGCGATCTGGGTGGTGATGTAGTCCAGCCGGCAGGGGTTCAGCATGTGCAGCGGCCGGAACTTGCCGTGCGGGTTCCACCATTCGGCGGCCATGGCCTCGAACTTGGCGATCTCGGCCGGATCGACGGTGGTGGTCATCGGCATCTCTCCTTCGCATGGCCATGGCGGCAAGGCACCGAAGGGTTATATAGGGGCAATGATGGACCGGACAGCAGGACACAGGCGCGCAGCCGACTTTCTGTATCCGCCGCTCGACCCGTTCGAGCAGCGCCTGCTGGATGTTGGCGACGGACACCGGATCTATCTCGAACAGTGCGGCAATCCCGACGGCCGGCCGGTCCTGGTGCTTCACGGCGGTCCGGGGGGCGGATGCAGCCCGGCAATGCGGCGCTATTTCGATCCTGCGGCCTATCGCGCCGTTCTGTTCGACCAGCGCGGCTGCGGAAGGTCGCGGCCGCATGCGAGCGTCGAGGCCAACACGACCTGGCACCTCGTCGCCGACATCGAACGGATCCGCGAGGCGCTGGGAATCGACACCTGGGTGGTGTTCGGCGGCAGCTGGGGGGCAACGCTGGCGCTGTGCTATGCCATTGCCCATCCGGGCCGGGTGCAGCATCTGGTCCTGCGCGGGGTCTTTCTTGCAACGCGGGCCGAGCTTGACTGGTTCTATGCCGGCGGCGCCGGGGCCTTCTTTCCCGAGGAATGGGCCCGTTTCACCGCCCCGATTCCCGAGGCCGAACGCGGCGATCTGATCGCTGCCTATCACCGGCGTCTGTTCTCGGGTCACGTGATGGAAGAGATGCGGTTCGCCCGGCTCTGGGCAGGGTGGGAGAATGCGCTGGCCTCGATCGCCGGCGAAGGCGCCGGCGGCGAAAGCCCCAGCGAATATGCCCGCGCCTTCGCGCGGCTCGAGAACCACTATTTCCGCAATGCCGCCTTCCTGCCCGAGGACGGTTGGATCCTGAGCAACCGCGACCGCGTCGCGGGCGTCCCCGCGACCATCGTGCAGGGGCGCTATGACATGATCTGCCCGCCGCTGGCCGCGCACCGGCTGGCCGCCGGCTGGCGCCGGGCGGATCTGCGCATGGTGCCGCTGGCGGGGCATGCCCTGTCGGAGCCGGGCATCAGTGCCGAACTGGTGCGGGTGATGGACGCCCTGCGCTGAACGGCTGGCCTTCGCCCCCGCGCCGTGGTTGGATCGGCAGGGAAGGGAGAGCACCATGACCACGCTTCGCATTGCCGCCGCCGCCTATCCGCTGGACTGGTTCGAGGATTTCGCCGCCTACGAGGCCAAGATCGGCCGCTGGGTCGCCGAGGCCGCCGCGCAGGGTGCGGATCTTCTGGTCTTTCCCGAATATGGCGCGATGGAGCTGGCCAGTCTGGGCGGCCGCGCGGTGGCGGCCGATCTGGAGGGAGCGCTGCGCGAGTCGGCGCGCCACCGGCCGGCGGCAGATGCGCTCCTTGCGCGGCTTTCGGCGGCGCACGGCGTCCACATCCTCGGCGGGTCGGGGCCGGTCTTTGCGGGCGACAGGCCGGTGAACCGCGCCACGCTGTTCTGTCCCGGCGGGGTGATCGGCCACCAGGACAAGCAGATCATGACCCGGTTCGAACGCGAGGAATGGGATGTCAGGGCCGGCGGGGCACCGGTGCTGTTCGAGACGCCGATCGGCCGGATCGGGGTGCTTATCTGCTACGACAGCGAGTTTCCCCTGCTCGCCCGCGCCCTGGTCGAGGCGGGGGCCGAGATCCTGCTGGCCCCGTCCTGCACCGAGACCTACGCAGGCTTCATGCGCGTCCGGGTCGGTTCGATGGCCAGGGCGCTGGAAGGTCAGTGCGCGGTCGTCCACGCGCCGCTCGTGGGCACTGCCGAATGGTGCGCGGGGGTCGAGGAAAACCGCGGCCGCGCAGCCATCTACGGCCCGCCCGACCGCGGCTGGCCGGAAACCGGCATTCTGGCGGAAACCGCGCTCGACCGGCCGGGCTGGGCGATTGCAGAGGTCTCGCTTGCACAGATCGCTGAGACCCGCGCCGACGGGGTGGTGCTCAACTGCCGCCACTGGCCGGAACAGGCGGCGCGCCCGCCCGTGCGGGTGATCCGCGCCGCGGAGACGGCCGCCCCGATGCCGGCCGGTTGACGGCCCATTCCGGCCCCATTCGGACTGCATCCCTTCGGCATGGTCATTCTGCCGATGCGAGTTCTGCAATGTTCAGTGACGAACGCCCGCTTTTCCGCCTTCGCTGCCCGTTCGGGACGCCGATCGAGGTCCAGCCTTCGCTGGTCATGCTGCTGGCGTTCTTCGTGCTGCTGTCGGGGGCGCGGACGCCCGATCAACTGAGCCAGGTGCTGATCGTCGTCGGCCTGATCGTCCTGGCCATCCTGTTGCACGAGCTTGGCCATGCCTGGGGCGCCTGGGTGCAGGGCGTTCCGGTCCAGCGCGTGGTGCTCTACGGGGGCGGGGGTCTGTGCTTTCACGCCCGGGCGGATCGCCGCGCCGACGAATTCATCGCGGCGATGGGACCGCTGACCAACCTTGCGCTCTGGGCGATCTTCTCGATCCTGGCGCCGCGGGTGATGGATGCGGGGCTCGAGACGCGGGCGACGGACGACACCCTGTTGCTGGCTGGGTTCTACATGGAGGTCTTTGCCAGCTTCAACCTGTTCCTCGCCGTCCTGAACCTCATACCGATCCAGCCGCTGGACGGTGGCCGGCTGCTTCTTCACGCCCTGATGCGCCATCATCCGCCCGTCCGGGCCACGATCCTTGCCGGTCGCGTGGGCATGTTCGCCTGCGCGCTGTATCCGGTCTCCATGCTCTATGCGCTTGTCACCTTCGGCTGGATCTTCCTGTTCTTCCCGTCCTTTGCCCTGCATCGGGCAATGGCCCAGGGTCAGCGCGTGGTCTGACGCGGTTTTCACTTGAATTCCTGCAGTTTGTCGAGCATATGCGCGCCATGCCTGCGTTCATTCGCGGGCCCAACTGCTTTGGAGCGACCATGGCCAAGGAAGAGCTGCTCGAATTCCCCGGTGTCGTGAAGGAACTCCTGCCGAACACGACGTTCAGGGTCGAGCTGGACAACGGCCATGAACTGATCGCGACGATGGCGGGCAAGATGCGGAAGAACCGGATCCGGGTGCTTGCCGGCGACCGTGTGCAGGTCGAGATGACGCCTTACGATCTGTCCAAGGGCCGGATCAACTACCGCTTCAAGTGATGCGGCTGATCCTCGGGTCGGCCAGTCCGCGCCGGAAGGAGCTTCTGGCGCAGATCGGGGTCGTGCCGGATGCCATCCTGCCGCCCGAGATCGACGAGGACCCGAACAAGGGCGAGATGCCCCGGCCCTACTGTCTGCGGCTGGCGCGGCAAAAGGCGCTCGCCGTGCAGGCCGGGCCGGAGGATATCGTGCTGTGCGCCGATACGACCGTGGCCCTGGGCCGGCGTATCCTTGGCAAGCCGCGCGATGCAGGCGAGGCGGCGGCATTCCTGACCATGCTCGGCGGGCGCCGGCATCAGGTGGTCACCGCGGTTGCCGTCCGTCGGGGCGAAAGGCTCTGGTCGCGCGAGGTGGTGACGGCGGTAAAGATGAAGCGGCTGTCGGACATCGAGCTGAACGCCTATCTCGCCAGCGGCGAATGGCGGGGCAAGGCGGGCGGCTATGCGATCCAGGGGCTTGCCGGCGCATTCGTGCCGTGGATCTCCGGGTCGTTCACCGGCGTGGTCGGACTTCCGGTGGCAGAGACCGCGGCGCTGTTGCAGGCGGCGGGCTGGCCCGTGTGGCGGGCGGCGGCATGAAGGGGCGGATCATCGCACTGGACCGGATCGGCAGGCAGGCGGCCGCGGCGCTGATGGTGGACGGCCGGCTTGAGGATCTTCTGGTCGATCCGCCGGGGGACGACCCGCTGCGCCCCGGCGCGATCTGCCGCGGCGTCGTGGAGCGCCCGATGAAGGGTCAGGGCGGTCTGTTCGTCCGCCTGCCCGGCGGCACCGGGTTCCTGCGGCAGGCGGGTGGCCTGGCGCCCGGGCAGCGGGTGATCGTGCAGGTGTCCGGCGTCGCAGAACCGGGCAAGGCGCCGCCGGTCACCTTGCGGGTGCTTTTCAAGGGCGGGCTGGCCATCGTCACGCCGGATGCCCCGGGTCTGAACCTGTCGCGCCGGATCCGCGACCCCGGCCGCCGTGCGGAACTGGAGACGCTTGCGGCGCGTGTCATGGAGGCTGCGCCTTCGGGTCACGGGCTCATCCTGCGGTCGGCCGCCGAATTCACCGCCGATGCAGAGATCGAGGCCGAGGCGGCCGAGCTGCGCGACCTCGCTGCGGCGGTGATGGCGGATCTGGAGGGCGGCCCCGAGTTGCTGGTGGACGCACCGGGGGCACAGGATGTGGCGCTGCGGGACTGGACCGACCCGCCCCCCGATACGGTCGAGGACCGGATCGGCAGCTTCGACGACCTCGGTGTGACCGAAGCGCTGGAGCCATTGCGTCGCCCTGCGGTCGCCCTGGCTGCGGGCGCGTCGCTGGCGATCGAGCCGACCCGGGCGCTGGTCGCCGTTGACGTGAACACCGGGACCGATTCATCGCCGGCAGCCGGGCTGAAGGCGAACATCGCGGCGGCGCGCGAGCTGCCGCGGCAGTTGCGGCTGCGTGGCCTTGGCGGGCAGGTCACGGTCGATTTCGCGCCGATGCCGAAGAAGGATCGCGGGACGGTCGAACAGGTGCTGCGCGCGGCCTTCCGGTCCGAGGCGGAGGCCGTCACCCTGGCCGGCTGGACCCCGCTTGGCTGTTTCGAGATCCAGCGCCGTCGGGATCGGCCGCCCCTATGCGAGATTCTGTCATGAAATGCCCGATCTGCGGCAAGCCGGCGGTCACGGATTACCGCCCCTTCTGTTCCCGGCGCTGCGCCGACATCGACCTGGGCCGCTGGCTGACCGGCAGCTATGTCGTCCCGGGCGAACCAGCCGGTCCGGGGGCCCCCCCGACGGCCGAGGAGAGAGACTGAGTCCGCCCGGTCAGCCTCGTTCCTTCCAACGCTGGGCCAGTGCCCGGCCGCCCCGGACCAGCAGTGCCACGTCCATCCCCACGGCCGTGAACAGGCTGCCGGCCGCGATCGCGTCGGACAGGAAGGCCTCGTCCATCGACAGCAGGCCCGCCGGTTTTCCGGCCGCCGCGATCCGGCGCAGGCCGTCCAGCACCGCCGCCTTGACCTCGGGGTGCCCGGCCCCGCCGGGGTGGCCCATGCTGGCGGCAAGATCCGACGGGCCGATGAAGATGCCGTCCACCCCCTCGACGGCGGCGATCTCCTCGATCCGGCCCAGCGCCTCGGCCGTCTCTACCTGCACGAGCAGACAGATCTCGTCGTTGGCGCGGGCCGTGTAGTTCTCGACCAGACCGAAGCGGCTGGCCCGGGTCATGCCGGCGACGCCGCGGAAGCCCTGGGGCGGATAGCGCACGGCGGCGACGGCGCGGCGCGCCTCGTCGGCATTCTGCACATAGGGCACGACGATGGTCTGCGCGCCGACATCGAGCAGGCGCTTGATCTCCACCGCGTCGTTCCACCCCGGCCGCACCGCCGCATGCACCGGCCAGGGGGCCGCGGCCTGAAGCATGGTCTGCACCATGGCAACGTCGGTGACAGTGTGTTCGGTGTCGATCACCATCCAGTCGAAGCCGCAGCTGGCGACCGCCTCGGCAACGCCGCCGCCCGGGATCGAGCACCAGATGCCGATCTGCTGCCGCCCCTCGCGCAGGGCAGCCTTGAAGGTATTGCGGGGCAGGTCCATCGGCGGCTCCGGAGTTCAGCACAGAAGTGTGGCCATCCGGCGCAGAGCGGCCAGATAGCCTTCGGTCCCGAAGCCCGCGATCACCCCGTCGGCGCGCAGGCTGACATAGGAGTGGTGCCGGAACGGCTCGCGCCTGTGGACGTTCGAGATATGGACCTCGATCACCGGCCCCTCGAAGGCATGAAGCGCGTCGAGGATGGCGACCGAGGTATGGGTATAGGCGCCGGGATTTATGACGATGCCCTGGGCCGCGTCCCGCGCGGCGTGGATCTGGTCCACGATCGCGCCTTCGTGGTTCGATTGCAGGAACTCGACCGTCATCCCCAGGCTCTGGCCCAGGTCGAGACAGGCGGCGCGCACGTCGTCCAGCGTCTCGCGGCCGTAGATCTCCGGCTGGCGCTTGCCGAGCAGGTTGAGGTTGGGGCCGTTCAGGACATGGATGGTCGGCATGGGTTCCCGCTCGTGCTCGCTTGCCCGCGCACGATGCCTGTCGGCAGGGGCAAAGACAATGGGCGGTTGCGAAACGCCGGCTTGCGCTGCGCTGGCGAAAGCCCTATATGGCGATCAACAGCGGCGCTGCGGGGTCCAAACCCGAAGCCCACCGGAAGTTCGCACGGGCCGCTGCGGCCCGTTTTTCGTTTCTGGAGCATCCGTGTCCGATCTGATCGCCAAGACCGCCATCGACCGCCGCCTGGCCGAGATCGTCGGCCCCGCGCTGGATGGCATGGGGTTCGAACTGGTCCGCCTGCGGCTGATGTCGGGCAAGTCCCCGACCCTTCAGGTCATGGCCGACCGCCCCGACGGCGGGATCGACGTCGAGGATTGCGCCCGCATCTCGACCCTTTTGTCGGCCGTCCTCGATGTCGAAGATCCGATCGAGGACGCCTATACGCTCGAGGTGTCCAGCCCCGGCATCGACCGGCCGCTGACCCGGCTGAAGGATTTCGACACCTGGGCCGGGTTCGAGGCGCGGCTCGAGACCACCGAGCTGATCGACGGCCGCCGAAGGTTCAAGGGCGTGCTGGCCGGCACCGAGGACGACGAGGTGCTGATCGAGATCGAGGACGGCGGCGCGCCGGTCACCATCGGGCTGAAGTTCGACTGGCTGTCGGATGCCAAGCTGATCCTGACCGACGAGCTGATCGCCGAGACCCTGCGCAACCGCAAGGCCGCGCACGGTGCCGAGGGCGATCTGGACGAGACGGCCTTTGACGAGGTCGAGACCGAAACTGACGACGACGCGGGCGATGCTGCCCCGCCCCCCCACCACTGACCGGAGTTCGTCATGGCAATCACCTCTGCCAACCAGCTTGAGCTTCTCCAGACCGCCGAGGCGGTCGCGCGCGAGAAGATGATCGATCCCGAACTGGTGATCGCGGCGATGGAGGAAAGCCTCGCCCGGGCCGCCAAGTCCCGCTACGGCGCCGACATGGACATCCGGGTGAAGATCGACCGCAAGACCGGCCGGGCCACCTTTACCCGGGTGCGAACCGTGGTCGAGGACGATGCGGTAGAGAACCATCACGCCCAGCTGACTGTCCGGCAGGCGAAGGCCTACCTCGCCGATCCGAAGGTCGGCGACGAGATCGCGGACGAGGTGCCCCCCGTTGATCTGGGACGGATCGCCGCGCAATCGGCCAAGCAGGTGATCCTTCAGAAGGTCCGCGAGGCCGAGCGGGACCGGCAGTACGAGGAATTCAAGGACCGCCAGGGCACCATCATCAATGGTGTCGTCAAGCGCGAGGAATACGGCAACATCATCGTCGACATCGGCCGCGGCGAGGGCATCCTTCGCCGCAACGACAAGATCGGCCGCGAGGCCTATCGCAATGGCGACCGGATCCGCTGCTACATCAAGGAGGTCCGCCGCGAGGCCCGGGGCCCGCAGGTGTTCCTGAGCCGCACGGCGCCCGAATTCATGGCCGAGCTGTTCAAGATGGAGGTGCCCGAGATCTATGACGGCATCATCGAGATCAAGGCCGTGGCCCGCGACCCGGGCAGCCGCGCGAAGATCGCCGTCATCAGCTACGACAATTCCATCGACCCGGTCGGCGCCTGCGTCGGCATGCGCGGCAGCCGCGTCCAGGCGGTGGTGAACGAGTTGCAGGGCGAGAAGATCGACATCATTCCCTGGTCGGCCGACATGCCGACGTTCCTTGTCAACGCGCTGCAGCCGGCCGAGGTGTCGAAGGTGGTGCTGGACGAGGACGGCGGCCGGATCGAGGTGGTGGTGCCGGACGATCAGCTGTCTCTGGCCATAGGTCGCCGCGGGCAGAACGTGCGGCTGGCCTCGCAGCTGACCGGGCTGGACATCGACATCATGACCGAGGCCGACGAGAGCGCCCGGCGCCAGGCGGAGTTCGCGGAGCGCACCAAGCTGTTCATGGACACGCTGGACGTGGACGAGCTGATGGCACAGCTTCTGGTCGCCGAGGGGTTCACCACGCTGGAGGAGGTCGCCTATGTCGAGATGGACGAGCTTCTGTCCATCGACGGCTTCGACGAGGGCACCGCGGAGGAGCTTCAGGCTCGCGCCCGCGACTGGCTGGACGAACAGAACCGCAAGGCTCTGGAATCCGCGCGTGCCCTGGGGGTCGAGGAAAGCCTGATCGGGTTCGAGGGGCTGACGCCGCAGATGCTCGAGGCGCTGGGGAAGGACGGCATCAAGACGCTTGAGGATTTCGCCACCTGCGCCGACTGGGAACTGGCCGGCGGCTGGACCACCGTGAATGGCCAGCGGGTCAAGGACAAGGGACTGCTGGAAGAGTTCGACGTCAGTCTCGAGGAAGCGCAGAACATGGTGATGACCGCCCGGGTCATGCTGGGCTGGGTGGACCCCGACGATCTGCACCCCGTGTCCGAGGAAGCGGCCGAGGAGGAAGAGGCCTGATCGGGGCCTCGGCGTCACGATGGCGCGCGGCGGCCGCGACAGGGATCGGGACGGGCCCGAGCGGCGTTGCATCGTCACCGGCGAATCCCGGCCACGGGGCGGGCTGATCCGGTTCGTGGTCGGCCCCGAGGGCGAGGTGGTGGCCGACATCCTCGGCCGGCTGCCCGGGCGGGGCTTCCACGTCGCCGCCGATCGCACCGTGCTCGAGAAGGCGGTTGCGAAGCGGCTGTTCGCCCGAGCCGCACGCGCACCGGTGCGCGTGCCGGAGGGGCTGGTCGATGATATCGAGGCGCAACTGGCGCGCCGGGTCATCGATCTGGTGTCGATGGCCCGCAAGGCCGGGCTTGCGGTGGCGGGCTACGAGAAGGTTCGCGACTGGCTTGCAAGCGGTCGCGCGGCGGTGCTGATCCAGGCCTTCGACGGGTCGGAAAGGGGCCGGTCGAAGCTGCGTCCGCCGGGCGGCGCGGAGAGCCTGATCGGCTGTGTTTCGGCCGGGGAATTGGGTTTGTCCTTCGGACGCGAACGTGCAATACACGGCGCGCTTGCGGCTGGCGGTCTGACCGAGCGTGTTGTAGAGGAAGCGGCAAGGCTCGCCGGGCTCCGAAAGCCCCTGGTCGGGCAGGTCGGCGGCGGGTCCGCCGGGAAGGATACGAAAGACGCATGAGCGATACTGACGGCAAGAAACCCCTCGGGCTGGGCGGCGTGCCGCGTTCCGGTCAGGTGAAGCAGAGCTTCAGCCACGGCCGGACCAAGAGCGTCCTGGTCGAGACCAAACGCAAGCGCGTCGTCGTGCCGAAGCCGGGGGTGGCGGGGGCCCCTGCGGGCAGCGTCGCACCGGCGGCGCCGGGCGATCCGGCGCGCCGCCCGGCCGGGATCTCCGAAGCCGAGATGGAGCGGCGGCTTGCCGCGCTGCGCGCTGCGAAGGCGCGCGAAGCGGACGAGATCGCACAGCGCGCCGCCGAGGAGAAGGCCCGCGAGGAAGAACGCCAGCGCCGCCGCGAAGAAGCCGAGGCCCGCGAGCGCGAGGAGCGCGCGCAGGAAGAGGCGCTGCGCCGCCGCGCCGAGGAGGACGAACGCCAGAAGGCCGAGGCCGAGGCGAAGGCCCGACGCGAGGCGGAAGGCACCCGCCGCGCTGCCGAGGCGCCGGCCGCGCGGGCCGCCACTCCCGCGCCCGCCGCTGCCGACGACCGCACCGCCGCAAAGCCCGCACCGGGCGCACGACGGACTGACCGGGACCGCGACGACCGCGGCGGCGACCGTGACCGCGGCGGCAAGGGCCGCGGCGACGAGGGCCGGCGGACCGGCAAGCTGACCCTGAACGAAGCGCTGGCCGGCGAGGGCGGGCGCACGCGCAGCCTTGCCGCGATGAAGCGCAAGCAGGAGAAGGCGCGGCAGAAGGCGATGGGCTTCGGCCAGAAGGCCGAGAAGCAGGTGCGCGACGTGCAGCTGCCCGAGACCATCGTGGTCCAGGAGCTTGCCAACCGCATGGCCGAGCGCGTGGCCGATGTGGTCAAGGCGCTGATGAAGATGGGCATGATGGTCACCATGAACCAGACCATCGACGCCGACACCGCCGAACTGGTGATCGAGGAATTCGGCCACCGCGCCGTCCGCGTCTCGGATTCGGATGTCGAGCAGGTGATCGACACTGTCGACGACCGCCCCGAGGATCTGCGCCCGCGTCCGCCGATCGTGACGATCATGGGCCATGTCGATCACGGCAAGACCTCGCTTCTGGATGCGATCCGCAAGACCAACGTCGTCGCCGGCGAGGCCGGCGGCATCACCCAGCATATCGGCGCCTATCAGGTGAAGGCCGGCAGCGGGCAGGTCATCACCTTTCTCGACACGCCGGGCCATGCGGCCTTCACCTCGATGCGCGCCCGGGGCGCGCAGGTGACGGATATCGTGGTGCTGGTGGTCGCGGCGGACGATGCGGTGATGCCGCAGACCGTCGAGGCGATCAACCACGCCAAGGCGGCGAAGGTGCCGATGATCGTGGCGATCAACAAGATCGACAAGCCCAGCGCCGACCCGATGAAAGTTCGCACCGACCTGCTTCAGCACGAGGTCATCGTCGAGAAGATGTCGGGCGAGGTCCAGGATGTCGAGGTTTCGGCCATCACCGGTCAGGGGCTTGACGAACTTCTGGAGGCGATCGCGCTTCAGGCCGAAATCCTTGAACTGAAGGCCAACCCGAACCGGGCCGCGATGGGTGCGGTGATCGAGGCGAAGCTGGATGTCGGCCGCGGCCCGGTGGCCACGGTCCTTGTCCAGCACGGAACCTTGCGGCGCGGCGACATCTTCGTGGTGGGCGAACAGTGGGGCAAGGTCCGCGCGCTGCTCAACGACAAGGGCGAGCGGGTGGACGAGGCCGGACCTTCGGTTCCGGTCGAGGTGCTGGGCCTGAACGGCACGCCCGAGGCCGGCGACGTTCTGAACGTGGTCGAGACCGAGGCCCAGGCGCGCGAGATCGCGGCCTATCGCGAACAGCTTGCCCGCGACAAACGTGCGGCCGCCGGTGCGGCGACCACGCTGGAGCAGTTGATGGCCAAGGCCAAGGCGGATGCAAGCGTCGCCGAACTGCCGGTCGTGGTGAAGGCCGATGTGCAGGGTTCGGCCGAGGCGATTGTCCAGGCGCTTGAGAAGGTGGGCAACGACGAGGTGCGCGTCCGCGTGCTGCATTCGGGTGTCGGCGCGATCACGGATTCCGATGTCGGCCTCGCCGAGGCTTCGGGTGCGCCGATCATCGGCTTCAACGTCCGCGCCAATGCCTCGGCCCGCAACAGCGCCCAGCAGAAGGGGGTCGAGATCCGCTATTACTCGATCATCTACGACCTGGTGGACGACATCAAGGCGGCGGCCTCGGGCCTGCTCAAGGCCGAGGTGCGCGAGAACTTCATCGGCTACGCCAGGATCCTGCAGGTGTTCAAGGTCTCCGGCATCGGCAAGGTTGCGGGCTGCCTTGTGACCGAGGGCGTGGCCCGGCGGTCGGCGGGCGTGCGGCTGCTGCGCGACAACGTCGTGATCCACGAGGGCACGCTCAAGACGCTCAAGCGCTTCAAGGACGAGGTCAAGGAAGTCATCTCGGGTCAGGAATGCGGCATGGCCTTCGAGAACTACGACGACATCCGCGAGGGCGATGTCATCGAGATCTTCGAGCGCGAGACGGTCGAACGCACGCTTGCCTGATGCACGAGCCGGGCGGTCCGCAGCACGAACCGCCCGGTTGCCCCCTGATCAGGCCGCCTTCGTCGCGACGGGGTACCCGACGAATGTCTTGTCCCCCACACGTATGGCGATCCGCCCGTCCTCGATCTGACGGACAAACAGCCCCTGAACGAAAACGCAGCTCCCCAGCACGATCGTCCGGATCATCGACTCCCCCAAGCGCGTCCGACTGTTTCCAGATTGGGGATCATCGACCGCCGCGCAAGCGGGATCCATCGAATGCGCAGGGCGGCCGAGCGATTGCCATGGTTCTGCCACGTTTCCGCCACAGTCTGCGAATGATGCCCGGTCTGGCCACGCATGGATGACCCCGAACTGGAGCGCCTGATCGCCGGATCCGGGCTGTTCGATCCGACATGGTATGCCGCGCGGAATCCCGATGTCGGTTGGACCGCGCTTGACCCTTCGGTGCATTTCCGGCGCTACGGGCTGCCCCTGAATCGCGATCCGGGCCCGGACTTCGATGCGCGGCTCTACCTTGCCGCACATGCGGATGTCGCGGCGGCCGGGGTGGCGCCATTCCTTCACTACCTTCGTCATGGCCGCGCCGAGGGCCGGGTGTGCAACCCGGCGCAGAAGCTCGCGGCCGACGCGGTGGACAGCCTTGCCGCCCATCTCTGGGGTGGACGCGAGGATGCGGCGCCGGGTCTTCTGCGGGCGATCATGGACGATTGGGCGGCCTGGCCCGGCGCACGGTTCGCGGCGGCGGTGCATCTTGCGGTCTGGACGGACTTCTGCGGCGATGCGGAGACGGCGCTTTCGCTGCTCGACACAGCGGGGTCGCTGTCGCCCGTGCAGGCCGGCCATTCGTCGCTGACCATCCGGCGCGCGCTTCTGTTGCACCGGCTCGGACACGCCGATGCGGCCCGTGCGGCGATTGCGGCGACCGATCCCGGGCTGTCCGGGACCGCCGACGTGTGTCTGGTGCGGGCGACCGTCGCCGGAGATCCGGCAGAAACGCTTGCGGCCCTGAACGCGATCTGGACCGCGGCAGGGCTTGCCAACGTGGCGATGACCGGCCCGGCGGGGTTTGCGGGGCTGGACGCCGCGTCGTCCGCGCAACCGGCGCCGGATGTCGGCACGGTCAGTGTCATCGTGCCGGCCCATGACGCAGCATCCACGCTACCCTTCGCGCTGCGCGCCCTGATGGCGCAAAGCTATCGCAACCTCGACATCCTGGTGGTGGACGACGCCAGCCGGGACGATACCGCGGCGGTCGCCGCCCGTCATGCCGCCGCGGATCCACGGATCCGGCTGATCCGTTCGGACCAGAACCTTGGCCCCTACGGCGCGCGCAATCTGGGCCTTGCCGCCGCGCGGGGCGCCTTTGTCACGACCCACGATGCCGACGACTGGTCGCACCCTCAGAAGATCGCGCTGCAGCTCGCCGCGCTGATCGGGGATCCCTCTGTTGCGGGGACGCTTTCGGACTGGATCCGGGTCCATCCCGATCTGACCGTATCGCCGGGATGGCGGTTGAACGACGACATCGTGCACTGGTCGCATCCGTCCTTCCTGTTCCGGCGCGAGGCAGCCGGTGCCGCCGGGTGGGACGAGGTGCGGGTCGGGGCGGACACCGAACTGATCTGGCGGATCGAGGCGCGGCTTGGCGAAGCGGCCGTGCGCCGGGTCTTGCCCGGCGTGCCGCTGGCTCTCGCACTCGAGTCGCCGGGGTCGCTTACGCGGACGGCGCGGACGCATGCGCGCAGCCTCTACCACGGCCTGCGGCACTATTACCGCGAGATCTGCCGGTTCCGACACCGACAGGGAACGGCGGACGACGACCGGACCGGCCGGTGGCGGAAGATGCTGCCCGAGGAGATGGTGCGCCGGGACGCGCCCGCGCCCGAGGTCGATCGGATCGTGATCGGCGACTGCCGCCTGCCGGCCCATGTGCAGCGCATGCGCGAACAGCTGCGGCCCGGCCATCGACTGGGCGTCGCGCACCGGCCCGAGATCGCGGTGCCGGCGCGGCTGGCGGATCTCGGGGTGCGATTCTGCGACGCGTTCTTCGCCCTGGTCGAACAGCCGGATGTGGTGATCCTTCTGCCCGATCAGATCGACCCGCGGGTTCCGACCGTCACGCTGGGGGGCGACTGACCGGCATCATCCCGAAGATCGCCCTTCTGCCCGGCCGTGCAGCCACCAGTGCACCAGTGCCGGCATCCCCGTCGGGGCAATGTCCGGATTGGCGAGATAATAGTGCAGGGTCGAGAAGCCGGGCCCGGGGTCGCGCAGCTCGAAGCTTCCCGAACCGATGTAATGCAGACCCGGATCCATGCCCACCGCCGCGACATCCGGATAACGGGCAAGATACCAGTCAGCGTCGAACAGGCCCGATTCGGCCAGCGCTGCGCGCCAGCCCGGCGGATCCTCGGGCAACGCGGCACGCGCCTGCGCAAGTGCGGCCACCAGCCCGATCGCGCGTTGAAGATCGTCGGCTCGTCCGCGTGCCTCGGCCAGCGCCGCGGCGAAGGCGTCGCGCTCGGCGCGCAGGGTTTCGGCGATCCCTGTGAGGGCCGCCGCCTCGCGGAACCGCGCCTCCGCCTGCGCGTCGCTCTGGGCGATCTGGTCGGTGCTGGACATGGCAGAACCTCCGGGCGATGCGCATGAAAGGCGCGGACGGGCGCGCGGGTCAAGGGCGACCGGACCTTGGCCTTTCCGGAGTAAAGGCGCTATCACCTGCCGATCGTGCAGAAAAGCGGCGCCCAACCCGAAACAATGACCGATTCCCCGGCATCCGACGGCCACGAGGGCCCGCTCGCGTTCGATGCGGCCTGGTATCTGGCGCAGAATCCCGATGTTGCTGCCGAGGGCCGCGACCCGGCGGACCACTACCGCGCGCATGGACGGGGCGAGGGGCGCTGGCCCCGCCCGCTGCTGGCGCTGGCGCACGACTGCGAACTGTGGTCGGGATTCGAAGATCTGGCCCTTCCCGCGCTTCATGCGCTTGCCGCCGCGCCGGTCGAGGACCCGGATGCGGCGCTGGCGGCCTGGCTTCTGGCGCGTTGGCATGCAAGCCGGGACGAACTGACTGCCGCACGGCACTGGATCCACCGGTTCATGAAGGCCGCGGATGGCCCGGCAATGGTGCGGCATCCCGGCCCCTGGCTGCTGGCGATCGACATCCTGTGCCGGTGCAACGATCCCGTCGAAGCCGCGGCGGTGATGGACTGGTTGCGCCCGCGTTTTCCGGGACACCCCGATCTTGCCATCGCTGCGGGCCAGATCGCCGCCGGACCGGCAGCGGCGACTGCCGTGCTCGGCGCGCTGTGGGCGCGGCGGGGCCTTGCCACCGTGACGCTCGATCCCGGGCGGCTCCCTGCGCTGGACCGCTTGCGGGCCGAGGCGCCGGCGGCCGCCATGCCGGATGCGCCGGTCGTGTCGGTGCTGATGCCGGCGCGTAACGCGGCCACGACGATCGACACCGCGCTGGGCAGCCTGCTTGGGCAGAGCTGGCGGCCGCTCGAGGTTCTGATCATCGACGATGCCTCGACCGACGCAACCCCCGACCGCGCCCGGACCTGGGCCGCGCGCGATTCGCGGGTGCGGGTGCTGGGGCTACCGGCGCCGTCCGGTGCCTATGTCGCCCGCAACCGCGGGCTGGCCGAGGCGACCGGCGCCTTCGTGACAGTGATGGATGCCGACGACTGGGCCCATCCGCAGAAGATCGAGGCGCAGGTTCGGCTGCTGCTCGACCGGCCTTACCTGCCGGCCTGCGTATCGCACTGGCTGCGGGTGACGCCCGATCTTCGCCCCTGGCGGCTGCGGATGGAAGACGGCTGGATCCACCGAAACGTCTCTTCGCTGATGGTCCGTCGTGCAGTGCACGAGCAGCTCGGCTTCTGGGACCGCGTCCGCGCCGATGCGGACACCGAGTTCTGGGCCCGGATCCGGCATGTCCACGGTCCCGATTCGGTGGCCGAGGTGCACCCCGGCCTGCCGTTGTCGCTCGGCCGGGTCTCGGTCGGCTCGATCACCCGATCGGAGACGCTACACGCCCGCACCCAGTTCGGCGGGCTGCGGCAGGACTATCAGCGCGCGGCCCGTCGCTGGCACGAACGGGCGAAGGCGCCGGAGGCCCTGCATCTGCCCGAAGTGCCCGCAGCGCGTCCGTTCGACATCCCCGACGCCATCGGCGTCGGGGATCCGCCTGCCGCGCTGCAACCCGACGACATCCTGCGCCGCTCGGCGCTGTTCGATGCCCGCTGGTATCGCGCGCGCTGGGACGACATCCGCCAGTCCGACACCGACCCGGCGCTGCATTACCTGCAGCAGGGCGCGGCAGAGGACCGCGATCCGGGACCGGGCTTTTCCACCAGCGGCTACCGGATCGCCGCGGGGATCGGCGACGAGAACCCGCTCCTGCACTGGGAGAGGGCAGGACGCTCCGCCGGTCTGTCGCCTTGCCCCACGTTCCGCGGCGCCCTGTACGACCGTCCGGGCCCGACCGTCCTTGTGGTTGGTCATCAGGCCGGGCGCGAACTGTTCGGAGCGGAACGAAGCCTGATCGGCATGGTTCAGACCGAGGGCGAGGGCGGGCATCGGCCCGTCGTGCTTCTGCCGCAGTTGCGTGACCGTGGCTACCTCGACCGGCTTCTGCCGCATGCGGCCGAGGTGCGCGTAATTCCCTATGGCTGGAAACGGTTCGATCGCCCGGCCGATCCCGCGACGGTGGAGCGGGTGCGCCTGCTGATCCGCGAAACCGGGGCGGCAGTGCTGCACCAGAACACGCTGGTTCTGGAAGCGCCGCTGCTGGCAGCACGGGCCGAATCGGTGCCGGCGACGGTGCATGTGCGTGAACTTCCCGAAACCGACCCGGACCTGTGCCGTGCCCTGCGGGCGGATCCGGGAACGATCCGCGACTGGCTGCTGGCAAGTGCCGACCGGTTCACGGTCTACGGCCCCGAGGTTGCGCGATGGCTGGACGTCCCGGGCCGGACGGTTCCGGGACGGATCCGCATCGATTCGGCGCTGTTCGACTTGCCGGCGCGCGACGATGGGGCACCGGTCGTCGGCATGATCAGCGCCAATACCGCCAAGAAGGGAGTTGCCGATTTCGTGGCCATGGCGCGGCACCTGGCGCCCCTGGTCCCGGATCTGCGCTGTCTGCTCATAGGTCCGGACAGCTCCGACCTTGAGGCGCTGGGCGCGTTGCCGGGCAATGTCCTGCGCAGCCCCTATGCCGCCGAACCGGCCGATGCGATGGCCCGGGTCGATGTGCTGGTCAGCCTGTCGCGATTCAACGAGTCGTTCGGGCGCACGGTGCTCGAGGCGCTGGCGGCCGGGCGGCCGGTGGTGACCTACCGGCGCGGCACCCCGCCCCTGATCGTCGAACACGGAATATCGGGGCTGGTGGTGCCGGCCGATGACCCGGCCGCGGCGGCTGTCGCGGTGGCACGGATCGTGACCGAAGCCGGGCTTCTGGACCGGATGCGCACCGCGGCGCGCCTCCGCGCCCGGATGATCGACCGCGATGGCCTGCCCGAACCGCCCGACGACCCCACGGCCGCGGCCCCTTCCGGCGGATGACCGGAACGCGCCGCCACGCCGATTGGCTTCGATCCCGGACAGGCCGCGCGACGGCCTCCGGCGCTTCGCGATCGGATCGGGGCCGGCGAGACCTTCGTCACGGCAGGAACACGATGCCGGTGCAAACAGCCCATCGGGGCATCACAGGGATTCGGGCGACGGGCGCGAGAGTGGGATCGAGGCGATCCACCACGCCTCGCATCTAAAGACGGCGGTCGTCAGGATCTGACGGACCTGCGGCGCACGATCAGAAGTTCACCTCGACCCCCGGCAGCCGCAGCGTCTTGATGAGATCGCGGAGTTCCTGCCGCGCGGCGATGTTCGACATGTTCAGGTTCTCGACCCCGATGTCGCGCAGGTCCAGAAGCGTCAGACCGCGGGGGAACAACTCGCGGAAGATCACGCGCTCGGAGAATCCGGGCGCGACGCGGAAGCCGATCCGACGCGACAGGTCGGAGAGCGCATCGCCGACCTTCTTCTTGTTGTGCATCTGCTGCGTGCCCATCCGGTTGCGCAGCACGATCCAGTCGATTGGCTTCAACCCTGCCTGGGCCCGCAGTTGCCGCGCCTGCCAGACCATCTCGGAATAGATCGAGGGGCCCTTGACGTTGCCGCTGTCGGGATCCACCCGGGCCAGCAGATCGAAGTCGATGAAGCTGTCGTTCAGCGGCGTGATCAGCGTATCGGCGAGCGAATGGGCAAGCTGGCTGAGGCGCGTATGCGATCCGGGGCAGTCGATGACGATGAAGTCATAGGCGCTCTCCATCCCTGCCACCGCAACGGACAGACGGTGATCCTGCGGGCTTTCGCCGGGCTGAAGTTCGGCGGGGTCGATCTCGGGCAGGTCGTGCAGGACGGGCGTCGGCAGGTCCGTCCCCGACCTTGCGTTGTATGCCACCCGGTTCTCGATATAGCGCGCGAAACTGCGCTGCCGCAGGTCGAGATCGAGCGCCCCGACCCGATGTCCCATCCGGGCCAGTGCGGTCGCCAGATGCATCGCGGTGGTCGATTTGCCCGACCCGCCCTTTTCGTTGCCTGTGACGATGATGTGCGCCATGCCCGCCCTCTGCCCGCCGGGAATCGAAAGGCGCGCCACAACCGCAGCGCGCCCTCACAATATGTTGTGTTCCCCGCGAAGGGAAGAACGAGATGCTTAGAAGCCGAGGCCGGCGTACTTGTTCTTGAACTTCGACACCCGGCCGCCGGTATCCATCAGCTTCTGGGTGCCGCCGGTCCAGGCCGGATGGGCCAGCGGATCGATCTCCAGCGCCATCGTGTCGCCTTCCTTGCCCCAGGTGGAACGGACCTGGAAGATGGTCCCGTCGGTCATCTTGACCTCGATCAGGTGATAGTCGGGATGAATGCCCTGTTTCATGGGTCCGGTCCTTATTCCGCGTCCTTGGGCTTGTAGTTGCTCTGCTCCGCGATCCGGGCCGACTTGCCGCGGCGCGAGCGCAGGTAGTAGAGCTTGGCACGACGCACACGACCGCGCCGGACCACCTCGATCGAATCGATGTTGGTCGAATAGAGCGGGAACACCCGTTCGACACCTTCGCCGAACGAGATCTTGCGCACCGTGAACGAGGCGCCGATGCCGCTGCCGCCGTTGCGGGCGATGCAGACGCCTTCGTAGTTCTGGACCCGGCTGCGGGTGCCCTCGGTCACCTTGTAGCCGACGCGAACGGTGTCGCCGGGCTTGAAATCCGGGATGGTCTTGCCGAGCGCCGCGATCTGTTCGGCCTCGATCTGCGCAATAAGGTTCATGCGCGTCTCCTGATGCTGCCTGCGGTGGATCCGCAGAGGTGATGCCGTCCGAGAGCTCCGCGTCTTCGACCGGGTCCGCCGTGGCGCCCGCGGGAGATCGTCCGTGCTGCTTTGTCAGCCCGTGCCTGCCCGGTGTTCCGTCGAAGCGGACGGCCGGAAACAGGGCACGGGTCCGCTGCCGACTCCGGCAGCGGACCCGTGCCGTATAGGTGCAACGGACGGGCCGGTCAAGCTTCCGGAGTCAGGTCGGGCGCAAGAAGATCGGGGCGTCGTTCGGCCGTCAGCTCGACCGATCTTTCCCGCCGCCAGCGCGCGATCTCGCCATGATTGCCCGACAGCAGGACAGGCGGGATCGCGCGTCCGCGCCACACCGCAGGACGGGTGAACTGGGGATATTCCAGAAGCCCGGAGGCAAAGCTTTCGTTCTGTGTCGATTCGGCATTGCCCAGAACCCCCGGCAGCAGGCGCACCGCCGCATCAAGCACCGCCTGGGCCGCAATCTCGCCCCCCGAGAGAACGAAGTCGCCCAGCGAAAGCTCCTCGACCGCGTATTCGTCAAGCACCCGCTGGTCCACGCCTTCGAACCTCCCGCACAGGAGCGTCACCCCGTCGGCCGTCGCAAGTCGGTGCGCCGCGGTCTGATCGAACCGGCGCCCGCGGGGCGAAAGGTAGATCACGGGCCAGCGGCTGCGGTCGGCTGGCGTGCCTTGAGCCGCCGCATCGAAGGCCCGGGCAACGACATCGGGGCGCAGCACCATTCCGGCGCCGCCGCCGGCCGGGCTGTCGTCCACGTTTCTGTGCCGGCCTTCACCGAACCCGCGCAGATCCAGCGTCTCGAGCCGCCAGAGGCCCTGGTCCAGCGCCCGGCCGGTCAGCGACAGACCGAGCACACCCGGGAATGCCTCGGGGAACAGCGTGATGACCCGCGCCCGCCAGGCATCCTTGAGCGGCGGCGGTCCGGCCATCAGGTCGCGCGGCTTGGCCGAGGCCGAAATGCTCAGGCGACCGTGCGAACGGGGCTTCGGTTCGGGTTCCTTGACCATGCCGCGCTTCTAGCCCGAGCCGGGGGGACGCGCAAACGGTCACTCGGCGGCCAGGGCCCGGGGCTGGTCCGATACGGTGATGTCCGCGATCACCCGGCCGATCCTTTCGCGGAAGGCTCTGAAACCCGGCAAGGGCACGACGCGCGCCTCGTCCATGTAGAGCGCGCGGTCGATTTCGACCTGCACCACATGCCGGTGCTGATCCGGTCTGCCATAGGCCTGGCTGACATAGGCACCGGCGAAGGGCGTGTTCCGGGCAACAAGGAAACCCGCCTGCCGGAATGCCTGTTCGATCCGGTCCACCACCTCGGCCGCGGCCGCGGCGCCGAAACGGTCGCCAAGAACGATTTCCGGCACAGGACGGCCGGCGCGCGCATGGCTCGCGATGGCCTCGTGCGGCATCGAGTGACAGTCGATCAGCACCGCAACGCCGAAATCGCGTTGGCTTTCGGCGATCAGTTCGCGCAGCCGCGCATGATAGGGGTGCCAGTGCGACTCGATCCGCGCCCGCGCCTCGTCCAGCCGGAGCTTGCCGCGATAGATCGCCCGGCCGTTCGCGACGACCCGGGGTATCACCCCGAGGCCCGAACTGATGCGCGGGTTGGTTATGCCACGCGGCGCGCCGTCGATCAGCGCGGGGTCCAGCTCGTCCGGTGCGCGGTTCAGATCAAGCCAGGCTCGCGGTGCGCGGGCCGCCAGCAGCGGCGCCCCCATATCGGGAGCATCGGCGAACAGAAGATCGACAAAGGCATCCTCGGACGAGCGGACCGCCAGCGGGTCCAGCGCGCTTTCGGACAGGAAACCGGGCGCGTAGTTCCGGCCGCTGTGCGGCGAGGCAAAGACCACCGGCGTCGTGCGCCGGGCAGGCAGGTAAAGATCGTAGGCCTGGTGCACCGCCCCCTCCTCTGGCGACGACTATAGCCCGCGCGCGGCAGGTGTCGATGTTCTGCATGCGGCAAGGCCGCTGCGACAGCAAGGAAATCCCCTTGAACGCGCCGGCGACTCTGTCTATAGACCCGTCACCGACGCGGTTCCGCCCGCGTCTTTTCGTTTGGGCGGGGCTGACGGCCGGGCGCGTAGCTCAGCGGTAGAGCACTACGTTGACATCGTAGGGGTCACAAGTTCGAACCTTGTCGCGCCCACCATTCGCCGCCCGCACCGGGCAGACCTTAACCCGAGGCGCACGCGCGCCGCGACCAGAGAGTGAAAAAGGAGAGGACCGATGAAGGTTGCCAACTCGCTCCGCTCGCTCAAGCAGCGTCACCGCGATTGCCAGATCGTGCGCCGCAAGGGCCGGATCTATGTGATCAACAAGACGCAGAAGCGCTACAAGGCCCGTCAGGGCTGACAGCTTCGCGCCAGCGACGGATCTGACGAAGGGCCGCGGGTTTCCGCGGCCCTTCTCGTTTCGGCCCGTGGCGCCCGTGCGCCTCCATTCAGTCGGCCGGCGTCTCCTCCGGGGTCTCGGGCGCGGGGGCGGTCAGGACGCCGTCGGTCCAGATTCCGCGCGCCTCCTGCCCCGCGGGATAGATCATCACGCCTTCGCCGTGCATCCGCCCGCGGCGGAAGGCGCCTTCGTAGATCTCGCCGCCGGGAAACACGGCACGGCCCTCGCCCTCGATCTCGCCGGCCGCGAAGGCGCCTTCGTAGCGGAACCCATCGGGACGCTCGAGCACGCCCTGACCGTGCCGCAGGTCGTCGCGGAACTGCCCGCGATAGACGGAGCCATCGGCATAGACCGCCTCGCCCTCGCCCTCGCGCAGACCGTTCACCCAGCTGCCGGAATAGCGATAGCCGTCGGGCAGGGTCAGGGTTCCCGACCCGTGGCGCTGGCCGGCGACGAAATCGCCCTCATAGCTCGACCCGTCAGCATGCCGGGCAATTCCGCGCCCCTCGATCTGGCCGGCGCGCCATTCGCCCTGATAGCTCGACCCGTCCGGCCATTCGATGCGGCCATGGCCTTCGGGCACATCCTCCTCGAAGCTGCCGGTATAGACCGCGCCATCGGCATAGGTCAGCCGACCCTGGCCGGCGATGCGGCCGTCGCGCCATTCGCCCTCGTAGGCATAGCCGTCAGGCGCGACGAACCGGCCCTGACCATGGCGGCGGTCGGCACGGAACGCGCCTTCGTATCGGCTTCCGTCGGCATAGGTCACGCGTCCTTCGCCCTGTCTTTCGCCGTTCACGAACGGGCCTTCATAGACATCGCCGTTTGCCTGGGTCAGCCGGCCCATTCCGTTCATCTGGCCGCCGGACCATTCGCCGACATAGGTCACGCCGTCCGGCATCAGAAGCGTGCCCTGCCCCGAGCGTTCGCCGGCGACGATCGCGCCTTCGTAAACCGCACCGTCGGGAAAGGTGATCCGCGCCTGGCCCTGCTTGACCCCGTCCACCCAGTCACCTTCGTAGCGATAGCCACCGGGGCTTTCCATCACCCCGCGGCCATGCGGCTGTCCGTTGACGAAACTGCCGGTATAGACCTCGCCGCCGACATAGCGCGCGACGCCCTCGCCGGTCATGCGGCCGTCCTGCCAGTCGCCCTCGTAGGTGCCGCCGTCGGCAAAGGTTATCCGGCCCCGCCCCTCGGGCTTGCCGGCGGCAAAGCTGCCTTCGTACACCGCGCCGTTGGGAAACCGGGCCCGGCCTTCGCCGCGGATCTCGCCCATCACCCATTCGCCGGAGTATTCGTATCCGTCGGGCATCCGGTAGGTGCCCTGACCGTGCTGGAGCCCGTCGCGGAACGTGCCCTCATAGACCGAACCGTCGGCGTACTGCTTGGTCAGCACCTGTGCCTGCGCCGCGCCGATCATGGTGACGACCGCGGCCGCGGCTGCCAGGCCGATCCCGATTTTCCGCATCGCCCAGTCCTCCGCCGTCGAACGCCCCGTTTCTGCGCAAACCCTAGTCGTGCCCCCGGATCGTGGCAAGCCGCCCGGGGGCGACCTTTTCCTTGCGCGGCGTTCTGCTAGAACCTCGGGCGGCACTGGCACGAAAGGGGCCGCAGATGGCCGACCGTTTCCGCATCCTTCTGGCGCAGCTCGATCCGACGGTCGGTGCGCTGACGGACAATGCCGCAAAGGCCCGTGCCGCCTGGCAGGCCGGCAAGGCCGAGGGTGCCGATCTGGTCGCCTTGCCCGAGATGTTCCTGACCGGATATCAGACTCAGGATCTGGTGAAGCGGCCGGCGTTTCTGGACGATGTGGAACGGGAGCTTGCCCGCCTTGCGGCGGACTGCGCGGACGGGCCGGCGCTGGGCATAGGGGTTCCCGACCGGGCGGGCGGGCGGCTGTGCAACGCATGGGCCGTGCTGGAGCGCGGCCGGATCGCGGCCGTGGTGCGCAAACACCATCTGCCGAACTTCGAGGTGTTCGACGAGAAGCGGCTTTACGATGCCGCGCAGCCCTCGGGCCCGGTGCGCATCGGCGCGGTGCGGGTCGGCATCCCGATCTGCGAGGATGCCTGGCACCCGGATGTCACCGAAACCCTGGCCGAGACCGGGGCCGAGATCCTGCTGGTGCCGAACGGGTCGCCCTATGCCCGCGGCAAGACCGACATCCGCCTGAACCTGATGGTCGCGCGTGTGGTCGAGACCGGCCTGCCCCTTGCGTATCTGAACATGGTCGGCGGGCAGGACGATCAGGTGTTCGACGGGGGGTCGTTCGTCCTGAACCCGGGCGGACGGCTGGCCGTCCAGATGCCCGCCTTCGACGAGGCGACGCAGATCGTGGATTTCGTCCGCGAGGGCGACGGCTGGCGTGCCGAACCCGGGGCGCGCGCGCCGCTTCCCGATGCCTGGGAGACCGATTACCGCGCCATGGTCGAGGGGCTTCGGGGCTACATGCGCAAGTCCGGCTTCCGGCGGGCCCTGCTCGGTCTGTCCGGCGGTGTCGATTCCGCGCTGGTCGCCGCGATCGCGGCCGACGCGCTGGGATCCGGCAACCTGACCTGCATCATGCTGCCTTCGGAATATACCGCGCAGATCTCGCTGGAAGATGCCGCGGCCATCGCCGAACGCTTGGGCGCGGGGTTTGCGACGGTGGCGATCGACGGGGCCCGTGCGGCGGTCGAGGCGGCGCTTGCCCCGATCTTTGCCGGCGCGCCCGCGGATGTGACCGAGGAGAACATCCAGAGCCGCCTGCGCGGTCTTCTGCTGATGGCGGTGTCGAACAAGACCGGCGCGATGCTGCTGACCACCGGCAACAAGTCCGAAGTCGCGGTCGGCTATGCCACGATCTACGGCGACATGGCCGGTGGCTACAACCCGCTGAAGGACCTTTACAAGACGCGGGTGTTCGAGACCTGCCGCTGGCGCAACGCCAATCACCGGCCCTGGATGCTGGGCCCGCCGGGCGAGGTCATTCCGCAGCGGGTGATCGACCGTCCGCCTTCGGCCGAATTGCGCGCCGACCAGAGGGACGAGGACAGCCTGCCGCCCTATCCTGTGCTTGACGCGATCCTCGAGGGGCTGGTCGACCGCGAGGCGTCCGTTGCCGAGCTCGTCGCGCAGGGTTTCGACCGGGCGACCGTGAGCCGGGTCGAACATCTGATCGCCATCAGCGAATACAAGCGGTTCCAGTCGGCCCCCGGCGTGCGCCTGACCAACCGCGCCTTCTGGCTGGACCGCCGTTATCCCATCGTCAACCGCTGGCGCGATTCCGGCGGCGCGAGCGAGGGGTGAAGCCGGGGCACATAGCCGGCGCGCAACAGGGCGACCGTGACCGCCGGCGTGAGGACCGTGACCGGGGCTTCGGGCAGCGGCTGCGGTGCACCATAGCCATCGGTCCCGAACCGATGGACACGGCCCTGCGCCACCAGATGCGGGATGCCGTCCAGATCGACGAAGGCTCCGTCCGGCAGCGGCAGGGCCTCGCTGTGGGGGCGCTGCCTTCCTGACGGGTCCAGACGGCTGCGATGAAGCGCCTCGTCCATCCCGGCTGCCGATGCAGGTGTCCCGAAGGCCGAAGCCCAGGCATCGCGGAACCGGTTGTAGTCGGCGCGGCGACATTCGGCGCAGGGCCGGTGCCCCGCGGCCAGAGCCACCGCCTCATCGAGGAAGAACAGCTCGGTATAGCGGCCCGGTGCCATGATGGCGCGGCGGCGGCCCTTGAACTCCGTCCGGCAGCAGATCCACGCCCGCAGCCGCCACGGACGCCGGATGCTGCCGTCTGCCGCGTGCAGGCAGCCGCGGTTGCCCATGAACAGGCCGCGCTGGGGCAGGGCCGTGATTTCCTGGGTCGGCAGCACGCGGTTCCGGCGGGTCATGGATGCCCGCCGAGGCGGGTCCCGGCGGGACGGGCACCGCGCAAAGCAGTCACGGTCGCCGGCCCCCGGTCGCCTCGGTCACGGTGTCGGCCGCCCTGCGCACAAGTGCGCCGAGCGCCGCAGCCTCTTCGACCGGAAGCCGGAACGTCGGGCCCGATACCGACAGGCCCGCCACCGGCTCGCCCAGCCCGTTGAACACCGGCGCGGCGATGCATCGCATGCCCGGCGCGCGTTCCTCATCATCGACGGCAAAGCCCCGGGCGCGGGTCACGGCAAGGTCGGCGGCCAGCATGTCCGGGTCGGTCAGGGTGCGCGGGGTAAAGCCGGGCAGACCCTGCCGGGCCAGGATCGCCGCAATACGCTCTGCCGGATACCAGGCCAGCAGGGCCTTGCCGATGCCAGAGGCATGCATTGGTCCCTTGGTCCCGGGCGGAAAGAAGGCCCGGATCGCCTCGTGGGTCTCGACCTGGGCCAGAAACAGCACCTCGTCGCGGTTCTCGATCCCGAGGTTCGCCGTCTCGCCCGTCGCACGCATCAACCCGTCCATCGGCTGCCGCGCCCGTTCGACCACCTTGGTGCGGCGAAGGAAGGAGGCTCCGATACGGAAGGCACCGGAGCCCACATGCCAGACCTGGCCGGGCTCCTCCATCTCGACCATGCCGTGACCCTGAAACGTGATCAGCGCGCGATAGACGGTCGCCGGGGCCTGCCCGGTGGTGCCGGCAAGTTCAGAGAGCGTCAGACCGGGGCTTTCGGCCAGAACCGACAGCAGCGACAGCGCGCGGTCGAGCGCCTGAACCGTATTCTGCTCCGTCCGGTCGTGGAACGCGCGCGGCCGCCCCCGCGCCCTTTGTGCACCCGCCATCCCTGCCCCGTCGGTCTGAAAAACCCAGATGCCTGACAAACTGGGCAGAATCCGATTTTTCGTCAAGTGAAAAAATATTTCGAAAAAATTGGCAGCAGGGCCGACTTCGGCTAGGACCGTTTCATGACGCCCAAGGAGGAGTGCGCCATGTTCGCCCGCAACCCGGTCTTCATCCCCGGCCCGACCAACATGCCAGAGGAGATTCGCAAGGCCTGCGACATCCCCACGCTCGACCATCGGTCGGCAGCCTTCGGGCGCCTCTTCCGGCCGGCAGTTGCGGGTGTGCGCCGGGTGCTGAACCTGACCGGGGGAGAGGTGGCGATCCTGCCGGCCACCGGCACCGGCGGGTGGGAGGCAGCGATCGCCAACACGCTGTCCCCTGGCGACCGCGTGCTGGCTGCCCGGTTCGGCATGTTCAGCCACCGCTGGATCGAGCTGTGCCGGCGCTTCGGCCTTGACGTGCAGGTGATCGAGGCGCCCTGGGGCGAGGGCGCCCCGCTGGACGAGATCGAGGCAGCACTGGCCGCCGACCGCGCGCATGCGATCCGCGTCGTGCTGGCCACCCATAACGAGACTGCGACCGGCGTCCGCTCTGACATCGCGGGCATACGGCGCGCGCTGGACCGGACCGGACACCCGGCATTGCTGTTCGTCGATGGCGTGTCGTCCATCGCCTCGATGCCCTTCGACATGGCCGGATGGGGCGTCGATGTGGCGGTTGCCGGCAGCCAGAAGGGGTTCATGCTGCCCGCCGGTCTAGCCATTCTCGGACTGTCGCCCAAGGCGCTGGCGGCGATGCAGACGGCGCGGTTGCCGCGCGGGTTCTTCGACCTGCGTGACATGCTGACCGCGACTGCCGGCGGCGGCTATCCCTATACGCCCGCGGTCGGGCTGATCGCCGGGCTGGCCCGCAGCATCGAGATGCTGGAAGACGAGGGACTGGATGCCGTCTATGCCCGTCATGCCCGCCTGGCCGAAGGGGTGCGCCGCGCCGTCGCCGCCTGGGGCATGCGCCCCTGCGCGGCGCGACACGAACTTTACAGCGACACCGTCACGGCCGTCGTCGTGCCCGATGGCTGCAACGGCACCGATCTGGTGAAACTCGCGGCCGAGAAATACGGCGTCGCCTTTGGCGTCGGGCTGGGCGAGGTCGCGGGCAAGGTCTTCCGCATCGGGCATCTCGGCATGCTGAGCGACGTCATGGTGCTGTCCGGGCTGGCCACGGCCGAGATGTGCATGGCCGACCTGGGCTGGAAGGTCCGGCTCGGCTCCGGCGTCGCCGCCGCGCAGGACTTCTATCGGGGAACCGCCGGCGCCGAATCGCGCGCGGCCGCATGATCGGGGGAAAACGATGAAGGACCAGTCCGGGATGACCGTTCCCACCTTCGACGACGTGATCGCCGCGCACGAGCGCATCCGGCCGCATATCCACCGCACCCCGATCCTGACCTCGGACCATCTGAACCGGCTCACAGGGGCAGAGCTGTTCTTCAAGTGCGAGAACTTTCAGAAGGCCGGCGCGTTCAAGGCGCGCGGCGCCTCGAACGCGGTGTTCGGCCTGTCCGAGGCCGACGCGCGCCGGGGGGTGGCCACCCATTCCAGCGGCAATCATGCCCTTTCGCTCAGCTATGCCGCAGGACGTCGCGGAATAGCCTGCACCGTGGTCATGCCGCGCACGGCGCCGCAGGCCAAGAAGGACGCCGTGCGCGGCTATGGCGGGCGCATCGTCGAATGCGAACCTTCCACCTCGAGCCGCGAGGAAACCTTTGCCCGCGTCCAGGCCGAGACCGGGGCAGAATTCGTCCACCCCTACAACGACCCCCGGGTGATCGCCGGCCAGGCGACCTGTTCGCGAGAGATGCTGGAACAGGTCGAGGGGCTTGACGCCATCATCGCCCCGATCGGCGGCGGCGGGATGGTCTCGGGCACGTGCCTTACGGTCAAGACGCTTGCCCCGGGCATCGATGTCTATGCGGCCGAACCGGAACAGGCCGACGACGCAGCCCGCAGCTTCAGGGCCGGCCGGATCATCGCCGACGATGCGCCGGTGACAGTGGCCGACGGTCTGAAAGTTCCGCTGAAGGAACTCACCTGGCACTTCGTGAGCCGGCACGTCACCGACATCCTGACCGCTGCGGAACAGGAGATCATCGACGCCATGCGGCTGACCTGGGCCCGCATGAAGATCGTGATGGAGCCGAGCTGCGCCGTGCCGCTGGCCTGCATCCTGAAGAACCCGGAGACCTTCCGCGGGCGTCGGGTCGGCGTCGTCATCACCGGCGGCAATGTCGATCTGGACCGCCTGCCCTGGCAGAACTGAGGAGACCCGCCATGAACGCCCCCACAAGCTTCGACGGACTCGAGGTCGGCTATGACGTGCCTGCCCTGCCCGGCATGGACGAGGCCGACATCCAGACGCCCTGTCTGATCCTCGATCTGGACGCGCTGGAGCGGAATATCCGCAAGATGGGCGACTATGCCCGCGCCCACGGCATGCGCCACCGGGTGCACGGCAAGATGCACAAGTCGGTCGATGTGTATTTCCTTCAGGAACGGTTGGGGGGCGCCTGCGGCGTCTGTTGCCAGAAGGTGTCGGAGGCCGAGGTCTTTGCCCGCGGCGGGGTCGGGGACGTGCTGGTGTCGAACCAGGTGCGCGACCCGGCAAAGATCGACCGGCTGGCCCGCCTGCCGAAGCTCGGCGCGCGCACCATCGTCTGCGTCGATGACCTCGCCAACGTGGCCGATCTGTCGGCGGCTGCCGTTCGGCACGGCACGACCATCGAATGTCTGGTCGAGATCGATTGCGGCGCCGGCCGCTGCGGCGTCACCACCACGCCCGCCGTGGTCGAGATCGCCAGGGCCATCGATGCGGCCCCGGGGCTGAAGTTCGCCGGGATCCAGGCCTACCAGGGCGCCATGCAGCACATGGACAACTACGACGACCGCAAGGCCAAGATCGACATCGCGGTGGCCATGGTGAAGGACGCGGTGGAGGCGCTCAGGGCCGAGGGGCTGGAGTGCGACATCGTCGGCGGCGGCGGAACCGGCAGCTATTATTTCGAAAGTGCGAGCGGGGTCTATAACGAGCTGCAATGCGGCTCCTACGCGTTCATGGACGCCGACTACGGCCGGATCCTCGACAAGGACGGCAAGCGCATCGACCAGGGCGAATGGGAGAATGCGCTGTTCATCCTGACCAGCGTCATGAGCCATGCCAAACCCGGCAAGGCGATCGTCGATGCGGGCCTGAAGGCGCAGTCGGTGGACAGCGGCCTGCCGGTCGTGTTCGGACGGACGGACGTTAAATATGTCAAATGCTCTGACGAGCACGGCGTGGTCGAGGACCCGGGCAACGTGCTGAAGGTGAACGACAAGCTGCGGCTGGTGCCGGGCCACTGCGACCCGACCTGCAACGTGCACGACTGGTATGTGGGCGTCCGCGGAGGCAAGGTCGAGACGCTGTGGCCGGTCAGTGCCCGCGGCAAGGCCTACTGATCGGCCATGCTGGTGGTTCCCGAGGCGCAGGTCGCCGATCTGGTGACGCCCGACGACGCCTATGCCGCGGTCGAGGGCGTGTTCGCCGCCATGGCGCGCGGCACGGCGCGAAACTTTCCCGTTGTGCGCGAGGCACTGGGCGAGGGTCGCCAATACGGCTTCAAGTCCGGCATCGACACCGCTGGCCGCGTGATGGGGGTGAAGTCGGGCGGCTATTTCCCCGGCAATGCCGCGCGCGGTCTGATCAACCATCAGTCCGTGGTGATCCTGTTCGACCCCGAATCGGGCGTGCCGAGGGCAATGGTCGGCGGAAATCTTCTGACCGCGTTGCGGACGGCAGCGGCAAGCGCGCTCTCGATCGACCGGCTGGCCCGACGCGATGCCCGGGTGCTGGGCATCGTCGGCGCCGGGCATCAGGCCGGGTTTCAGCTACGCGCCGCCGCGCGGGTTCGGCGGTTCGAGCGGGTGATCGGCTGGAACTACCATCCCGAGATGCTGCCGCAGCTTGCCGAGGTTGCGGCATCGCTGGGACTGCCGTTCGAGGCCGTCCCGATCGAGCGCATGCGCGAGGCCGATGCGATCATCACCATCACATCCTCGCCGGCGGCGAGCCTCATGGCCACGCATGTGGCGCCGGGCACGCATCTGGCCTGCATGGGCACCGACACCGTCGGGAAACAGGAGGTCGAACCGCAGCTGCTGGCCCGGGCGACGGTTTTCGCCGACGAAGTCGCGCAAAGCGTGACCATTGGCGAGGCACAGCATGCCGTCGCGCAGGGCCTCGTTGCGCAGGACGCCATCGTGCCGATCGGGGATGTCCTGACCGGCGCACATCCGGGGCGGCGACGCGACGACGAGATCACGCTGTTCGACGGCACCGGGGTTGGCCTTCAGGATCTGGCGGTGGCCTCCTGCGCGGTCGAGGCGGCGCTGGCTCGCGGACGTGGTACCACGGTCCAGGTCTGACGCCCCCTCTGGCAGCTTCTGCGGTGTCGGCGCAGTCTGCGCACCGGCGAATCGACGGAGGAAGGCCGATGGCGGTGCGGGTTGCGATCAACGGCTTCGGGCGGATCGGGCGCACGGTGCTGCGCGCCTGGGCAGGCGGCGGCTGGCCCGGAGTCGAGATCGTGGCTGTGAACGACATCGCTGCACCCGCGGATTGCGCCTATCTGTTCGAATACGACAGCGTGTTCGGCCGCTTTCCGGGCAAGGTGACGCTGGAGCCGGGGCGGCTGGTGGTGAATGGCGCGGCGATCAGGCTGACCCACGCGGCAGATCTTTCGACGCTCGACCTGTCGGATGCGCATGTGGTGATGGAATGCACCGGCAAGGCCGATTCGGTCGAGGTTTCGGGCCGGGGCCTGGCCGCCGGCGCCCGCCGCGTCCTGATCTCGGGTCCGTCCGAAGCCGCCGAATATACCGTCGTGCTGGGCGCCAACGAGGCCGGCCTGCGGCCCGAGATGCGCGTGATCTCGAACGCATCCTGCACTACCAACGCGCTGGCGCCGCTACTGTCGCGGCTCGACGCAGCCTTCGGCGTGGAGACGGGCTGGATGACCACCATCCATTGCTATACCGGCAGCCAGCCCACCGTGGACGCGCCACGGGGTGATCCGGCGCGGTCGCGGGCGGCGGCGCTGTCGATGGTGCCGACCACCACCTCTGCGACCCGGTTGATAGACCGTGTCCTTCCCGCGCTGGCGGGGCGCGTCGCGGGTGCGGCCGTGCGGGTTCCGGTCGCCAGCGTCTCGGCCATCGACCTGAGCTTCGTTCCGGCTCGCGCCGCTTCGGTCGAGGCGGTCAACGACGTATTGCGTCAGGCCGGCGGCGTGATCGGCGTGACCGACCGGCCTCTGGTGTCGTCCGACCTGCGCGCACGTCCTGAAAGCATCGTCATGGCCCTGCCCGAGACCCGCAGAACCGAGGGCGGGCTCGTGCGCGTGTTCGGCTGGTACGACAACGAATGGGGCTTTTCCTGCCGGATGCTGGACGTCGCAAGCCTCTGGTGCGCCCCGGCCGGCTGAGCCCGGCCATTTCCCGCCGACCCAACTGCCCGATCTGCGCGGATCGCCTCCCAGGTTTTCCGCAGCGGCGCGCCACCGCCTTGGGTTGTGCCGCCGGGCCTTCTAGGCTTGCGCCCGCAAGGCAGGGATGGGGCAAGGCATGGCAGAGGGGCTCGAGCCGCTCATTCACAAGGCGGCTGTCGAAGGGATCTCCGTGAACCTCAAGCGGGCCGGCCTGTCGATCGGCGACAGCGCCTCGCTCTGCGTCCTGCCGGACGGGCGGATCGGCATCCTGGCGCTGGTCCGTGGGCGGTTCCTTGGTCTGGTGCCGCGCCGCGCGCGCCGGCTGGTCGGAGTGCTGGAGCAGCGCTGTGCCGCCCTGGTGGGCCCGGCGCTGGCGCGTGGCGAAGCGCTGCGCGTCCGTATCGTCGGCCTGACCCCCGAACATCTGGCGCGGGAACCGGGCGCGGTGGAAATGCACGTCTCGATCTGGGGCGCCCCGCGACGACGGCCTGCCGCGCCGAGGGGTGGTGCCGTGGTGCCGGGGCCGGTCCCCGATCAGGGCGTCTGACCGGCACCCGTGCGTGTTCCTCAGGACTTCAGACCTGCTCCGTGCCCGGAGAGCCCGCCCGAGACTTCCTCGGTCGCCTCGCCCGCCAGTTCCTCGGGCAGCGCGAGGTTGAGCAGGATCGCGATTCCGGCCGCCGGCAAGAGGCCAGAGGTCAGCAAGACCCGCAGCGTGTCCGGCAGGTGCTGAAGGGCTCCGGGTTCCAGTTGCAGCCCCAGTCCCACCGACAGCGCCACGGCGAAGATCACCATGTTGCGCCGGTTCCAGCGGACATCCGACAGCATCGAGATGCCGGCGGCGCAGACCATGCCGAACATGACGATCACCCCGCCGCCCAGCACCTCGATCGGAACGGTCGATATCACCGCGCCGATCTTGGGCACGAAACCGCACAGGATCAGGAACAGCGCGCCGATGGTGACGACATGGCGGCTCATCACCCCGGTCATGGCGATCAGGCCGACATTCTGGCTGAACGAGGTGTTGGGCAGCGCACCGAAGGCCCCGGCGACCGCGGTGCCCAGACCATCGGCATAGGTCGCGCCCGCGATCTCGCGGTCGGTCGCCTCTCGTCCGGCGCCGCCCTTGGTGATCCCCGAGACATCGCCCACCGTCTCGATCGCCGAGATGAAGGCCATCAGGCAGAACCCGACGATCGCCGCCGCCGAGAATTCGATGCCGAAGCGGAAGGGAACGGGCATCGCCACCCATCCGGCCCGGCCGACCCCGGCAAAGTTGACCATCCCCAGCGACAGGGCGAACAGGTAGCCGGCGATCAGCCCGATCAGGACCGCGGCAACCGACCACATGCCGCGCATGAAGAACTTGATGCCGAGCGTGACGAAGACGACGACCAGCGCCACCGACCAGCTTTGCAGGCTGCCATAGGCCGGCGTTCCGATCTTCGGCACGCCACCGGCCGCATACTGGATCCCCACCCGCACCAGCGCGAGGCCGATCATCAGGACGACGAGCCCGGTCACAAGCGGCGGCAGGGCAAACCGGATGCGGCCGATCACCGTGCCCAGGGCCGCGTGGAACAGGCCGCCAACCAGCACCCCGCCGGTGATCGCCGCCATGGCGTCAACCCCCTTGCCCGCCACGATCGGGATCATGATCGGGATGAACGCGAAGGACGTGCCCTGCACGATGGGCAGCCGCGCCCCGACGGGACCGGCGCCGATGGTCTGGATCAGCGTGGCGACGCCGGCGAACAGCATCGACATCTGGATCATGTAGATCAGGTCGCCCACACCGGGCGTTCCGAACCCGAAGCCCGCCGCACCCGCGACGATGATCGCGGGCGTCACGTTCGAGACGAACATGGCCAGCACATGCTGGATGCCCAGCGGCACCGCCTTTGCAAGCGGCGGCATGTAGTCGGGGTCACGCAGCTGCTGCGGCGTGCCGATGCTCTGGTCAGCCATTCCTGTCCTCCCTCTGGCTGGATGCGGACCGCCGCCCTTGCCGCGGCAGTCCCTGGTCCGGCCCGGCGCCTTCCTCTGCGCCGGACCGGACGGGCGGTTCAGGCCACCACCTCCCAGGGTGTCGAGAACCGGTATTCCTCAAGGTTGGCGCCGGGGCCGATGCGGTCCACAACCGCGAACAGGCCGGGCGCGGCAAGGGGAGTCAGCACCCCGTGCCAGATGTTGCGATGCAGGTTGATGCCGCTTGCCCCGTCGGTGACGAAGGCGCGCGGGGTGCCCGGCACATCGCCGGCATCGGCCGCCACGATCACGAGGAACGGATCGGCGGTCATCGGGATGAAGGCCTGGCTGCCGTCGGGGTGACGTTCGACAAGGTCGAACCGGTAGGGCAGCGCCCGCGGCTCGGCCTTGAAGATCGAGATGCCGGCCCGTCCGCCGGATCCGAAATCGAGCCGCGCCCGGTCGTGATAGCGCCCGCACAGTCCGGCATTGATGATCCGGTCCGGCGGTCCCTTCGCCTCCAGCACGTCGCCGAAGGGCGCGAAGGCCCCGGGCGTCAGCACCTCGGGCCTGAGGATGCGGCCGCTCATCCGCGGAACGGTCCGCCCAGACGGGCGTGGCGGTTCACGTCCTTGTAGAGCAGATATCGGAACCGCCCCGGGCCGCCGGCATAGCAGGCCTGGGGGCAGAAGGCGCGCAGCCACATGTAATCGCCGGCCTCGACCTCGACCCAGTCGCGGTTCAGCCGGTAGACGGCCTTGCCCTCCAGCACATAGAGCCCGTGTTCCATCACATGCGTTTCCTCGAACGGGATCACCCCGCCGGGCTGGAAGGTGACAATCGTCACATGCATGTCGTGGCGAAGATCCTCGGGGTCCACGAAGCGCGTCGTCGCCCAGCGGCCGGCGGTATCGGGCATCGGGGCCGGCGCAATGTCCTGCTCGCGTGTGACGAAGGCCGCCGGCGGGGTCAGTCCGGGGGCCGGTTCCCACAGCTTGCGGATCCAGTGGAACCGCAGCGGCTCCGGCCCTTCCGCCAGCAGGGACCAGCGTGTGCCGGCGGGGATATAGGCAAAGCTCCCCGGTTCCAGATCGTGCCCGTCGGCCCCGATGCGCAGGGTCCCCTCGCCGGCGGTGACGAACAGCGCCGCCTGGGCGCCAGCCTCGACCTCGGGCTGATCCGATCCGCCGCCGGATGCGACCTCCATGACGTAGTGGCTGAAGGTCTCGGAGAACCCGGTCATCGGACGGGCGATGATCCACAGCCTCGTCTTGCGCCAACCGGGCAGGAACGAGGTCACGATGTCGGAAAAGCATCCCCGGGGAATGACGGCATAGGCCTCGGTGAACACTGCGCGCCCGGTGTGCAGCGCAGTCTGCGGCGGCAGGCCGCCGGGGGGGGTATAGTAGCCGGTCATGGCAGCATGTCCTTCAGGCGCAGCTCGGCGATGCGCTCGACCTGGGCGCAGGCGGTTTCGAATTCGGTCTCGGTATCGTTGGCGATCCGGGTGCGGAAGGCGGCAAGGATCGTGTTCTTCGTGTTGTCGCGCACCGCGATGATGAAGGGAAACCCGTGCCGCGCGACATAATCGGCGTTGAGCCGTTCGAAGGTGGCGCGTTCGTCGTCGGTCAGCGCGTCGAGCGCGGCAGACGCCTGTTCCGCGGTTGATTCCGGCGTCAACCTCCGCGCCTGCGCAAGCTTTCCGGCCAGATCGGGATGGGCGCGCAGCACGGCAAGCCGTTCGTCGCGCGTGGCCGCCCGGAACACCCGGGCAAGGGCATTGTGAAGCCCCTGCGCACCGTCATGCGCCGGCCCCAGTTCCAGATCGAACGCGCGTTCGGCAACCCAGGGGGAATGTTCGAACACGCCGCCGAACCGGGCCACGAATTCGTCCCGGTCCATCCTCGACGGGCGGCTGCGCCGGCGGTGCGGACGGGTCGCGGCCCAGTGCGCCGCAATCTGGCCGCGGGTGGCAAACCACGCGCCGCCTTTCGCCTCGACGTGATCCAGGAACCGGATCAGCCCGGCGATCTTGCCCGGTCGCCCGACCAGCCGGCAGTGCAACCCGACCGAGAACATCCGCCCGCCCTCGGCATGAAGCACGTCGAAGGTGTCGATCAGATACTGGCCGAAGTCCTGGCCCGTGACCCAGCCCGGCGCGGTGGCGAAACGCATGTCGTTGGCTTCCAGCGTGTAGGGGATCACAAGCTGGTCGCGTTCGCCCGCTTCGATCCAGTAGGGCAGATCGTCGTCGTAGGCGTCCGAGATCCAGTCGAACAGACCCGTCTCTGCGGTCAGCCTGACGGTATTGGCGGAACAGCGGCCGGTGTACCAGCCGCGCGGCGGACTGCCCACGACCTCGGTGTGCAGGCGGATCGCCCGATCGATCTGGCGGCGTTCCTCGTCCTCGGCCATGTCGCGGTGTTCGACCCACTTCAGCCCGTGGGATGCGATTTCCCACCCGGCGGCCTTCATCCCGGCCACCTGTTCGGGGCTTCTGGCCAGCGCCGTCGCCACGCCGTAGACCGTCACCGGCAGGTTGCGGGCGGTGAAGAGACGGTGCAGCC
>JBKBMT010000009.1:49621-55599 GCA_046295655.1 Gemmobacter sp. | reverse complement strand
AGCGCCAACACTGCGCGGATCGCTTTCTATTCATTCGCGGCCATCATGGGACTGTCGCTGGCCAGCGTCTTCCTGGTGTTCACCGGCACCAGCATCGCGCTGGCGTTCTTCTCGGCCGCCTCGGTGCTGGTCGCGGTGCCGACGGCGGTGCAGGTATTCGCCTGGATCGGCACCATCGCCCGCGGCACGCCGCAGTTCCGGCTGCCGATGCTGCATGTGATGGGCTTCTTCTCGACCTTCGTGATGGGCGGGCTGACCGGCGTCATGCTGGCCGTCGTGCCGTTCAACTGGCAGGCGCACGACACCGCCTTCGTGACCGCGCACCTGCATTACGTCCTGATCGGCGGCTTCGTCTTTCCGATGATGGCAGCGGTCAGCTACTGGATGCCGCTGATCTGCGGCCGCTGGCGGGTGCGGGGCCTGGGCGAGGCGGCCTTCTGGCTGATCCTCGTGGGCTTTCACGGCACCTTCTTCATCATGCATCTGACCGGGCTTCTGGGCATGCCGCGGCGGATCGACGTCTATCCCGACAATCCCGAATGGGTGCTGCCCAATCTGGTCTCGTCGATCTTCGGGATGGTGATGTCGGCGGGCTTTGCGCTCTATGCCTTCGATATCGTCATGCAGTGGCTGTTCGGCCGGCGGAGCCGGCGCAACCCCTGGGGCGCGCCGACGCTGGACTGGGCGATGCCGCTGCCCGCGCCCAGCTACAACTTCGCCTCGCTGCCGGGACCGGGCCGGGACGACGCCGATGCCTTGCTGCCGCTTGCGCGCGGCGAGGGGCTTTTGCCCGGTGCGCCCCGCGGCCACCGCGAGACGCTGGTGGTCGAGGCCGGCACCGGCCGGCCCGTTCATGTGGCGGTACTTCCCGGCAATACCCTTCTGCCGCTTGCCACGGCAGCGACCATCGGCAGCTTCTTCGCGCTGATGCTGGCCGGGCTCTACTGGCTGACACCGCTGTCCATGCTGGCCATCGTGATCGCGGTCTGGCGCTGGGGCGCGGTCATGGGCACGCCGGCGGATCATGCGCCGGTGCCCGTGGCGCCCGGCCTGTTGCTGCCGGTGCACTGGCAGGTGCGCCGGACGCTGGCCCATGGCGGCGCGGTGGCGACGCTGGTTGCGAACGGCACGCTGTTCGCCTCGCTGCTGTTCGGCGTCGGCTTCCTGTCGGTCGTGGCCCCCGGCTGGCCGGCACCGCCTTCGGGGCTGCCGGCGTTCCAGTCCGGGGCGCTGGCCGTGGTCGCGCTGGCGGCGCTGGTGGCCGGCAGCCTTGCCGCCCGCGGCGCCGAGGAGATGCGGGCCGAGGCCGCCGGGCGCGTCTGGGCATTCGCCGGCGTCGTTGCCGGAGCGATCGCCGTGCTGGCCCTTGCCGGGATCGCGTCGCTGATCGACGATCCGCGGCGCCACGCGCGCGATGCGCTGCGCGGCGCGCTTCTGGCCTATGGCATCGTCCATGCCGCAATCGCAGGGCTGCTGGCGCTGCGCAGCTGGCTCGACGCGTGTCAGGGCCGGACCGGCGCGAACCGCCGCGGCGCGGCCCCGGTCTGGCGGCTGTGGCAGGATTACACACTTGGCACCACCCTGGCCGGGCTCGCCGTCGTCGCCCTGCAGGAGTGGGCCTGATGCGCTGGATCTGGCTGGCGCTGGCGGGGCCGATGCTGTGGGCGGTGGTGTTCTCGGCCGTGTATGCGCTGCACGGCACGGGCTGCGCACTGGGCTGGACCGGGGTTCAGACCCCGGTCGGCAACCTGCACCGCAGCGCCATGCTGGCGGTCTGGCTGGCCGGGCTGGTTCTGCATGCGGGGCTGTTCCGGCTCATGCCGGCCGGCCGGGGCCGCGCGGCCTTCGTGGCCCGCACCGGTGCGTGGATCGGGCTTGCCTCCTCGGTGTTCACGCTGTTTCCGGTCGCCGTCACGACGAGTTGCGGCTGACCCGCGTCACAGCCGCACCCGGGCGCGCAACGGCAGATGGTCCGAGGCGCGGCGCGCGGCCGGTGTGTCGAAGGGTTCGAGCTCGGCGACCTCCAGCCGGCGGTCGGCAAGGATCGCGTCCAGCGGCAGAAGGGGAAGCCGGGCGGGATAGGTGGCAGGCCGGCCCGGCGCCCGGATCCGCGCCCCGGCAAGATCCAGATCGCCGCCCTCGCGCCATTCGTTCAGATCGCCCAGCAGAAGGCCCGGCCGGTCGTCCTGTGCATCGAGCCAGCGGGCGATGCGGCGCAGCTGCGCCCGACGCGAGGGGGCAAGCAGCCCCAGATGTGCCGCCACCACCCGCAGCGGGCGCCCCGCGACATCGAGATCGGCAAGAATCGCCCCGCGCGGCTCCAGTGCCGGCAGCACCAGCGGTCGGGCCGCCGTCACCAGCCCCGGCCGCGCAAGCAGCAGGTTGCCGTGCCAGCCCAGCGCCTGCGACCCGAGCCGGCGGACGAGCCGCACCGGCTCGAGCCCCGTCGCCTCGCGCAGCCGCACCGGATCGAGCACGGCCGCGCGCTCGCCGAAGCGTCGGTCCGCCTCCTGCAGGGCCAGCACATCCGCCCCGAGTTCGGCAATCACCCGCAACACCCGGTCGGGATCGCGGCGGAAGTCGCTGCCCACAGCCTTGTGGATGTTGTAGGTGGCGACCGTCAGCTCGGGCCGCCCCTTGCCGCCGCCCCCGCTCACAGCACCGGGCGCAACCGGCTGCACAGCCAGTCGCCGATCTTGACCACCAGGGGGCGCGCCTCCCAGTCCTCCAGCCTGATCCGGCGGGCGCAGGCGAGGTCGGCCTCGAAGATCTCGATCATCTCTGCGGCAAATCCCCTGTCGAACACGTTCAGGTTGGCCTCGTCGTTCAGCCGGAAGGACCGTTCGTCGAAATTCGACGAGCCGATGCTCGACCAGCAGTCGTCAATGACGATCATCTTGGCATGGATGAAGGTCGGCTGATACTCCCAGATCCGCACCCCGGCCCGCAACAGCGGCCCCCAGAAACGGCGCGAACCGCTGCGGACGAAACCCGCGTCGTTGTGCGGGCCGGGCACCAGGATATCGACCTGCACGCCGCGCCGGCGCGCTTCGAGCAGCTGGTCGATGGCCACGTCGTCCGGCACGAAATACGGGGTGCAGATGCGGATCCGGTCGCGCGCGGCCGATAGCGCGATCATCAGCATCAGGTGGATCGAGGTGCGTTGCCCGGTCCGGCCCAGCACCAGATCCGCCTCCAGCGGGCCGGCGTCGGCCAGCGGGGGAAAGAAGGCATCGCCCTGCAGGACCTCGCCCGTCTCCTCGATCCAGTTCTCGGCAAATGCACCCTGCATCTGCGCGACCAGCGGTCCGGTGACGCGGAAATGGGTGTCGCGCCATTCGGACGGGCTGCGCGCATCGCCGGTCCATTCCTCGCCGATCCCGACCCCGCCGGTGAAACCGGTGGTGCCGTCCACCACCAGCAGCTTGCGGTGCGTGCGGTGGTTGACCCGGTGCAGCGAATGCCACCGGATCGGCCGGAACTGCACCACCCGGACCCCGGCGGACTGCATCCGCTCGATCAGGGCCCGCGACATCTTGAGGCTGCCGGCCCAATCAAGCAGCACCCGCACCTCGACACCTGCCCTTGCGCGTTCGGACAGCGCCTCGGCGAAGGTTTCGGCGATCGCGCCGCGCCAATAGACATAGGTCTCGAAGTTGATCGAGGTCCGCGCCGACCGGATCGCCTCCAGCATCGTGCCGAAGATCCGGTCGCCGTTCAGCAAGGTCTCGACCCGGTTTCCGGGCACCAGCGCTGCCCCGAACAGGCCGTCCATGGTGCGCAGGAAGGGGCCGTCGCTGGCGGCGAGCACCGGCGGAACCGGTGCGCGCAGATCGCGCCGGCCGGGCAGCATGCTTTGCACCGCGACGGTGACCAGGGCTGCAAGATAGAGCGGGTAGTAGAGCACGCGAAAGATGGGTTTCATTCCCGCTCCGTTGCCGGGGTCGTGGTTGAATGCCCCGCGTCGGCACGGGTTCCGTCCCGCCGCCGGCTGCGGGAGGGAACCGCGGCCTGGTCCGGGGCGTTGTCGTTCCGAAGGACAGCATTTCAGAAGGAGGTTGCCATGTCAGCACCCCGCACGAACATAGAAACCCAGCGGCGGCGGCACTTCGCGCCGCGCACGGGTATCGCCATCGCCGTGGGCTTCGCGCTGCTGCTCGGTCTGATCTGGGCAGGATGGTCGGCGATGCGAACCGAAACGCCGCGCAATCCCGATGCGGTCACGATCGACGGCCGCACGGGCCAGCCGACCGAGACACCGCCGGTCGGCCAGGTGCCGCACGACGAGGCGCCGGCCCTGCCGACCCCGCAGCCCGCGCCGGCTCCCGAAATCCAGTTGCTGCCGCCGCGTCCCACCGGGGACTGAGCCGGCTACGGCAGGAAACAGGGCCGCCGCACCTCTGCCGGGTGCGGCGGCCCCTCGCTTGTCCGGGACGGGCGCGAAGGCGGATGCCGCGGCGCGGAAATGCCCGCCTTCACGGAACCGGACCCGCTACCGGCGCGTTTCCCCGGTGCAAACGGAAACCTTCTGCGAAAGGAGATCGCAATGAACTGGGATCAGATCGAAGGCAAGTGGAAGCAGTTCAAGGGCAAGGCCAAGGAACAGTGGGGCAAGCTCACCGACGACGAGCTTGACCAGGTTTCGGGCAAGCGCGACCAGCTGGTCGGCAAGGTGCAGGAGAAATACGGCATCGCCCGCGAAGACGCCGAGAAGCAGGTCGAGGAGTGGTCCGGCCGCGTCTGACCGAACCGGCGAACCCGGCCGCTGCAAGGCGGCCGGGCAGCCTTCCCCACCCTCGCCCGTGACACCATCCAGTGACTGGAGTCATCAGACATGAACACCAACGTGAAAGGCGCCCGGCACACGGCCGAGGACATGGCGCAGACCGCCGGCCGCGCGGCCGAGAAGGCCGCAAGCGACGCCAGGACCGCTGCCGGCTCGATGGCCGCCACCACCGGTCGCGCCGCCGAGCGCGCCGCAGACGAGGCGCGCCACGCCGCCGGCGCGATCGCGGCAACCGCGAAGGATGCCGCCGGCCGGATCGCCGACACGGCCGAGGACGCGGGCCAGGATCTGGCCGCCCAGTTCCAGATCCTGCGCGAGGATTTCGCCGCGCTGGTGCGCAGCCTTCAGCGCGAGGGCGAGGCCGCCGCCTCGGAACTCGCCCATGAGGCACGGACCACCGCCAAGGCCGCCGTGGCCGCCGTGGCCGATCAGGCCGAGGTCGTGCAGCACAAGGCGAAGGATCTGGTCGGCGAGGTCGAGGAATTCGCCCACCGCCGGCCGGCGCTGGCGATCGGCATCGCCGCCGGCATCGGGTTCCTCACCGCGCTCGCGCTGGTGCGCCGCTGATGCTGCCCTCGGTCGCGGAACTGAAACGTGCCGCAGGCCAGACCGCCCGCCAGGCCGCGATGGCCGCGGCGGGCGGCGTGCTGCTTGCGGTCGGCGTCGCCTTCCTGACCGTGGCAATCTGGATCGGACTGTCCGATGCCTTCGGCCCGCTGGTCGCGGCCCTGGCCATCGCCGCGCTCTATGCCGGTGCCGGATTGCTGGTCTTGTGGCTCGGCGGGCGGCGACAGCCCGCACCGGCCGTGCCGGCGCCGGCGGCCAGGCTCCGCACCGCGGCGTCGCAGGGCACGCTGTTCCGGCCGCAGGGAAGGTTCCCGCCGCTGGTCGAGGCATTCCTGTTCGGCGTCTCGACCTATCTGACGCTGCGCGACCGGATGTCCCCGCCGCCCCGGCGCTGAGCATTCCGCCCTCCCGTGACAGGGAAGGGAAACGCCCGCTGCAGCCAGCCTGCGGCGGGCGTTATCGCCTTGGGCACCCCCCGCGCTTCCGGGATCGAGATCGCGCAGCCGGGGTCAGCCTGCTGGCTGTGCGTCCGGGCCCGCCGGGCTTTCGCCGGCGCTGTCGCTGTCGGCGACCCGGGTCTTACGGAACGTGACCGAGACGCGATAGCGGTCTTCGCCTTCCTCGG
>JBKBMT010000009.1:0-49611 GCA_046295655.1 Gemmobacter sp. | reverse complement strand
CTCGGTGTTCAGCGTGCCACCGATCTGAAGCGCGAAGGCCTGCATGAGCTGGCCGCCCAGCAGCGTGCCCTCGTCGCCGGTCAGCGGACGCTCGCGCCGGGCGCCGGACACGGAATTCTCGACGACCAGCTCCACCAGCCCCTCCCCGCCGGGACGTTGCAGCGACACGAGCACGCTGGGCCGGCGGTCCCCCTCGTTTGCGGGTGCGGCGTATTTCATCGCATTCGACAGCGCCTCGGTCATCAGAAGCGCCAGCGGCACTGCCTGGTCGGGCACCAGCCGGATGTCCGCCAGCCGCGTCTCGACCCGGTATTCCCGCCCGCCGCCGCTGCCCAGCGCCACAAGCTGCCGCACGATCTCGGACAGAAGCTCGTCGGCGCGCACCGACACCAGGCCCGAGGTCTGGTACAGTTCGCGGTGGACCATGGCCAGGCTCATCACCCGCTCCTGCAGACCGCGCAGCAGTTCGCGCGCCTCCGGTGTGCGGGTGCGGCGCAGTTGCAGGCTCATGATCGAGGCGATGAGCTGCAGGTTGTTCTTGACCCGGTGATGCACCTCGCGCAGCAGCGTATTCTTCTGGTGAAGCGCATTCTCCAGCTCCGCCTCGTCCCGGGTGATCGCCTCGGTCATGGCGGCGAAGGAATTGGCGACCGCGCGCAACTCGGCCGGCGCACCCTTCAGGACCGGAGTCGCCGTGCTGCGGTCGCCGGAGGCGAAGCGCACCATACTTGCGCGGAGCGTGCGGATGTGCCGCGTCACCAGCAGTTCGGAGGCCAGTATTGCGGCGCCGAGCGAGGCGATCCACATCACGATCACGAAGGCTGTCGTGGGCAGCCGTTCCAGCACCCCGACCCGGCCCGCCGGTCCTTTCTCGGGCCAGACCGACATGATGAACACCTCGCTGTCGGCCACAGGAACCACGGTGTAGTCGCGCATGGCACCGCTGACCGCCTGCGCCCGGAACGTTCGGGGGCCGTCGCCCGGCACCAGCCAGGTCAGCAAGTCCGCCGGGGCCTCGCGCAGTGCCCGCTCCGCGTCCTCGATGGTGGCAGCGACCAGATCGCCGGTCCGCGAGAAGGTCAGCACCTTGGCGGGGGATTTCGGCGTCTCGCTCAGCGCCCGCGCGCGAAGCGTATCCTGCCCGATGGTGGCCACCAGCAGCGCCGGAACCCTCCCACCCTCGGCCGGAATCGGCTGCACGACCGCCAGCACGGACTGGTCGAAGATGAACCCGGAAGGAAGGTAGACAAGCCGGGGGACCGGCGCGGCAAAATACTCCTCGGTGCGGAATGCGGGGGGTGCCGTGACGGCAGCGTGATGGGCGGAGCAGACCACTTGGCCCGTATCCGACACAACGCCCAGAAAACGGATGGTACCGCGCGCACCGTCCCGTGCCCCGCTCAGCAGCGCGGCACATCGCTCGGGATCGCCGAGAAAGGGCGGCAAGGCACTGCCCAGCCCTTCTGCAAGGGCGCGCACCCGGCTGATGTCGCGCACCACCGGCCCGGCCACGAACAGGGTCGCCCCGGCAAGCGCCTCGTCGCCGCGCTGGCGCGATTCGCGGTCGCGCTCTGAGGCCTGCACGATCAGCAGCACACCAAGCGGAAGCAGCGCCAGTGCGAGCAGGAGCGACAGGCGCACGTCGAGCCGGTCGGCCAGCCTGCGGATCGGGGATGGGTGGCGCTTCATGCGAAGGACCGGACCGACCGGGCGTCAGGCGCCCTTGTCGTCCCTTTCCGAAACCGCCGCCGCACCGGCCTCGGGGTCGCCGGAAGCAGCCTTGGCGCGAAGCTGATCGAGCAGCGACAAAAGCCGGTCGGGCACCCGCTCGTCGAGCGTCTGCTGGTAGATGCGCCGCAGATTCTCGTCGATCTGGATGCGCTGGTTATCCTGGGCGCCTTTACGGGCCATGAGCCCCCTTGTCCTTTTCCCCGACAGCCCCCTGCCAGTCGTTGGAATAGCATGAACGCAGTCCGCGCCAAAAGGTTCCCCCTCTAAAGGAGGAGGCCGGTGAGGCAAATCGGTCCCATGCCCCCGGCCCCCTCTGCCGCGGGACTCAGCCGGTGGCCACCTTCAGCGCGTCGATGCGGCGGATATGGGCGACCACCGCCGCGCGCTGGTCGGCCAGGGTCGCGCGATGCGCTTCGGTCGCCCGTGCGGCTTCGGCCTCCCGCAGCGCCTCGTCATAGCTTTCCAGGATGCGCGACTCTCCGTCGCGGAGGCCAGGCAGAAGGCTGGTCGCATCGGCGCTGAAGGCGAAGCGCACGTTCATCGCGACCTTGTGGACCACGGCCATGAACGAACCGGAGGAATCCGGTCGCCGCCCGAGGTCGAGCAGGATGCCGGCAAGGGCGTGGGCATGGGCCGAATGATCCCTGCCCAGTTCGATGCAGAGCGATTTCACCGCATCGTCGGTGCCGATCGTGCGCGCTTCCTCGTATCCCTTGGCCGCGTCGATCAGGCGGGTATGGAGCGACGAGAGCGACTCCACGAATTTCTCGTTCGTCGTATCGGTCATGGCGGGACCCCTTCGCTTGTCCGGATGACGGTGCACGACCGGCCCTCCGGGGGCAGGCCGCTAGACTGCGGGCAGAACGCATCCCACCGGCTGCGGTTCCCCGTCCGGGGCAGGAAATGTGGGAACCGGCCAGAGCCCGCGGGGTTGTCGTGCGACAATCCGCCTACGGAGTGACCGCATGACCACACCCCGCCAGCCGCCGCAGGCCCGTGGCCCCGACATCCGATCGACCGCCGCGCAACTGCTCGTTGTCGGGGCGGCGAGCGTGCTCATCGGTGCGCTGATCCGGGCCGAGAGCCGGGCCGACGCGCGGCTGCGGGCGGCAGAGCCGGATCTGGGCGGTGTCCCGCTGGGCCGGGTTGCCGCCGAGCGCGGGCACCTCGCCCGGTCGCCGGTCGAGATGCCGGCCCGCGGCTGGATGGACATCGCGCGCCGGCTGATCGACGAGGTGCAGGAGGATCGGGTGCTGGCGGTGGCGGCCGGCGTCACCTTCTATTGCGTCCTGGCCTTCTTCCCCCTGATCACCGCCTTCGTCGCCATATACGGCCTGCTGGCCGACCCCGCGACCGTCGCCCAGCACCTCGACGGCCTGCGCGCCGTCATCCCCTACGAGGCGCTGACCCTGATCCGCGAACAGCTGGAGCGGCTGGTCGCCGTGGACAACCGGTCGCTGACCCTGGCCACCGCGGCCAGCCTTGCCATCGCCTTCTGGTCGGCGAACGGGGCGGCCAAGGCGCTGATCGAGGCGATGAACGTCGCCTATGACGAGCGTGAGAAGCGCGGATTCGTCCACCTGAACCTGCTGGCCATGTCGCTGACCCTCGGCGCGATCTCCATGGTCACGGCGCTTCTGACCCTCGCCGCCGTCGTCCCCGCGATCCTGCCCCATCTTCCCGGCGGCGGGCTGCGCGACAATCTGCTGCTGTTCCTGCGCTGGCCGCTCATGTTCGCGGTCCTCATCGTGGCGCTTGCGGTGCTCTACCGCGTCGGGCCCAGCCGGCGCGCGGCGCGGTGGCGGTGGATCACCCCGGGTGCCGTCCTTGCGGCGATCGGGCTCGTGATCGTGTCGATGGGCTTTGCCTGGTATACATCGACCTTTGCCGGCTACGGCGAGACCTACGGCTCGCTCGGGACCATCGTCGCGGTGATGATGTGGATCTGGCTGTCCTCGATCATCGTGATCGTCGGCGCCGAGCTGAACGCCGAGACCGAACACCAGACCGCCCGCGACACCACCGCCGGCCTTCCGCGCCCGATGGGGGCCCGTGGCGCGTCGATGGCGGACCGGGTGGCGCTGCGCGAGCCGACAGACTAGATCCGCGAACCGGGCCGCGGCGCGGCCCGGCCGCAGAACGCCTATTTCGCGGTGGCCCGCAGCATCCAGGCCGCCTTTTCGTGAAAGGCCGACCGGGCGGTGGCAAGATCCTCGGTGACGGGGTCGCCGTGGTCGCCCGCCAGGTCGATCAGACCATGCAGCCGCCTGGCCAGCGCCTCGTGATCGGCCGCCAGCGCGGCCACCATGTCCCGGGCCGACGACCCGTCCTCGAAATCCTCGACCCGGCTCTGCGACAGCTCGGCGAACCGGCTGGGCGCCAGGCGGCCCAGCGCCCTGATCCGTTCGGCGAGCACATCCGCGGCAGCGAACATCTCCTCATACTGGCTCTCGGTCAGGACATGGATCGGATGGAACAGCGGACCCTCCACGTTCCAGTGGCAGGCATGGGTCTTGAAGATCAGCCGGTAGGTGTCGGCCAGAACACCTGCCAGTTCCTCGGCGACGGGGGCGGGATCGGACACACCGGTGCCTACCGCCGTTTCCTCGGGGACGACCTTCATCGGATTGGTCATGGGTTGCTCCTTTCAAGCGACAGTTCACGGATTCGCGGGACCGCGGCCGACACCGGCCGGTCCGCATGTCCCGGACCCTCGACCAACGCCGCCGCGCCGCCCGCGTTCCGGTTCCGCCGCACCCGAGGTCGGGAACCGAACGCGCCGCGGCGGGTTGTCGCACTGTCTGCCCCTGCCCCGGAGACACGCCATGCCCTCGCTCGACACGATCGTGATCGCCCTCGCGCCGCTGGTGCTGCTGACCTTCGGCGTCCTGGCCGGCATCCTTGCCGCCGCCCCCCGGCCGGTTCCCCGCCGGCTGACTGCCCCGGCCCGGCCCAAGCCGCCGCGCCGCCGGTAGACCGGCACCACCGGATTGCACCCAAACCGACAGCCGCGGCCCCTCGGGACCGCGGCGATCTCTGCATTTCTCCATGCAAATAAATGATATTATTGAAAAAATTCATCGCCGCCTGGGAACCGGCCTGAAACAGCCGCGTTGACTGGGCAAGCGCGGCCCGACCGCGCCAGTGCAATCACAAGGAGACTTCCCGTGAAAAAGCTTCTGCTGACCACGGCGCTCGTTGCCGGTTTCGCTTTCCCGGCGACCGCGCAGACCACGACCGCCCCGGCACCCGGCACCGCCGCCGAGACCCAGGTCCACGGCCACGCCATGTTCCGCGACGCGCACGATCCGATGGAGATCCGGGCTTCGGACTTCATGGGCATGACCGTCTACAGCTCGGCCAACGACTACCGCGACACGCCGGCGGTTCGTGCCGACCAGCGGTCCGACTGGGAAAGCATCGGTTCGGTGGGCGACCTGATCCTGTCGCGTGACGGCCGCGTCGAAGCGGTCATCGTCGATGTCGGCGGCTTTCTCGGCATCGGCGCCCGCGAAGTGGCGATCGCCATGTCCGACATCCGTTTCGTCGCGGACGACGACACCGCCGAGGACGTGAGCGACTACTATCTGGTCGTCAACACCTCGCGCGAGATGCTGGAAGGCGCGCCTGAGTATGAGCGCGTGCACCCGAGCCGGACCGTCTCGGCCGATCCGGCCCAGGCCCCGGCCGCCGGCACCGCTGCCGCTCCGGCGCAGACCACGGCCGCCGATCCGGCCTATCGCGAGCCGCCGACGCTGCGGACCACCGCGCCCGAGGGCTATGAGTTGCTGCGGGGCGAGATGCGCACCGTCGATACACTGACCGGCGCGACGATCTATGACGCCGAAGGCAGCCGCGTCGGCAGCGTGTCGGACCTCGTGTTCGACGGCCAGAACGTCATTACTCATGTGGTGTTCGACGTGGGCGGCTTCCTCGGCATCGGCGCCCGCACCGTCGCGCTGCCGATCGACGACGTGGATATCGTCTGGGCCGAATCGACCCGCAACGTCCGGGTCCAGGTGCCCCTGACGCGCGACCAGCTGCGCGACCTCCCCGAGTTCGACAGCTGATCGGTCAGGCCGACATCCCCGGAAGGGCCCGCCTCGTGCGGGCCCTTCGCCGTTCCCGGCGATACAGGTGACCTGCCATGCCGAGGCTTCCCGCTCGTCACGCGCCCCGCCCCGCGAACTGGGCGGTGATCGGCATTTTCGTGCTGCTCGCCCTGGGCGCGATCAGCCTCGCGCGCGACTTCCTGCTGCCGGTCGTCACGGCGCTGATGCTGTTTCTCGCCTTCATGCCGCTTCAGCGCCGCCTTGCCCGCTTCGGCATTCCCTCGGCCCTGACGGCGCTGGTCATCGTCCTGGGGCTGGTCGCGGCGCTGGGCCTCATCGTGGCGGCGCTGCGCGGTCCGGTGGTGCAGATCGTGGACAACCTGCCGACGATCAGCCAGCAGCTCGGCGCCAAGGTGCGCGAGGTGAGCAGCGCGCTGCGCGATGTCGGCGCGCTGATCGACCGGCCCCAGGACGAGCCGGACATCCCCAGCCCGCTCGCCGCGGCGATGCCCGAATCCGAGGACAAGCGCGACGAGGCGACAGAGGACGAACCTGCCTTCTCGATGGGCAACATCCGCATCAATGACCTGCTGGCGGTCGTCCTGGCCGCACCGGCGATGCTGGCCCAGGTGCTGTTCGCCTCGGTGCTGCTCTATGTCCTCCTGGCCTCGGCGGACCTGTTCTATCTGCGCATCGTCCAGAGTTTCGACACGCTGGGTCAGAAGCGCCGCGCCTATCGCGCGCTGCGCGGGATCGAGACCAACCTCGGCGGATACCTCGGCACGATCACCGCGATCAATGCCGCGCTCGGGGCGACGATCGGCCTTGCCATGTGGGCGTTGGGCATGCCGGTGCCGGTGATGTTCGCGGTGCTGGCCTTCGTGCTGAACTTCGTGCCGTTCCTCGGCGCCGCGCTGGGAACGCTGACCGCAGCCCTGGTCGCGACCGTCTGGTTCGACGAGATCTACAGCGGCCTGCTGGTCGGGGCGGTCTATCTGGCGCTGACCGCGCTCGAAGGCAACCTGATCACGCCGATGCTGGTATCGAAGCGCATGCGGCTCAACACAGCCGTGGTCTTCGCCTCGATCGGCTTCTGGGCCTGGCTGTGGTCGGCGCCGGGCATGCTGATCGCCGTTCCGCTGATGGTGACGATCCGGGTCATCGCCGAACACGTTCCGGCGCTTTCGAAGCTTGCCAACTTCATGTCGGGCGAGACCGCGCCGGAAACGCTTTCCGAAGACGAGGCCGAACCCGAGCCCGAGGCCCAGCCCGCCCCGCCCCGCGCAACCGCCGCAGCCGACGGATAGACGAAGGCCCGCTGCCGGGGCGCAGCGGGCCTTCCGGGCCGGGGATCTGGCGGGGGCTCAGTGACGGACGGTGCCGCGGCGTTCTGCCTCGGCCAGCGCGCGCGACAGCGCACTGGCCATGAACCGTGCGCGGGGGTCGCCGTCGGCCGTTCGGTGCCTCAGCAGACGGATCAGCCGGTCGAGCTCCGCATCGCTCAGCACCGTGACGCCGGGCACATAGCCCGCGCGCCGGCCCGTGCCGGCCGGCCGGTCCAGCACGGCAGCGGCGGCGGACATCAGAACACTCCGAACAGATAGAGCAGGATGATGATCGGGATCGGAATGCCGATCAGCCAGGCAAGGATACCGCGCATGCATTGTCTCCGTTCGTTGGGATGTGCCGACCCGCAGGGCTGGCCGGTCTGCATCGGGGAAACGCGCGCCGGGCGCGCCGGTTCCCGCGGGAGGCGAGGGCGACAACCGCAGGCGCCGGGGATCGCCCAGGGAACCCGGGCGGCGCCTGCGCGTTCAACCGGCATGGGGCCTCAGCGCCCGCAACTCGAACCGCATCAAGGAGAATATCATGCTCGGATGGGCCCTTACCTTCCTCGTCGTGGCGCTGATCGCCGCGGCCCTGGGGTTCGGCGGGATCGCAGGCGCCTCTGCCTCGATCGCGCAGATCCTGTTCTTCATCTTCCTCGTCCTGTTCGTCGTGGCGATGGTGGCGCGCGCGCTCCGCGGCCGTCCGCCGGTCTGACATCAGGCCCCCTGACGCCTCACCGACGCCGGTCGCCTCGCGCGGCCGGCGTCTGTCTTTGCGCAGATCGAAGAACGTCGCCGAACCCGCCCGGAAAATTATCAAAATTGCGGAACCGACACCCGGTGCGCGCGTTGGGCGGATGTCTGGGGTCGAACGCTGTCCCTCGTCGGTCCCGGAGGCGGTATCCCTCGCCGCCAGTACTGTCCCTGGTACGGCCGGATCGGGCATCCCCGGCCCGATCCGGCCACGTCACCTGTCCCCGACTGCCGGCGCGATCCCCCCGGATCGCGCCGGAATTTCTTTTCCGGGCCCCGCACAACGAAAAGACCCCGGGCAAGAGGCCCGGGGTCCGTCGGGTGCGACAAGCCTGGCCGCGATCAGTCGAGCGAGGCCACCACATGGTCGGCAAAGGCCGCCACCATTGCGTCGTAGTACAGCGCCGAATCCCGCGCCAGAACCGGCACACCGTCCACCGTCGCCGGGCGGGCGAGGCTGACCGTCAGATTGTAGGCGTCGCTCCGGCCGGGGCTCTGGAACAGCACCAGCCCGTCCATCCGGACGTCCTCGGCGCTGGCACCGCCCCACATCATGTCGAAGCTGTTGGCCAGCGCCAGCCCGTCGATGCGCACCTCGATCCCGACGCCGTCCTCGGCGGTGCGGTCGGCCACGCGTTCGGCGATCGCATTGGTCAGATCGGCCTCGACATTGGCCCAGAAGGCCCCGGCCTCGGGGTTCTGGACGGCGGCCAGATCGGCCGTCACCCGCACGTCCGATACGGTGCGGGCGTCGGCAATCGCCGCGGCGCTCGTCATCATGAGCGCAGCAGCGGTCAGGGAAAGTCTGCGAAACATGGTCGTCTCCTCATTGGTTGGGTCTGCCGGGATGCCCGGCCGTGCCCGAACCAACGAAGTCCTGCCGGCCCCGGTTCCTGTGCCGGGGCCGGCTCGGACCGGGTCAGCGCGCCAGCGTCTCGGTCGAGGCGAAGAACATCGCCTGGCTGACCGCCGAACGCACCTGATCCTCGACATAGGGCTTGGTGATCAGGAAGGCCGGTTCCGGCCGCTCACCGGTCAGCAGCCGTTCGGGAAAGGCGGTGATGAACACCACCGGCAACTCCGGGAAGTCGCGCAGGATGTCGTTGACCGCGTCGATGCCCGAGGAATTGTCCGCCAGCTGGATATCCGCAAGGATCATGTCGGGCGGCTCGCGCCCGGCCAGCGCCACCGCCTCGGTGCGGGTGCGGGCGATGCCGGTGACGGAATGCCCCATCTCCTCGACGATGGCGCGAATGTCCATGGCGATGATCGCCTCGTCCTCGATGATCATCACCCGCCCGGCGATCGACTGCGCCATCTCGCGCACCGCGATGTCGATCAGGTCCGCCGCCTCGTCCTCGGAGACCTGCATGATCCGGCTGATCGCGGCGGTGTCGAACCCCTCGATCGAGTTCAGCAGCAGGGCCTCGCGGGTGTTCGGGGTAAGTCTTTCCATGTGCATCTGGGCCCTGCGACCGAGCGCGGTATCGGCCTCGTCCACCGGCGCGCCGGCGCTGGACCAGACCGCGTGGAAGGCGCGGAACAGGCCCTCGCGGGCATTCGCCGCCGCGTCCAGAACGCTGTCATCGACCAGCAGCGCCTCGAGCGTGGCAGCGGCGAAACGGTCGCCGGACCCCTGGTTCCCGGTCAGGGCACGCGCATATCTGCGCAGGTAGGGCAATGCGGCGCCCAGTTCCTCGATCCTGTCGCCACTCGCTTGATTGACCATCCCGGCTGTCCTTTTTTCTGGGAGAAGCGTGGAACCAACGCCGAATAGTTGCGTTGGTTCCGCGCGACGGCAAGAAGAACCTATCCGATGGATGCGAAATGAGCAGCGCAGGACAATCCCAGGCGCCGGAGAACGGCCACGACCGGCAACGATTGCGGCAGCAGATCGACGAGAACCTGGGCCGGGTGTATCAGGATGCCCTGAACCAGCCGCTGCCGCAGCGGTTCGCAGAGCTTCTGGACGAGCTTCGCAGGAAGGAACGCAGGGAATGACCGCCATGCAACCCGCCGAGTCCGGCGCGCGCAACGGCGCAGCGCCGCAGGATCCGCGCGATGCCCTGCCCGATCACCTGCCTGCGCTCCGCGCCTTCGCGCTGTCGCTGACGCGCAACGGCGCCGCGGCCGACGATCTTGTGCAGGACACGATCGTGAAGGCGTGGACGAACATCGACAAGTTCGACCCGGCCACCAACCTGCGCGCCTGGCTGTTCACCATCCTGCGCAACACATTCTATTCGAACCGCCGCAAGATGAAGCGCGAGGTCCAGGACAGCGACGGGCTGCATGCTGCCACCCTCGTCAGCCGGCCGGCGCATGACGGCAAGCTTGCGTTCAACGATTTCCGCGTGGCGTTCGACCAGCTGTCCGCCGAGCATCGTGAGGTGCTGATCCTGGTCGGTGCCTCGGGCTTTTCCTGCGAGGAAGCGGCCGAGATGATGGGCGTCGCCGTCGGCACGGTGAAAAGCCGGGCCAGCCGCGCCCGCGCCCGGCTTGCGGCGCTGCTGCACCTCGACGCGGGCGAGGACATGTTCTCGGGCGTGGACGGAGCGACCCAGTCGGTGCTGAGCAACGGCAACACCGCCCTCGCCTGAACGGCCGGTGCCCGCGCGCCTCAGTTTGCGGGCAGCAGCGCGGGGACGATGGTCACGACCTCCGGGAACAGCCACAGCAGCCCAAGCCCGACCACCTGGATCAGCACGAAGGGGATGACCCCGGCATAGATGTGCCGCGTCGTCACCTGCGGCGGCGCCACCCCGCGCAGATAGAACAGGGCGAAGCCGAACGGCGGGGTCAGGAAGCTCGTCTGCAGGTTGACGGCGATCATGATGGTCACCCAGGCCGGATCCAGCGTGCCGCCATAGATCACGGGGCCGACGATCGGGACGACGATGTAGATGATTTCCAGAAAATCCAGCACGAAGCCCAGGATGAACAGCACCAGCATGACGATGAGGAACACCACCGCCTCGTTGTCGAAGCTGCGCAGGAAGCTCTGGATATGGTGCTCGCCCCCGAAGGAGATGAGCACGAGGTTCAGAAGCTGGCTTCCGATCAGGATGGCGAACACCATCGTCGTGACCTTCGCCGTCTCGCGCACCACGGGGCTCAGCACCGAGGTCCGCCACAGCACCCACAGCGCATAGACGAGGCCGAGGAAGGCGAGGTGATACGCCGCCTGGGCGATGATGAAGGCGACCCACTGTTCCCAGCTGGGCGTGCCGACCCGGATGCGCAGGTCGAAGTTCACCCCGACGAGGATCATGACGATCACCGCGAAGGACGCGATGATGATGATCCGCCCGGACCGGTTCTCGTCCCGCAGCTTGCGATAGGCCGACAGCATGATCGCGCCGGCCGCCCCCAGCGCCGCCGCCGGCGTCGGATTGGTGATGCCGCCCAGGATCGAGCCAAGCACCGCGACGATCAGCACGAGCGGCGGAAAGACCACCCGGATCAGTTCGTTCCGCGCCAGCCGCCGCACCCCTTCGGCGCAGGCCCATAGCGCCACCGCGAAGGGGAGCGCAAGGATCAGCCAGGCGGTGCCCGAACTCATGGTTGGCGGGATCAGCAGCGCATCCGCCGCCAGCACCGCCAGCAGCGCCGCGCCCCCGATCAGCAGCGGCCGCGGGTCGGCCGAGGGGGCAACGCCGCGGGCGGTGGTCAGGATCAGGCCCAGCAGCACCACCAGCGTGGCAACCCCTGAGCCGATCGGTGCTGCCGCCGCGATGGCGGCCTGGCGCGCAGCCTCCATCTGTTCGGGGGTCCGGCGCTGCGTCTGCTGCGCGCCGCCGGCGGCATCGATGGCCTGCTGCTGGGCCACCGCACGGTCCCAGCGCTCCTGGCCGTGCAGCGCGATCATGCTCTCGCGGCAGCGGTCCGACACGTTGGTGCGCAGCTCTGCCGCCCGGGTCTGTTCGGTGAAGGAGCTGACCGTCACATCCTGGCTTCCGACGAGGTTGACCGAGGACAGCAGGATCAGACCGCCGATGATGGCGAAGGGCGCGGCCAGAAACCAGGTGGTGGCCTCGGACCGGGTGATCGGCTCGGCATTGGTGGCGCCGAGCTGCACCGGCGGCGCGGCGGCCGGGTTCAACAGGGCGAAACCGAAGGCATAGGCCGCGTAGAGGAAGGCCAGCAGGATGCCCGGCAGGATCGCCGCCTGGAACAGCGTGCCGACCGAAATGACGGCGGCACGCCCGAGATAGGTCAGCGCGTCCGAACAGCCGGCGGCGGCGGCGCGGGTTTCCTGTCCGGCGGCATAGAGATCGCCCGCCATCGTGCCCAGAAGGACGATCACGATCGAAGGCGGAATGATCTGGCCCAGCGTGCCCGAGGCGGCAATGACGCCGGTGGCGAGTTGCGGACTGTAGCCCGCCCGCAGCATGGTCGGCAGCGACAGAAGGCCCATCGTCACCACCGTCGCGCCGACGATGCCGGTCGAGGCGGCAAGGAAGGCACCGACGACCACGACTGCCACCGCAAGTCCGCCGGGCAGCGTGCCGAATACCCGCGCCATGGTGGTCAGCAGGTCGTTGGCGATCTTCGAGCGCTCCAGCGCGATGCCCATCATCACGAACATCAGCACCGCCAGCAGCGTCTCGATCGACTGCCCGGCGATGACCCGCTCGTTCATCCGGTTGACGATGAACGACAGGTTGCGGTCAACCGCCTGTTCCCAGCCGTTCGGGAACAACGGTCGCTCGACCCTGGGCAGGTCGGGGTATCGGAATGTCGTTATGTCGATCTGGGCGACCCCCTGCGCCAGCAGGGCCCGATATTCGGCCGAGTTGCTGTCGACGCTGGCGTGGGTCAGCAGCCCCGCGCTGTCCAGCCCGGCGATGATGCTGAAGGCGATGATCCCCGAGCCGCCGATGGCGAAGGCCACCGGAAAGCCCGAGATGATCCCGCCGAACAGGCACAGGAAGACGATGATGATGCCGATTTCGACACCGTCGAGACCCAGGAACATTCCTTCCCCCTGCCCCTTCTCAATGCGCCTTCACGGCGTCTGACTGTTCGAGAACGTCCTTGTCGAGATAGCGGTTCTCGGCCTCCGGTCCCTCGCGCCATTCGAGGATCGCGCGCCACAGCACCGCGATAGCCTGCAGAAAAACCAGCAGCGCGAAGATGACGATCAGCACCTTGAACAGGAAATAGGCGTTGAAACCCCCAGGGCTCGGACCGATGGTCTCGACGTTCCAGCGCATGACATTCGCCTTGCGCATGATCTGGTCCAAGCGTTCGGAAGCCGAGACGTTCGGCGTCACGAGGTGGCGCCACATGAAGAACCAGGCGTAGATCCAGATGATCGCCGCCATCGGCATCATGAAGAACACCGCCCCCAACGCATCGATCACGCGCTTGGTGCGGAAGCGGACGTTGGCGTAGAACAGGTCCACCCGGACGTGACCGCCCTGCACATAGGTGTAGCTGACGCACAGCACGATCACCATCGCGTTGTAGAGCTTCAGTCCTTCGGCCCACCATTGCAGGTCGAACCCGAACAACTGGCTTCCGGGAAGGAAGTTGTAGCCGAAGATCGACAGCGGCCCGAACTCGATGCTGCTGACCCGGAAGATCCGCTGCAGGAAGACGATCATCACCTGCTGCAGCACCATGATGAGCCCGGCATAGGCGAAGAAGCGGCCGAGGATGTTCGCGAACCCCTCCAGCCCGCGCACGCCGCCCCACATGAAGGGCTTCCAGACCAGTCCGATGACCGTCAGCAAGAGCACCACGGCGAACAGGCTGAAGAACATCTCCTGGCTGGCACCGTAGTAGATGAACCGCCCGAAGGATTCCCGGTCAGACCAATCGAGCCAGGCGCCGGGGTTGAACAGCGCCCAGACCAGATTCACAAGTCCGTTCGCCAGTCCCGAGACCACCCACCAGAGGCCGTCCAGCATCACCCTTCCCCTCCCGTCAGCCGGTCTCGCCCGCCGGCTTTGCGTCGCGACGATGGCCGCGACCGGCCCCGGGGTCGCGGCCTGTCCGCAGTGCGGTCCTGCTCAGGCGCCGAGGATCCGGGCGCGCTGGGCGTGATACTGACCTTCGCCAAGGGCCAGCCACGAGGCCGATTTGCGCATCGACGCCTGATAGCTTTCGGTGGTGCGGCGGAACAGGTCGTCGCCCATGTTCTGGTCGATCACCTCCTTCGACACCCGGGCGAAGGCGTCCCAGATCTCGTCCGAGAACTCCAGCGTACGAACGCCGGCAGCACGCAGCCGTTCCAGCGCCGCGCCGTGATTCGAGTGGAACTGTCCGAGGTTCCACTGGTGCGCCTCGGCAGAAGCAATCTCGATGATCTTCTGCTGCGCCGGGGTGAGGCTTTCGAACACTTCGCGGTTGGTGGTCAGCGACAGCGCCGCCGCGGGCTCGTGGAAGCCTGCGGTGTAGTAGATCTTGGTGACTTCCTGGAAGCCCATCTTCTCGTCCGCCCAGGGGCCGATCCATTCGGTGCCGTCCAGCGCGCCCGAGGACAGGGCCTGATAGACCTCGCCGCCAGGGATGTTCTGCACACTCGCGCCCAGCCGGCCCAGCGCCTGGCCGCCGAGGCCCGGCATGCGGAACTTCAGGCCGTTGAAGTCCTCGGGCTTGTTCACTTCCTGCCGGAACCAGCCGCCGCCCTGCATGCCGGTATTGCCGGCAAGGAAGCCCTTGAGGCCGAAGATCTCGTTCAGCTCGTCATGCAGCTCCATGCCGCCGTCGAAATAATACCAGTTGATCATCTCGAGCGAGGTCATGCCCATCGGCACGCAGGTATAATAGGCATAGGCGGGGTGCTGGTTGACCCAGTAGTAGTCGGCGCCGTGGTACATGTCCGCCTGGCCCGAGGACACCGCGTCGAACACCTCGAAGGCACCGACGAGTTCGCCCGCAGCCTTCAGATCGATGGTCAGCTGACCGTCGGTCATGGCGGTGATCATGTTGGCGCAACGCTCGGCCGCGTCGTGCACCCCGGCCAGGCCGCGGCCCCAGGTGGTGACGAGGGTGAGCGTCCGGTTGCCCTGCGCATAAAGCGGGGCGGCCAGCGTCGAGGCGGCGGCGGCGGTGGCGCCGCCGACGGCAGCCTTCTTGAGGAAAGAACGGCGATCCATGGAAATCCTCCCGAGTGGTTTCGTGCGGCCGTTTGCCGGCCGGTTCGATCGAGTGCGGCGACACTAGGAGCCATCGCCGGGGTTGGAAATACCCAAGAATACGGATGCGTCCGTTGACGAAGGACGCGTCTGCGCCCAAGCTGTTCTACCCTGCGGCGACAGCCGCGATCCGGGGATGCAAGGCAATGGACGACGCGCTGCAACGGTCATGGATCCGGCTGCCCCGGATCACCTATGGACAGAAGCTCTTCCTGCTGGCCACACTGCCGCTGGTCCTGGCTGTATCGGCGATCAGCTGGATCGTGATCGGCGAGGCACGCCAGACCGCCGAGCGCGAGATCGCCACCCTGGAGGCGGCTCTGATCGAGGCCAAGCAGGCCGAGCTGCGCAACTATACCTCGATCGCGCGGACCGCCTTCGGCATCATCTACGGCAATGCCCTGCCAAGCGATACCCGTGCCAAGCGCCAGGTGGCGCAGATCCTGGCGGCGATGGTCTATGGCCGTGACGGGTTCTTCTTCGTCTACGACTACGACGGGCGCAACATCGTCAGCCCGCGCCAGACCTGGCTGATCGAGCGGAACTGGAAGGGGCTTGCCGACAGCGAGGGCACACCCGTCGTGGACCGGCTGATCGAACAGGCGCGCCGCGGCGGCGGCTATCACAGCTATCTGTGGCCCAAGCCGACGACGGGCGAGGAGGCGCGGATGATCACCTATGTCCAGGGCCTTCAGGACTGGCGCTGGGCGGTGGGCACCGGCATCTTCATCGACGACGTGCAGGCCGCGGTCGCCGCCTCGCGCGCCAAGGTCGAGGCCAGCGTCGCCGCCACGTTCCGCTGGATCGGCGGCATAACCCTTGCGGCGCTGCTGGCGGTGTTCGGATCGGGCCTCGTGATCACCGTGCGCGAGCGGCGGCTGGCCGATGCCAAGCTCAAGGCCCTGACCCAGCGGGTCTTCGACACCCAGGAAGAGGAACGCGGCCGGGTGGCGCGCGAGCTGCACGATTCCATCAGCCAGATCCTCGTCGGGGCACGCTATGCGCTGGAACTCGCGCGGCGGCGTCAGCAGATCGGCGACGACCGGGCCGGCGAAAGCCTTGACCAGGGCATCGGCCGGCTGAACGGTGCGATCCAGGAGGTCCGCCGCATCAGCCGCGACCTGCGCCCGGGCCTGCTGGACGACCTCGGCCTCGGCCCGGCACTACAGGCGCTGGCAGAGGATTTCGGCCGGCGCACCGGCATCGCCGTCGATTTCGTCACCAACCCGTTCCGCAACCGGCTGGACGCGGATGCCAAGATCGCGCTCTACCGCATCGCGCAGGAGGCGCTGACCAATGTCGAACGCCACGCCGGGGCCTCGCGGGTGACGGTGCTCATCCGGGGCACGCCCAGGGGCGCGGTGCTGCGGATCGAGGACAACGGCCGCGGCATGCCCCCCGGGCCGGATGCCGCGAAGGGCGGTCTCGGCCTGCGCAACATGGCCGAACGGATCGAACAACTGGACGGCACGCTGCGGATCCTGTCCTCGCGCAACGGCACCGTGATCGAGGCGACGGTACCGCTGTCGCACATGCTTGCGCCGTCGGGAGAGGCGAGGGCCAGCGCATGACCGACGCACCGACACCGACCCGCGTGCTGATCGTGGACGATCACCCGATGGTGCTGGAAGGCATCCGCGCCATCCTCGAAACCTACGACGACATCATCGTTGTCGGAACGCTGGGCAACGGGCAGGAGGCAGTGGACCGCATCGCCGAACTCGACCCGGATGTGGTGCTTCTCGACCTCAACATGCCCCGGCTCTCCGGCCTGTCGGCGACCGAGATCATCCTCGAACGCCGGCCGGACACCCGCATCCTGATCCTCAGCATGCATGACAGCCCGGAATACATCTCGACCGCGCTCAGCCACGGCGCCATGGGCTATGTGCTCAAGGACGTGCCGACCGACGAAGTGAAGCGGGCGATCGACACCGTCATGGCCGGCAGCCGCTATCTCTGCACCGGGGCGACCGCCTCGCTCTCGCCGGGCACCGGCGACGGCCGCGAGCCGCTGACCAGCCGCGAACAGGCGATCCTGCTGGAACTGGCGCAGGGCAAGTCGAACAAGGAGGTCGCGCTGGCCTTCGACATCTCGGTCCGCACGGTCGAGACGCACCGCAAGAACATCAAGCGCAAGCTCGGCATCGCCTCGACCGCGGGGCTGACGCGCTATGCGCTGGAGCACGGGGTTCTGCAGGGCACCGGCCGCTGAGCCCCCTTGCAAAGCGCCGGTCCGTGCCCATCTGAGGCGGCGCCGCATGCCGCGGCACGGAGCATCCCGTCGTGATCCAGTCGCTGCCCCTGATGGGGCTGCTGTTCGCCGGAGGCCTTGCGGGCCTCTATTTCGGGGGTGACTGGCTGGTGCGGGGCGCGGCGGCGCTGGCGGCGCGGTTCCGGGTGCCACCGCTGGTGATCGGGCTGACCATCGTGGGCTTCGGCACCTCGACGCCCGAGCTTCTGGTCTCGGTCGATGCGGCGCTGCGCGGGGCGCCGGGCATCGCGATCGGCAACGTGGTCGGCTCGAACATCGCCAACATCCTGCTGATCCTCGGCCTCTCGGCGGTGGTCGGCCCGCTGGCCGCCCCCTTTGCCGGCCTGCGTCGCGATCTCGGCTGGATGATCGCCGCGGCGATCCTGTGCCTGCCGCTGTTCTGGAACGGTGCCGTCGGACGGGTCGAGGGCGCGGTGCTGGCCACCGGCATCGCGCTCTACCTCGTGCAGGGCTTCCGTCAGGTCGGCACCGGCGCCGCGCCCGAACCCGCAATCATGGCGCCGTGGCGGGCGCTGTTCCTGATCGGCGCGGGCCTGGTCGCGCTGATGCTGGGCGCCCGCGCCCTGGTCGACAGCGCCAGCGCCGCGGCGCGGCTGGTCGGGATCAGCGAGGCGGTGATCGGTCTGACCGTGGTGGCGGTCGGCACCTCGCTGCCGGAACTTGCGACATCGGTCACGGCGGCGCTGCGCGGCCGGCGCGACATCGCGCTGGGCAATGTCATCGGCTCGAACGTGTTCAACGTCTTCGCCATTCTCGGCGCCACGGCGCTGATCGCCCCGATCCCGGTCGAGGCACGGTTCCTGTCGGTGGACGTGCCGACGATGATCGCCGTGTCGCTGGGTCTGACCGCGCTGTTGTGGTGGCGCGGCGGACTGGGCCGCGGCGCGGGTGCGGCATTGCTGCTGCTCTACGCGGCCTATATCGGAGCCATGGCCGCGATCTGACCGGCCCGATTACGTCAGCGGCCCGGAATTCGCAACATAATTGCGCGGAAAATCCGCTGCGCGACACTTTTTTCCGCCAACCGCCCATTGACGCCCCCTGCCCTGCACAATAAGGTCCGCCGCGGTGCAGAGGAAGGGCTGGGGATGCCGGGCATTCTCGTAGTACTCGGGGGGCAGTGGCGCATGGGCCGGTGACGGTTGCCCGACCAGACCCCATGCGCCCCCGGACCCCCGGGGGCTTTTTTCACTCGACCGGACCGATGACGATGCCGAAGGAGCGGGCGATGGCGCAGATGACGGGCGCGAAGATGGTGGTTCAGGCGCTGAAGGATCAGGGCGTCGATGTCGTGTTCGGCTATCCCGGCGGTGCGGTGCTGCCGATCTACGACGAGATCTTCCAGCAGAACGAGATCCGCCACATCCTCGTGCGCCATGAACAGGGCGCGGTGCACATGGCCGAGGGCTATGCCCGCTCCACCGGCAAGGTCGGCGTGGTGCTTGTGACCTCGGGCCCCGGCGCGACCAACGCCGTGACCGGCATGGTCGATGCGCTGATGGATTCGATCCCGATCGTCGTGCTGACGGGCCAGGTGCCGACCTTCATGATCGGCACCGACGGCTTCCAGGAGGCCGACACGGTGGGCATCACGCGGCCCTGCACCAAGCACAACTGGCTGGTCAAGGACACCGCGAAACTGTCCGAGACGATCCACCAGGCATTCCACATCGCCCGCTCGGGCCGCCCCGGCCCGGTGCTGGTGGACATCCCCAAGGACGTGCAGTTCGCCGAGGGCGACTATACCCCGCCGCAGAAGGCGCGGACCGCCCACTATGCGCCGCGGGTCAAGGGCGACATCGAGGCGATCACCCGCATGGTCGAGCTGATGGAGACCGCCGAGCGGCCGGTGTTCTATACCGGCGGCGGCGTCATCAACTCCGGCCCCGCGGCCAGCCAGCTCCTGCGCGAATTCGTCGATGCCACCGGGTTTCCGATCACCTCCACCCTCATGGGCCTCGGCGCCTATCCCGCGTCCGGGAAGAACTGGATCGGGATGCTGGGGATGCACGGGCTCTACGAGGCCAACCTCGCCATGCACGGCTGCGATCTGATGATCAACGTCGGTGCCCGGTTCGACGACCGGATCACCGGCCGGATCAAGGATTTCAGCCCGGGCAGCCGCAAGGTCCACATCGACATCGACCCCTCCTCGATCAACAAGGTGATCCGCACCGATGTGCCGATCCTCGGCGACGTCGCCCATGTGCTCGAGGACGCGCTGCGGATCTGGAAGGCGCGTGGCCGAAAGGTCAATCGCGAGGGTCTGGCGCAATGGTGGCGCCAGATCGAGGAGTGGCGCAAGGTGGACTGCCTGCGCTTCAACAATTCCGAAAGCACGATCAAGCCGCAATACGCGCTGCAAAGGCTCGAGGCGCTGACCCGGGACCATCCGAAGCGCTTCGTCACCACCGAGGTCGGCCAGCACCAGATGTGGGCCGCGCAGTTCATGGGCTTCGAGGCGCCCAACCGCTGGCTCACCTCCGGCGGGCTCGGCACCATGGGCTACGGCCTGCCCGCCTCGATCGGCGTGCAGATTGCCCACCCGGATGCGCTGGTCATCAACGTCGCCGGCGAAGCGTCGTGGCTGATGAACATGCAGGAGATGGGGACCGCCGTGCAGTTCCGCGCCCCGGTCAAGCAGTTCATCCTGAACAACGAACGCCTCGGCATGGTGCGCCAGTGGCAGGAGCTTCTGCACGGCGAGCGCTATTCCCATTCGTGGAGCGAGAGCCTGCCGGATTTCGTCAAGCTGGCCGAGGCCTTCGGCTGCAAGGGCATCAAGTGCGACGACCCGGCCGATCTGGACGAGGCGATCCGCGAGATGCTGGCCCACGACGGACCGGTGATCTTCGACTGCCTCGTGGAGAAGCACGAGAACTGTTTCCCGATGATCCCCAGCGGAAAGCCGCACAACGAGATGCTTCTGGGCGAGGCCGAGACCCAGGGCGTGATCGACGCCAAGGGATCGGTGCTGGTCTAGGCGACGCGGCTGCGACAGACGAACAGGACGAAGGACAGGCCATGGCCCCCCTCAACATCAAGCAAGGCTCCTCGAGCCATTCCGCCTACGACCTGCGCGACCCCTATGCCGAGGTGATCGAAAGCCACACCCTCGCGGTGCTGGTGGACAACGAACCGGGTGTGCTGGCGCGGGTGATCGGGCTGTTTTCCGGGCGCGGCTACAACATCGAAAGCCTGACCGTGGCCGAGACCGACCACACCGGCCACCGGAGCCGCATCACCATCGTGACCACCGGCACACCGCAGGTGATCGACCAGATCAAGGCACAGCTCGGCCGCATGGTGCCGGTGCACGAGGTCCACGACCTGACCGTGGAAGGCCCCCATGTGGCGCGCGAACTGGCGCTGCTGAAGGTCGCGGGCAAGGGCGAGGCGCGGATCGAGGCGCTGCGGCTGGCCGAGATCTTCCGCGCCAACGTGGTCGATTCGACGCTGGAAAGCTTCGTGTTCGAGATGACCGGCGCGCCCGAGAAGATCGACGCCTTCGCCGACCTCATGCGCCCGCTCGGCCTGCGCGAGATCGCCCGCACCGGCGTGGCGGCGCTGGCGCGGGGGGTCTGAACGGGACTTCTCCGCGCTGCGGCGCTGCGGTAATGACGCGGTGCGAACAGGGGGGATGCAATGCCGAAACTCAGCCGCCGCCAGTTTCTTGCCGCCGCAGCCGCTGCCGGCCTTCTGCCCGCGCCCTTTGCCGGTGCCGCCGGCCGCGACGGGGTGCTGCGGGTCGCGACCGAGGGCCCGCCGAATTCCTTCGACGGCTTCGGCCCGGGCCTCAACCGCCAGTCGATCCAGGTCAGCTGGAACTGCTACGACAGGCTCCTGCGCTTCGCCTACCGGCCGCGCGGCGACGGCACCGCGGCCTTCGACTATTTCACGCTCGAGGGCGAGCTTGCCGAGGCCTGGGAGGTCTCGGCCGACGGCCGGCAGATCACGTTCCGGCTGCGCGAGGCCGTGTTCCACGACGGCCGGCCGGTGACCGCGGAGGACGTGAAATTCTCCCTCGACCGGGTGGTGGCAAGCCCGGTCGGCCGGTCCCAGTTCGCGACCGGCTCGATGACCGAACCGGACCAGTTCGTTGTGCTGGACGACCGCACCATCCGCATCGACCTTCCCCGGGCCGACCGGTTCGCCCTGCCCAACCTTGCGCTCACCTTTCCGGTGATCGTGAACGCCCGTGCCGTGCGCGCGGGCGCGGGCGCGGGCGACCCCTTCGGCCATGAATGGTTGCGCAGCAACATCGCGGGCGGCGGCGCCTTCCGCCTTGCCGAAGCCGATCCCGGCAGCCGCTATCTGTTCGACCGCTTCGAGGACTGGCGATCGGGGCCGGCGCCGGGGTTCGACCGGGTGCTCTGGCAGGTGGTGCCCGCGCCCGAGACGCGCACGGCGATGCTGGAACGCGGTGACCTCGACATCATGCAGGATGTGGCGCCGAAGGACGTGGCGCGGCTGGCCGCCACGCCCGGCATCCGGGTCGCGGGCGTGCCCACCACCAGCTTCCAGTTCATCGGCATGAACGGCCGCATTGCCCCCTTCGACGACGTCCGCGTGCGGCAGGCCATCGCCCATGCCCTGCCCTACGCCGATCTCTTCGCCGCCGCGCTGCACGGCCGGGGCCAACCGCTCTGGGGTGGCAGCCGGACGGCCGAGGGCGGGCGCTTTCCGCAGCCGATGGGCTATGACACCGACCCCGACCGCGCCCGGGCGCTCTTGGCCGAGGCCGGGCTGGCGCAGGGGTTCGAGACCACCTTCAGCTTCGATCTTGCCCAGTCCAGCGTCGCCGAGCCGGTCGCCGTCCTGCTGCAGGAGGCATTGGGCCGCATCGGAATCCGCGTGACGATCGACAAGGTGCCGGCCGGGGAACTGGGCACCCGCCTGCAGGACAAGACGGTGCCGTTCTACTTCGAAGGCTCCACCGCCTTCCTCGCCGACCCCGACTATTTCTTCCGCATCTTCTATCATGGCGAGACGCGGTGGAACTTCGGCAGCTATGCCAATCCCGAATTCGCCGAGCTCGTGGAACGGACCAGGTTCGAGACCGACCCGGCGGCCTATGCGCGCGATGTCGCCCGGATGATCGATCTCGCCAAGCAGGAGGTGCCGATCATCCTGCTGTGGCACCCCTATCTGGACGTGGCGATGCGCGAGGGCGTGGCCGGCTACAGCTTCGCCTTCCACCGGATGCTGGATTTCCGGCCCCTGTCAGCGGCCTGACCGGGGAACCGGCATGGCGGCGACCAGCGCCTGCGCGGCCGGCGTCCGCGGTCGGGCCAGAATTGCATCAGTCGGACCTTCCTCGACCAGACGGCCGCCATCCATCACGGCCGTCCGGTCGCACAGCAGCCGGGCGACATGCAGATCATGGGTGACAAGCAGGATCGCCGCGCCGCCGTCGCGCAAGGCGGCCAGGGCCTTCAGCACCGCGGCCTGAAGCACGCTGTCCAGGGCCGCGGTCGGCTCGTCCAGGATCAGGACACGGGGGCGGGGCACCAGCGCCCGCGCCAGGTTCAGCCGCGCCTGCTGCCCGGTTGACAGGCTGTGCGCCGGCCGGTCCATCAGGCCCGGGTCGAACCGCGCCGCCATGCAGGCGCGGACCAGCGCCGCATCTTCCGTATCGGGACAGAGGTTCCGGCGCGTCTCGTCAAGGACGGCGCGCGCGGTCAGGCCGGGCGGCAGGCTGCCGCCCGGATCCTGCAGCACCATCTGCACCGCCGCCCGGTCCGCTCGGCTGCCGGTCATCGGCCGGCCGCCGATGCGGACGCTGCCCCGATCGGGGGCGACCAGCCCCGCGGCAACCCGCGCGAGCGTCGACTTGCCCGCACCCGACCGACCGGTCAGGGCCAGGGCCTCGCCCTCCGGGATGGCGAGCGTGATCCCCTCCAGCACCGGAACCCGGCTGCGTTTCGCCAGCAGATGCGGCCGGCACCCAGCGACCGACAGCCCGATCCCGTCGAGGGCAAGAGCGGCGCCGGTCATCCCGGTTCGACGCAGGCCAGACGCCGACCTTCCCCTTCCGCGAACGGACGCAGTCCGATCCGCCCCGCATCGCACTGCGCCTGCCGCCGAGCACAGCGCGGCGCAAAGCGGCAGGGCGGCAACGGGTGTGCGGGATCGGGCGGATGCCCCGGCATCTCGGCCAGATCCGACAGCCGCCGCGCCATGGCCGGCGAGGCCGCCACCAGGGCCCGGGTATAGGGATGGGCGGGGGCACCGATCACCGATGCGGCCGGCCCTTCCTCGACCGCCTGGCCGGCATGCATGACCACGATCCGGTCCGAATGCGCGGCCGCAAGGGCCAGATCGTGGGTGATGACCAGCACCGCCCGTCCCGCCCGGGCTTCGGCGGCAAGCAGGGCAAGCACCATTGCCGCTGCCGGCCCGTCCAGCGCCGAGGTCGGTTCGTCCGCGATCAGCACGGCCGCCTCCGCCGCCAGCGCCAGGGCCACCGCCACGCGCTGCGCCATTCCGCCCGACAGCGCCTGCGGCAGCATGCCGCCGACCTCGGGCGCCAGCCCGACCCGGCGCAAGAGGGCCGCAACCGCCTCGGCACCCGCCCGCGCGCCCCGGGCATGCAGCACCGCCCGTATCTGCTGCCCGACCGCAAGGACCGGCACCAGCGTCTCGCGCGGGGCCTGGGCGATCAGACCGACCCGGCCCGCCACCTCCAGCCCGCCGTCAAGGCGCGCCTCGGCGGGCAGGCAACCCGCGATCGCCCGTGCCAGCAGCGTCTTGCCCGATCCGCTTTCGCCGACCAGGGCAACCACCTCTCCCGCCGCAAGGTGCAGCGGCACCCCGTCCAGAACCGGCGCCGCAGCGCCGGGAAAGGCAACCGATATCCGCGCGCGCAGAACGGTCATCGTGCCGCCCTGTCGCGCAGGGCATCGCCCGTCAGCTGGAACCCCAGCACCGCGGCAACCAGCACCGCCGCCGGGAACGCCGCCATCCACCACTGACCCGAATTCAGATAGCGGGCACCCTCGGCCAGCATGATGCCCCATTCCGCCGTCGGCGGCCGCACCCCGATGCCCAGAAACGACAGCCCCGCCGCGTTCAGGATGCCCCATCCCAGCGTCACACTCGCCTGCACCGCGATCAGCGGCGCCACCTGCGGCAGCACGAACCGCAGCAGGATGCGCGCCTCGCCTGCCCCGGCAATCCGCAACCCCTCGACCCAGGGCGCGGCCAGCCCGCGCGCCACCTCGACCCGGACGAGCCGGATGAAGAAGGGAAGGTTGACCAGCGTCGTCACCGCAACGACCGTCGCCACCGAATTGCCGACCGCCAGCACCAGAAGCATCGCCAGCAGGAACAGCGGCAGCGCCAGCAGCACATCGACCACCCGCGACATCCCGGCATCGACCCAGCCGCCAGCCCACCCCGCGGCGGCCCCGGCAAGGCTGCCGGCCACCGCCGCGAGTGCCGCCGCGCTGACCGCGATCGCAAGGTCCAGACGGGCGGCATGCAGCACCCGCGACAGCACGTCCCGGCCCAGATGATCGGTCCCGAACCAGTGCGCCGCCGAGGGCGGCTGCAACGCCCGCACCACCGCCGTCGCAAGGGGATCGTGCGGCGCAAGCCACGGCCCTGCCAGCGCCAGGAACAGCACCAGCCCCACCAGCCCGATGCCGAGCCTAGCCATCGGCCAGCCTCGGGTCGAACCAGCCCTGCACCAGATCGGCCAGCACCGCGACCCCGACGAGGATCGCCGCGGTGACAAGCATCACCCCCTGCACCGGCGCGAAGTCCAGCGCGACCAGCGCCGCCAGCGCGTAGGACCCGATGCCGGGCCAGGCAAAGACATGCTCGACCAGCACGTTCGCGCCGAGCATCCAGGCCAGAGCCAGGGCCGCGACCGAAACGACCGGCCCCGCCGCCAGCCGCAGCGCCCAGAATCCGCGGCGCCAGCGCCCCACCCCGAGGCCTCGCATCGCCACGAGGGCCGCCGACCCGCGCGCCGCCATCAGCGCCGCGCGCTGCATCCGCAGGATGGGCGCCAGCGCGAACAGTGCCATGGCCAGCGCCGGCAGCGCGATCCGCCCCGCCGCCGACCGCAACGCCGCCAGGTCGCCGGCCAGCACGCTGTCGATCAGCAGAAACCCGGTCACCGCCTCCGGTCGCGCCAGCATGGGGTCGATCCGGCCGACCGGCTCGGGCGCCCACCCCAGCCGGAAATAGAAGATGTGGATCAGCAGGATGCCGGTGACGAAGGTCGGCACCGACCCGGCGATCACGGCCGACAGCCGCACCCCCGCGTCCACCGCCCCCCCGGGCCGCAGCGCGGCAACCGTCCCCAGCGGCACGGCCAGCAGCAGCGCCAGAAGGAAGCCGAGGCCCGCCAGCTCGAGTGTCGCGGGCAGCCGGACCGCGATCTCGGCCGCGACCGGCCGCCCGGTGGACCGCGACAGGCCCAGATCGCCCCGCGACAGCGCAGCCAGATAGTCGAGGAACTGCGCTGCAAGCGACCGGTCCAGCCCCAGATCGGTCGCCAGCCGCGCAGTGTCCTCCGGCGTCATGCCGGGCACGCCGCCAAGCACCGCAACCGGATCGCCCGGCAGGACACGGGTCAGCACGAAGGCCAGCAGGACCACGCCCGCCAGCACCGGCACCGCCCCCAGAAGCCGTGTCACCGTCCGCCGCATCGGCGGTTCCTAGCGCCGCGCCGCGTGCCGGCGCAAGCGGTCTCAGCCCTGGTCGATCCGGTGATCCATCGTCACCGCGGGCTGGGCGCAGCCCGCCTCGCCCACCACCCGCGCGGGCACGCCGGCAACGGTGACGCAGGGCGGCACGTCCGCCAGCACCACCGAACCCGAGGCGATGCGCGAGCAGTGGCCGACCCGGATATTGCCCAGCACCTTGGCCCCGGCCCCGATCAGCACCCCGTCACCGATCTTCGGATGCCGGTCGCCGTGCTCCTTGCCGGTGCCGCCCAGCGTCACCGAATGCAGCATCGAGACGTTGTCGCCCACCACCGCGGTCTCGCCGATGACGATGCCGTGGGCATGGTCGATCATCAGCCCCTTGCCGATCCGCGCCGCCGGGTGGATATCGACACCGAAGACCTCGGACATGCGCATCTGCACGAAATAGGCCATGTCGCGCCGCCCGCCGCGCCACAGCCAATGCGCCACCCGATAGGCCTGAACCGACTGGAATCCCTTGAAGAACAGGATCGGCTGGATCATCCGGTGGCAGGCCGGATCGCGCTCCAGCACCGCCACGATATCGGCCCGCGCCGCCTGGCCCAGCGTCTCGTCCCCGGCATAGGCTTCCTCGGCGATCTCGCGCAGGATCTGCTCGCTCATCTCCGCCGAGGCAAGCTTCAGCGAGAAGCGATAGCACAGCGCCCGCTCGAGGCTCGGGTGATGCAGGAGGCTGCCGTGGATCAGCCCCCCCAGCAGCGGTTCGACCTGAACGGCCTCCTCCGCCTCGCGGCGGATGCGATCCCAGACGGGATCGACGGCGGCGAGTCGCGCATTGTGCAGGGTCATGGCCGGTCCTCCGTTGGCGACGAGACTATCACATATGCCCGATCGGCGCGCGATCAAAGCCGCTCGCCGGCATTTTTCCACCCCGCCCCCCGCCGCGCCGCGCGATGCCGCCGCGCCCGGTCCAGAAGCTCACCCACCACGACCCACAGACAGTGCAGCCAGTCGGGGTCGGACAGGAATGGCTCCCGGGCCTGGGGAAAGCGGCCGGCCGCCTCCATCAGGCTGCCGCTGCCCCAGTGGGGGTGCCGGCGCCCCAGGGCCCGGGCATAGGACCTGGCCCATCCTGCCTGGGCAAGGATCTCCCGGCACAGCGCCGCGCGCTCGGGCTCGGGCGCCGCGCGCAGGGCGCGTGCCACCGCCACCAGATCGCCATGCAGCACGGGCAACATGGCTCAACCCGTCATCGCCAGCCCGCGGAACGGCCCCGGCCCGAACCGCTCCGACAGCTGCGCAACCTCCATGGTCCACGATCCGGTGGCGCCATCGGCCGCACGCTGCCCCGCCGGATAGGTCCATTCCGGCACCGTCACCGTCGTCTCGCGCACCACCGCGCCGCCGACCCGCACCCGGATGCGGTATATCTCTGCCGCCTCGCCCAGCGGCACCTCCTCGCCAGCCCAGCTGTCGCCGTCGATCCGGGTCCGCCGCACCCAGGCGAACCGGTCCGCGGCCGGCTCGCGCAAGGCACGCAGATGGGCCACCGGATAGGGCCGCAACCCGACCCCGTCGAAGGCCTCGACCCGACGCACCACCGACGGATCGTCATACCCCCGCGCCGCCACACCGATGCGCCAGTAGCGCGCAAGCCCACGGTCGGCCGGCCGCAGGCCGACCTGCTCCACCGCCCGGTCCAGGACCACGACGAAGGATCCGGCAGGCCAGATGTCGGGCATCACCCCGTCGGTTCCCGCCTGCCCGCGCAGCCGTTCCGAAAGCTCCCAGATTCCCGGCGCGATCAGCTCGGCACGGGCGAACTGCATCACTTCCCAGTTCCCCGCACTGCCGTCCCCGATCGCCACCGCATTCGCCCCGTTCAGCACCTCGACCGCCCCGGCCGAAGCCAGCGCGCCCCGGATCATCCGCACCCGCAGCGGCGCACCCCGGTCCCAGAGACCTGGCCGCGCGCGGGGAAGCGGCGATTCGGTCACCCCGACGGTCGCCGGCGCCGTCAGGATCCGGTTCAACGCATGGCCCGCGTCGCCGGGCGCATCCCAGACCGCGACTCCCCCCGGCCACGGCACCGCCGTCACCGCCACATGCGGCGCGACCGGATCCTCGTCGCCGCGCAGCAGCGGCAGATCCAGGAACAGCGGAAACACCGGCACCGGCGCCACGAAGGCCCGCGGCACCACCCGTTCCTCCGCCGAATCCGAAGGATGATAGACGGCCGGCTCCACCCGCACCGCCTCGATCAGGGTCGCGCCGGCATGTTCGGCCCGGTCGATGCGGTAAAGCCCCGCCTGCCCGAGATCGACCACATCCCCCGCCCCGAGGCCCAGACGCGATGGCGGCAGCGCGAACCGCGCCCCGTCCCGCGCCACGCGCGCCTCGGCCAGGAACCGCTCTGCCACCGCCCGCCCCTCGGCCCGCGTCAGCAGCATCGGCAGGTCGGTCTGGCCCGCGCCGAAGCTTGCCTCGTCGGGAAAGACCGCCTCCTCCACCCGGGTGTCGAAATCGCCCTCGGCCTCGGCAAAGGTCACCCGCACCCGGCCCGCGATCTCGGCCTCGGCGGCGCGTGACAGTTCCAGATCTCCCTCCACCTCGGACACCACCGCCAGATCCTCGCGCCCCAGCCGCGCCACCGGCCCGCTGCCGCGCATCCGGAACCGCAGCTCTCCCTCGCGCTCGACCGCCTCGAACCCGTGCGCCAGCATCAGGGGCTGCAGCGCGGCCCGCGCCGTGCCCGCATCCGGCCGCACATATCCGCGCACCACCCCGTAAAGACCCGAGACATCGGCCGCCACCCCCGCCCGGTCGCAGATCTCGGCCACCACCGCCGCCAGGGGCTGGTTCGTCGCCCGTCCCGAAATCCAGTGCCCGCGGGAATAGTTGGCCCCGTCCGCCCAGACTGCCTCGTTGCCCGGAAAGGCCGGGAAAGGCCGCGCGTCCCAGGCCCAGACAAAGGCGCGAGCGGTGTCCACCATGCGCCCCGCCGGCCCTTCGGGATTATTGGCCGGATCGTCCCAGTATGCCGCCATCGCGCGCAGATACTGCATCTGGATCACATCGTCCCGTCGCCCGTTCGACCATTTCGGTACGAAGCTTTCCGACGATTTCGGATCGAGGAACACGTTCGGCTGGTTGGTGCCCTTGTCGATCGCCGGACAGCCCAGCTCGGTGAACCAGACGGGCTTCGACCGCGGCTCCCACGGGCTCGGCACGATGGCCTGCGCGCCGCCGATCCGGTCGCGGTGCACGTTCTCCCACCAGCCGCGCAGATCCTTCTGCCGCCAGATCCACGGCTCGCCGAACGCCCCGTCGGTGATCGGCACCCGCCTTTGCGCGGCCGCACCCTCGGGACTGTCGTAATACCAGTCGAACATCTCGCCGCCGGCGACGTTCGCCTTCAGATAGTCGAGGTTGTAGATCGAGCCCCAGCCCGCATCGGCGTGATCCGCACCGTCGCGCCAGTCGCTCAGCGGCATGTAGTTGTCGATGCCGATGAAATCGACCTCGGGATCGGCCCAGAGCGGATCGAGATGGAAATACCGGTCGCCCTCGGGGCTGACATAGCCCGCATATTCCGACCAGTCGGCGGCATAGGAGATCTTCGTTTCCGGCCCGAGGATCGCGCGCACCTCGGCCACCAGCCGGCGCAGCTCGGCCACCGCCGGAAAGGCATCGCCCGCGCCCCGGATCTGGGTCAGCCCGCGCAGCTCCGACCCCACGCAGAAGGCATCGACCCCGCCCGCCGCAGCGCAGAGATGGGCGTAATGCAGGATGAACCGCCGATAGCCCCAGTCCTCCGCCGGGCCGGAATAGACCACCTGACCGCCGGTCACGGCGAAATCCTCCGGTCCGACCGCCCCGAAGAAGGCCGCAACCTCGGCCTCTGCGGCCGCAGACCGGTCGGGGCTGCTGGCCCTGCCCGGCGCCACCGACAGCGTGATCCGCCCGCGCCACGGCAGCACCGCCTGCTCCGCCCCGCCCCAGGGGTCGGGCAGGCCGTTGCCGGCCAGCTGCTCCATCAGCACGAAGGGATAGAACATCACCGCCTGCCCCGCATCGCGCAGGGCGGCGATCGCCTCGATCACGCTCGCATCCGACGGCGTCCCGCCATAGACCGGCCGGCCGCCGAGCTGCGCGACGGCCAGCGCCGCATCGCGCCCGATGCCGCCCGCGCGCCAGGGCTGGCCCTCGCCCTCGGTCCCGGTCTGTTCGACCTTCGGCCGCACGCGACAGGCGCCGCAGCGCAGATCGTCCCCGAACCACGACACGATCAGCGACACCGCGCGACAGCGCGGCGCCTCGCCGGTCAGCTGCTCCAGCGCAGTCTCGAAATCGGTCCGGCCCGAGGGCGTGTTGACATTGACGCTCCGGTTCAGCCCCGGCGCCTCGGCATGATGCACCCGGCTCGTCGCGAGCGCATATTCCCCGGTGCCCGGGATCAGCGCCACCGCCCGAACCGCATCCTGCAAGCCACCCACCGCCTGCGCCGCCGGCCCCTGCGCGGCACGGATCACCTCGAAGGAAAACTGCGGCACCCGGTTTCCGAACCGCGCCAGCGCCAGATCCTCGATCACCACATAGGCAATGCCCCGGTAGGCTGGCGCCTGCCCGCTGCCCTCCACCGCCTCGATCTTCGGATCGGGCAGCTGATCCTCGCTGCCCGTATAGACCCGCAGATCCAGAGTGTCCGGCGCGATCTCCTGCCCGTCGGCCCAGATCCGGCCGACCCGCGCGATCTCGCCCTCGCACAGGGCAATGGCCAGCGACACCGAATAGGAAAACTCCACCGTCCTGCGCCCGCCACCGCCCTTGCCCCGGCGGGTCTCGGTGCGGGTCTCGGCAAAGCGCGAGGCCCAGATCACCTGGCCGCCCACGCGCACCCGGCCCCAGACCTGCGCCACCGGCAGCCCCTCGCCCGCGCCCGTCACCCGGAACCGTTCGACCCGGCCCACCTCGACCGGCCCGGACCCGCGTCCCAGCAGCCGCTGGTCGATCGCCCGACCCAGCGTCGCGCCGACCGCCCGGCCGATCACCGCACCCGACAGCCCCAGCACCGTGCCGCCGAAGCCCGCGCCGATCGCGGCCCCCGCCGCCGACAGAAGAATGGTCGCCATCAGGCTCCTCCGGAATTGTCAGGGAAAGACGAACCGCGCCGCGATCCGCCGCCGCCAGGGCGCCGACAGCGGGCTCTCCACCACCGCGTGGCCGCCATAGGCGTGAATGAACGTGGCCGCAGGGCCGACAGCCCCGGCAATACCCAGGTGCTTGGCGATGCCCCCGGCCCGCATGCGGAACAGGATCACGTCGCCCGGCGCCTCTTCCGTCGCCGGCTTTTCCGCCAGCCAGCGCCGCGCCGCCTCCATCAGCACCTCGCGCCCCTCGGGCTCCGCCCAGTCGGCGGTATAGGGCGGCACCGGGCAGGGCTCCGCCCCGTGGATCTCGCGCCACAGCCCGCGCACCAGCCCCAGACAGTCGGTGCCCGCCCCGCGGCAGCTTGCCTGATGCCGGTAGGGCGTGCCGATCCAACGCCGCGCCAGCGCGACGATGCGCGCCCCCGGCACCGCCGCCTCAACCACGGCTTCCGCCATCGTTCGCTCCGTCCGACACCGGATAGGCCATCAGCCAGTCCTCCCCCGGGACGTGCGGAAAGCCCCGGAAGTTGAGGAAATTCGCAAACTTCAGCCGGCAGGTATCCGGCCTCCGGTCGCAGCCCGCCTCGATCCGCAGCCGGTCGCCCGGTCGCGGCACGACGCGCAGCGCCTCCCACAGCTCGACCTCCCGGCCCTCGGCCGACAGCCGGTCGTTCTTCACCACCGCAACCAGCCCGGCCGCCGGCCCGTCCAGCACCAGAAGCCGGCCACGTTCGAACCAGCGGTCGTCGAACCCCGCGAAGGCGGCGAACCGCAGGATCCGCCCCTCCTCGACCGCCTCCACCTCGCGTTCGGCGAAATAGCCCGGCAGGCTCAGGTCCACCCGGCAGTGCCGGTCGCCCAGGATTGCCGAACAGGGCTTCTGATAGACCCTGCCGGCGGCCAGCCCCAGCACCTCGGTCAGCCCGCGAAGCTCGGCCGCAAAGGCACCGCCGGCCCGCGTCACCTCGCCCATCGTGCCCCGGAACTGCATCATCCGCTGCGCCGGATCGGCCCAGTTGACCAGCCAGGCGCGCACCTCCGCGCCGTCCCAGCGCCCGGCCAGGATGTCGGGCTCGGTGATTCCGGCGTGGGTCAGCGCGCCCACGGCCTCGGTGTTGTCCACCGACAGGCCCGTGGTCTGGCTCAGCGCCCGCGCCGTCAGCCCCGATCCGGCGCGAAACACGATCCCGTCAAAGGCCAGATCCCGGTCGTGGTCGGTGAAGCCCATCTCCACCCCGTCGCGACGGCGCACGGCCCAGGCCCGGGCGACCGTGGTGATCCCCTGCCCGAGATGGTCCAGAAGCCCGCTCATGCGCGCAGCTCCACCACCGGCACCCGCGGCACCTCGCCGGCACGGAACCCGGCGACCGAGACCTGGATCGTGTCCACGTCGAACCGCACCGGCACGTCGAACTCGAAACCCGCACGCACCTCCACGCCGTCGGGCACCGGATCGGCGAAGGTCACGATGCCCGTCGCGGCATCCACCTCCCACTCGATCCCCTCGCGCACCGGCTTGTCGGCCAGCGCGACCTGCACCGTGCCCGCGACCGGTTTCGTGACCGGCCGCCAATAGACCGACGGGCCCGAGGCATAGGCCTTGCGCAGCGCGAAGGCCCGCCGCATCCCGTCGCCGCTGCCCAGCCGCTGGTCCAGCGGCCCCGGCGCTGCATTGGCGAGGCACGACTTGAAATCGGCCCAGTCCTTCCAGCGAAAGCCGTAGAGCTGCCCGTGCCGGGCCTCGAAGAACGCCACCAGCTCGGCCACGTCGTCGAGGCTCCGCAGCCCCAGACCCGCGTCATAACGGCGCCGGGAATGGGCCCAGGGGCTGTTGCGCTCCTCGTGGCCGCTGGCGAGCGTGACGATCTCGGTGCGCCGCTCGGGTCCTCCGACGGCGCCGAAACTCAGGGATGCGGGAAACCGCACTTCATGGAATGCCATCGCCTCACCCGTTCCTTTGGCCGCGGGCCAGCGCCCGGCTCACCTGCGCGGCGATCTGGCTCTGGCTGCGCCGGAACCCCTCGACATCCGCGGTCCGGATGTTCATCACCACATTCACCGGCCGTCCGCCCGCGCCGCCGGCCTGCACGCCCAGCCGCCCGTCGGGACCGCGCGCCAGCGGCAGGATCGCCTCGGGCCCCGCCTCGCCCATCAGGCCCCGTCCGCCGCGCATCGGAAACATCACCGGCGACGTGACGACGCCGCCCTGGGCAAAGGGCATCACCCGCCCCTGGCTGAAGGCGCCGCCCTTCTCGAACGGCATCAGCCCGCCCAGAACCGCCTGCAATCCGCCCGCCACCGCCCCGCCCAGCGCGTTCTGCACCGGCCGCATGGCGATGTTGTAGACCGTGTCCACCATGCTGCGCGCCACCTGGCGCAGCGCGTCCGACAGCTTGACCCCGTCGAACACCAGCCCGTCGAAGGCCCGCCGGAGCCCGCCGCCGATGCCGGTCGCCAGCACATTGACCTCGCGCCCGGTGAACACCAGGCTCTCGCGCATCCGCCGCAGCTCGCCGTCGAAGGCGCCTGCCATCGCCCCGGCGCCGGCCAGACTAGCCTCAAGCGCCGCCACCTGTTCGGCCAGGCTCTCCAGATCCGCCATCCCCGCCTCCATTGCCATCCGGGAAGGCCCGCATCAGCGCCGCCAGCGCCCCCCGGTCCAGCGGCGCTTCCGCCGCCTCGATCCCCAGCATCAGCCGCAGCTCGCCCGGCGTCAGCGCCCAGAAATCCTGCGGCAGCAGACCAAGCCCGCCCGCCTCGCGCCGGCCCATGCCGGCCCGCATCAGCCCCGCCCAGTCGAACCGCCGCACGGCGCCTCCCCGGGCAGGGCGAAGGCGCGCGCCAGCAGCAGCGCCGCGACGCGCGCGGCCTCGATCGGCCCGCCGCCCACCTCGACGGTGCGCAGATCTGCGGCCGTGCCCTGCCAGCCGCCGCCGCGCAGGCCGGCGACCAGCAACGCCAGCACGTCGCGGCTTGAGAAACGGCCGGCCTCGAACCGCTCGACCAGATCGATCAGCCCGCCGGTCTCCAGCGCCGCCTCCAGTTCGGCCAGCGCGCCCAGTGTCAGCCGGCAGACATGCCGCTGCCCGTCCAGCAGCACCGCCACCTCGCCCGCATGCGGATTGACCATCAGAGCGCCGTGAAGCTCAGCGCCCCGGCCGAGGCGAGGCTCAGCTCATAGGTCGCCTCGCCGTTGTGGCTGCCGGCATAGTCGATCGAGGTGATCTGGAACGGCCCCTGGACCACGCCGAAGGACGGGATCACCACCTGGAAATCCGGCGTCTCGCCGTCAAAGAAGATCTGCCGCGCCCGCGCGTCCGTGCTTTCGTCGCGGAACACGCCCGAACCCGAGATCGAGGCGCTTTTCACCCCGGCCCCGGCCAGCAGCTCGCGCCAGCCGCCGGCGCTGTCGAGGCTCGTCACATCCACCGTCTCGGCGTTGAAGCTGATCCGCGTCGCGCGCAGACCCGCGACCGTCTCGAAATTCCCGTCGTTGGTCAGGTCGACCTTCAGCAGAAGGTCCTTGCCGCTCTGCACAGCCATGGCGATCTCCGGTTATTGAAGGAAAGGGTCAGATCCATTCCGTGGATCGACCGGAGATGTTGCAAATGTGAAAGCCGTTCAGACCTCGACCCGGGCGCGGAAGGTCAGGTCGATGCGCCGCAGCGCGCCGCCCTCCAGCCGCTGCGCCTTGGCCTTCAGGAACCACAGCCCCACAAGCCGCCCGCGCGACAGAACCAGTTCGGCCCCGGTCAGCGCATCCGACACCGCGACGGCAAGCGCCTTGGCATCGGCGAAACCCGCCGCACGGCTGACCACCGCGACGGCGAACCGGTGCTCGGCCCCGCCCCCGGTCCGGTCCGAGGCATCGCTCGCCTCCTCCGGGCCGATCAGGACATAGGTCTCCGGCGCGGTGCCGGGCGGCAGCGCATCGTGCACCGGCACCCCGTCCAGCGCCGCCGTCGCCGTCAACCGCTGATAGATCGCCGCCTGCAAGGCAGCCGAAGCGCCATAGCTCATGCCGGCTCCTCCTCGCGCGCGTGACACACCAGATACCGGCCTTCGGGCCCGGTCTCGGCCACCGCCAGGATCGGGAACAGCCGCAGCCCCAGCCGGAACCGCTGTCCGGCCCGCGGCCGCGACGGCGCCCCGACCGGCGCCGCGCGCACCGTGATCCGCCACACCACCGCGCCTTCGGGCAAGGCCTCGCGCACCACCTCGCGCCCCGCTCCGGCGACCAGATCGGCCCAGAGCGTGCCCAGCGCCTGCCAGACCTTCGCCTGCCCGCCCTTGCCGTCGGGACTGGCAAGCGGCGCCTCCAGAACAAGCGGAACCCCCAGCCGCGGCACGCTCATCGCCCGCCCCCCGCCAGCACCCGGACCGTCCGCCACCGCTCGACCAGGGCCGAGACGCCGAAGGGCATCGCCCCGGTCGCGCCGGCCGCATCGTGGCGGAACTCGTGGTAATGGGCCCCCAGCATCAGCACCGCCTGCCGCAGGTCGGCCGGCACGTCGGCCCAGTCCGCCCCGAAGCCGGCATCGAAGGTCACCTCGATGCGCCCCCCGGTCGGCGCCGGCGGCAACGCCACGCCCCGCGGCCGCAGCCGCGGCCGGTGCAGATCGCGCTCCAGCCGCCAGGCATCCGGCGCCAGCTCGGCCGCCACCCCGTGCCGATCCACGAGCGCGACCGAGACCACCTCGACCACCGGCGCAACCGGCAGGGGCTGCCCGCCCGGCGTGCGCCAGTCGGCCAGCGTCCACAGGAAGCGTCGGGCGAACAGCGCCTTGCCGATCCGCCCCTCCACGGCCGCCAGCGCGGCCCGCAGATACGCCAGCACCAGCGCATCCTGCGCCCCCGCATCGGCAAAGCCGGACCCAAGCCGCAGATGGTCCCGCATGGCCTGCACCGGCAGCGCCGCATCGGGCACCCCGGTCTGTTCGGTCAGCATCATCCCGTTCTCCACGAAAACCCTCCTCCGGGGCGCGCACCGCCCCGCGCCGCTCGGACGGAGGGAACTGCTGGAAGGCGCCGGGCTTGCCGGCACGCGCCCCGCCGGCCGGGGTACCCCCCGGCCCGCCCGTCGCGGCGCCGGTCAGGACACCGCGAAGCGCAGCAGCTTGATCGCCGCGAAATCGCTCACATCGCCGCCGACACGCTTGGTCGCGTAGAACAGCACATGCGGCTTGGCGCTGAAGGGATCGCGCAGCACCCGCAGGTCGGGACGTTCCGCGACGGTATAGCCGGCGCGGAAGTCGCCGAAGGCGATTGCATAGGCGCCGGCGCCGATGTCGGGCATGTCCTCGGCCACCAGCACCGGATAGCCCATCAGCCGCGCCGGCTCGCCCGCCGCCAGACCGTCCGACCACAGGAAGCGGCCATCGGCATCCTTCATCTTGCGCACCGCGCCCGCGGTCTTGGAGTTCATCACGAAGGTGCCGTTGGCGCGATAGGTGGCATCCAGCGCATAGACCAGATCCACGATCGCATCCGCAGGGGCCGTGGCGTTGAAATCGCCTGCCGCACCGGTCGCCACATAGCCGAGGCTGCCCCAGCTCCACGCGCTCTCGGCCACCTTCGGATGGCTCAGGAACCCACGCGGTTTGTCCACCCCGTCACCCGAGACGAAGGCCATGGCCTCGGCGCGGGCGAACCGGTCGGCGATCCGGCCCGCCAGCCAGCCCTCGATGTCGAAGGCGCTGTCGTCCAGCAACCGCTGGCTCGCCTTGGGCATCGCGTTCAGCTCGTGCAGCGGGATCGAGATGCGCTCGATCGCCGCAGTCCCGGTCTCGGTCACGGCGCTGGCCTCGTTGCCCCAGCCATGGCCGACGTCGCCACGATCCACCAGCACGTCGAACGAGGTCGCCTCCACCTGCACCACATTGGCCACCCGCCGCAGCGAGGCGGTCGAGGTCAGCACGGCGCGGATCGTGTCGGACGTCTGCGGATCGACCAGGAAACCGCCCTCGCTGTTGATCGCCGTGTTCAGGCCCTTGCCCTCCAGCACCAGCCCGCGCAACGCCTCCTCGTCGCCCCGGCGCAGATAGGCGTCGAAGGCCCTGGCATGAGGGGCGACCGTATCGGCCGCAGTGGAAAGGGCGGGGCGGGCAAAGCCCGCATTCTTGCGATCCAGCATCATCATGCGTTCATCCTGCCGTTGAAGCCTTGCCTTGATGTCGTCCTGAAAGCCCTTGAATTCGGACAGAAACCCGGCAACAGCGCGGGCTTCCGCACCGCCCGTGGGCGCTGCGTTCTCGGTCATCGTCTCACCTCTCCGATTGTCGGGCTACCGCCCCGAAAGTCCGGCCCGCGCCTCTGCGAAGGCCGCCGTCAGCAGCGCCAGGATGCCCGGCCCCGCCTCCGCCTTGGCCTGCACCCGGGCCGAAGGCAGCATCGGGAAGGTGACCAGCGACACCTCCCACAACTCGATCTCGGCCAGAAGCCGGCGGCCCTTCTGGTCGCGCTCGGCCCTGCGGGTCCGATAGCCGATCGACAACCCGTCCAGTGCCCCCGCACCGATCAGCGCCGCCGCCTCGCGCGCCCGCGCCACCTCGGGCAAGAGCCGACCCTCGACATAGAGCCCGCGCTCGTCCTCCTCGACCCGATCCCAGATGCCGATCGGCTGGGCGGGGTCGTGCTGCCACAGCATCCTCACCTGCCGGCCTGCCGCGCGCAGCGCCTTCAGGCTTGCCGCATAGGCGCCGGGCAGCACCACGTCGCCGCCCTGGTCCGGCACCCCGAACAGCGAGGCGTGGCCGCGGATCGCCAACCCCTCGCCAAGGCTCAGCCCCGTGCCCGGCCGATGGAACTTGTGTTCCAGCCCGGCCCCGTCATCCCGTTCCATCCTGCCTCCTCATTTCAGCGTCGCCTTCAGGATCGCCTCCGCCCCCTGCGCCAGCAGGAAGGCCGCCACCCCGTAGACCCCCAGCCAGATGCGCCGCTCCAGCCGCTCCAGCGCCCCGTCGATCTGCGCCAGCCGCCGCTCCAGCGCGACCCAGCGCTCCTCGGCCACGCGCTCGTTGGCCTCGATCCGGGCCGCGGCGGCGTCGAAACTGTCGTAGAGAAAGCGCGATCCGGTCCCGCCCCGCCGCGTGCTCATGCCGGATCGACCAGCGGCGGCAGGCCGAGGATCGCGCGCTTCTCGGCCGGGGTCAGGAAATCGGCGGCCCCGACCCGTGCCCATTGTGCCTCGCGCTCGACCGCGAGCGCGGGAACCTGGTCAAGATCGGGCTTCAGGTCCACCGCCTCGCCGGTGAAGCCCGACAGCCAGTGCCCGACCGCCGCCGTCACCTTGGCCACCAGCGGCAGCACCGTCAGCCGGAAGAAGGCGCGGTTGGCCTCCTGATAGTTCGCATAGGTCGCGTCGCCCGGAATGCCCAGCAGCATCGGCGGCACCCCGAAGGCGGTCGCGATCTCGCGCGCCGCCGCCTCCTTGGTCCGGTGGAACTCCATGTCCGAAGGGCTGAAGCCCATCGGCTTCCAGTCCAGCCCCCCTTCCAGCAGCATCGGCCGCCCGGCATTGCGGGCGCCCTGATGATGCGCCTCCATCTCGGCCACCAGCCGGTCGTACTGATCGCCCGACAGGCTGCCGCTGCCGTCCGCGCCGCGATAGACGATCGCGCCCGAGGGCCGGGCGGCATTGTCCAGCAGCGCCTTCGACCAGCGGCTTGCACTCGTGTGCACGTCGATCGCCGTCGCCGCCGCCTGCATGGGCGAGAACCCGTAATGGTCGTCCTGCGGGTGGAAGGCGCGGATATGGCAGATCGGCTGCACCTCTCCGGTCATGTCGAACCGGTGCTTCGCATTGCCCACGGCATAGTCATAGGCCACAGGCCAGCCGTCGCGCCCCGGCACAAGGCTCATCCGGTCGGACCGCAGCACATGCAGCTCCGCCGGCATCCGCCCGCTGCCCGGCACTGCCTCCAGATAGGCGTTTCCCGACATCAGAAGCTGGCCATAGACCGCCTCGAACAGTTCCGCCTTGCCCTGCACCGGATTCGGCCGGCGGATCAGCGACAGCAGCGGATGCGCCTCGTAGCGCCGTTCGCAGTCCTGCAACACCAGCGGCAGGGCGGCGGCGGATTCGGCGATCAGCTTCACCGCCCGGAAGCCCACCGGATTGCCCAGGAACCCGGTCCGGGTCAGCGACACCGCGTCCCGCGCACTCCAGACCGCGCGGCCCGCGCCCTGAAAGGCTATCACCGCCCCGGTGGCCGAGGCCTTGGCCTCCGGCGGCTCTGGCGCTGCCCCGCGCCGCAGAAAGTCGAACATCCGCCCTCTCCTCGTTCCATCCGCCGGCAGGCCGCCACAGGGGCCGCCGGACCGTCAGCTTGCGTGTCGGAATGGCGCCCGCGGGGGGCGCGTCACAGCCCGCGTATGCGCGGGTCGCGGGCCGCGTGGGCCGGAGCGATCATCAGATCGGTCAGCGCCCAGACCAGCGCATCCAGCCGGTCCGGGCTGCCCGGCCCCTGATAGCCCTGCACCGCCATGCGGCACATCTGGTCCTCCAGCGCGCCAAGCCCGCGCAGATGCCGCACCCGCCCCTGCTCGTAAAGCGCCGCCACCGGCTCGGCCCGCACCGCCTTGCCCCGGCTCGCCCGCACCAGCTTCAGCGGCAGCGCCGCATCGACTTGGCGCAGCACGCTCGCCACCATGTCGCCGCCCTGGTTGACCTCGGCCACCACCCGGTCGGCACCGTGCCGGTCGGCTGCCGCCACCACCGCGCGCGCCCAGCCGTCGGGCGAGGCGCCGGCAACCGAGGCATCCTCCAGCACATAGCCGCGCCATTCCCCCGGCGGGCCCCGCATCTCGACCCCGGCGACGACGATGCCGCATTCGTCCGACCGCCCGTGTCCGGTGGCCGGCGGATCGACCGCCACCACCACCCGGTCCAGCCGCCCCGGCGCCTCGGCCCGGGCCGCCTCGATCATCGCGGTGGTCCACAGCGCGCCCGCCACATCCTCCAGCAGCACCCCCTCCAGCTCCTGCCGGCCCAACCGCGACCCGCCATAGCGCTCCTCGACCTCCTGCAGGAACGAGGCGGCCAGATAGGCCCGGTTCGCGGCCGTAGGGGCATGGGTGATCACCGTCGAGGGGTTCCTCAGGATCGCCTTCAGAACCCCCACGTTGCGCGGCGTCGTCGTCACCACCTGCCGGGGATGGCTGCCCAGCCGCAGCGCGAACTGCAACATGTCCCAGGCTTCCTCGGCCCGCTTCCACTTGGCCAGCTCGTCCACCCAGGCGGCATCGAACTGCGGCCCGCGCAACGCCTCGGGCTCGTGCGCCGAAAAGACCTGCGCCACCGCCCCGTTCGGCCAGACCAGCCGCCGCCGCCCCGCCTCCCAGACCGGCCTGCGGTCGGGCGGCGAACAGGCCAGGATCCCGCTGTCCCCGAACACCATGATCTCGCGCACCTGGTCGATCGTCTCGCCCACCAGCGCCACGCGCCGGCTGCGGCCGGGGTCCTCGGGGCGCGATCCCTCGACCTCGGCGCGCACCCATTCGGCGCCGGCACGGGTCTTGCCCGCACCACGCCCGCCCATGATCACCCAGGTCTTCCATGCCCCCTCGGGCGGCAGCTGATGCGGCAGCGCCCAGAATTCGAACAGCCACGGCAGCGCGCACAGCGCGTGATCGCTCAGACCGGCCAGGAAGTCATCCACCGCCTCCGGCGTCGCGGAGGCAAGCCAGACGGCGCCCGATCTCGTCGCGCGCCGCGTCGAAGTCGTATCGGCCGGGCCCGCCCAGGGCTCCGGCGTCTCCGCGAAGTTTCTCAAGATTCGCCCTTTCCGCGACCAGCAGCTTCAGCGTGTCGCGCACGTCCTTGGTCGAGGTCGCAAGCTCGCGCGCCGACTCCGCCGGCGCCGCCCGCATCTCCTCGAGGACGCGCCGCATGATCTGCGCCGCGATGTCAAACAGTTCCCGAGCCTCCGAGATCTCATCTCCCGGAAGCCCGCCTTCGCCGACGGGTGTGTGGATTGTCATGGCTCGATTGCCGCCTGCCTCTCATGCACCCCGCACGAGCGAAATGAAAAAGCGGCGCCGGGTTTCCCCGTGCCGCTTCCACACCTCTTCCAGCATGCCGTTTCTCTACCGAAGGGCGTTCGCAAAGTCAAGCACTATCTTTCCGGTTGCAAAGCACCGTTCGCTGACCGGAAACGATCGGTTAATCTCCGGCCTCAGTTCCCCTGCTGCTGGCGCGCCCGTTCGGCCTCGATCTGGCGCCAGCGGGCGACGTTCTGGTTGTGCTCGGCGAGGGTCACCGCAAAGGCATGCCCCCCGGTCCCGTCGGCCACGAAGAACAGGTAGGGCGTATCGTCCGGGTTCAGCGCCGCCTCGATGCTGGCCCGTCCGGGATTGGCGATCGGCGTCGGCGGAAGCCCATCAATCACGTATGTATTCCAAGGTGTTGCAGCACGAAGTTCGCTCTGCCTCAGACCCCGGCCAAGCACCCCCTGACCGCGCGTCACCCCATAGATTACCGTCGGGTCGGTCTGCAGCCGCATCCCCTGCCGCAGCCGGTTGACGAAGACGCTCGCCACCTGCCGCCGCTCGTCCGGGACCCCGGTTTCCTTCTCGACGATCGAGGCCATGATCAGCGCCTCCTCGGGGCTGGCATAGGGCAACCCGTCGTCGCGGCTCGCCCAGAGATCGGCCAGGATCCGTGCTTGCCGGGCGCCCATCTCGGCCAGCAGCGCCGCCCGCTCGCCGCCCCGTGCCACGTCATAGCTGTCCGGCGCCAGCGTCCCCTCGGACGGCATCTCGGCGATCTGGCCTTGCAGGAACTCCGCCCGCTTCAGCGATTCGACCACCTGCCACACGGTCGTACCCTCGACCACCGTCACCCGGAACCGCAGCGCCGAATCGCCCATGGCCTCGACATATTCGGGCGGCGCGGCCTCTGCCGCCGGGTCGAACCGCGCGACCTCGACATAGCGGTTGGTCCCGGGGTCCAGTTCGCGCAGGATCACCTCGGCCGCCGCCACCCCGATGCGGAAGTTCAGTTCCGCCCCGCAGGTCGAGGCCCCGCCCCGGGTCAGCAGATCCAGCACCTGCTCCATCGAGGCGCCGGGCGGAATCAGGTAGCTGCCGAACCGCAGCCCCTGCGCCTTGTCCGAATAGTCCGCGCCGATGCGGAAGATGCGCGCGTCGCTGATCGCCCCCTGCGCCTCCAGCCCCCGGCTGACCGCGGCCAGCGAGGCGCCGCGCTCGACGCGGAAACAGATCGGTTCGGCCAGCGGTCCCGGTCCGGTATATTGCGCCCGGCCCCAGGCCAGAAGCCCGGCCACCGCGACCAGGATCACGATGAACAGTGTCAGCGCATTCGAGGCGACCGACCGCCACATCAGCCCGCAACCCGCCCCAGCACCAGACTGGCATTGGTGCCGCCGAACCCGAAGGAGTTGGAAAGCGCCACGTCGATCTTCCGCCTCACCGCTTCGTTCGCCGCCAGGTCGAGCGGCGTTGACACCGCCGGATCGTCCAGATTGATCGTCGGCGGCGCCACCTGATCGCGGATCGCCAGCACGCAGAAGATCGCCTCGACCGCCCCCGCCGCACCCAGCAGATGCCCGATGCTCGACTTGGTGGACGACATCGTTGCCTGCCCCGCCGCATTGCCCAGCAGCCGTTCCACCGCAGCCAGTTCGATCGTGTCGGCCATGGTCGAGGTCCCGTGCGCGTTGATGTAGTCCACTGCACCCGGTTCCAGACCCGCCCGCTTCAGCGCCGCCCGCATGCTGCGGTATCCTCCGTCGCCATCCTCGGACGGGGCAGTGATGTGCCAGGCGTCACCCGACAGGCCATAGCCCAGGACCTCGGCATGGATGCGCGCGCCCCGCGCCTTCGCGTGTTCGTACTCCTCCAGTACCACCACCCCCGCACCCTCGCCCATCACGAAGCCGTCACGGTCGGCGTCGTAGGGGCGGCTGGCGCGTTCGGGCTCGTGTGCCCGCTTGGTGGACAGCGCCTTGCAGGCGTTGAACCCGGCGATGCCGATCTCGCTGATCGGCGCCTCGGCCCCTCCGGCCACCATCACGTCCGCGTCCCCGATCTGGATCAGCCGGGCCGCATCGCCGATGGCATGGGCACCGGTGGAACAGGCCGTCACCACCGCATGGTTCGGCCCCTTGAAGCCGAAGCGGATGCTGACCTGCCCCGACACCAGGTTGATCAGCGCGCCGGGAATGAAGAACGGGCTGACCCGCTTCGGCCCGCGTTCCCGGATCAGGACCGCCGTCTCGGCAATCGAGGTCAGCCCGCCGATCCCCGAGCCGATCATCACGCCGGTGCGCTCGCGCTCCTCGTCCGTCGCGGGCACCCAGCCGGAATCCCGCACCGCCTGCTCGGCCGCCGCCATGCCATACAGGATGAAGTCATCGACCTTGCGGCGGTCCTTCGGCTCCATCCAGTCGTCGGGGTTGAAGCTGCCGTCGCTGCCGTCGCCGAAGGGAATCTCGCAGGCATAGGTCGTGACCACGTTCGAGGTGTCGAACCGCGTGATCGGCCCGGCGCCCGACCGGCCCGCGATCAGCCGGGACCAGGTTTCCTCGACCCCGCACGCCAGCGGCGTGACCATTCCCAGACCCGTGACCACCACGCGACGCATGCCTGCCCCCTCGTCTCTCCTGCCGGGCAGGGTGATACACGCCGGGCGCCCAGGGCGCAACGCCGCGCGTCAGGCGGCCGCCCGCAGCGAGAAACAGGCCCGCACCACGCCATGATCGCTGGCGCCCTCGATCTCGCGCAGGTCGTCGCGGTTCAGATGGTCGTTGAAGATGTCCAGCCCGTCGAACTTCCACACCCGCTTGCGGCTCTGGTCGTAGAGCTCCTGACTGACAAGGATGTGGTCAAGCGACCCGTGCTGCCGCTTGTGGATGTAGGTGAAATAGACGTCGCGCAGCGACCGAAGCTGCTGCAGCGCCTGCCCCGCATAAAGCGCGGTGTCGCTGCCCCCGGTGGACAGGGGCTGAAGGTAGTTCGGCTGTTCGGTCAGGATGTCGAGCGTGTTCGACTCCTGCCCGTCGTTCAGATCGCCCAGCACCACCACCGGCGTGTCGCTGCCCCGGGTCAGGCCGGTCACGATCTGCCGCGCCGCCAGCGCCTCGGCGGTGCGCCGCACGGTCGAGATCGCCGCCCCGATCGCAGAGCGGTGGGCGCCGTAAAGCGCCCGGTCGGCGCGATACCAGGGCTCGGCGTCGATCCGCGTCGGACCCTTCGACTTGAAATGGCAGACCAGCACATGGATCGCAGGCCGGTCCTCGTGCGGCCGCACGGCGAAATGCAGCACCGGCCGCGAGAACCGCTTGACCGAGACGGCGATGGCCGGGGTCTGCGCGTCCTCGCCCTTGCTCTCCAGCCGGAAGGCAGGGGGAAAGTCCACGATCCACTCCGGCGTGCCGTCCAGCATCCCCTTGCGCACAGCCCCGGCACAGGTGATCCGCTGCCCTGCCTGCCCCGGCGGCACGATCAGGTCGTAATCCGCCGCCAGCCCCGCCTCCGCGAACATCCGTTCCAGCGGACCGGCATGCCACAGCTCCTGAAAGCCGAACACATCCGCCTGCGCGCGGTGCAGCATCGCCGCCGACCAGGCGACCTTGCGCGCCACCAGCGCGGCGGAATGGCCGGTCGCCTTGGTGTACATCGGCAGGTCGGGCTCGTTGAGGTTGTAAAGATTGAACGTGGCGAAGGAAACGGTGCGGGATTTCATGGCGCGAGCCTCAATCGAAGTGAAACAATAGCCTCAGGATCGCGCGAATCGCTGCAATCTGAAAGCGAATTCTTCACCCTGATTTCGCGCCGCAGTCAGCCCGCCGATGCCGCCCCCCCCTAAACGACAACGGGCGCCCAGGGGGCGCCCGCAGCATGCCGAAGGCACAGGCGATCAGGCGTTCTGCGCCTCGGAAATGAACTTGACCGCATCGCCGAAGGTCTGGATCGTCTCGGCCGCGTCGTCGGGGATCTCGATCCCGAATTCCTCCTCGAACGCCATCACCAGCTCGACCGTATCGAGGCTGTCCGCACCCAGATCGTCGATGAACGAGGCACTGTCGGTCACCTTGCTTTCCTCGACGCCCAGATGTTCGACGACGATCTTCCGAACGCGGTCTGCGATATCGCTCATGGTTCTTCCTCTTCATGCGCGGGTCGCTGCCCGCCGACTGTCCCGTGCCCCGGCGGGGCGTCGCGGCCCGGCTTCGGGGCGGCCGGCCCCCCGGCCGCATCGTCGCCGCCTATAGCATGTATCCCGGGCGTGGCAAATGCTTTCGCAGGTGTCCCGCGGGGCCCCGCTCAGGGCATCGCGCCGCCGCCGTTGACGTGCAGCGTGGCACCGGTGACATAGCCTGCGGCCGGGCTTGCCAGATAGACGACAGCGGCCGCAATGTCCTCCGGCACGCCCATCCGCCCCATCGGCACGTCGCGCAGGATCGTCTCCTTCTGCTGGTCGTTCAGCTTGTCGGTCATTGCCGTGGCGATCACCCCCGGCGCGACCACGTTGACCGTCACGCCGCGGGTCGCGACCTCCTGCGCCAGACTTTTCGACAGGCCAAGCAGCGCGGCCTTCGCGGCGGCATAGTTCGCCTGGCCGGGGTTCCCGGTGGTGCCCACCACCGACCCGACCGAGATCACCCGCCCCCAGCGCGCCTTGACCATGCCCCGCACCAGCGCCCGGGTCAGCCGGAAGGCGGCCGTCAGGTTCACGTCGATCACCGACTGCCAGTCGTCGTCCGACATCCGCATCATCAGCCCGTCGCGGGTGATGCCCGCATTGTTGACCAGGATATCGACGCTGCCCATCGCATCGGTCGCCTGTTTCGGCAGTGCCTCGACCGCGGCCGCGTCCGACAGGTCGCAGACCAGCACATGCGCGCGGCTGCCCAGTTCGTCCGCCACCGCCTGCAAGGCCGCGGCCCGGGTGCCGGTCAGGCCCACCGTCGCCCCCGCGCCATGCAGCGCCCGCGCGATCGCCGCGCCGATCCCGCCCGAGGCACCCGTCACCAGCGCCTTTCTGCCCGTCAGATCGAACATCTGCCCCTCCTGTCCCGACCGCGGCCTGCTTAGCCCCTGCCGCCGTGCATCTCAACCGCGCTTTCGATGCTGCAGCAGGGGTTTGCGCAAAAGCGAACCCCCGCAGCGGGAATGCCGCCGCGGGGGTTCCAGTCCCGGTTGCACGGGCAGGCGCGTCAGGCGTCTTCCGACGCCGCGCCGCCGATGTCGTCGAACAGTTCGGCAATCTCGAACTCGGCCGCCGCGGCCTCTTCCGCCGCCCGGTCCTGGATCGACTTGCCCGAGGCCTGAAGCTGTGCCTCCTCGGCCGAACGGGCGACGTTCAGCGTGATCCGCGCCGTGACCTCGGGGTGCAGCACGACGCTGACCCCATGGAGCCCCAGTTCCTTGATCGGGCGGTCCAGCTCGATCTGGGACCGGTTGACGGTAAAGCCCGCCGCCGTCGCCGCCTCGGCCGCATCGCGAGCCGTCACCGACCCGAACAGCGCCCCGGCCTCCGAGGCCGAGCGAATCACGACGAAGGTCTGGCCATCCAGCTTTGCCGCGACCGCCTCGGCTTCCCTGCGGGTTTCCAGGTTCTCGGCCTCGAGCTGCGCCTTGCGCGCCTCGAACGCCTTGATGTTGGACTCGTTGGCCCGCAGCGCCTTGCCCTGCGGCAGCAGGAAGTTGCGCGCATAGCCGTCGCGGACCTTCACGACCTCGCCCATCTGGCCAAGCTTCGCGACACGCTGAAGAAGGATTACCTGCATCGCATCACCTCACTTCACGGCATAGGGCAGAAGCGCCAGGAAGCGGGCGCGCTTGATGGCGGTCGCCAGTTCGCGCTGCTTCTTGGCCGAGACGGCGGTGATCCGGGCCGGCACGATCTTGCCCCGCTCGGAGATGTAGCGCTGAAGCAGCCGCACATCCTTGTAGTCGATTGCCGGCGCGTTCTCGCCCGAGAAGGGGCAGACCTTGCGACGGCGGAAAAACGGTTTGGTTGCCATGGCTTGTGCTCCTTTCCTCAGCGCCGTTCGCGACGGTCGAAGCCGCCGCGGTCGCGGTCCGGGCGGTCGCCGCGGTCACGGTCCGGGCGGTCGCCGCGGTCGCGCTCGTCGCGCTTCTGCATCTGGACCGACGGCCCGTCCTCGTGCTTCTCTACCCGGACGGTCAGCACCCGCATGACATCGTCGTGCAGCCGGGCCAGACGCTCCATCTCCTGCACGGCGGCCGAGGGCGCGTCCGAGCGCAGATAGGCGTAATGCCCCTTGCGGTTCTTGTTGATCTTGTAGGCCATCGTCTTGACGCCCCAGTATTCGGAGCCCACGACCGTCCCGCCGTTGTCGGCAAGCACCGTCGAGAAATGTTCGATGAGGCCTTCGGCCTGCGCGTTGGACAGGTCCTGACGCGCGATCAGCACATGCTCGTAAAGCGGCATGCTCTCTCCGTTCGTTCGGGGCGCATTTCGAAGGACGGGCCGAACCTTCCGCCCCCGTCCACGAGGGGATGCGCCGGCAAGGTCATGCGCGGAAGGATGCGCCCTTATACACATCCCCCCCCGTCGCGCAAGCCGCGCGCAGACGAACAGCCGCTGTGGGCCCGTGCGGAATTGCCGCGGCGCGGCGCGAAGGCATCTCTAGGCCGTCCGCAACGCTAACGGAGCTTCCGATGCGCAACTTCCTGTTCGCCGCCCTTCTTGCCGGCACCGCCACCCCCGCCCTCGCCGCCGAGTCCTACGTGCTCGACCCCAGCCACAGCCAGATCGTCTTTTCCTACGACCACCTCGGCTATTCGACCACCTGGGGCATGTTCTCGGGCTTCGAGGGGCAGATCGAATTCGACCGCGAGAATCCCGCGGCCTCGTCGGTGACGGTAGAGTTTCCGGTCTCGACCATGCTGACCGGATGGGAGGCACGGCTGGCGCATTTCATGTCGCCCGACTTCTTCGACCCGTCCAGGGACCAGACCGTGCGCTTCGTCTCGACCGCCATAGAGGTCACGGGCGAGGACACCGCGCTGATCACCGGCGACCTGACGCTGAACGGCGTCACGCAGCCCGTGGTGCTGGACGTCCGGCTGAACCACGCCGGCACCCATCCGATGGAAGGCAAGGAATGGGCCGGGTTCAGCGCCTCGACCACGCTGACCCGCAGCGAGTTCGACCTCGGCCTGTTCGCGCCCTTCGTCGGCGACGAGGTGGCGGTCCTGATCTCGGTCGAGGCGATGAAGGCCGACTGAGCCGGTGAACCGGAACAGGCAAGGGCCGCCGGTCATTCCGGCGGCCCTTTTTCCGTTCCCGCGACGGAAGACGGGCCGCTCAGCCCCCCGACCGGCGCGCCGTCAGCGCCACATCCACCACGACCTCCAGCCCCACCGTCGCGGCGCCATGCGCCGCCCCCACGCCGAAGGCCCGGCGGTCAAGCACCGCCTGCCCCTCGGCCCGCGCCATATCGCCCTCGATCGCCAGATCGAAGCGCAGCAGGACCGGCACCGCGACGCCCCGCAGGGTCAGCGTCCCGGCCACCGCATGCGCGTCGGCCTCGGGCCGGATCGGCCCCTCGAACACCGCAACCGGATGGGTCGCCGCATCGAGGAAATCGGCCCCCAGAACCTGCGCGGTGACCTGACCCAGCGTCAGGCTGCCGACATCGATCTCCACCCGCACCGCGCCGGTCCGCGCTGCGGGATCATAGTCGATCGCCGCGCCCCAGCTGGCGAAGCGGCCCGCGACCGGCGCGCCCATCTGGGTCACGGTCAGCGCGATCTCGCCGTCCTCGACCGCCCAGACCCCGCCCCCGGACAGCGGGACGGATGCGCCCCGCTGCCCCGCCGGCATCAGCGCCACCGCCGCGACCCCCGCGCCGACCCACAACAGAACTGCCAGCACCGCCGCGCCGGGCGCCCGGTGCGCCGCGCCGGGAACGCCGGCCGCGATCCCCCGCAGCATCCGCATCAGGGTCGCGTCGCGGTCGATCAGGTGATGCTTGAGGGCGCCCGCGACATGCAGCGCCACCAGCGCCAGCAGGATCCAGACGAAGCTGCGGTGCAGCGTCCCTGCCGCCTCGGACAGCGCGACCGACTTCGGCACCAGCGGCAGCCCCTGCCCCAGCGGCCACAGGATCGGCGCGAAGCCTTCGCTGGCCGCATGATGCACCCAGCCCGACAACGGCACCGCGACCAGTGCGGCGTAAAGCGCCCAGTGCACGGTCTCGGCCAGCCATCGCTCGACCCGCCGTTCGGGGTTCAGCGGCACCGGCCGCGGCTGCACCAGCGCCCAGAGCAGCCGGATCAGCCCCGCGGCGAGGGCCGCCACGCCGACCGTCTTGTGTACCGAGAACAGCGCCGCCTTGCGCGCCAGTTCCGCCTCGGTTCCCCATGGCAGCGCCTCGGCCACCAGGCCGAGCGGAAAGGCCAACAGGATCAACCCCGCCGTCGCCCAGTGCAGGCCCCGCGCCACCGGTCCGTAGCGCAAGGCCCCGTTGCCCAGATTGCCCATCTCGCACCTCCTGCATCCGGGGCAGAGCTAGGACGGCGG
>JBKBMT010000008.1:0-55778 GCA_046295655.1 Gemmobacter sp. | reverse complement strand
GCCCTGCCCGTCGGTGCCCAGCAGGAACTCGGCCCGGCCGCGCTCGGCCCAGGCCGGCGGAAGCATGACGTTGCGCGTCCCGGCATAGGGATCATGCGGCGCGATCCAGGGCGCCAGGATCGCCCCGAGCACGAAAACCGCCAGCACCGCCAGCGCCACCGCCGCCGCCCGGTCTGCCAGAAGCGACCGCCACCAGACCCGACGGCGCGGTTCATCCGTCGCGGCGGTATCGACCACGGCATTCATCGCCGCTGCACCCTTGGATCGAGCAGGGCATAGAGCACGTCCACGATCATGTTGATCACGATGAAAGCCAACGCCAGCACCAGGATCGCCCCCTGCGCCAGCGGAAAGTCCGACGACAGGATCGCCCCCACCGCCAGCCGGCCGATGCCGGGATAGGAAAAGATCGTCTCGGTCACCACTGCGCCACCCAACAGATAGCCGGCCTGCAGCCCGACCAGCGTCACCACCGGAATCAGCGCATTGCGCAGCCCGTGGCGCAGGATGACCGCCCGTTCGCTCAGCCCCTTGGCGCGCGCGGTGCGGACATGGTCCAGCCGCAGGACCTCCAGCACGCTCGATCGCGTCATGCGCGCGACGGGCCCGATGAAGATCAGCCCCAGCGACAGCGCCGGCAGCGCGATGTGGCGCAGGCCCTGCTCCGTCCACAGCGGCCCGCCGCGGCCGATGAAGGGGAACAGCTGCCAGTAGACGCCGAACAGCTGGATCAGCACGAGGCAGATGAAGAAGATCGGCAGCGACACGCCGGCCACCGAAAAGGCCATGATTGCCCGGTCCACCAGCGACCCGCGCCAGACCGCGGCCAGCGTGCCCATCGCGATGCCCAGAGGGATCGACCAGATCAGGCAGGCGACCATAAGTTCCACCGTCGGCACGATGGCGTCGCCCAGTTCGCTCAGCACCGTCTTGTTGGAAATCAGCGAGCGGCCCAGATCGCCCTGCAGGACGCGGCCGAGGTAGCCCGTGAACTGCACGATCATCGGCCGGTCCAGACCCATCTGTTCGCGGATCCGTTCCACCACCTCGGGCGGCGCCATCGGGCCGGCCATGACCCGGGCAGGGTCGCCGGGGGCAAGCTGCACCAGCGCGAAACCCAGCACCAGCACCCCGAACAGGACCGGGATCGACAGCACCAGCCGGTTGACGATGGTGGCGATCATCGCTGGAACACCACCTCGCCGCCCAGGATGGTCAGGTCGCAGCGCGCCCCGAGGATCTGCTCGGGCTCGATCTCGAAAAGGTCGCGGTCGAATACGGCGATGTCCGCAAGCTGGCCCGGCACCAGCCGGCCCTTCCGATCCTCCGCCTTCTCGGCATAGGCCGAGGCCCAGGTATAGGCATGCAGCGCCTCGGCCATTGTCATCACATGGTCCGCACCCAGAACCGTGCCGCGGTTCGTCCTGCGCGTGACCATGTTGTAGATCACCGGGCGCGGGTCGATCTCGGTCACCGGGCAGTCGGTCGAGGCCGAAGGGTGCAGCCCCGCCTCGATCCATGTCCGCATCGGATGCGAGGCCTCGACCCGTGCGCGCTCGGCCACGGTCAGGTAAAGATCGCCGAACCAGTACATGAAGGCAGGTTGCGGCACCGGGATGACATGCAGCTCGACCATCCGCTGCAACTGGTCGGGCCGCAGCCAGCCGCAGTGTTCGATGCGGTGCCGGCGGCTGGAGTCCGGGCTGTCGGCCAATGCCGCGGCATAGGCGTTCAGCACCTGATCGATGGCCGCGTCGCCGATGGCATGCACCGCCATCTGGAACCCGGCGCGGTGCGCCTCCAGCACCATCGCGTCGAGTTCCGCCTGATCCGGAATGCACAGGATGCCCTTGTCGTCGGGGTCGCCGCCCGAGTAGGCCCAGGTCATCGCCGCGGTCCGCCCGCCCGCGCTGCCGTCGGTGAAGATCTTGACCGGCCCGATGCGGAACATGTCGTCCCCCTGCCCGGTCACCAGCCCCTCTGCCATCGCCTGCGGCAGGATCGAGCGGACCTTGTCGCCCATCAGCGTGCCATAAACCCGCACCGGCAGCCGGCCCGAGGCATGGGCGGCGCGATAGGCCTCCATCTCGGTCCAGCCGTCGCGGATGCCTATCGCGGCCTCCATGACCGAGGCGATGCCATGGGACAAAAGATCGCGCCCGCCGCGCTCGATCGCCGCCACCAGGTCATCGACGGTCTGGGCCGGCATCACGTTCATCACCGGCTCGCGCCCGGTCTCGGCCAGAAGGCCGGTCAGCCGGCCGTTCTGCCGCTCGATCAGTCCGCCTTCGGGGCTGGGTGTCTGCTCGTCGATCCCGGCCAATGCGAGCGCCCGGGAATTGGCCACCGCCAGATGCCCGCAGGTTCTGACGATATAGACCGGATGGTCGGGGCAGACGGCGTCCAGTTCCTCGCGCAGCGGATGACGTCTTTCGTCGAAGGCGAAATGGTCATAGCCACGGCCAACGACCCAGCCGCCGGCGGGCGTGACCGCGGCGCGGTCCTTGACGGCCCGCAGCAGCGCGGCAAGGTCCGGTGCGGACTTCGGGCGCAGATCCACCTCGGCCATGGCCGTTCCGTAGGGGATCAGATGCATGTGCGCGTCGTTCAGCCCCGGCACCGCCAGCCGCCCGCCAAGATCGATCCGTCGGGTCTGCGGTCCTGTCATGGCTGCAATGTCGGCGGCCGAACCGACCGCTGCGACCCGTCCGGCCGAGATTGCAAGCGCCTCGGCAAAGCCTTCGTTCAGCCCGCACCAGATGCGCCCGCCCGTCACCACACAGTCTGCCCTGGCGTCCATCCACGTGCCCCCCCTGGAACCGGCAACCAGCCTAACAGCCCGGTCCGCGGCTGGGTCAAGTCAACAGTCGGCCGATGCCTGCATGGACTCCGAGACGCCGATCCGTGATAACATGTTGTAATCAATACATTAAGACGACAGCTTTGAAGAACCGGCCTCAGAGCATTTTCTATGATCATATAATCAATCGTGATATGTGGTGCCGTGGGGGCCCTTACAGCCGCGGTGTCGGCGGCGCGGTCTCGATCCGCCGACGCAGGATCTCCAGGAACTCGTTGACCAGCGGCGGCACGTCCTGACCCTCCCGCGTCATGGCAACGGCGCTGATCCGCACCGCCGGTTGCAGCCGACGCACCGCGACCGTGTTGCCGGCGATATGACCGGCGGTAAACGGATCGACGACCGCAACGCCCAGCCCCGCCTGAACCAGCGCGCAGGCGGTCTGGGTATAGCGGGCCTGCAGGCGCGGGCGGAAGGGAACCCCCTGAAGCGCGAAGGCTCCCTCCACCAGCGTCGCGATGACCGAATCGAGCCCGATCAGCGGATAGCGCGCCAGATCGGCGGGCCCGAGGACCGCACGGGTGGTCAGCACATGGTCCCGGGGCACCACCGCGACGAGTTCCGCCTCGGACAGGACATGGGTCCGGACCCCGGCGTTTTCGGCCAATCCCAGCCCCAGCCCGAGATCGGCAACGCCGAGATCGACCGCCCGCTGAACCTCGGCCAGCCGAAGCACGTCGAACTGCACCTCGATCGCCGGTCGGTCGCGCAGGAATTCGCGCAGCGCGCCGGGGGCAAAGCTGTGGCCCATCGGCGGCGTCGCGGCGATCCTGAGCCGCCCGGCGCGATGGTGCTTCATCCGCCGGATCCCGTCGGACAGCCGGTCGAGCATCAGAAAGACCGGCTGCGCCTCGGCCTGCAAAAGATGCGCTGCCTCGGTCGGCACCAGCCGCCGCCCCGCGCGTTCGAACAGCACCACGCCCAGCCGGTGCTCGAGCTGACGCAGCGCGGCCGAAACCGCCGGCTGCGACAGGCCCAGCACCTCTGCCGCCGCCGTCGCGGTGCCGGTCTCCATCACCGCGCCGAATATCTCGAGCAGCTTCAGGTTCAGGTCGTTGCGACGGTCGATACGCATGGAGGCTCCTGCGGTCATGCTTGCGCCGGTCGCGGCCCGGCGCAAGCGCCATGGCCCTTTACCCCGCCCGGGCTGTCGGGGAAAACGGAATGGCCGCCGGAAAGGACTGCCCGATGCCCAACATGCTGTATGACGCGCTCTTCGCTCCGCTGGCCGGGCGGGACGATCCGCTCCTTATGCTGCCCGGCGGCACCGACCGTTCCGGTGCCGCGTTCCTTTCGCTTCTGCACCGGACGGCGAACGCGCTGCAGTCGGCCGGGGTCGCGCCCGGCGACCGGGTGGCCGCGCAGGTTGCGAAGACGCCCGAGGCCCTGGCCGTCTATGGTGCCGCGGTTGCTCTCGGCGCGGTCTTTCTCCCGCTCAACACTGCCTATACCCCGGCCGAGGTCGAATATTTCGTGGGCAATGCCACGCCGCGCCTCTTGCTGTGCGATCCGGCCCGGGCGGATGCGCTGGCACCGGTCGCCGAGGCCCATGGCGCGGGGCTGCTGACGCTGGATTCGGCCGGCCGGGGCAGCCTTTCGGACAAGGTGGGCACCGCTTCCGATGCCTTCGAACCCGCATCCCGCGGCCGGGACGATCTGGCGGCCATTCTCTATACCTCGGGCACCACGGGCCGGTCCAAGGGCGCGATGCTGAGCCACGGCAACCTGTTGTCGAACGCCGAGGTTCTGGCCCGCGCGTGGCGCTTCGGAGCTTGCGACGTGCTGCTGCACGCGCTGCCGATCTTTCACACCCACGGCCTGTTCGTTGCCACCAACATTGCGCTTCTGACCGGCGGCGCGATGGTCTTCCTGCCCGGTTTCGACCTTGACGCCGTGATCGCGGCACTGCCGCAGGCGACGGCGATGATGGGCGTTCCCACATTCTACACCCGGCTTCTCGACGACGTCCGCCTGAACCGCGATCTGGTCGCGCACATGCGCCTGTTCATCTCGGGCTCGGCCCCGCTGCTGGCCGAAACCCATGCCGCCTTCGAGGCGCGCACCGGCCACCGGATCCTCGAACGCTACGGGATGACCGAGACCAACATGAATACCTCGAACCCCTACGAAGGCGACCGCCGCGCGGGAACCGTCGGCCTGCCGCTGCCCGGCGTCGAGGTCGTGGTGACCGATCCGGCGACCGGTGCGCCCGTTCCGACCGGCGAGATCGGCATGATCGAGGTGCGCGGTCCGAACGTCTTTCAGGGCTACTGGCGGATGCCCGACAAGACCCGCGAGGAACTGCGCGAGACGGGCTTCTTCGTTACCGGCGATCTGGGGCGGTTCGACACCGACGGCTATCTGACCATCGTCGGCCGGCAGAAGGATCTGATCATCACCGGCGGCTTCAACGTCTATCCGAAGGAAATCGAACTCGTCCTGGACGAACTGCCGGGGGTTCTGGAATCGGCGGTGATCGGCGTTCCGCATCCGGATTTCGGCGAGGCGGTGCTGGCCGTCCTCGTGCCGGCGCCCGGCGCCGGCCCCGACCTGGCGGCGATCGACACGACCCTGCGCGCAAGCCTTGCCCGTTTCAAGCAGCCCAAGGCACTGGAAATCCTCCCCGCCCTGCCGCGCAACACCATGGGAAAGGTCCAGAAGAACGAACTGCGCGCGCGCTTCGCCCGGCGCTTCACCGGCTAGGCTGAAGATCCGCCTTTGCAGCGGCGGCCACGAACGCCGCAATCAGGGCCGGATCCTTTCTGCCCGGCGCAACCTCGACGCCGGAGGACACGTCCAGCTGTCGCGCGCCCGTCAGCCGGATCGCCTCGGCCACGTTGCCGGCGGTCAGCCCGCCGGCCAGAAGCCACGGGCGCCGCCAGACCCGGTCCGCAATCAGCCGCCAGTCGAAAGCCAGTCCGTTGCCACCGGGCAGCGCGGCCCCCGGCGGCGGCTTCGCATCGACCAGCACCAGATCGGCGGAAGCCTCGGCCAGGGCGATCTTCGGCAGATCTGCGGCGGTCGCCACACCGACCGCCTTCATCACCGGCAGCCCGTATCGTGCCCTGACCTCGGCCACGCGCTCCGGGCTTTCGGTTCCGTGCAGCTGCAGTATGTCGATCGGGACGCGGTCGAGAATCGCATCCAGCAGCGCGTCGGCGGCATCAACCGTCAGCGCGACGCGCGCGACACCGGCGGGAACCGCAAGCGCAAGGTCGCGCGCTGCCCCGGGCTCCAGGTGTCGGGGGGACCGGGGAAAGAACACGAAACCGGCATAGGCGGCGCCGGCGCCGACCGCTGCCGCCACATCCTCGGGCCGGGTCAGGCCGCAGATCTTGACCCGCACGGCCCCGGACGCGCGCGGTGCGCCGGCAGGGACGATGCGCAGCGCCATGGATCAGCCCGTCCGGCGCCGCGGTTCCTCGATCAGCGCCAGAACCTCGTCCTGCTGGGATGCCGGTGCGCTCTGACGCGCCTCGGCCTCGCGACGCAGCCGTTCGACCTCGCGCGCCTTGCGGGCCGCCTCTGCCCGATAGCGATGCTCGCGCAGCCACTCCCACACGAATCCGACCAGCACTCCCACCGCGACACCGCCCAGAATGACAAGAAACAGAGGCAGTTCGATCTGTCGGCCCAGCCCGGAGAAGGTCGCCAGATCGTCGGGCAGCAGCCGCAGGACGACCGGCTCGCGGTTGGCCATCGCAAGCGTGACCAGCGCGACCGCCACCAGGACGAGGAACAGATACTTGAGGAACCGCAGAATGGTCATCTGTCACGCCTGACCGTTCAGACGGTCACGCAGGAGCTTGCCGGTCTTGAAGAACGGCACGCGCTTCTCCTCGACCTCCACCGCCTCGCCGGTGCGGGGGTTGCGGCCCGTGCGCGCGTCCCGCGCCTTGACCGAGAAGGCGCCGAAGCCGCGCAACTCCACACGCTCGCCCCGGGCCAGCGCCGCCGTGATCTCCTCGAAGACCGTGTTCACGATCCGCTCGACATGACGCTGGGTCAGGTGCGGGTTCTCGTCGGCGATCTTCTGGATCAGTTCGGACCTAATCATGGACAACTCCCTGCGTCGCGGCCCAGTCCCGGACCCTGCGGCGACTATAGGACGGATTTTGCCGGCACAAAACAACAAAGCCCGCGCCGGAGCGCGGGCCTTGCGGCATCGATCAGCCTTGGCCGGTCAGTTCCGGTCGCCGCGCAGCGCTGCGCCCAGGATATCGCCCAGCGAGGCGCCGGAGTCGGACGAGCCGTACTGTTCCACCGCCTCCTTCTCCTCGGCGATCTCGCGCGCCTTGATCGACAGGCCCAGACGGCGGGTCTTGGGGTCGATGTTGGTCACGCGCACATCCACCTTGTCGCCGATCTGGAACCGGTCGGGCCGCTGTTCCGACCGGTCGCGCGACAGGTCCGAGCGGCGGATGAACGACTTGGCGCCGTTGTAATCGACCTCGATCCCGCCGTCCTCGATGGCAGAGACGGTCACGGTGATGACCGAACCGCGTTTCACCCCGTCCACCGCATCGGTGAAGGTATCGTCTCCCGCGGCCTTGATCGACAGCGAGATACGTTCCTTCTCCACATCCACGTCCGAGACCACGGCCTTGACGACATCGCCCTTGCGGTAGTTCTGGATCGCTTCCTCGCCGCGCTGGTCCCAGCTCAGGTCCGACAGGTGCACCATGCCGTCGATGTCGCCCTCGAGCCCCACGAACAGCCCGAATTCGGTGATGTTCTTGACCTCGCCCTCGATCGTGCTTCCCGGCGGATGCTTCTCGGCGAAAACTTCCCACGGGTTGCGCTGAACCTGCTTCAGGCCGAGCGACACGCGGCGCTTGGCGCTGTCGATCTCCAGCACCATGACGTCCACTTCCTGGCTGGTCGAGACGATCTTGCCGGGATGGACGTTCTTCTTGGTCCAGGACATTTCCGAGACATGCACGAGGCCCTCGACCCCGGCCTCCAGCTCGACGAAGGCGCCGTAGTCGGTGATGTTGGTGACACGGCCCTTGTGGACCGAACCCAGCGGATACATCTGCTCGACCGAATCCCAGGGATCGGCCTGAAGCTGCTTCATGCCGAGGCTGATGCGGTGGGTGTCCTTGTTGATCTTGACGACCTGGACCTTCACCGTCTCGCCGATGTTCAGGATCTCGGACGGATGGTTGACACGGCGCCAGGCCATGTCGGTCACGTGCAGAAGCCCGTCAACCCCACCCAGATCGACGAAGGCGCCGTATTCGGTGATGTTCTTGACCACGCCATCGACGACCTGACCCTCTGCCAGCTTGCCGATGATCTCGGCCCGCTGTTCGGCGCGGGACTCTTCGAGGATCGCGCGGCGCGAGACCACGATGTTGCCGCGCCGACGGTCCATCTTGAGGATCTGGAAGGGCTGTTTCATGCCCATCAGCGGGCCGGCGTCACGCACCGGGCGCACATCGACCTGGCTGCCGGGCAGGAAGGCCACGGCACCGCCCAGATCGACGGTAAAGCCGCCCTTGACACGTCCGAAGATGGCGCCTTCGACCCGCTCTTCCTTCGCATAGGCCTTTTCCAGACGGTCCCAGGCGGCTTCGCGCTTGGCCTTCTCGCGGCTGATGACGGCCTCGCCGCGGGCGTTTTCCACGCGGTCGAGATAGACCTCGACCTCATCGCCCACCTCGATCTCGGGTGCCTCGCCGGGGTTGGCGAATTCCTTCAGATCGACGCGGCCTTCCATCTTGTAGCCGACATCGATGATGGCCTGGCCCGCCTCGATGGCGATGACCTTGCCCTTGACGACAGACCCTTCCTCGGGCGTGTCGATCTCGAAGCTTTCTTTCAGGAGGGCTTCGAATTCCTCCATCGTCGCTTTGGCGCACATGGGCGTTCTGGTTCCTATCGTCCGTTTTGCTGGCCGGGCGGTTGGCTCCGCCGGTCTTGGCCAAGGGAGTATTCCAAAACAAGAAGGGTCGGCGGCTTGCCCCGACCCTGCTCAAGTCGCTGCCGGCCGGCTCTGGCGGCCGTCTCGACAGGCGCGTCTATAGTCGCGGACGGACTGCGTTGCAACCCTGCACCGCGACCGCCACGAGACCGCCACAGTCCCCGGATACCCCGGCGCCCATGTCGCCGACCCTCGCCATCGCGGCCCTCGCCGGCCTTGCCCTCTGGACCGGAACCGCCATCCTTTCCGGCCGGGCCGAGCCGTGGGATGCCCCGGCATTCTGGCAGCTGTCCTACCCTCTGGCGCTGGTCCTTGCGGCGGTGTTCGGCGCCTTGGCGCCGATCCGCCCGTGGCGCTGGGGCGCGGCGCTTGTCTGGACGCTGGCGCCTGTGCTGGCCATCGGTGGTGCCGGCCTGTCGATGCTGCCGCCGGGCCTTGTGCTGATCGGGCTTCTGTCCCTGCCGGCCATGCTTGCCGCGGGGCTCGGTGCCCGGCTGGGGCGCCGGTTCCGTCGGGGCTGACCCGTCAGGCCTCCATCCGCGCGGCCACTGCACGAACCGCGGCCGACACGGCGTCGTCGATGGTCATGGAACTGGTGTCCAGGATCAGGGCATCCGGGGCCGGACGCAGCGGCGCGTCTGCGCGGCCCATGTCGCGGGCGTCGCGCTCGCGCACCTCGGCCAGGACCGCATCCGCGTCGCCGCCGACTTCGAGCCAGCGGCGACGGGCGCGCGCTTCGGGCGAGGCGGTGACATAGAGCTTCACCTCGGCCTCGGGGCAGATGACCGTGCCGATGTCGCGGCCGTCCAGAACCGCACCGCCCGGTCGGCGGGCGAACAGCCGCTGGAACTCCACCAGCGCCTCGCGCACCTCGGGGATGGCCGCCACCCGGCTCGCCGCCTGCCCGGCCGCCAGCGTCCGCAGGTCGGGGCGGGCAAGGTCCTGCGGCGCCAGCCCGCGCGCCGCCGCCACCGGATCACCCCCCTTCGCCGCGACCGCCCGATAGAGCAGCCCGGTATCGAGATGGGCCAGCCCGAACCGCGCCGCGACGGCCCGCGCAATGGTGCCCTTCCCGGCGGCGGCGGGCCCGTCGATGGCAACGGTGAAGGGACTGTTCTTCACCGTTGCCGCCCTTCAACCGGCCGAGATATCGGCGCCAAGACCGGCCATCAGCGCACCGAAAGCCGGGAAAGAGGTCGCGACCGGGCCGGCATCGTCAACCCCGACCGGCCGGCGCGCCGCCAGACCGAGGACGAGAAAACTCATCGCGATCCGGTGGTCCAGATGCACCGCACAGGTCGCCCCGCCCGGCACGCCGCCGGCCCCCGTGCCGTGCACGATCAGCGTATCCTCGTCCTCCTCGACCCGCACGCCGCAGGCTTCGAGCCCGCGTGCCATGGCGTCGATCCGGTCGCTTTCCTTGACCCGCAGTTCCCGCACCCCCCGCATCACCGTCCGCCCGGTGGCATTGGCCGCGACCACCGACAGCACGGGGAATTCGTCGATCATGCTGGCTGCCCGGTCCGGCGGGGTCTCGACGCCGCGCATGTCGCCCGAGAAGCGGACGCGCAGGTCGGCGACCGGCTCGCCGCCCTCCTCGCGCGGGTTCTGGAAGGCGATGTCGGCGCCCATCTCGAGCAGCGTGACGTAAAGCCCGTCGCGCGTCGGATTGCGGCTGACGCCGGGCACGGCGATCTCGGAGCCCGGCACGATCAGCGCGGCACAGACCGGGAAGGCCGCCGAGGACGGATCGCGCGGAACGATGACCGCCTGCGGCCGCAGCTCGGGCTGGCCGGCCAGGGTGATGGCACGCCCCTCGGCCGTTGTCTCCACCGAAACCGCGGCGCCGAAACCGGCGAGCATCCGTTCTGTATGATCCCGCGTCGCCTCGCGCTCGATCACCACGGTGTGCCCCGGCGCGTTCAGCCCGGCCAGCAAAACCGCCGACTTCACCTGCGCCGAGGGCACGGGCACGGCATAGCGCACCGGAACAGGATCCGCCGCGCCGACAATGGTCATGGGCAGCCGGCCGCCGGCACGGCCGTAGGCCCGGGCGCCGAACAGCGCCAGCGGGTCGGTGACGCGTCCCATCGGCCGCTTGCGCAGGCTCGCATCGCCTGTGAAGGTCGCGGTGATCGGGGTCGTGGCCATCGCCCCCATGATGAGCCGCACGCCGGTGCCGGAATTGCCGCAGTCGATTACCGCCTCGGGCTCGGCAAAGCCGCCGGTCCCGACACCATGAACCGACCACGAACCCGGCCCGTGCCGAACCACGTCGGCCCCGAAGGCACGCATCGCCGCGGCGGTGTCCAGCACGTCCTGCCCTTCCAGCAGGCCGGTCACCCGGGTCTCGCCGACCGACAGGGCACCGAGTATCAGCGCGCGGTGGCTGATCGACTTGTCGCCCGGCACCTCGGCCACGCCGCGGAGCGGTCCCGCGGCGCGGGCGGTCATCGGCTTTGGCTCTGCATGGGCGGACATCGGGGCCTCGCGATCGGTTCGCGCCGAGCCTTAGCGAAGCGCGCCGGCTGCGTCCATGCCCGGCCCCGGCTTGCGCGCCACGAAATCGACAAGCGCGGACCGGCCGACATGGCGCGTGCCCTCGTTCAGATCGGCGTCGTGGTCTTGCGCGACCAGGACCTCCCATCCGGGGAAATCGGCCCGCAATGCCGGAAGGTCGTAAAGGTGGGCCGCATCGCGCGGTCCGCCCGTGCCATAGGCCGGCTGCCGCAGCGCATAGCCGTGCAGAAGGACCAGCCCCCCGGGCCGGAGCGTGTGCGCGATCCCGGCGTGAATCCGCGCCCGCAGATCGGGGCCCGCGAACTGGATGAAGATGCCGGCGACGGCATCGAAGGCCTCCGCCCGCCAGTCCCAGTCCTCGACAGGCACCTGCCGGAAATCCACCGCCACATCGCGCGCCGCCGCAAGTGCCCGGGCCTTCGCCAGTGCGTTCGCAGAAGGCTCCGTGGCCGTGACCCGGCAGCCTCGCTCCGCCAGCCAGACCGAGTTGCGCCCCTCGCCATCGGCGAGGCACAGAACCTCGGCGCCTGCCGGAATCAGCGGCGCGACGCGGCGCAGGAAATCGGCCGGCGCGGTGCCGAAGATGTATTCGGGCGTCGCATAGCGATCGTTCCACATGCGCCGATGGTGACCGCAGCGGCACCCGCAGGCAAGATCAACCCAGGGGATTGAGCGCGCTTTCCGGGATATGGCCGGCAGCGGGAATGACGCTGGCCGCGCGGCCGACGATCAGCGGATCGGGCGGCAGCGCCACTTCGGGGTCCTTGTCGGGATAGTCGAGCGTGGACAGGAAGTGCCGCATGGCGTTCAGCCGCGCGCGCTTCTTGTCGTTCGACTTGACGATGACCCAGGGCGCATCGGCGGTGTCGGTATAGAAGAACATCGCCTCCTTCGCCTCGGTATAGTCGTCCCAGCGTCCGAGGCTGGCCTTGTCGATCGGCGACAGCTTCCACCGTTTCAGCGGATCGGTCTCGCGCGCGAGGAAACGCTTGCGCTGCTCTTCCTGCGTCACCGAAAACCAGTATTTGTAGAGCCTTATTCCGGACCGGACCAGCATCCGCTCGAACTCCGGCGCCTGCCGCATGAATTCCAGATACTCGACCGGAGTGCAGAAGCCCATCACCCGCTCGACCCCGGCACGGTTGTACCAGCTGCGGTCATAGAAGACCATTTCGCCCGCGGTCGGCAGATGCGCGATGTAGCGCTGGAAGTACCATTCGCCCTTTTCCTTCTCGGTGGGCTTGGTCAGCGCGACGACGCGGGCGTAGCGTGGATTCAGATGCTCCATGAACCGCTTGATGGTACCGCCCTTGCCGGCCGCATCGCGACCTTCGAACAGGATCACGAACTTCTGCCCCGTGTCCTGGGCCCACAGCTGCACCTTCAGAAGTTCGGCCTGAAGCCGCGCCTTCTCGGCCTCGTAGGGTGCCCGGCCCATCAGGCGGGGATAGGGATAGCGGCCGGTTTCGAAGCCCAGACGGATGCGGTCGGGATCGACCACCGGGAAGTTCCGCGGCCGGCCCGAGATGGCGGCAGGTTCGGCTCGCACCGGTTCTTCGGGCGGCACCTTCTCGGTCGTTGCGGGCGGCGCGGCGTCGGTGGTCTCGGCCTCGGTTGCATCGGCGACGGGCAGTGTTCTGACGTCCTCACTCATGCGATCGGTCTCTCCGGCTGTAACGCGAAACGAAGTCGAGGCTCCACGATGCGCAGATGTGGGAATCCGGCCGCAATGACACGGATCAAGGTAGCGGACGGGAGCGGGCAGGAGATGCCGGTGCGACACGCTCCGGTCGCGAAGGCGACATGCCCGAACGGAAGCGGCGGCACCCGTGGGGTTTGCCGCCGCCGGGTCCGACAAAGGTCTGCCTGAAAATCTGTCACTTACGACGGGACCAATGAGGCTGTGATAGATGATTCGTGTAACGCACGCATACCGCGTTTGGGGTATCCGCCCGCTTCGTCAGGTCAGCGGCGCAAGAATCTTTCGAGCTCGTCAAGCACCTGCGGCCATTCGGCAAAGAACAGCAACATTCCGTTTCCGGGAAGGAAACGGAACTGCAGATGCGGATAGTCCTGCATCTGTTCCCGCACCGTCTGAAGTGGTGTCTGCACGTCCTCGTCACCCTGCATCAGAAGAACCGGCACCCGGCAGGCGCGGACCACCCCTGACCAGTCGCGCTCGGCATCGAGGCACTCGGCGGCGAACGCCTCGACCGCGTTGAAGTCGCGGCCCAGCATGACCTCGGTGCCGCGCAGCACCGCATCGCGGATCTCCGGCCGGTCGAAGGCCTTCATGTCGGCGCGGGAATTGCCGTAGGCGACGCGGAAGAACCGCTCCTTCCCCAGCTTGCGGGCGAAAGAGAACCCGGCCCGGACGAGGAACGGCAGCACCTTCGGCGCGTAGCGCGCATTCGCCTGGATGAAGCGTTGCCACTTGTCCATCCGTTCGTACTGTGCCGCGCTCTGGATCGGAAGCTGTGCGGCACAGCCGATTATTCCCGACACCAGATCGGGGCGAAGGTTGGCAAGGTTCATCGCATAGCGGATGTCGGACCCCAGCGCGATCACCGCCGCATCCCTTACGCCCAGCGCATCCAGCACCGCAGCGTAATCCATCGTGCAGCCGGTGAGATGGTCGAGCCCCCGCGGCAACAGGTCGGTCGGGCCGTAGCCCTGGCGCAGCGGCACGATGACCCGGATGCCGCGGTCGGCGGCGGCATGCTCCGCCGGCGCCGGCCAGCGGCTCATGGCAAAGTCGATCGGCATGAACAGGCAGGGCGCGCCTTCCGGGTCGCCGAACTCGATCCATGTCAGGCGTCGCCCGTCGGGCGTGACGACACTATCGAACGGCAGGTCGCCAAGCGCACCCGGCGGAGCCGTCGGCGGTCGGTCGCCGTCCGCCGCATGGGGCTGCGCCAGATCCATCAGACCGAGCACCACGCGCACCAGCTCGGCCTGGGAATGGGTCTCGGTCTTGGCAAGGATCGACCGCATCTGGGTGCGGACCGTCTCGGGTGACCGCCCGCGGACGGCGGCGATCTCGCGCATCGGCAGTCCGATCGCGATGCCGCGCACGATCTCGACCTCGGCAGCGGTCAGATCGAAGGCATCGCGCACCGTCGCCTCGAACCCCTCGGGCCAGACAAGTTCGGTCGAGACGACCAGGGCAAGCCGGGTGCGTTCGGGGCCCGTGACCGGCGTCACCCGCAGGATGACGGGGCCGCCCGACCTGGTCGAACGCAGGCGCAGCATACCAGACCCTTCAGGCCGCCCCGCAACCACGCGCCGCAGGCAGGCGGTCAGGGTCCGGCAATCATCGCCGTCGAACGGCAGCTGCCGCACCTGACCGCCGGCGGATATGCCGAAGGCGATCTCTGCCGCGCGGTTGCACGCCGTGATCGCGCCGCTGCCGTCTGCGACAAAGGCGGCGGATCTGCTGATCTCGTCAAGCGCCGGAATCCGGCGGTCCTCGGGCGGGAGGTTGTCGTGCCGCTCCAGAAACACGGCTGCACGGCCGGCATGGGCCAGCAGTTCCGAATCCTCCATCGGCACGACGCCATGGGCGGCGTCCTGGCGCAGACGGCCGAACCGATCCTCCCACAATTCGACCAGATCCTCGAGCCGGACCGGATCGACGGCAACATCATACAGCCGCTCGACGATGCGCGCGCGCAGGGCGGCTTCGTCATCGGAACCGGAATCGGAGGCAGGCTCGGGCATCGCCGGAAGCTTGCCAGAGATCGCAGGATCGGCAAGAGCTTGTGCGCAGTGCTGCGGGGGAGGATCGCCATGCTGACGCTCTACGGGGTTTACAGGTCGCGCGCCTCGCGACCGCTTTGGCTCCTGCACGAATGCGGGGCACCCTTCCGCCACGTTCCGGTGATCCAGGCCTACCGGCTGGCCGATCCCCATGCACCGGATGCCCCGTCGAACACCGCCTCGCCCGAGTTCCTGCGCATCAACCCGCAGGGGCAGATCCCGGCGATGACGGAGGACGATCTGCTGCTGACCGAATCGCTTGCCATCGCACTCCACATCGCCCGGCGCCATGGTGGCGCGCTCGGGCCGGCCGATGCCGCCGAGGATGCGCGCATGGTGAACTGGGCGCTGGCCGCCGCCACCGGTATCGAACCGCATGCAATCGCCATCCTCTACACCCATGCGGAAGGCCGGGCAGAGACAACCGAGGGCCGGGCGGGCATCGCCGCGGCCCGGGCCGCGCTGGAGCGTCCCCTCGGACGGATCGAGGCGCATCTCGAGGGACGCGACTGGCTGGAGGGCGGGCGCTTCACCGTGGCTGACATCATGGTGGCCGAGTGTCTGCGCTATGCCCAACCCGAAGCCGGCGTGTTCGATGCAACGCCCCGGCTCGCCGACTGGATCGCGCGGTGCCAGGCCCGGGACGGGTTCGCGGCGATGATGGCGGGACGCGCGGCCGAACCGGCCTGATCCGCGCGCTTGCGCTGCGCCGGGGCGGATGGTCTAATCCGCCCCAACCAGAACACCGGCGCGAGCAGTCCATGGCGAACGACCTACTTTCCGGCATGCCCGATACCTACGACGCCTCCTCGATCGAGGTGCTGGAGGGGCTGGAGCCGGTGCGCAAGCGGCCGGGCATGTATATCGGCGGCACCGACGAACGGGCGCTGCATCACCTTGCGGCCGAGATTCTCGACAACGCCATGGACGAGGCGGTGGCCGGCCATGCCAACCGTATCGAGGTGGAGCTGCACGAGGACTACCGTGTCACCGTGCGCGACAACGGACGCGGGATCCCGGTCGATCCGCACCCGAAGTTTCCGGGCAAGTCCGCGCTCGAGGTGATCCTGTGCACCCTGCACGCGGGTGGCAAGTTTTCGGGCAAGGCCTATGCCACGTCCGGCGGTCTGCACGGGGTCGGCGCCTCGGTCGTCAACGCGCTCAGCGACCACATGCGGGTCGAGGTGGCGCGCAACCGCGAGCTTTACGTGCAGGAGTTCAGCCGCGGCGTCCCGCTCGGGCCGGTGCAGCGCGCGGGCAGTGCCCAGAACCGGCGCGGCACGACCGTGACCTTCCATGCCGACGAGACGATCTTCGGCCATCACCGATTCCGCCCGTCCCGGCTGATGCGGATGGTCAGGTCCAAGGCCTACCTGTTCTCCGGTGTCGAGATCCGCTGGAAATCTGCGATCGTCGACGGCGACACGCCGATGGAGGCGACCTTCCACTTTCCCGGCGGGCTTGCCGACTATCTGGCCGAGGTGCTGGGATCGGCGGCCACCTACGCCGACCGGCCGTTTGCCGGAAAGGTGGACTTTCCGGCCAAGTTCGGCCTGCCGGGCTCGGTGGAGTGGGCGATCAACTGGACGCCGGTCCGCGACGGCTTCACGCAAAGCTACTGCAACACCGTGCCCACGCCCGAGGGCGGCACCCACGAGGCCGGATTCTGGGCCGCGATCCTGAAGGGGATCCGTGCCTACGGCGAGCTTGCGAAGAACCGCAAGGCCGAACAGATCACCCGGGACGATCTGCTCGCGGGCGGCTGCGCGCTGGTGTCTCTGTTCATCCGCGAACCGGAATTCGTCGGCCAGACCAAGGACCGTCTGGCAACCGCCGATGCCGCGCGGCTGGTCGAGGGGGCGGTGCGAGACCGGTTCGACACCTGGCTGGGATCGGACCCGAAGGCGGCCGGAGCGATCCTCGACTTCCTCGTGCTTCGGGCCGAGGAACGCCTGCGGCGGCGGGCGGAGAAGGAGACCGCGCGCAAGACCGCCACGCGAAAGCTGCGCCTTCCCGGCAAGCTGGTGGACTGTTCGGCCACCGCCCGGGACGGGACCGAGTTGTTCATCGTCGAGGGCGACAGCGCCGGCGGCAGCGCCAAGATGGCGCGCGACCGGACCACACAGGCACTGCTGCCGCTGCGCGGCAAGATCCTGAACGTGCTCGGCGCCGCCGGGGCCAAGATGGGCGCGAACCAGGAACTTTCGGACCTATGCCAGGCACTGGGGGTCCAGCCCGGATCGAAATTCAACGTCGAGGATCTGCGTTACGACAAGGTCATCATCATGACCGATGCCGATGTGGACGGCGCCCATATCGCCAGCCTGCTGATGACCTTCTTCTTCACCCAGATGCGCCCGATGATCGACCGCGGTCATCTCTATCTTGCCTGCCCGCCGCTGTTCCGGCTGACCCAGGGGGCCACGCGGGTCTATTGCCTCGACGAGGCGGAAAAGGACGAATGGCTGCGCAAGGGGCTGGGCGGCAAGGGCAGGATCGAGGTCAGCCGGTTCAAGGGACTTGGAGAGATGGATGCCAAGGACCTGAAGGATACCACCATGAACCCGGCGACCCGTCGGCTGATCCGCGTGTCGGTGGACGAGGATACACCGGGCGATACCGGCGATCTGGTCGAGCGGCTGATGGGCCGCAAGCCCGAGCTTCGGTTCCAGTACATCCAGGAGAATGCGCGCTTCGTCGAGGAAGTGGACGTCTGACCCTTGCCCCGGCCGCGCGGTCAGGCGGCCCGTTCGGCAAGCCGGGAATCCCGCGCCGGCACCGAGACGAGCATCGCCGCGATCCCCACCGACACGGTCAGGAGCCCGACGAGGGTGTAGAGCGCGAACGCTGCGCCAAGACCCGCACCGCCGGACAGCGCCGCCACCGCCGCGGCAAGTCCTGCAACCATCCCCAGACCGACCAGCCCAAACGCCATCAGCACTTCCCCTTGCCTGGGCCGGTCCGCAAGGAACCGGCACCGCGTCGAACCCTTCTGCTGCATCTGACAGCCGGAATGTGGCGGAAATTCGCCGACAGCATGCCAACGGCCGGCGCAGGCCGGACCGTCGCTTGACCGTGGCCGTAATGCGGGCAGACGGTTTGCAGCACGCTCCACGGCGTGTTAATGCCCGGCCTTCGAGCGGAGCGGATTTCAGATGGAAGCCAAGGCCGTCGCCGGCGCCGACAGTTCTTCCGAGCCGGTAACGGCCCGCGGCAGAGGCCGGCGCGTTCTGATCGTCGTTCAGAATCTTCCCGTGCCGCTGGACCGCCGCGTCTGGCTCGAGGCGACAACCCTGGTCGCGCACGGCTACCAGGTGTCGGTCATCTGTCCGACCGGGCGGGGTTGGGATGCCGAATACGAGGTGATCGACGGCGTCCACATCTACCGCTATCCGGTGAGCTTCGAGGCGCATGCCGGCGCGCTGGCGTATGGCCGCGAATATTCGCACGCGCTGTGGCACATGTTCCGCCTCGCCCGGAAGGTCCGTCGCGAACGCGGCTTCGACGTGATCCAGGGCTGCAATCCGCCGGATCTGATCTTTCTTCTGGCGCTGCGATGGCGCATCGCGGGGGTGCGCTATCTTTTCGACCATCATGATGTATGCCCGGAGCTGTTCGAGGCCAAGTTCGGCCGTCGCGGCCTTCTGTGGCGGGTCATGCGGGTGCTGGAACGGCTGACCTTCGCCACTGCCTCGGTCTCGATCGCCACCAACGAAAGCTTCCGCGCCATCGCGCTCGCCCGGGGACGGATGCCGGCAGACGATGTGTTCGTCGTCAGGTCCGCACCACGGATCGAACAGTTCGTTCCGGCTCCGCCCGATCCCCGCTACCGCCGGGGCGATGCCGTGGTGCTGGGCTATGTCGGGGTGATCGGCCAGCAGGAAGGCATGGACCTTCTCGTGGGCGCGGTCGAAACCCTGGTGAGGCGGATGGGGCACGATGTGCATGTGCTGGTGATCGGCTTCGGCCCCCATCTGTCCGAGGTCCGGCGCGACGTGTCGGAACGCGGCCTCGACGACCGCTTCACCTTCACCGGCCCGTTGTATGGTGCGGCGCTGATCGAGGCGCTGAACAGCTGCGACATCGGCGTGGCGCCCGACCCCCGAAATGCGATGAACGACATCTCCACCATGAACAAGGTCATGGAATACATGACCCTCGAGAAACCGCTCGTGCAGTTCGACCTCCGCGAGGGGCGCGCCTCGGCCGGCGATGCCGCGCTTTATGCCCGCGCCAATGACGCCGAGGATTTCGCGCGTCAGATCGGACGTCTGATCGAGGATCCTGCCCTGCGCGCCGACATGGGCAGGCGCGGACGTCGTCGGGTGCTGGAACAGCTGTCCTGGAGCCATTCGGTCCCGGAACTGCTTGCCGCCTATGACCGGGTGTTCGCCCGCCTCCCGACGCGCTGAGGCCGGCTGTCCGCGTGTTGGGGCCTCCGAGCCGGAAACAATGGCCGGCGAGTGTCCCCGAAAGCCCGGGGCGCAGGCACGGAAAGCCTGTTGTTCGAATCTTTTTGAATCTGTAAAGTTTGCGACAACTTCAACGGGTCGGCCGCCGCTGCCGGGCGTGTTCGCCGAACCCGAATCCTGAGGGGGATACTCCGGCCGCTCCGGACCACCGACACGACACACCGACACCAGCTCCGGCCTGACCGGACGGGCCGGGGCCACCTTTCTGCGATGACACACATGCGGGCCTGTGGCGGCCCTCTCTGCCGCCCGCCTGCAACCCTGTTACGAGGATCTTGATGACGGTACATTACGAAGGTCTGTCCGCCCCGTATCGCGCCATCGCGACGCCGGTAGCGCAGCCTGCGCCCCTGCCGGAGGCGGAGCGGGACTCGTTTTATGCCCGCCGCGGCAAGCGGATGCTCGACATCGCCCTTGTCCTAGCCTCCGTGCCGCTGCTGGTGCCGCTGATGTTGCTCATCGCGGCTGCCGTGATGATCGATGGGGGACGGCCCTTCTTCGCCCAGACACGGGTGGGGCGACATGGCCGCGCCTATCAGATGTGGAAGTTCCGGACCATGCGGCCAGACGCCGAACGCGAACTTTCCGAACTCCTCGCCGCCGATCCCGCCGCGCGCCGCGAATGGGACGAACGTCAGAAGCTGAAGCACGACCCGCGGGTCACGCGGTTCGGCGCACTCCTGCGCAAGACCTCGCTGGACGAGCTGCCGCAACTGTGGAACGTCCTGCGCGGCGACATGAGCCTGGTCGGGCCGCGCCCGATGCTGCCAAGTCAGCAACCGATTTACCCCGGCCTTGCCTATTACGCGCTCCGTCCCGGCCTCACCGGCCCCTGGCAGGTGTCCGAGCGCAACCAGACCAGCTTTGCGGCACGCGCCCGCTTCGACGATCTCTACCACGCCCGTCTGTCGCTCGGCACCGATATCCGGCTGCTGCTGGCAACCCTGCGGGTCGTGGTGCGCGGCACCGGCTGCTGAGCCGGGGCCGGAGCATCACATTCGCGGGGCCTGGGCTTTCCGGCCCGCGTTTTGCCTAGTAAAAACCATACTCGAACTGGAATTATCCGGCCAAGGCATCCATGCCGCGGCAGAATTGCACTTGCGACACGACGAGAGAGCACAATGACACAGCGTTTCCCGATCCGATCGAGGCTTCTCATCGGCGCGTTCATGACCTCGGTCGCCCTGTCGCTTGCCGCCTGCGAAAGCTCCGAGGATCGGGCCGAACGGCATTACAGGTCTGCCCTGTCATTGCTGGAACGCGGCGATACCGAACGCGCGATGATCGAATTGCGCAACGTGTTCCGCTACGACGGGTTTCACCGCGAGGCGCGGCAGACCTATGCGAACCTGCTGATGGAGGCCGGCCGCAGCGGCGAGGCCTATTCGCAATATCTGCGTCTCATCGAACAGTATCCCGATGCGCTGGATGTCCGGATCATCCTGGCCGGCGCCGCATTCGAACGTGCGGACTGGGCCGAGGTGGAACGTCACGGAAAGGCCGCCATCGCGCTCGCCCCCGACAATCTTGACGTCAAGGCAATTGCGGCGGCGCTGGATTATCGCGCAGCCCGGCTTGCCCGGGACGAGGAAAAGCTTTCCGAATCCGTGACGCGGATCAGGAACCTGCGCAATGAGCTGGCACAGTCGGGATCGCCCGCGATTGCCGCGCTGGCCCAGCGGATTGTCGTGGACAGGCTGGCCAACAGCGACACGCCGCTGGCCGCACTTCCCGAGATCGACCGCGCACTGGAGCGTGACCCGACGAGTTTCGACTATCACCTGCTCCGCCTCCGGCTGCTGGCCACGGCGCAGGACCTGGCCGGCACCGGCGAACAGCTGAAGCGGATGTTCGAACTGTTCCCCGAGAACGAGCGGGTGCAGGGATCGCTGATCAACTACTACGTCAGCCAGGGCGATCTTGCCGAAGCCGAGGCGCTGCTGCGCGGGCTTGCCGGCCCGGCGACGGAGAACCCCGAACGTCATGCCGCTGTGGTGCAGTTCCTGAACCAGACTCAGGGTGTCGACGCGGCCCGGCAGGAACTGGAGCGGCTCGCCGCGGCGGCGGAGGGACATCCGAACGCCGACCAGTACCGCGCGATGATCGCGGCGATCGAGTTCGAGCGCGGGAACCGGGGCGACGCCATCGCGCTGCTGGAAACCATCCTTCAGGGTGCCCAGCCTTCGGACGAGACGCGGCGCATCAAGGTTGCACTCGCACGGATGCTGGCCGCGACCGACAACAGGGTCGGTGCCCGTGCCCGGGTCGAGGAAATCCTTGCCGAGGATTCCAGCAACGTCGAGGCCCTGAAGCTTCGGGCCGCCTGGGCCATCGACGAGGACCGGCCGGGCGCTGCGATCATCGATCTTCGTGCCGCGCTCGACCAGGCGCCGCGCGACCCGCAGATCATGACCCTTATGGCCGCGGCGCACGAACGCGACGGCGCGCGCGAACTGGCCGGTGAACGTCTGGCGCTTGCTGTCGAGGTGTCCGGCAGCGGGGCCGAGGAATCGCTGCGCTATGCGCAGTATCTGTTGCGCGAGAACCGGGCGGCGACGGCGATCACGGTGTTGACCGACGCGCGGCGGCTTTCCCCGAGCGATCCGCGTCTGGCGGTTGCGCTGGCAGAGATCTATCTCAATCAGCGCGATCTGGTCCGGGCCCGGGAAATGGCCACCCAGCTGCGCCAGATGGGCGCGGAAGGGGCCGAGTCCGCCGAGCGGATCGAGGCAGCCGCGCTTCTGGTCGATGGTCAGACCGAGGCGGGCGAAGCTCAACTCCGCCGACTGGTCGAGGACGGGCGCGCCGATGCCAGCGTGGTGGCGGCAGTGATCCAGACCCAGCTGGCCGCCGGTCGCGCGGCCGAGGCCAGGATCTATCTGGACGACCTGATCACGAAATCCCCCGAGGACCGGTCCCTGCGGCTGATCAGCGCCAGCCTCTATGCCGCTTCGGCCAATCCGGGCGCTGCGGAACAGGAACTGCGGAACCTGTTGCAGCGGGATCCGGCCGACGAACGCGCGACGCAGATGCTCTACGGTCTGCTGCTTGCCTCGAACCGGCGCGACGAGGCGCGGGCGGCGCTGCAGGCCGGGCTGCAGGCCAACCAGGGCACGGGCGCGCTTGCGTTTCTCTGGGCGGGCGAGCTGGAACGGGACGGCGACATCGACGGCGCCATCGGGGTCTACGAGAAGCTCTACGAGAACGACCGCGGCAACGCGATCGTGGCGAACAACCTTGCCAGCCTCATCACCACGCACCGGACCGGCCCGGAAGACCTGGAACGCGCCTATGCGATCGCCCGCCGCCTGCGCGGGGTCGAGGTGCCTGCATTCCAGGACACCTACGGCTGGATCGAATACCGCCGCGGCAACATCGCCGAGGCCCTGCTGCATCTTGAGCCGGCCGCGCGCGGCCTGCCCACCAATGCGCTGGTGCAGTATCATCTCGCCATGGCCTATGCCGCGGCCGATCGGCCCGAGGAGGCGAAGGCACAGTTCGAGCGCGCGCTGGAGCTTGCCGGCGACAGCCCCCTGCCGCAGTTCCAGCAGGCCCGCGAGATGCTGGAAAAGCTCAGGCAGCCGTGAGGACAGCCGCGCATTGTTGCCCGAACGCGACGCGGCTTAGCAAATCCACGGGATTTGCCGCGGCGGGCAGGTCGGGGCATTCCGGTCTGCCGCCGATTGGCCTAGTGTGGCGGGGAACGGAAATCCGGCGCCGCGACGGACGGCAGCAGGAGGGACAGATATGATTGGACTGATGCGCGTGCTGGGGCTGCTTGCGGCCCTCTTCGTTTTCGCCGCGCCTGCGACCGCCCAGGACGGATACCGGATCCGCCCGGGCGACGTGCTGCGGGTCGAGGTGCTCGAGGATCCGGGCATCAACCGCAGCGTGCTGGTCGCGCCGGACGGCCGGATCTCGGTGCCTCTGGCCGGGGTGATCGCAACCGGCGGCCGCACGCTGGAACAGGTGCAGGCCGAGCTCACGGATCGACTGGCCGGCAATTTCGCCGCACCCCCTACGGTTTTCGTCGGGGTCGAGCGGCTGGCCGAGCCGCGGGCGACGGGGCCGGCGGCGCCGCGGGCCGTCACCGTCCATGTGATGGGCGAGGTCGGGCGCCCGGGCCGACTTCAGGTGCCGGCGGGAACCACGATCCTGCAGGCCTTCGCCGAGATGGGCGGCTTCTCGAAATTCGCGGCGACCAAGCGGATCCAGCTGCGCCGGGTGGACCGGTCGGGCAAGGAGACGGTCTATGCGATCGACTACGACGCCATCGAACGGGGCGAAAGCGGCGCCGGACGCACCGTGCTGACCGAGGGCGACGTGATCCTGGTGCCGCAGCGGCGCCTGTTCGAATAGTCAATCCGATCCGCCCCGCCGACGGCGCGGGCGGCAGCGGTCCGGGGGCAGGATGATGGGCGGGATGCCACGATTCGGGGCGCGGGCACTGAGCATGGCGCTGGTGTTCGCGATCATCCCGGCGCCTGCCGTCCCCCAGCAGGGTCCGACGCTGCGCTTCGGTCTCGATACGCGTCTGGAAAGCCAGAAGAACCCCAACCTCAGCGCCGGCGGCGGACCGCGCGTGCAGTCCGCGACCGCGAACCTCAGCTTCGGCTACCTGCGCGAGACGCGGGCCGAGCGACTGTCGCTTGACGGCAACGCCGTGCTGCGGGCCGGGGCGGCAGCCGGCGGTCTGCGCCGCGGCCTTCAGGATCCGACGCTGCGGGCGAGCTATTTCCGCGAAGGGATCGACGGCAGCCTGTTTCTGACCGCGCGGCTGCGCGAGAGCGAATTCTCGACGCTGCGCAGCCTCGAGGAGTTCATCGACCCCGAGACCGGGCTGATCGAATTGCCCGAGGATTTCGACGCGCTGCGCGGCACCGGCCGTCGGCGCGAGACCGGTCTCGGCTTCCGGCTGGTCCAGGGCGAGGACCGGCGCATCGGCTGGACCACCGGGGCCGACCTGACGCGGCGCAGCTATTCGGGCCCCGGCACCGGCGCCCTGCGCGACAGCCGCCGCGTCGCACTCAGCTTCGGCCTGCGTCTGACGATCGACGCCGTGACGCGGGCGAACGTCACCCTGCGGCAGTCGCGTTTCATCGAGGACGGGGCAGGCGGGGCACGCCGGACCACGCGCGAACTGGGCCTGTCGCTGCGACGCGATCTGCCGGACGGCAGCATCGGCGGACAGATCGGCTTCGACCGTCTGCCGGAAGGCACCAGAACCTCCGCCAGCCTCTCGCGGTCCTGGGACCTGCCGACCGGTTCGCTGTCGGCCAGCATCGGCGCCGTCCGGCCGGCGGCAGGCAGCGGCGCGCAGGTTACGGGAAGCCTGTTCTGGTCCCGCGAGACCCCGCAGGGCAGGTTCGATGCACAGCTGCGCCACAGCGTCGGCGCGGGCAGCGACGACCGCGAGCGGGTGACGACGGTCGGCTCGGTCGGGTTCGGCCGCGACCTGACCGATCGCAGCCGGCTGTCCATGCGCCTCGGCCACAGCGAAAGCCGCACCCCCGGCGGCGGGTCGCGGACGGCGCTCAGCAGCCTGACCTTCGATTACCGCTACGACCTCGATCCGAACTGGGGGCTGAGCGCCGGCTATCAGATCCGCCAGCGGACCGAGTCGGGCGCCGGATCCGCCCGCGCCGACCGGATCTACCTCGGGCTGCGGCGAAGCTGGGAATTCTGAGCCCGGGAAATGCGGCCCCTGTCCGTGTCGTCGTGCCGTTCGGGACCGCATCCGGCTCTGCATTCGCCTCATTTCGGCCAGATCGCACGCTAGACTTCGGTTCAACAAACCGTTTCCGTGCCGGGGTTTGCACCTCAATGTCTCGCAAATGCGCGAAAACCGGGGTAAAAGGTCGTCTCGGGGCGGCCGCGGGCGGCCGGCCGCACCACAGTGCAAGCCATCTTGACGGACAGGATTGACGATGAGCGTTACCCAGGACCTAGCCCGCCGCCGCCCGACGCTTGCCGGCCGGGTGAATCTTGTCGGGCTGTTCTGGATCCTCGTCCTGGTCGTCGCCTCGGTGCCGATCTTCTGGCTCGGGCTCCGTTCCCTGCTCAAGGCCTGGTCGACCGCCGAATACAGCCACGGGCCGCTGATTCCGATCATCTCGCTCTATCTTTTCCTGCGCGAGCTGCGCCGCGACCCGCCGCCACCGCCCGGGACACCGGTGCGGCGCTGGCCCGGCATCGCGGTGATCGCCTTCGCGCTGGCATTCGGCATCGTCGGCAATGTCGTCAACATTCCCGACCTCGTCACCTATGCGCTGATCATCTGGGTTGGCGGCGTCGTTCTGGTGACTCTGGGCTGGGACAAGGGGCGCCACCACCAGCTGCCGGTCCTGCATCTGATCTTCATGCTGCCGTTGCCGCAGTTCGTCTACTGGAAGCTGACGATCCAGTTGCAGCTGATCTCGTCGCAGCTTGGCGTCTGGTTCGTGCAGATGGCCGGCGTTCCGGTGTTTCTGGAAGGCAATGTGATCGACCTCGGGGTCTACAAGCTCCAGGTCGCCGAGGCCTGTTCCGGTCTGCGCTACCTGTTCCCGATCCTCAGCTTCACCTACCTGATGGCGATACTCTACCGCGGCCCGTTCTGGCACAAGGCGGTGCTGTTCCTGATGGCTGCGCCGCTGACGGTGTTCATGAACTCGTTCCGGATCGGCGTGATCGGAGTGATGGTGAACAGCTACGGCATCGAGCATGCCGAGGGGTTCCTGCATTTCTTCGAAGGCTGGGTGATTTTCGGCGCCTGCGTGGCGATCCTGTTCATCATGGCAATCGGTCTGCAGCGGCTTACCCGCAACCCGAAGCCGCTTGGCGAGGTGATCGACCTCGACACCGCCGGGCTTGGCCCGCAGGCGGCCAGGATCCTGACCATCGCGCCGTCGCGCGGCCTGACGGCCGCCGCGCTCGTCTCGCTGGCCATCGGCGCGGCATGGATCCTGACGCCGGCCCCCGAACGCATCGAGCCCGAGCGCGACCCCTTTGTGCTCTTCCCCCGCAACATCGGCAACTGGTCCGGCGTCGCCGATGCGCTGGAGCCGGCGACGGCCCGGGTTCTGGGGGCGGATGATTATGTGAACATCACCTATCTCGGCCCCGGCGAACGGGCGCCGGTCAACTTCTTCTCCGCCTGGTACCGGTCCCAGACCGAGGGCAGCGGAATCCATTCGCCGGAGGTCTGCCTCCCGGTCGGCGGGTGGGAGGTGTTCTCGATCACCCCGATCGAGGTCTCTTTCCCCGGCACGATCTACGGCACCTTCCGGCTGAACCGTGCCGTGATCGAGAAGGGCCTCTCGCGGCAGATCGTCTACTACTGGTTCGAACAGCGTGGCCGCAGGGTGACGAACGACTATCTGGCGAAGGCCACGGTCGTCTACGACAGCGTCACACGCCGCCGCTCCGACGGTGCCATCGTTCGCTTCGTGACCCCGCTTGCCCCGCGCGAGACCGAGGCGCAGGCCGAGGAACGGTTGCAGCGGTTCATGGCCGAGGTGCTGCCGAAGCTGCCGCGCTTCATCCCCGAGTGACGGGGCCGCCATCGGCAAGGCCGGCCAACCATCCCGGAGCCCGCGAGGTGCGGATCCGCCGTCCGGCCCGTCCTGATGCCTCAGCGAAGCGCGACAAGGCCCCCGGCATTGGTGCCTGTGGCAAACACCCGCGCCACCCGGAGCGGATAGATCATGCCGGCCTGGACATTGGCCAGAACCACCTCTGCCCCTGACACAAGCTGCACCCGCAGCGTTCCGGCCTGCCCGACATAGACCGCACGGGCCGGTTCGGACAGAGGCACCGAATCCGAGGGCGAGATCGGCGCCGCATCGCGGGCCGGGGCGGTCAGATTCGTGGCATAAGAGGCGAAATCGTTCGGCATGGGATGCTCCTTGTGGCGCATGGCGTCGCCTGCGCTCTTAGCGCCGGCTTGGTTAACGCACGAAAAGTGCTGCGCACGCCACGCCGTCGCATGTGCAACAGCAAAGGGATGGCGCGCCTTGCACGGTCGCGCGGACCGCGGCACTCTGGCCGGGATGACGGTTCAGGGGACGGCGCAGCACAGGCCCGAGCAGCCCGGGCGCGGCCCCGCGCCGTCGGTCGGTATTCCGCCTGTCGTCGCGTTCGTCGCCGCCGCGGTGGCGGTGCCAGAGCTGGTTCTGCAGGCGGCCGATGCAGGACTGGTCGGCACGCCGCTGTGGCGGCCGCTGTCCTATCACTACGGCGCGTTCTGGGCCGGTCTGCTGCACGGCTGGCGGCCGAACTTTGCCTTGCAGCCCGCCACGATGTTCCTGACCCATGCCTTCCTGCACGCCGGGCTGGCGCATCTTGCAGGCAACGTTCTGGCCCTTCTGGCTTTCGGCCGGCTTTGCGCAGCGCGGCTGAGCCATTCCCGGTTCCTGCTGCTCTGCCTTGCCTGTGTGCTTGCCGGCGGTGCGGGCTTCGGTATTCTCGCCTCCAGCCCACGGCCGATGGTCGGGGCCTCGGGGCTGGTCTCGGGGCTGGTCGGGGCCTGGGCGGTGTGGTTCGCACAGGATCACGACCGACTGCGGCACCGGGCAGCCGTATCGCTGCTGCGTTTCGTCGCGGTGACGGCTGGTGTTGTCGTGCTGAACCTGCTGATGCACCTGTTCCTGGCCGGCGGCATGGCATGGGAGGCGCATCTGGGGGGCTTTCTGGCCGGTGCCTTTCTTGCAGCTGCCTGGCATGGAAAGCAAACGGGCGGCCCGAAGGCCGCCCGCGAATGACTCCGTCCGGGAAACCGGATCAGACCGCCTTGCGCCTCCGGCGCAGCGCGGCAAGCCCGCCAAGGCCCGCTACCATAAACCAGCCCGCGGCGGGCAGCGGAATCTCGGACGGCGGGTTCACGATCTGCCGCCGGTCTCCGATCGTCATGTCGTCAAAGCCGAACACGTCGACCCCGCCCGGCTGGTTGTCGAAGGCAATACTGGTATAGGCAGTCGTCAGGTCGATAAAGCCGAAGAACACCAGCGTACCGTCCGGATTGCCACCGCTTCCGACGATATGCGGCACGGCCAGCGAGGTCACGATACCGTCAGTGTCGGTCAGGCGCAGGATCAACTGGTTGCCGAAATCGCCCAGGTCGGTCGCGTAGAATCCGAAGGCCGAGATCGCCGAGCTGAAGGCCACCCCGAAGTTGCCGCCCGCCGAAGTCTGAAGGTACCTGCTACCGGAGGTTGCGAAACGCCCCGCATTCGGCGACGACTGTACCACGGCCGATCCCGTCAGGGTTGCGGTGATGCCTCCGGTGCTGCCGGGGAAGTTCAGCGCCAACGGCGTGCTGCCCGAAAGCGATTCGAAGTCCTCGGTCCCGACGCCGCCCGAGAGCGTGGCAAGGAAGTTCGCGCGCGCGGTAACGGGGTCGCCCGACACCGTGGCCGCGGGGGTCACATTCTCGCCGAAAAAGGTGATCGGCGCGGCTTCGGCGCCCGCCATCATGCCGACGGCAAGGATCGCTCCGCCGAAGGTCGTCGCAAGATAGTGTCTCATTACAGATGCTCCAGAAATGGCTTGCCAACTCGAGAAAACGGACGCCTGCCTGCCACCCGAGCGACTTCGTATTAACAAATTCTCTTCCAGAATGAAAGCTTAGACTTGATCGACGTGGATCGGGCACCGATCTCGACCATGTCGGTGACCGTATTGTTTCGTTGATCCGGGGGATCCTGTGCGCAGCTTCTCGATTGTTCGCGGTCTCCGGAAAATCGTGCAGGGCGACGCGGAACCCGACCGCGGGGACGAAGGTGCCGGAGTTGCCCCGGATCGCCCCATGCCGCACGGGGTGGTTCGCGATGGCACGATTGTCCAGCCCGGCCGCAATGGCGCCGCAGGCGCCGTGTGGGCCGACGAACCGGAGGAGTCCGGTCCGATCACACCATCGTGCGAATCGTCGTCCGAGGCGGATCACTCCCCGGAAAAGTCCGATGTGCCCTTTGTTTCCAATCGGGTTTTGCCGTATCAGGACACCGACCCGACCGGGACCGCAGCGGCAACCGAACCGTGCGCGCTCCGGGCGCCAGAAGGAGACGGCGTGCAGACAGGCAGCAGACTTCGCCACGGGGCAACCGGGCCGCAGGCGCGGGGGTCGAGCACGCTCGACCTCTACACCGCACATTTCCGGCTTGCGGAACGACCCTTCACGCTGCTTCCGGATCCGTCCTTCCTGTTCTGGTCGAAGGCGCACACGCGGGCCTTCGCAATCCTGGAATACGGATTGCTGACCCGCGCACCTGTCACCCTGATCACCGGAGAGATCGGGGCCGGCAAGACCACCCTTCTGCATCATCTTCTGCGCACCCTGGGCGACGAGATCACGGTCGGTCTCGTGTCGAACGCGCACGGCGACCGGGGCGAGCTGTTGCGCTGGGTCTTGCTGGCGCTCGGTCAGGAAGCGCCGACCGATGCGACCTATGTCGATCTTTTCGGCCGGTTCCAGCAGTTCCTCATCGACGAATACGCCAGCGGACGCCGGGTCGTGCTCATCTTCGACGAGGCGCAGAACCTCAGCCGCGAGTCGCTGGAAGAGCTGCGCATGTTCACCAACATCAACGCCAACAAGGACGAGCTTTTGCAGCTTGTCCTCGTCGGCCAGCCCGAGCTGCGCGACACGATCCGCCGGCCCGACCTTGTCCAGTTCGCCCAGCGCGTCACGGCCAGTTTCCATCTGACGACGATGGATGCCGAAACGGTGGATGCCTATGTCCGGCACAGGATGGAACTGGCAGGCCGTTCGGACGAGGTGTTCACACCGGCGGCGACGCGGGCCATCCACGCCGCCACACGCGGCGTGCCGCGACTTGTGAACCAGCTGTGCGACATGGCTCTGCTATATGCCTTCGCACGCAACGAGGACGTCGTGGACCTGCCCACCATCCGGCAGGTCATCGACGATGGCGTTTTCTTCGCTGGTGGCCTGATGCCCCAGCCGAACCCGGCCGATGGCGCGCAAGGCGAGATTCGGGCCGGGGTGGAGTCGAGCTGAACATGGACGTGCGTTTCTATCTTTCCCTGATCCTGCGCCGGCTGCCCTGGATCGCGCTTTTCGTGGCGCTCGGGACAGCGGTTGGTCTTGCGGTCGCAACCGTGCTGCCGCCGGTCTATGTCGCCCAGGCGCGCCTGCTTCTGGAATCCGAACAGATCCCGGGCACGCTTGCGGCCTCGACGGTGCAGACCCAGGCAACCGAGCAGCTTCAGATCATCCAGCAGCGCATCCAGACCAGGGCCAGCCTTCTGGAACTGTCCAACCGCATGCAGGTCTATGCCAATTCGACCCGGCGGCTGAACCCTGACGAAATCGTCGAGGACATGCGCCGGCGGATCCAGATCAGCGTATCGGGCAGCGGACCGCGCACCGCCCAGAGCCGCGGGCAGGGGGCGCAGGCGGTCTTCGTGACGGTGTCCTTCGAGGCGCCGACCGCGGCGATGTCTACCACGGTCACAAACGAACTCGTCAGCATGATCCTCGCCGAGAACGTGCGGCTGCGCACCACGGTCTCCGGTCAGACGCTGGAATTCTTCAACCAGGAGGTCGAACGGCTCGACCGGGAACTGGCGATCCGCAGCGCACGGATTCTCGAGTTCAAGAACGCCAACCAGGAGGCGCTGCCCGACAGCCTCGACTTCCGGCGCCGGCAGGAAGCGCTGGAGCAGGAACGGCTGATCGTTCTCGAACGCGATCTCGCGGCCCTGCGGGACCGGCGTGCGCGCCTCGTGCATCTGTTCGAGACCACGGGCCAGGTGGCTGCCCCGGCCAACGCCCCGCAGACCGTCGAGCAGCGGCAACTGGTGGCCTTGCGTGACCAGCTGACCCAGGCGCTGGCGGTCTACACACCGCAAAACCCCCGGGTGCGGATGATCGAGGCACAGATCGCGCGACTGGAACCCGTTGTGGCGGCGCAGATGTCGGGCGCCGGGGCATCCGGCGCCGATGCGCAGCTCACCGCGTTCCAGCTCCAGATGGCCGATATCGACGGGCAGATCGCACAGATCGAGGACCAGCGCGGCCGCGTTCTGACCTCGCTCGACCGGCTGAAGACATCGATCGAGGCGACGCCGGCCAATGCGATCGCCCTCGAGGCGCTGGAGCGCGACTATGCCAACACACGCAGCCAGTACGATCAGGCTGTCGCTGCACGGGCGCGGGCACAGACCGGCGACACGATCGAGACGCTGGCGAAGGGTCAGCGCATCAGCATCATCGAACAGGCCGTAACGCCGCGCCAGCCGGCCCGGCCGAACCGGACCCTCATCGCTGCCGGCGGCGTCGGCTTCGGCCTAGCACTGGCGGCAGGTTTCGTGCTGCTGCTCGAGCTTACCAACCGCGCCATCCGCCGGCCTGTCGATCTGACGCGCAAGCTCGGCATCGCACCCTTTGCGACGCTGCCCTATACGCGGACGCGGCGCGAGGCACGGTTGCGGACGCTTGCGATTACCACCGCGCTGATCGTGGTTCTGGGCGGCATACCGGCAGGGATATGGGCGGTGGACCGCTATGTGCGCCCGCTCGACCAGATCATCGACCAGGCCATGCGCCAGACCGGGCTGGACGAGGGGCTTGCCCGCCTTCGCGCCCGCTTTGGCGACTGATCTTCGCCGGAAAGGAACAACCCCGTGGAACGCATCCAATCCGCCATCGCCAAGGCCCGCGCCCAGCGCGCCGCAGCCGCCCCGGCACAGGCGAAGCCGCCGGCACCCGAACCCGCCGTTCCCGCCGCGCCGCCGAAGGTGGCTGAGGCACCGCCACTACCCCCGACCGCGCGCGCAACGCCTGAGGTCCCGCGACCCGCGGACGATGGCGTCGCAGCAGCCTGGGCGGCGCTTGCACCCTTCAGGCCGGATCGCGAGGTCATGGAGCGTCGGCGCCTGGTGGCGCTGGAAGGGGGGCGGAAGACCGCGCATCTCGATGTCATGCGCACCCGGGTGATCCAGCAGATGCGGGCGAACGGCTGGCGCCGGTTGGCGATTACTTCGCCCGGCCCCGGCTGCGGGAAGACGACCACCTGCCTCAACCTCGCCTTCTCGCTGGGTCGCCAGCCCGACCTTCGGACGATCCTGGCCGAGGTCGACCTGCGGCGCCCCTCGCTGGCCAAGACGCTCGGCCTGCGCGAACGGCAGTCCTTCGGAGAGGTTCTGGCCGGGCACGCCGCCTTGGGGCCAAATGCGGTGCGCTACGGGACCAACCTTGCGCTCTCGTCGAACCACGGCCCGGTCCGGAATACCTCGGAACTGCTCCAGGGCGCCAGCGTCCGACCTGCCCTCGCGGCCATCGAGGCCGAATTTGCGCCCAGCCTGATGATCTTCGACCTGCCGCCGATGCTGGCCTCCGACGATGCGATGGCCTTCGTCCCGCATGTGGATGCAGTGCTGATCGTGGCTGCAGCAGAGCGCAGCACAGTGCGCGAGGTCGACCTCTGCGAGCGCGAACTGGCAGTCCACACCAATGTCATGGGCGTGGTCCTGAACAAGTGCCGGTTCCTCGAACGCGAACTCGACTACAGCAGTTACGCCTGACCCCGGAGCCCGGCACGGACGCCGGGCGCGCCCGCGCCCTGTTCCGCACCCCGGATCGACCGCGCTCCTGCAACGGCATCGCGTCCCGTTCCTTTCATTGACATGGATCAAGGCGCCTTCCCGGGGCGCCGGTCACAAGCGACCCTGTCGAAAAACGCCCGGCCGGCGCGAGTCGGACCGGGCAGGACAAAGGGACGCATGATGTGGGACTACGTAAAACTGGTCGTGTTCGGCGTGATCGCGGTGTTCTCCGCGATCGCCGCCAACTACGCGCGTGACGAGGCGTTTCTCGTCAACGCGCTGATCGTGATGCTGGTCGCCGGCGGATTGTTCCTGTGGACGCTCCGCCGCGCCGGAGAGCCGCGGGCACCGGCGCCTCAGACCGAATACATGGACGACGTCATCCGCGCCGGTGTGATCGCAACCGCCTTCTGGGGCGTGGTGGGATTTCTGGTCGGGGTGTTCATCGCCTTCCAGCTCGCCTTTCCGGCGCTGAACTTCGAATGGGCACAACCCTATCTGAACTTCGGCCGGTTGCGTCCGCTGCACACTTCGGCGGTGATCTTCGCCTTCGGCGGCAACGCGCTCATCATGTCTTCCTTCTACATCGTCCAGCGCACCTCTGCGGCGCGGCTGTGGGGCGGCAATCTCGGCTGGTTCGTGTTCTGGGGCTGGCAGCTGATCATCGTGCTGGCCGCGACCTCCTATGTCTTCGGCGGCAGCCAGGGCAAGGAATATGCCGAGCTCAACTGGCACATCGACCTGTTCGTGGTGGTGGTCTGGGTGGCGTTCCTGCTGGTGTTCATGGGAACGCTGATCAACCGCAAGGAGCCCCACATCTATGTCGCCAACTGGTTCCTGCTGTCGATGATCGTCACCGTGGCCATGCTGCACCTCGTCAACAACGTGGCGATCCCGGTCTCGGTCTTCGGCTCGACATCGGTCATCGCCTGGTCGGGGGTCCAGGACGCGATGATCCAGTGGTGGTACGGCCACAACGCGGTGGGCTTCTTCCTGACCGCAGGCTTCCTCGGCATGATGTATTACTTCGTGCCGAAGCAGGCCGAACGTCCCGTCTATTCCTACAAGCTGTCGATCGTCCACTTCTGGGCGCTGATCTTCCTCTACATCTGGGCCGGCCCGCACCATCTGCACTATACCGCGCTGCCCGAATGGGCCTCGACGCTCGGCATGGTGTTCTCGGTGATGCTGTGGATGCCGTCCTGGGGTGGCATGATCAACGGGCTGATGACGCTGTCGGGCGCCTGGGACAAGCTGCGCACCGACCCGATCATCCGCATGATGGTGGTGTCCATCGGCTTCTACGGGATGTCCACCTTCGAAGGGCCGATGATGTCGATCAAGGCGGTGAACAGCCTGTCGCACTACACCGACTGGACCATCGGCCACGTCCATTCCGGCGCCTTGGGCTGGAACGGGATGATCACCTTCGCCGCGCTCTACTTCCTCGTGCCGCGGCTGTGGAACCGCGAACGGCTCTACAGTCTGAACCTGGTCAGCTGGCACTTCTGGCTCGCGACCATCGGCATCGTGCTCTACGCCTCGTCGATGTGGGTGACGGGCATCATGGAGGGCCTGATGTGGCGCGAGGTGGATGCCAACGGCTTCCTCGTCAACGCCTTCGCCGACACGGTTTCCGCGAAGTTCCCGATGTATGTGGTCCGGGCGCTGGGGGGCACACTGTTCCTCGCGGGCGCGATCATCATGTGCTACAACCTGTGGCGCACCGTCACCTCGGTGGCCGAACGCTCCACGGCGCCTGCCGCCGTGCCGGCCGAATAAGGAGGTATGACGATGCGTATCCTCGAAAAGCACAAAAAGATCGAGACCCACGCCACGCTCCTGCTGGTGCTGAGCTTCGTGGTCGTGACCATCGGCGGCCTCGTGCAGATCACGCCGCTGTTCTATCTCGAGAACACGATCGAGAAGGTCGAGGGCGTGCGCCCCTACAGCCCGCTCGAGCTTGCGGGGCGCGAGATCTACATCCGCGAGGGCTGCTATGGCTGCCACAGCCAGATGATCCGGCCGATGCGGGACGAGGTCGAACGCTACGGCCATTACAGCCTGGCGGCGGAATCGATGTACGACCATCCGTTCCAGTGGGGGTCCAAGCGCACCGGGCCCGACCTCGCCCGCGTCGGCGGCCGGTATTCGGACGACTGGCACGTGCAGCACTTCCGCGACGCCAAGTCGGTGGTGCCGGAATCGGTGATGCCGCCCTACGCATTCCTCGAACGCACGCCGCTCGAGACGCGCTACATCCAGGATTCGATGAAGGCCCTGCGCATGGTCGGCGTGCCCTACAGCGACGAGATGATCGCGAATGCGCGGGCCGACATGCTGGCGCAGGCGAATCCGGATGCCGACCATGACGGGCTTCTGGAGCGCTATCCCGGGGCGCAGACGCGCAACTTCGACGGCCAGCCGCAGCTGACCGAGCTGGATGCGATGATCGCCTATCTGCAGATCCTCGGGACGATGGTCGACTTCTCGACCTTCGTGCACGACCCGAACCGGTAGGGGGCGGCCATGGAAACCTACACCTGGCTGCGCACCTTCGCCGACAGCTGGCACCTGCTGTTCATGACGCTGTTCTTCATCGGCGTCGTGATCTGGGCCTTCCGCCCGGGCAGCCGGGGCACGCATGACGAGATCGCGCAGTCGATCTTCCGCAACGACGACAGACCGGGCGACGGCGCCTCCAGGCGCGCCGGCCCGAAAGCGGCCGAAACGGCCGGCATCAAGGAGTCCCTGTGATGGTCGATCCCGAAGACCGCGTGCCTGACAACAAGGTCACGCCCCCCGAGCGCCAGTATCCCGATCCCAAGCCGGTGCTGAAGAAGAAGGTAGCCGGCACCGTCCAGACGACCGGACATGTCTGGGACGGGATCGAGGAATACGACAACCCGATGCCCCGCTGGTGGCTGTGGATCTTCTACGCCACGATCGTCTGGGCGCTGCTCTACACCATCGCCTATCCGGCCTGGCCGATGCTGACCCGCGCCACCCAGGGAGTGCTGGGATACAACCAGCGCGACGCCGTGGCGGCCGAGATACAGCGCTTTGCCGCCGCGAACGCGCCGATCAAGGAACGGCTGGTGCAGACCGAGTTGACCGAGATCGCGAACCACCCCGAGCTGGTGTCCTTCGCCAACCAGGCCGGGGCGGCCGTGTTCCGCACCTGGTGTGCCCAGTGCCACGGCGCCGGTGCTGCGGGCGTCCAGGCTTCGGGCTATCCGAACCTGCTGGACGACGACTGGCTCTGGGGCGGCGACATCGAGAACATCCACCTCACCATCGCCCACGGCATCCGCAACACCACCGATCCCGACGCCCGCTGGTCCGAGATGCCCGCCTTCGGCGAGATCCTCTCGCGGCAGGAAATCGACGAGGTGGTGCAGTATGTCCGCCAGCTTTCCGGCCAGGACCATGATGCGGCGATGGCCGCGCCGGGGGCCGCGATCTTTGCCGACAACTGCGCCAGCTGCCATGGCGAAGACGGCGAGGGCAACATCGACATCGGCGCGCCGGCCCTGAACAATGCGGTCTGGCTCTACGGTGGCAGCGTCGAGGCGATCACCCATTCGGTCCGCTATTCCCGCTTCGGCGTCATGCCAAGCTGGGCGGACCGGCTGAGCGAGGCAGAGATCCGCGCCGTGGCGATCTATGTCCACGGACTCGGCGGCGGCGAGTGATTGACCTACCCCGGCGGCTCGCCGCCGGGGCCAGCACCGGCACCCCGTCCTGTTCGCGCGTTTCCAGGGGTGCCGGTGCGACATATCCGCCGGATGATGTCCCGGGACGGGCTGCGGCGGATTAGATGCATCGAAGATCCCGCTTTGTTGATGCAAGTCAAGGTTCGACGGGGCCGAAGGCGGGATACACGCGCAAGAGACCGTCCGGAGTGAACGTCGTGAATTCCGACAGCAGCCAGCAGCAAAGCCTCTACGCCGCGCGCGAGCCGGTGTTCCCGAGACGGGTGAAGGGGAATTTCCGCACCCTCAAGTGGTGGATCATGGCGGTCACGCTCGGGATCTACTACATCACGCCATGGATCCGGTGGGATCGCGGTCCGAACATGCCTGACCAGGCCGTTCTGGTCGATCTGGCGAACCGCCGTTTCTTCTTCTTCATGATCGAGATCTGGCCGCACGAGTTCTATTTCGTCGCGGGCCTACTGATCATGGCCGGGCTCGGTCTGTTCCTGTTCACCTCTGCCGCCGGACGGGTCTGGTGCGGCTATGCCTGCCCGCAGACGGTCTGGACCGATCTTTTCATACTGGTCGAGCGGTGGATCGAGGGCGACCGCAACGCGCGCCTGCGCCTGCATCGGCAGAAATGGAATGGCGAGAAGATCCGCAAGCGGGCGGTCAAGTGGACCGTGTGGCTGCTCATCGCGCTGGCGACCGGCGGCGCATGGGTATTCTATTTCACCGATGCGCCGACCCTTCTGCGCGACCTTCTCGGCTTCTCCGCCCATCCCGTCGCCTACACGACCATCGCAATCCTGACCGGCACGACCTTCTGGTTCGGCGGCTTTGCCCGGGAACAGATATGCATCTACGCCTGTCCCTGGCCGCGCATCCAGGCCGCGATGATGGACGAGGATACGATCACCATCGGCTATCGCGAGTGGCGGGGCGAACCGCGCGGCAAGCTGAAGAAGGGGCAGGCCGCCCCCGAAGGCACGCAGGGCGACTGTATCGACTGCATGGCCTGCGTCAACGTCTGCCCGATGGGCATCGACATCCGCGACGGCCAGCAGCTGGCGTGCATCACCTGCGGGCTCTGCATCGACGCCTGCAACGACGTCATGGACAGGATCGGCAAGCCCCGGGGTCTGATCGACTATCTTGCCCTGACAGACGAACAGCGGGAACGCGAGGGCAAGCCGCCAAAACCGGTGTGGCAGCACGTATTCCGGCCACGGACGATCCTCTACACGGTGCTTTGGGCGGGCATCGGCATCGGTCTCGTGGTGGCGCTGTTCCTGCGTTCGGACATCGATGTGAACGTGACACCGGTGCGCAACCCGATCTTCGTCACCCTGTCCGACGGGTCGATCCGCAACACCTATGACCTGCGCCTGCGCAACAAGTATCACGAGGAGCGGACGTTCCACTTCTCGCTGCGGTCCGATGCGCTGCTGCGCATCAGCCTCGAAGGCACCGATGCGCTGACCGTAACCGTTCCAGCCGACACGACCCACCATCAGCGGGTCTATGTCGTGGCGCCCGCCGGGACACCCGCCGCAAGCGCGGCCCGCACCGAACTGGAATTCTGGATCGAGGATCTGGCATCCTCGGACCGCATCTCGGTCGCGACGATCTTCAACGGAAGGGAGAACTGACATGGCAAACGGCAAGGCTGACGGAAAGCCGCGAGAGATCACCGGGCGCCATGTGGCCGCAATCTTCGTCACCGCCTTCGGCATCATCATCGGGGTCAACCTGTTCATGGCCTCGAAAGCGATCGGAACCTTCCCGGGGATCGAGGTCAAAAGCCCCTACGTCGCCAGCCAGAGCTTCGACGCCGACCGCCGGGCACAAGAGGCGCTGGGGTGGCAGGTCCAGCCGACCTATGACCGCAGCCGGGGCGAACTGGTGCTGAAGTTCACCGCGGGCGACGGTGCGCGGCCGGCCGAGGTCGCCGCGCTGCGCGTGCTGGTCGGCCGGGCGACCCAGGCGACCAGCGACCAGACGCCGGAGTTCGTGCGCGAGGGCACGGTGTTCGTGGCACCGCTGACGCTGGCGCCCGGCAAGTGGCTGGTGCGGATCGAGGCCGAGGCGGCGGACGGCACGGCTTTCCGCCAGCGCCACGAACTCTTCGTCCGGGGCTGACCCATGACCCTTGTCGCCGACCCGCAGACCGCCGGCATCTCGGCCTGTCCCGCCTGCGTCGCCGCGCCGGGTGCCGAACGGCTGGCGGCCCAGGCCGGGCCAGCGCGGGCGCGGCTGATGTTGTCGCTTCCCGGTGTGCATTGCGCGGCGTGCATCGCAACCGTCGAGACCGGGCTCGAACGCCTGCCCGGCGTCCGGTCGGCACGGGTGAACCTGACCCTGAAACGGGTGCTGGTCGAGGCGGAGCCCGATGTCACCGCCGCGTCGCTTGTCCCGGAACTGAACCGGCTCGGCTACGAGGCGCACGAACTGGATCAGGCCGTCCTGTCCGTCACCGACAGCGACCGGCAGGGGCGCGAGCTGCTGATGCGGCTGGGGGTCTCGGGCTTTGCGATGATGAACATCATGCTGCTGTCCGTGGCCGTCTGGTCGGGCGCCGAGGCCGCGACGCGGGATCTGTTCCACTGGATCTCGGGCATGATCGCCATTCCCACCGTCGCTTTCGCCGGCCAGCCCTTCTTCCGGTCGGCCTGGGCGTCGCTGAAGGCGCGGCGGCTGGGGATGGATGTTCCGATCAGCCTCGCGATCATCCTCGCCACCTCGATCTCGATCTACGAGACCTGGCATTCGGGCAAGCACGCCTATTTCGACGCGGCGGTGATGCTGACCTTCTTCCTGCTGGCCGGGCGCTATCTGGACCATCGCACCCGCGCCATCGCCCGGTCGGCGGCGCAGGAACTCGCGGCGCTGGAAGTGCCCCGCGCGGTCCGGCTGCGCGACGGCGCCGAGGAAACCGTCGCGGCGGCCGAACTGGCGCCCGGCGATCTGGTTCTGGTCCGGCCCGGCGGGCGGGTGCCAGTGGACGGCACGGTCGAGGCGGGGGCGTCCGAACTCGACCGCTCGCTTCTGACCGGCGAGACGCTTCCCGTCGCCGCCGGCCCCGGCACGGTGCTGAGCGCGGGCGAGGTGAACCTGACCGGCCCGCTGACCGTGCGCGTTACCGCGGCGGGGCGCGACACGTCACTTCACCGGATGGCCGAACTGGTCGCGGTCGCCGAAAGCGCGAAGACCCGTTACACCAGCCTCGCCGACCGCGCCGCCCGCGCCTATTCGCCGGTGGTGCATCTGCTGGCGTTCTCGGCCTTCCTGGTCTGGATGTGGCTGACCGGCGGGGACGCGCGGCTGGCGATCAACATCGCCGCGGCAACGCTGATCATCACCTGCCCCTGCGCCCTGGGCCTTGCGGTGCCGGCGGTGGTCACGGCCGCATCGGGCAAGCTGTTCCGGCAGGGACTTCTGATCAAGTCCGGCACCGCGCTGGAACGGCTGGCCGAAGTCGATACGGTGGTGTTCGACAAGACCGGCACGCTGACCATGGGAACGCCCGAACCGGTGGATCTGACCGCACTGCCCCGCGCCGATCTCGGCGTCGCGGTGGCGCTTGCCGCGGGCTCTGCCCATCCGCTGGCGCGCGCCCTCGCCCGGGCGGCCGAAGCGGCCGGTATCGGACCCGATCCGCATGTCGGCGAGGTGACCGAAGTGCCCGGACGCGGGATCGAGGGGCGCCGCGACGGCCGCATCGTGCGGCTCGGCCGGGCCGACTGGACCGGGGCCGAGCCGCGCCCGGTGACGGCCACGTACCTGTCGGTCGAGGGCCGGACGCTGGCGATCGAGTTCGCCGACAGCCTGCGCCCCGGTGCCGAAGCCGCGGTGGCCGGGCTGCGCGCGCAGGGCAAGCAGATCTGGCTGGTGTCCGGCGATACCGACGGGCCGGTGGCGGCGCTGGCGGCACGCCTCGGGATCGAACGGCATGTCGCCGGCGCGCTGCCCGCGGACAAGGCGGCCCGCGTGGCAGAACTGACGGCGGCCGGGCGGCGGGTGCTGATGGTGGGGGACGGGCTGAACGACACCGCGGCGCTTGCGGCCGCGCATGTCTCGGTCTCGCCGGCCTCGGCGCTGGATGCGGCGCGGGTCGCCTCGGACATCGTGCTTCTGGGGCGCGACATCGGGCCGATCGCCGATGCCGCCCGGATCAGTGTCACCGCCACCCGGCGGATCCGCGAGAACTTCTGGCTTTCGGGGCTTTACAACGTGGTCGCGGTGCCGGTCGCGCTGGTGGGTCTCTGCACGCCGCTCTGGGCTGCGCTGGCCATGTCGGTCTCGTCGATCACCGTCTCTCTGAACGCGCTGCGGCTGAAATAGGAGCGAGCATGGAAGTCCTTGCGATCCTCATCCCGGTGTCGCTGTTCCTGGGCGGGCTCGGCCTTCTGGCCTTCTTCTGGTCGCTCCGGAACCGGCAGTATGACGACCCCGAGGGCGATGCCCGCCGCATCCTGCGCACGGACTGGGACGACCGGCCCAAGCCCTGACCCCTTGCCCCGCCGCATCACAGGGTCTAGGCGAGGCGCATGAGGCTTCTGTTTCTCGGCGATGTCATGGGCCGCTCGGGCCGCACGGCGGTGATCGAACGCCTCCCGGCGCTGCGCCGCGACTGGGGCCTGGATTTCGTCGTGGTGAACGGCGAGAACGCGTCGAACGGGGCCGGCCTGACCGGAGCCCATGCCAAGGCGCTGCTCGAGGCCGGCGCGGATTGCCTGACGCTCGGCGATCATGCCTTCGACCAGCGCGAGATGCTGGCATTCATCGAACAGGAACCGCGCATCCTGCGCCCTCTGAACTATGCCAAGGCGGCGCCCGGGCACGGGGCACGGCTGTTCGCGCTGCCCGACGGCCGCAAGGTTCTGGTGGCGCAGGCGTTGGGCCAGGTGTTCATGAAGCGCCCCTTCGACGACCCGTTCTCGGCCATCCAGCCGGTGCTGCGCGCCCATCCCCTGGGCGGGCTTGCCCAGGCGGTGATCGTCGACATGCACTGCGAGGCCACGTCCGAGAAGATGGCGATGGGCCACTGGTGCGACGGGCAGGCAAGCCTCGTGGTGGGCACCCATACCCATGTGCCGACGGCGGATGCCCAGATCCTGCCCGGTGGCACGGCCTATCAGACCGATGCCGGGATGTGCGGCGACTACGATTCGGTGATCGGGATGCAGAAGCTCGAACCGATGCGCCGCTTCGTCACCCAGATGCCCGGTGGAAGGTTCGAACCCGCAGGCGGGCCGGCCACCCTTTCGGGGGTGCTGGTGGACACCGACGACGCCAGCGGCAAGGCCCGGAGCGTGCGGATGATCCGGCTGGGCGGCCGGCTGACCGAGGCGCTGCCTTGAGGCGGGCGGACGCGCTGTCGTTCGGCGCGCTCGTCGTCTTCGGTGCCGGCTGGGGCCTTGGTGCTCCGCTCACGAAGATCGTGGTGTCGGAGGGCTACGGCGGGTTCGGCGTGGTGTTCTGGTGGCAGGTGCTGGGGCTTGTTTCGGTCGCGCTGGTCGCGGCGTTTCGCGGGCGGGGTCTGGTTCTGACCCTGCCGGCCCTGCGGCTTTATGCGGTGATCGCGCTGACCGGCGCGGTCATCCCCAACTACACCTCGCTTCTGGCGGCGCAGACCCTGCCGGCGGGAATCCTGTCGCTGGTGATCTCCACGACGCCTCTGCTTGTCTTCGCACTGGGACTTCTGCTCGAGCGCGAACGGCTGGACCCGCTGCGCATCCTCGGTCTGGCGCTCGGGCTTTCGGCGATGGCCTTCGTGGCGCTGCCCGAGACCAGCCTGCCGGAACGCGCGATGCTCGCGGCGCTGCCGATCGCGCTTGTCACGCCGATGTGCTACGCCATCGAAAGCCACTCCGTTGCCGGCTATGCCGACCTCGGTCTCGACCCGGTTCAGGCCCTTTTGGGGGCCTTCCTGTTTGGCACGCTCCTGACCCTGCCGCTGGCACTGGCCTCGGGCACCTTCATTGTCCCGGCCGCCACCAGAGGACAGGCGGCCATGGCCGTAGGCGCCGTCCTGAACGCCGGGATCTATGTTGGCTATGTCTGGCTCGTGGGACGGGCCGGCCCGACCTTCGCGGCGCAGGTCTCCTATCTGGTCACGGCCTTCGGCCTCGTCTGGGCCATGCTGCTTCTGGGCGAGCGGTTCTCGGGCTGGGTCTGGCTTGCCTTCGTGCTGCTGATGGCGGGCATTGCGCTGGTCCAGCCCCGGCCGCGGCAGCGCGCCACTTGCGCTGCGCCTGCGAAAGACCCAACCTGACCACGAATAGGGGCAGCGCGACATGACCACGCTTCTGAGCGGACCTGACGCCCAGGCCATCGGTGCGATCCTGATCGTCGTGGCGATGTTCGTCATGTTCCTGCGCGAGACGTTCCCGGTCGAAGTCGTGGCGATCGCCGGGGCGGCGGCAATGCTGCTGTCCGGCATCCTGCCCCAGGATCAGGTTCTGGCGGCGATGTCCAACCACGCCCCATGGACCATTGCGGCCATGTTCATCATCGTCGGCGCCCTGGTGCGCACCGGCGCGCTGGACTGGGTGACACAGTTCGCCCTGGCCGGAGTGCAGCGCAATGCGGCGCTGTCGCTTGCGGCGATCGCGGCCGCGGTGATCGCCATGTCGGCCTTCATGAACAACACGCCGATCGTCGTGGTCATGATCCCGGTATTCATGCAGATCGCCCGGCAGTTGCAGATCTCGGCCTCGAAGCTGATGATCCCGCTCAGCTATCTCGCGATCTTCGGCGGCACGGTGACGCTGATCGGCACCTCGACCAACCTTCTTGTGGACGGGGTGGCGCGCCAGCAGGGGCTTCAGGGCTTCGGCATCTTCGAAATCGCCCCTCTCGGATTGGCGCTGTCGCTGGTGGGGGTTGCCTATCTCGGGCTTTTCGCCCGGAGGCTGCTGCCGGATCGGGCCAGCATGGGCCAGTTGCTCGGCGACCGTCAACGGATGAAGTTCTTCACCGAGGTGGCCCTGCCCGAGGGTTCGGCCCTGATCGGGCGCCGTGTCGACGAGGTGGAGCTGTTCCGCCGCGACAACATGCGCGTGATCGACGTCCTGCGGGGCGACGCCAGCCTGCGGCGCAGTCTGGCCGAAGTGGTGCTGGAACCGGGCGACCGTGTGGTGCTGCGCACGCCGATGTCCGAGGTTCTGGCCCTGCAGCAGTCGCGGGACCTGCGGCTCGTCGACAAGCTGAGTTCGGTGCAGACGACCACGGTCGAGGTGCTGATTTCGCCGGGCTGCCGGATGGTCGGGCGCAGCCTCGGCCAGATGCGGCTGCGGCGGCGGTATGGCGTCTATCCGCTTGCCGTCCACCGGCGCAACCAGAACATCGGCCGGCAGCTTGACGACCTTGTGGTGCAGGTCGGCGACACGCTTCTGCTGGAAGGCACACCCGACGACATCCAGCGGCTTGCGGCGGACATGGAGCTTGTCGACATCTCGGCCCCTTCGGAACGCCCCTACCGCCGCCGCAAGGCCCCGATTGCCGTCGGCGCGCTGCTCGGCGTGGTGGTGCTCTCCGCGCTCAACGTGGCCCCCATCGTCATCCTTTCCCTGATCGGGGTCGCAATCGTGCTGGTCACGCGCTGCATCGACAGCGACGAAGCGATCAACTCGGTGGACGGCCGGCTTCTGGCGCTGATCTTCGCCATGCTTGCCGTAGGCACCGGGCTGGACCGGTCGGGGGCGGTGCAACTGATCGTCGGCGGCATCGCCCCGTGGATGGCCGGCCTGCCCGCCTTTGCGCTGATCTTCGCGATCTATGCCCTGACCTCGATCCTGACCGAGGTGGTGACCAACAACGCTGTCGCGGTGATCCTGACGCCCATCGCGATCGGGCTTGCGGCACAGCTGGGCGTCGATCCGCGGCCCCTGATCGTGGCGGTGATGTTCGGCGCCTCGGCCTCCTTCGCCACGCCGATCGGGTATCAGACCAACACGCTGGTCTATGGGCCGGGCGGGTATCGCTTTACCGACTTCCTGCGCATCGGCCTGCCGCTGAACCTGCTGATGATGGTCGTGATCAGTCTGCTGATCCCGGTCTTCTTCCCGTTCTGATCGGTCTCACAGCGGCCAGAAGAACAGGATCGCCGGCAATCCGACCGCGATCACGATGATCTCCAGCGGCAGGCCCATGCGCCAGTAATCGCCAAACCGATACCCTCCCGGCCCCATCACGACGGTGTTGTTCTGATGCCCGATCGGGGTCAGGAAGGCGCAGGATGCGGCCACGGCCACGGCCATCAGGAAGGGGTCGGGGCTGACCCCGAGCCCTTCGGCCAGCCTGATGCCCACCGGGGCCGCGACGAGGGTCGTGGCGTTGTTGTTCAGCACGTCCGACAGCGTCATCGTCACCACCATCAGCACCAGAAGGGCGACCCAGGCCGGCAGGCCGTCCGTCGCCGCCATGAGCCAGCCCGCGATCAGCGTCGTGCCGCCGGTCCGGTCCAGTGCGAGGCCAAGCGGGATCATCGAACCGAGCAGCACCACCACCGGCCAGTCCACATTCGCATAGAGATCCGCCAGCGGCAGGATCTTCGCCGCCACGTAACCGAGGATCACCAGTCCGAGCGCGACCTGGAGCGACACGATCCCGAACGTGGCCGCCGCTACGGCCCCGGCGAACAACCCGAGCGCCAGCACGGCCTTGTCGTCACGGACGACCTGCGTGCTGCGCGCCAGCGGCAGGCAGCCAAGCCAGTCGATGACCACCTCGGCACTCTCCTCGGGCGCGAGCAGCAGCAGGATGTCGCCCGGTTGCACCACCGTGCGACGGACGTGATCGCGGATCGTCCGCCCGCGGCGCGAGATGCCCATCAGGACGGTCTGGTGACGCCAGCCCAGCCCGATCTTTCCGGCCGTGCGTCCTGCGATGCGCGACGTGTCCTGCACGACCGCCTCGATCAGCACCAGCCCCTCGCCGGTCGGGATGGCACCCTTGCCACGCGCCGCCTCGGGAAACCTCAGCTTGTTCTCGGCCCGGAATTCCTCCAGCGCCTCGGGCGAGGCCTCGATCAACAGCACGTCGCCCGCGGACAGGGGGATCAGCCGGGACCGTCCCGGTCGGCGCTTGCCGTCGCGGATCAGCGCGAGGATGGCGATATCGGCCTTCTCGGCTGCCTCGTCGAGTTCGGCGATGGTCTTGCCGATGATCGGGCTTCCTTCGGCGACGGTCACTTCGGCCACGTATTCCGCGATCTCGGCGCTTTTCTCGTTGGCCTGCCCCTCCCGCACCGGGATCAGCCGCCAGCCGATCAGCGCCACGAAGATCAGTCCGGCCAGCGCCACCGTCAGGCCGACCGGGGCGAAGTCGAACATGCCGAAGCCCTGGCCCAGCTGGTCGGCCCGGATCGTGGAAACAAGGATGTTCGGTGGCGTTCCGATCAGCGTCAGCATGCCGCCGAGGATCGTGGCGAAGGCCAGCGGCATCAGCGTCAGCGCCGCCGCGCGGCCCGCCTTGCGGGCAGTCTGCATGTCCACGGGCATCAGCAGGGCCAGCGCCGCAATGTTGTTCATGAACCCCGACAGCGCCGCGCCAAGCCCCCCGATCACCGCGATGTGGAGCGACACGGGCCGGTCGTCGCGGACCAGGCGCCGCGTCAGCAGCGACACCGCGCCCGATTGCGTCAGGCCGGCCGAGGCGACGAGAACCAGCGCCACGATCAGCGTCGCGGGATGGCCGAACCCTTCGAAGGCGGCGTCGACCGGGACCACACCGGCAAGAACCCCGGTCATCAGCGCCCCGAAGGCCACGCCGTCGTACCGGAACCGGCCCCATGCGAACAGGCCCAGGACCACCGCGAAAAGCGCGAAGAGGATGATCTGTTCGTTGGTCACGTCGCGCCCCGCAGCGATTGGTCCCGTCTGCCCCGTGCGGCTCAACGCGCAACCGGCACCGGGGTTGCATGTACCGTTGCCATGGCGCTAAGGAAACGCCGGTTTTCAGGACAAGAGGTCATCCCATGGCGGGCCATTCCAAATGGGCCAACATCCAGCATCGCAAGGGCAAGCAGGATGCGGCGCGGTCCAAGCTGTTCTCCAAGCTGTCGAAGGAGATCACCGTCGCGGCGAAGATGGGCGACCCCGACCCCGACAAGAACCCGCGCCTTCGCCTTGCGGTCAAGGCGGCCAGGGCGCAGTCGATGCCCAAGGACGTGATCGAACGGGCGATCAGGAAAAGCCAGGCCGGCGACGCCGCGGACTATTCCGAGATCCGCTACGAAGGCTACGGACCGAACGGCATCGCCGTGATCGTCGAGACCATGACCGACAACATCAACCGCACCGCATCGAACGTGCGCAGCTATTTCGCCAAGCATGGCGGCAACCTGGGCACCACAGGATCGGTCAGCTTCATGTTCGACCGGGTGGGCGAGATCACCTATCCGCCCGAGGCGGGCAGTCCTGACAGGGTGCTGGAGGCTGCGCTGGAAGCGGGCGCCGAGGACGTGGAATCCGACGCCGACGGGCACTGGATCTATTGCGCCATGGAGGAACTGAGCGAAGTGTCCGAGGCCCTGGAACGGGCGTTGGGCGAATCGACCGAATCGAAGCTCGTGTGGCGCCCGCAGAACCGTACGATGGTGGATCTCGAGACTGCGCAGAAGCTGGTGAAGCTGATCGACACGCTCGAGGACGACGACGACGTGCAGTCGGTGACGGCGAATTTCGACATCCCCGAGGAGGTGGCGGCGCAGCTTTGAGCCGTCGCGCCGGTAACAGCCCGCGGCGCCAGCCGATCACCAGGCTGTTCGAGGATCCGCCGGGCCCGACCAGGCCGAACCCGTCCGACCGGTGGTGGAGCCGGCCGAACACGCTTGCGCCGCTGTCCAGCCGGTGTTCGAATTCCAGGTGCCAGTAGATCAGCGCCCGACGCGCATTGCCTCGCCCGCGCACCCGCTCGAAGGCCGGGGGGCGCGTGGCCCATGACGGGCCGATGCCGAAGGCAAGGTTGTCGATCACGCCGAGAACCGGCCGGTGCGGGTGCAGCCGTGCGGTCAGCGGCAGGTTGACCTCCCAGTTCTGCTGGAGGCCGAACTGCCGCACCACCTGCGCCTCGACCTCGAACCGCAACCGGCCCGCCCGCGTGTCCCACCCAGCGCCGACCGGCCGGCTGAAACCGACCCCGATCAGGCCCGGGCGTTTCGCGTCGATCTTCCATGGCGTCAGGACGACCTCTTCCCAGGTATTGTCGGTCAGCACGCCGCCGAACACCGAAACCCGGGTCTCGGCCTGAGCCGGAACAGCAAGCGCCAGAAGTCCGGCAAACGGAAGGGCCAGCTTTCTCATGCCCTGCACTGTGCGCCCCGCCGGACCATCTCGCAACCTTGCATTCGGGGCTTGCGGCCGCGCGGCGCGGCAGGTTTGGTGCGGCCATGACCGACACGACGCTCACCGCACCGCGCCCGCTTTCCGGGATCCTGTGGATGCTGGCCTCCGGCCTGTCCTTCGTCGCCGTGACGGGCATCGTCCGCTATCTGGGCACAGATCTGCCGGCGGCGCAGTCGGCCTTCCTGCGCTTTGCCTGGGGGGTGGTGTTCCTTGGGCCGGCGCTGGTCGCGCTTTGGCGCAGCGGGCTGCCGGCCGGGGTCTGGCCGATGATCGCCGGGCGCGGGGCGGTGCATACCGTGGCGGTCGTCTGCTGGTTCTACGCCATGGCCCGGATACCCGTCGCCGAGGTGACGGCGATCGGATACCTGAACCCGGTGCTCGTGACCCTCGGGGCCGCACTGTTCTTCGGCGAGAGGCTGGCCGCGCGGCGGCTGATCGCGATCGGCGTCGCCGTTCTCGGCGCGCTGATCGTCCTGCGGCCCGGCATGCGGGCGGTCGAACCCGGCCACCTGGCCCAGATAGGCGCGGCCGCGGCCTTTGCCGGATCCTACCTGTTCGCCAAGCGGCTCAGCCAGGTGATGCCGGCCGGGGCGATCGTCGCATTGATGTCGGCAACGGTCACCATCGGGCTTGCGCCGCTGGCGGCGGCGGTCTGGGTGCCGATCACCTGGGCGCAGCTCGGCTGGCTGGGGCTCGTTGCGGTGTTCGCCACCGCGGGCCATTACTGCATGACCCGCGCCTTCACCCTTGCGCCCATCGCCGTCACCCAGCCGGTGACCTTCCTGCAACTTGTCTGGGCAACGCTCCTGGGCGCGGTGGTGTTCGGCGAGGCGGTGGACCCCTTCGTGCTTCTGGGCGGCGCGGTGATCATCGCGGCGATCAGCTACATCACCTGGCGCGAGGCGGCGATCAAGCGCCGGTCGGTGACGCCTCCGCCGGGCGCCGGCAATCTCTAGCGCGTCCTGCCCGTCGGCGATCCGGCCGCCCCGCTAGCCCCGCTCCGGCAGCCCGGCATCGAGGAACGCCGCCACGGCGCCCGCGAATTCGCGCGGCCGTTCGGCATGAAGCCAGTGGCCCGCGCCGGGGATACGGGCAAAGCGCGCGGCGGGAAACTGCGCAAGGATCCCCGGGCGATGCTCGGGCCGGACATAGTCCGACAGCGACCCCGACAGGAACAGCGCCGGCGCCTCGAACCGGCCGGGCAGGTCGTCCCAGCCCACGATCCGCGGCATCTCGGCCTCCAGCGTGTCGAGGTTCAGCCGCCAGCGCGGCGGATCGGACTTCAGATCCAGCGATTGCAGGAAGAAGGCGCGCAGACCGGGGTCGTCCACCGTTCCGGCCAGCCGGCGGTCGGCCTCGTGCCGGGCAGTCAGACCGGACAGGTCGAGCGCCCGCATCGCCGCGATATGCCGGCTTTGCGAATGGCCATAGGCCACCGGCGCGATGTCGGCGACGACGAGCCGCCGCACCAGATCGGGCCGCGACAGGGCCAGTGCCATGGCCGCCTTGCCACCCATGGAATGGCCCAGCACATCGACCGCGCCGCCCTGCGCCTCGATCGCCGCCGCCAGATCCGCGGCCATCTCGGGATAGCCGTGGGTGTCGGTCCAGGCGCTCTGCCCGTGATTGCGCATGTCCACGGTCAGGACCGGACGGGCCTCGGCCAGCCGCCGGGCGATCGCCCCCCAGTTGCGCGCCGATCCGAACAGGCCGTGGGCGATCAGCAGGGGCGGACCGGGCCTGTCGGCCCCGATCAGGGTCGTGGCGAGGGGAATCGCTATCATCCCCTGCCGATAGCGCGCCGGCGCCCCGAGGACCATAGCGGTCGTGCAGGGGGACGATTCCCAATCGCGGTGTTGTCGTCTAGGCTCGGGCCGGAACCAGTGCGGAGTTCGGACGATGGGTGCGGCAAGCGTTCAGCAGATGGCCGACCGGGTGGCGCAATTGATGGAGGACCGTCTGCGCATCCGCGGCAACGGGCTGGCCGAAAAGCTGCGGCGTGGTGGCCGCGCCCTGCCGCGCCGGGTGCGCCGCGAGGCAGAGTATCTGGCCGAGGTCGCCGCGCTCGCCCGGCATCCCAAGGTCCAGACGATGCTCGACGATACCCGGATCGCCGAAGCCTACGACACCTGTATCCGGCACCTGAACGAGATCGGCGCCTTCGACCGGTTCATGGGGCGGCTTCTGGGCGTGACCGGGTCGATCCTGTTCGGGCTTCTGGTGACGGCCGGTCTGTTCGTCGCGGTTCTGGTCTGGCGCGGGTTCCTCTGACCGGGGCCGGACCGGGGCGCCACGCCGGCCGTCACAGTCCCGGATAGACCGGGAAACGCGCACAGAGCGCCGCCACCTCGGCCTTCACCGCCGTCTCCACGGCCTCGTTGCCGTCGTCGCCGTTCGCCGCAAGCCCGTCGATAACCCGCACGATCCAGTCGGCGATCTGGCGGAACTCGGGCTCGGCGAAGCCCCGGGTCGTGCCGGCCGGCGTCCCCAGCCGGATGCCCGAGGTCACCGCGGGCTTTTCCGGATCGAACGGGATGCCGTTCTTGTTGCAGGTGATGTGCGCGCGGCCCAGCGCCTTTTCGGTTGCATTGCCCTTCACACCCTTGGGCCGCAGATCGACCAGCATCACATGGGTGTCGGTGCCGCCGGTCACGATGTCCAGCCCGCCCTTCTGCAACTGGTCGGCCAGCGCCGCGGCGTTCTTCACCACCTGCGCGGCATAGGCCTTGAACTCTGGCCGCAGCGCCTCGCCGAAGGCGACCGCCTTGGCCGCGATCACATGCATCAGCGGCCCGCCCTGGATGCCGGGGAAGATCGCGGAATTGACCTTCTTCGCGATCTCCTCGTCGTCGGTCAGGATCATGCCGCCACGCGGGCCGCGCAGGGTCTTGTGGGTGGTGGTGGTCGCGACATGGGCATGGGGGAAGGGCGAAGGGTGAACACCACCCGCCACCAGCCCGGCGAAATGCGCCATGTCCACCAACAGCCAGGCGCCGACGGAATCCGCGATGGCGCGGAACCGCGCAAAGTCGATCACCCGGGGAATGGCCGAGCCGCCTGCGATGATCAGCTTCGGCCGATGTTCCGCCGCAAGCGCCGCGACCCGGTCGTAGTCGATCAGGCAGTCCTGCCGCCGGACGCCGTACTGGACGGCATTGAACCACTTGCCCGACTGGTTCGGCGCCGCGCCATGGGTCAGATGCCCGCCCGAGGCCAGTTCCATCCCGAGGATCGTGTCGCCGGGCTTCAGGAGCGCGGTGAACACCCCCTGGTTCGCCTGGCTCCCCGAATTCGGCTGGACATTCGCGAAACGCACGCCGAACAACTTGCAGGCCCGGTCGATTGCCAGGGTTTCGGCCACATCGACGAACTGGCATCCGCCATAGTAGCGCCGGCCCGGATAGCCCTCGGCATACTTGTTGGTCATGACGCTGCCTTGCGCCTCCAGAACGGCGCGGCTCACGATGTTCTCGCTGGCGATCAGCTCGATCTCGTCGCGCTGGCGGCCAAGCTCTGCGGTGATCGCGGCGTGAAGCTCGGGGTCGCGGCTCGACAGGGGCTCGTCGAAGAACCCGGCATCGCGGTGGGCGGCGGTCATGGAAGCATCTCCTTGCGGCGGACGTGCGGCGCTTCTAGCCGATGGTGCGGCACCGCGAAAGCATCGAAAACGCGGCCCGGCACGAAATCCCCGCCGTTGCCGGCCGGGGGTTGCGGAAGGCCGGCCCGGCGCCCATCATGCCCGCAGCGGGCAGGGGTCGGGCATGGCGAACGCAGGCATCGCGTTCCGGGCGTCGGGGACGGAACAGGCGCAGGCGGCGCTTGCCGAACTGGTGGCCCGCTACGGCCAGACGGATGAAACCGAAGCACGGGCGATCGTTGCGCTGGGTGGCGACGGCTTCATGCTTCAGACCCTGCACGACACCCAGGCGCTGGATCTGCCGGTCTATGGCATGAACTGCGGCACGATCGGCTTCCTGATGAATGCCTACAGTGCCGACGGGCTGGAGGACCGGCTTACGACGGCGGTCGAGGAAATCCTGAACCCGCTGGCCATGCACGTCGTCACCGCCGACGGGTCCGAAGCCCATGCGCTGGCGATCAACGAGGTTTCGCTGCTGCGTGCGGGGCCGCAGGCGGCACGGCTGCGGATCTCGGTCGACGGCAAGGTGCGGCTGGACGAGCTGGTCTGCGACGGCGCGCTGGTCAGCACGCCGGCAGGCTCGACCGCCTACAACTATTCCGCCCACGGACCGATCCTGCCCATCGGCTCGGATGTCCTGGCGCTGACCGCCGTCGCGGCCTTTCGCCCCCGCCGCTGGCGCGGGGCGCTGCTGCCCAAGACGGCGCATGTCAGGTTCGACGTGCTGGAACCCGCCAAGCGCCCCGTCATGGCCGATGCCGACGGCAGGTCGGTGCGCGATGTCGTCTCGGTCGAGGTGCAGTCCGAGCCGGCGATCCGCCACCGGATCCTGTTCGATCCGGGTCACGGGCTGGAGGAACGGCTGATCGGCGAGCAGTTCATCTAGCCGCCGCGAGCCTCTGCGCGTCGTCGCAGCCGGCCCGCGTCACACCCGGTTCGGCGGGCTCCGGCCGTCGAAGAAGGCCATGACATTCTCCACCGCCATCAGGCCCATGGCCTCGCGCACCTCCAGCGCCGCCGTGCCGAGATGCGGCAGCAGCACCGCATTGTCGAGCGCCCGAAGCGTCTCGGGCACCACCGGCTCGTGCTCATAGACATCCAGCCCCGCCGCCCCGATCCGCCGCTCGCGAAGGGCCTCGATCAGGGCGGTCTCGTCCACCACATCGCCCCGCGCGATGTTGACGAACACCCCATGCGGCGGCATCGCCGCCAGCGCTGCCGCATCGATCAGGTGCCGCGTATCCGCCCCGCCCGGAACCGCCACCGCAACGATGTCGCAGGCCATGGCCTCGTGCAGCGTTCGGGCCTGGATTGCGGGAACCCCCGGATCCTCTACGCGGGAGCGGTTGAAGAACACGATCTCCATGCCGAAGCCGAAATGCGCCCGCCGGGCGATGGCGCGGCCGATCCGGCCCATGCCGATGACGCCCAGCCGCTTGCCTGTGACATGCAGGCCCAGCATCTGGGTCGGGTGCCATCCCTCCCAGCGGCCCGAGCGCACCAGCCGCTCGCCTTCGCCTGCCCGCCGGGCAGCCATCAGGATCAGGGTCATGGCAATATCGGCGGTGGCATCTGTCACGGCGCCCGGGGTGTTCGTCACCTCGACACCGGCGGCCCGCGCAGCGGCCACGTCGATATGGTTGTAGCCGACCCCGAAATTGGCCAGCAGCCGGCAGCGCGGCGCATGACCGTGGGCGAACACCGCCGCGCTGAAGGCATCGCCCAGCGTCGGAATCACCGCGTCGTGGTCGTTCAGTGCGGCCAGCGCCCCGGCCTCGGTCAAGGGAGCGTTGTCCTCACGCACCGTGACATCGAACCGCTTGAGCGCCTCGGCGATCACCCGTTCCGGCAGACGGCGGGTCATCAGAAGTTTCGGGGTCAATGGAGCCTCCCGCCCGCCGGAACATCATGGTCGGGTCCGACCAGCACCACCGCGCCATCCGCATCGGGAACGCCGAGCACCAGCACCTCCGACAGGAACGGCCCGATCTGACGCGGCGGAAAGTTCACCACCGCAAGAACCTGACGGCCGACCAGCGCCTCGGGCGTGTAATGCGCGGTGATCTGCGCCGAAGACCGCTTCTCGCCGATACCGGCGCCGAAATCGATCCAGAGCTTGAACGCCGGCTTGCGCGCCTGCGGGAACGGTTCGGCCCGCAGGATGCGGCCGACCCGAATATCGACCTTGAGGAAATCGTCGAAGCCGATCACTGGCCCAGCTCCCGCCCGCGGTCGGCCGCGGCCTGGACGGCCCGGCACATCAACGGGGTCAGCCCTGCCTCCGGGTCCATCAGGATGCGCAGCGCCGCGGCCGTCGTCCCGCCCGGCGAGGTGACGTTGATCCGCAACTGCTCGGCGCTGTCCTGCGAGCGGTGCGCAAGCTCGCCCGCCCCGACGATGGTCGCCCGCGCCAGCCGCATCGCCAGATCGGCCGGCAGGCCCTGCGACACCCCCGCGGCCGCAAGCGCCTCGATCATGTGGAACACATAGGCCGGGCCCGAGCCCGAAACCGCCGTGACCGCATCCATCTGGTCCTCGGTCTCCAGTCGCACGACCTGACCGACCGCCGACAACAGCGTCTCGGCAAGCGCCATCTGGTCGGCGCCGGCCCGGGCATTGCCGACGATCGCGGTGATGCCCCGGCCCACCGCGGCCGGCGTGTTGGGCATGGCGCGCACCACCGCCGCCTCGGGGCCGAAGGCGGCCTCGTAGGCCGCGATCCGGGTGCCCGCCGCGACACTCAGCACCAGCGTGCCCTGCTGCAACCGGCCGAGACCGCGCAGCGCGTCGCCCATCATCTGCGGCTTCACCGCGATCAGCACGACCGCCGGGGTCTGCGGCAGCGCGCCGTTCAGTCGAACCCCGCTCCCGCGCAGCCAGTCCGAGGGTGCGGGTTCCTGCACATGCACCGAAGCAGGCGCAAGCCCCCGATCCAGCCAGCCCGAAAGCAGCGCCGAACCCATGCGCCCGCAGCCGACAAGAACCAGACCTCGGGTCCCGATATCGCCGAATTCCATGTGCCCCTCCTGTTCGGGGGCAGACCTTAGGCGCGGCCGTAGGCCTCGGCAATGGCGACCTTGAGGGCTTCTTCCGGGCAGCGCTCGCCCCACCCCGCAAGCTGGAACGCCGGGTAGTAGCGTTCCGCCGCGCCCAGGGCCGCCGCGATCATCCGGTCGATCTGTTCGGGCCCGGCAACCTGTCCGCCCGCCAGCACCAGGCCATAACGCCAGACCATCAGGCGCTGCTCGGCCCAGTAGCTGAACGCCCCGCACCAGCATTCGTCGTTGATCCGGTTCAGAAGGTCGTGGATCTGCGGCAACCGGCCTTCCGGCGGCTCCATCTCGAAGGTGCAGATCAGCCGCAGCGTCTCGTCCCGGCCCGACCACGCAAGGGTCAGCGAATAGGTCCGCCACTGCCCTTCGACGGCCATCGCGATCTGGTCGTCGGCGATGCGGTCGAATTCCCAGTCGTGGTGCGAGGCCAGCGATTCGACGATGTCGATCGGATGGAGCTCTTCGGTTGTCAGGAAGTCCTCGGACAGCGACATGCACAGCCTCTCTGGCATTGCGCCCCAAGGTCACAGACCCACAAGACGCTGCGGTTCCGGCAAGAGGCTGCGGTTCTCAGTTGCGCCTCTTACTAGATATGGTGTGCGATGGAGGGAAGCCTGTAAAGCGAAATCTTCTTCCGGCCAGCGACACTGTGGCGCGTGTGTGGCGCGACAGACGGTTCTGCACAATCTGACAGACGGTTTGGCAGCGGATGATTCCGCTTCTGAACGCGGCCTGAAGGCGCGGTTCGGCGTCAGAGGTATGGCGCCCGTGGCAACCCGGAATGATCGGGCGAGCGGCGACGCCCTTGACCCAGGCAGCCAGTTCCGTCTGCTCCTCAGATGCCGGATCCGCACGAAGGCGAGAGGTATCCGGGGTCGCGACCCATTGATCTGCGTGTGGGCGGCGGGGCGTGTTCCAGGCTTCCGAACTGACGGGGGTGGGGATGGGCAACCC
>JBKBMT010000007.1:0-59005 GCA_046295655.1 Gemmobacter sp. | reverse complement strand
CGCCGTTCAGACGGTCATGCCCGAAGCCGCCGTTCAGCCAGTCGTCGCCCGGACCGCCGAAGATCAGATCGCTGCCCGGCCCGCCGTTGATGACATCGTTTCCGGCATTCCCGATCAGCGTGTCCGCGCCGAACCCGCCGAAGATCGTGTCGTCGCCGTTGCCGCCGTGCACCTCGTCATTGCCCCAGCCGGCATCGATCCAGTCGTTGCCGTCTCCGCCGTAGATCAGGTCGCGGATATCGGCCTCGCTGTCGCCGCCGAAGATGATGTCGTCGCCCGCACCGCCGAAGATCGTGTCCGATCCGTCTCCGGCGCGGATCGTGTCGTTTCCGCCGCCGCCGTCGATCCGGTTGTTGCCGCGGTTGCCGATCAGCAGGTCGCCGCGGTCTCCGCCGACGATCTCTCCGCCCTGGATGCCGATCATCTCCAGCCCCACCGGGCTGTTGCTCAGCGGCTCCAGCAGCCGGATGCCGGCGGTCGAGCGCAGAATGCCGATCCCGTCGCTGTCCACCATGTAGTCGAGCTTCACGTTCTGGCCCTGCACCAGAACCTCGGCGCGGATCGTCCGCGCGCCGAGCGAAACGGTGACAGTCTGCCAGCCGGTGCCGGTGAAACCGACCGCGTAGCCGCCTGCGCCGTCGCTGGCAGACGATGCCCCGCCGATCGAGAAGCTGACGCCACCGATCGCCTCGCCGATGTCGTAGAACCGGTTGCCGTTGCGATCGGTGTGCGCCACTCCGGTCAGGAACAGGCGCGAGCCGCTGAGGCCGAAGTTCACCGTCAGATACTGGCTCGAGGAATCGGTCGCGAACGCGGCACCGGCCTCGCGGTAACTGTCGTTCAGAAGGTTCACCCGGTGACCGGCGCTCAGGAACAGGTTCCGGTGATGGCTGGGCACCTGTGCGTCCAGCGCCGATGTGCCGAGGCCGGACATCATCGACAGGTTCTCGCCCCAGGCCCAGCTTCCGGTGAATCGATAGCCCGCAGCCTCCATCCGGTTGTTCGCGGTGCTGTTGTTCGCGCCGTAATGCGAGAAGATCCGCGTTGCCAGCATCCATTCGGAATGCGCGAGCGACGATGCCTCCAGCATCGGATTGTAGGCCAGAACCTGCTTCGGGGTTGAGGAGATGCGGCCCGGCGAAAGCCCGTCGTTCAGCCCGATTCCGAATCGCGCCGCCTCGCCCAGAGGGTCGAGCCTGGCGCGGTTCATCAGCTCGAGAAAGAGCTGTTCTGCCGCCGACCTTGCCATGAAGCTGCCCCGCGCCTGCCTTCGCCTGGTGTCCCAACGGCCATTTGGTCCGTGCTATTCCCAAGCAGACAGGCCAATTGCGACCACAATCGGGAGCCCGGATGGCGGATCATTGATCCGCGGGCAGGTTTCCGCTGTAGATTGTGGACAGTTCCCGCGGATTGTTGCCGGGTCCGGTTCAGTCGGCCCGATAGCCGCCGGTCTGGTGCCAGCGCCAGGCGTCCGCGATCATCTCGCGCATCGCCGAACGGCGCGGGGTCCAGCCCAGTTCGCGCCGGGCGCGGTCGCTGCCGCAGACGAGCCGGACGGCATCGCCCGCTCGTCGCGGGCCTTCGACCACGGGCACCGGCGCATTGGTGACGGCGGCAGCGGCGTCGATCACCTCGCGCACCGAAAAGCCGGTTCCGGTGCCCAGGCTGAACACCCGACTTGCGCCGCCCGACATCAGCAGGTCGAGCCCGGCGAGATGCGCCTCGACCAGATCCAGCACATGCACATAGTCGCGCACGCAGGTTCCGTCGGCGGTCGGGTAATCGGTGCCGTGCAGGGTCAGGGCCGGACGTCGCCCTGCGATCGCATCGAGAAGCAGCGGGACCAGATGCGTCTCGGGACGATGGAACTCTCCGATATCGGCCTCCGGATCGGCGCCGGCCACGTTGAAATAGCGGAAGATCACCGACCGGACCCCATGCCGCGCACCGAAATCCCGCAGCACATCCTCGACCGCGCGTTTCGATCCGGCATAGGCGTTCAGCGGCGCCAGCGGGCTGTCCTCGTCCAGAAGCACCCCGTCCTGGTCGCCATGCACCGCGCAGGTCGAGGAGAACACGAAGTTGTCGACCCCCGCCGCCACCGCGGCCTCGACGAGGTTCAGCGACCCGCACAGGTTGTTGCGCCAGTAGCGACCCGGTTCGGCCATCGATTCCCCGACCTGGGTCAGGGCGGCGAAATGCACCACCGCGACCGGCTGCCATCGGGCGAACACCGCATCCAGCCGGTCGCGCTCCAGCAGGTCGCCCCGTTCCAGCGGGCCGAACCGGACCGCCTCGGTCCAGCCGGTCACCAGACTGTCGTAGGTCACGGGCAGAAATCCTGCGGCCTTGAGAAGCTTGCAGGCATGCGAGCCGATATAGCCCGCGCCACCGGTGACAAGAACGGCCTTCGTCATGCTCCGCCCGTCAGCTCCGGCCGTCGGGATCGAGCCCCGCCACGGCCTGTTCGATGAACTCGATGAGTTCCGCTGTCAGATCGGGCCGCGCAAGCCCGAAGGCGACGGTTGCCTGCAGGAACCCGCCTTTCGAGCCGCAGTCGAACCTCTCGCCGCGGAAGCGATAGCCGAACACCCGCCCACCCTCGGCGATCTCGGCCGCGAGCGCGTCGGTCAACTGGATCTCGCCGCCGATCCCCGTCTTCTTGCGGCCGAGCTTTCGAAGGATCGACGGCAGAAGGATGTAGCGCCCGATGGCGGCGAGGTTCGAAGGCGCTTCGCCGGGGTCGGGCTTTTCGACCATCCCGCGCAACGGCACCACCGCGCCGGGCCCGCCGGCGGGATCGGGGTCGAGGATTCCGTAGGCCGCGGTCCGGTCGGCGGGCACTTCCATCGCCGCCACGATGTTGCCCCCGGTTTCGGCATGAACCTCGACCATCTGCTGAAGGCAGGGCTTCTCGGCCGCGATCACGTCGTCGGTCAGGATGACGGCGAAGGGTTCCTGTCCGATCAGCCGACGCGCGCACCAGACCGCGTGACCGAGCCCCCGCGGGCGGTTCTGCCTGAGATAGGCGATGGCGCCCGATTCCATGTTCGTTGCGCGCAGGGCTTCCAGAAGCTCGGTCTTGCCGGACCTGCGCAGCTTGCTCTCGAGTTCGGGCGACTGGTCGAAATAGTCCTCCAGCGCGCCCTTGCCGCGCGAGGTGACGAAGATGAATTCCTGAATGCCGGCCGCCCGCGCCTCGTCGATGGCATACTGGATCAGCGGCCGGTCCACGAGGGTCATGATCTCCTTCGGGATCGACTTCGTGGCCGGCAGGAACCGTGTCCCGAGACCCGCCACGGGAAAGACCGCCTTCCTGATCGGGTGTTTCATGGCCAGGGCCTTGCGTTGCCCGACGATCTAGCCCGGTGCCGCCGGGCAATGCAACCGATGCCGCATCCGGGCAATCGCGGGGCTGGCACGCGCCGGATGCGCGGTGCAAAGCTGGCCCCGACCCGAACCGCCGCCGTCAAGGGAGCGCACCGTCCATGCACAGCCCGGCCGACCTGCCGCTGACCCGCGATCTCGTGCTTGTCGGCGGGGGTCATGCGCATGCGCTGGTGCTTCTGCGGTGGATCATGCGGCCGATGGTGGGTGCGCGGTTGACGCTGATCAACCCCGATCCGACCGCGCCCTATACCGGGATGCTGCCGGGACATGTGGCCGGCCACTACCCGCGCGAAGCGCTGGAGATCGACCTTGTCGCCCTGTGCCTGCGCGCCGGTGCCCGGTTCGTCAGGGGCAGCGCAACAGCGATCGACCGCAAAGCCCGGCTGGTCACGGTCTCCGGTCGTCCGCCGGTCGGCTATGACGTGCTGTCGCTGGACGTGGGGATCACTGCCGGCATGCCACAGCTTCCGGGCTTCGAGACACATGCGCATGCGGCCAAGCCGCTCGGGCCGTTCGCGGATTCCTGGGCCACCTTCGTCGAGGCCGTTCGGACCGCGCGGATGGCCCCGACGGTCGCGGTCATCGGTGGCGGGGTGGCCGGCGTCGAACTGGCGCTTGCGATGGCCTGGCGGCTGCGCAGCGTCGGAGCCCGGCCCGAGGTCCGGCTCGTCGAGAACGGCCCGCGCATTCTGCGTGATCTCGGCGAACGCGCGGCGCGGCGCCTGGCGTGGCAGCTTGCGAGCGCCGGTATCGAAGTTCTCGCCGGGGCCGAGACCCGACGTATCACGGCCGCGGGGCTGGAGCTTGCCGATGGCCGCACGGTCCCGGCCCGCTTTGTCGCCGGGGCGGCCGGGGCAACCCCGCATCCCTGGCTGGCCGACACCGGGCTTGCGCTGGATCGTGGCTTCGTCAGGGTCGGGCCAACGCTGCAATCCGAAACCGATGCACGCATCTTCGCGGTCGGCGACTGTGCCAGCCTCGTCCACGCCCCGCGCCCCAAGGCCGGGGTCTTTGCGGTGCGCGCCGCGCCCATCCTCGACCGCAACCTCCGCATTGCCCTTGCGGAGTCGGGGGCGGGAATGATCCCGTTCCGTCCGCAGCGCGACTATCTGAAGCTGATCTCGACCGGCCGCCGCGCCGCGGTGGGCGAGAAATTCGGCCTGGTCCTGTCCGGCGCCCGGATCTGGCGGCTGAAGGACCGCATCGATCGGCGGTTCATGGACCGTTTCCGCGCCCTTCCCCCGATGCCGGCACCAGCCCGACCGGCCGCGGCCGCCGCGGACGCCGCCGCCGGGCTTGACCGCCCGTTCTGCGCGGGCTGCGGTTCGAAGGTCGGCGGCGGGGTCCTGGCCCGTGTCCTCGACGGTCTGCCGCCGCCGCGACGGGCCGACGTGGTGTCGCGGCCGGGCGACGATGCGGCCGTGCTCGACATCGGCGGCGCGCGGCAGGTCATCACGGTGGATCACCTGCGGGCGTTGACCGAAGATCCGTGGCTGATGACCCGGATCGCCGCCGTTCATGCCCTGGGCGATGTATGGGCCATGGGCGCCGCACCGCAAGCCGCGCTGGCCAGCATCGTCCTGCCGCGGATGTCCGAACCGTTGCAGGAGCGGACGCTGGCCGAGATCATGTCCGCCGCATCCGAGGTATTCCGTGCGGCCGGAGCCGAGGTCGTGGGTGGGCATACCACCATGGGTGCGGAGATGACGATCGGCTTCGCTGTCACCGGCCTTGTCGCTGACGGCCGCGTGATCGGGCTCGCGGGTGCGGGTCCGGGTGACGCGCTGATCCTGACCAAGCCGCTCGGCACCGGGATCGTCCTTGCCGCCGCGATGCGCGGCGCGGCCGGGGGCAGCGTCGTCTCGAACCTGCTCTCGGCCATGGCGGTGCCGCAGCAGGCGGCGGCGCGCATTCTTGCGGCACGGGCCCGGGCGATGACGGATGTCACCGGGTTCGGGCTTGCCGGGCATCTTGGCAACATCTGCGCGGCCTCGGGGGGCGGGGCCGAGGTCTGGCTGGATCGGCTGCCGGTCTACCCGGGTGCCGCGGCGCTGGCGGCCGCAGGACACGAATCGGTCCTGGCCCCGGCGAACCGGCGCGATCACGCCGCCCGTTTCGACGATCCGTCCGCCGCGCCCGCCGTCCTGTTCGACCCCCAGACCGCAGGCGGGTTGCTGGCCGCTGTCCCGTCCGCGGAGGCCGACGATCTGCTTGCCGCGATCCGGGAAACCGGCCTGGCCGAAGCGGCGATCATCGGAACCGTGACCGCGGCCGCCGGCCGGATTGCCGTCAGGTCCGCCGCGACATGAGGCGGGCAGCCTGCGGTCAGGCCGCCGGGCTGCCGGCGTCGGCCCGGGCCGGGGCTGCATCGGCGACCGCCTGTCCGGGACGGACCGGTGCGAAACACGCCAGCGTCGCACCGCCCGCCAGCGGGACGAAGCGGCAGTTCAGCGCCCGCCCGTCGTTCAGCCGCGCCGCAGCAGCCCAGGCGCGCCGCGGTCCGCTTCGGGTGATGAACGCCTCCGCCTCCTGCCACAGCGGATCGGGGGCGCTGCCCGCCTTCCAGACCGCGACGATCCCGCCCACGCGGGCATCGCCGGCATGTCCCGCCGGGTCGTGGTTCCACAGCGCCGAATAGGCGGTGTTCGACATCACCATGTGTCCCGCAGGCGAGAACACGGCAACGGCCTCGTCCAGCGCATCGATCACCGCCTGACCCAGTTCGAGATCGGCCCGGAACCCGCGCACCCGCAGGATCTCGTCGGTGATGTCCTGAAACAGCAGCGCCAGCGCGCCCTCGGGGTGCGGCCGGCCGAACACCCGATAGGTCAGCCCGCCCGGCAGCGACCATGTCTCCTCGAACTGTCCGGCCGCGGCCGTCCTTTCCATCGCCGCCATCTGTGCCCGCCAGGACTTGTAGTTCTTCGGCTCGGGGATCATGCGCCGGTCGCGCATCGCATCGAGAAAGGCGAAGAAGCTGGGCCGGGCCGACAGGAAATCGACCGGCAGGCCGGTAAGATCCGTCAGCGCGGGGTTGAACAGTTGCAGGCGGCGGCTCCGGTCGAAGATGGCCAGCCCGATCGGAAGCTGTGCGAAGGTCTTGGTCAGCGTCTGCACGAAGCTGCGCAATGCCTCTTCGGCTTGCACTGCGGCATCGACCGGAAAAGCACAGCCGACGGTTCCGGTCGCGCCCTCCGCCTCGGTCGGAACGAACCAGCGCACCCCGCCGTCGGGACCGGCAGGCAGGGCGCACCGGCTTCCCGGTCCGCCGTCGGACTCGAACAGGACCGGCAGCGGCCACAGCGGACCTGCGTCACCGTCCGGTCCGGGTCTGCAAGCCAGATCCACATAGGCCGGGTTGGCCCAGACCACCTCGCCGGTGGCGGCCTTCTGCCACAACGGGATGGGGACCGTGTCCGCAAGGTTGCGCAGCGTGGCAAGCTCTTCGTCCTGGGCGCGCTGGATCAGCGGATCGACCACCGCGAGCTCGCCCTCCGCATGCGCGTCGGCCAGCGTGATCCGGCGCAAGCCGCCGCGCCACTCGGCAAGCAGGGTCAGCGGGTGCGGCCCGTCCGAGGTGCGCAGGAAACGCCCCGTTTCCGCAAGGGTCGAGAACTGTGTCTCGATGCCCGGAAACCGGGGCACGGCGAAGGACAGAAACCGGATCCACGCCGAGCCCGGCAACCGGATCCCCGAGAGAAGCTGCCGTGCCTCGTCCGTCGCATCGACCATCGCGTCCCCGTCGAACAGGAACCGGACGCCTGTCTGGCCATCGTCGAAGATCGGTGACCGCGAACGGCGCGCCGGTCGCCCGAAGCCCAGCACCAGGATCGCGACGAGCGCGGCCAGAAGGGAGGCACCGGCAATCCAGACCAGAACCGATTGATCCAAGCTGCGCCCCCGAAGGATTCTGCACCGTTCAGGCGCCGAGGCTTTCGCCCCCGGGGTTAACAGCCGGTTAATGCCGCCGCGGAATGCGGCCATCGTGACATTCGGGCCGGAGTCTGGTCAGGGAAGGTTCGGGCGGTTGTCGCCCAGCCGCGCCCCGGCATCCACCGTCAGCGTTCGGGTCGGCCAGACGATCTCGACAATGGCTCCGCAGCGGGCGGGCCGTTCCGCGCCCGAAAGGAACGGATCGGAGCCGTTGGCGAAGTTCAGTTCTGCGCCCGTGCGTTCGAGCAGGGTCTTGGCGATGAACAGGCCAAGGCCCATACCCTCGTAACCCGGTCTGGCCGTGTCGGGCTCGCCACCCGGGCGGCTGCGCAGAAACGGGTCGCCGATCCGGCCCAGCAGCCCGCCGGGAAACCCCGGCCCGTCGTCGATGATGCGCACGGTGATCCGCTCTGCGGTCCAGACGGCATCGATCCAGACCGTGCTCTCGGCGAAATCCACCGCATTCTGGATCAGGTTCCGCAACCCGTGGATCACCTCCGGGCTGCGCAGGATCTGCGGTTGTCTGGGATCGCCGCCCTCGCCCGGTTGCAGGTCCTGGATCAGGATCTTGCCGCGGTCGCCATGCGGCTCTGCCGCCTCGCGAAGCACCTCTCCGAGCGGCGCCTGCCGGACCTGCAGATCGTCCTTTCCGGCCCGGCCCATCGAGCGCAGTATGTCGCGGCAGCGGTCCGCCTGGTCGCGGATCAGCGCGAGATCCTCGCACAGGCGCGCCGGATCCGCCCCTGCCTCCGCCTCCTCTATCAGTTCGGTGCTGACCAGCTTGATCGTAGCCAGCGGCGTTCCCAGTTCGTGCGCGGCCGCGGCGACGACACCGCCGAGGTCGGTGAGCTTCTGTTCGCGCGCAAGTGCCATCTGCGTCGCCAGCAAGGCCTCGGCCATCCCCCGCATCTCGGTCGAGACCCGGCGCGCGTAGATCGCAAGGAACCCGACCCCGATGACGATGGCCAGCCAGAAACCGAACAGGAAGATCGGCGGCACCTGCAGCACGCCGCCGCTCTTGGTCCTGAGCGGCAGGTGCCACAGCGACAGCGCGGTGACCAGAACCAGCGTTGCCGCGCCCATGAGCAAGGTGCTGCGCAGGCTGAGCGCCGTGGCCGCGATCGTCGCCGGCGCGACGATGAGCAGCGCGAAGGGATTGTGGAGCCCCCCGGTCAGGCCAAGAAGCAGTGCCAGCTGTCCAAGGTCGAACAGCAGAATCAGCACCGCCTCGCGGTCTGTCAGCCGCCGCGACAGCGGCCCCAGGAACATCGCCAGCAGGTTCGCAATCACCGAGGCCCCGATGACCGCCAGCGCCGGGCCAAGCGGCACGCCGATGCCCAGCGCGATGTCGGCCATCAGGAGTGCCGCGGTCTGCCCGGCGATCGCGACCCAGCGCACCAGAACGAGCGTGCGCAGGGCGATCCAGTTGCTGGGCAGTTCCGGCGCGGCAGGCTGCAGGGGCATGGTCATCCACGGGTCCGGAGTATATATCTCTGCCGGTGTTAGCGGCGCCGCGCCGGGCGATCAATGCGCGCGCCATCACCGGGAGGGTTGGGGGATGACCCGCACGTATGCATTTGCTGCCGCAGCCGTGGTCACGGCCCTGATCGCGGGAACGGCATGGTTCGTGCTGATGCGCGGCCCCGAGGACCGGTTTGCCGGCTGCCGCCAGAGTTCGATCGCCGGCGGGCCGGGTGCGATCGGCGGCCCCTTCACCCTGGTGGACCATACCGGCAGGACCGTGACCGATGCCGATGTCATCACCCGGCCGGCGCTGATCTATTTCGGCTACACGTTCTGTCCCGACGTCTGTCCGCTGGACACGGCCCGCAACGCCGAGGTGGTGGACATCCTTGAGGAGATGGGCTTCGAGGTCACGCCGGTGTTCATCTCGGTCGATCCGCGTCGCGACACGCCCGAAAGGCTGGCGGAGTTCGTCGATTTCATGCATCCGCGGATGATCGGCCTGACCGGCAGCGAACAGCAGGTCCGGGCCGCATCGCAGGCCTACCGGACCTATTACAAGGCGCATGACGCGACCGACGAATACTATCTCGTCGATCACAGCACCTTCACCTATCTGGTGCTGCCGGGGCACGGCTTCGTCGAGTTCTTCCGGCGCGATGCCGAGGCCGATGCCATGGCCCAGCAGGTTGCCTGTTTCCTGGCGGCTGCGTGATCCTGCGCGAAATTGACCCGGCGAAGTAGCGGGCCTAGTCTTTCCGCCACCGTCAGCGAAAGGATGCCCATGAACGACTTCGATCCGTCCGACCTCGGCCCGGACCGCAGCCTTCTTCTGGTCGATGACGACGAGGCCTTCGTCAAGCGACTGGCGCGGGCGATGGAGCGGCGCGGATTTTCGGTCGAGACGGCGGAAAGCGTGGCGATGGGCAAGGCGATGGCCCTGGCGCGCCCGCCGGCCTATGCGGTGGTCGATCTGCGGCTGGGCGACGGCAACGGGCTCGACGTGGTCGAGGTGCTGCGTAACCGGAGACCCGACTGCCGGGTGGTGGTGCTGACCGGATACGGTGCGATCGCCACGGCGGTCGCGGCGGTGAAGATCGGCGCGACCGATTATCTGTCGAAACCGGCGGACGCGAACGACATCACGAATGCGCTGCTGTCGCGGGGCGACACGCTGCCGCCGCCGCCCGAAAACCCGATGTCGGCGGACCGGGTCCGGTGGGAGCATATCCAGCGGGTCTACGAGCAATGCGACCGCAACGTGTCCGAGACGGCGCGGCGGCTCAGCATGCATCGCCGCACGCTCCAGCGCATCCTGGCCAAGCGCAGCCCCCGCTGACCCCGGAAACGGAGAAAGGGTTGCGCTGCGCGCAACCCTTTCCGAGATCTACGGAGATGGGCCAGTTAGGGCTAGGCCCAGCCAGAGTTCTTGACCTTCGGGGCTGCCCTCAGGCCTCGGCCCCCCTGACTGTCCCGACACCTCTCTCCAATATCACTCTAGACACTGGACCACCTCCTTTCGTTGCGTTGCCGATGCGCGAAGGCTGCCACAGATTTTGGGGTTGTCAAATCCTTTTACGCTACCCGTGCCCCGACGCGCTGAAGGATGAGGCGGAAGGGCAGCAGCGCTGCCACAGCGATGAGCAGCTTGACCATCCCGTCCGCAACGGCCAGCGACACCCAGAGCGGCACCACCGGACCGAGCCCGAGAAGCGGCAGCATCTCGCCCGCCCAGGACACGTCGTCGCCGGGGTCGATGAACGAGAGGCTGGCCGAGAAGGCCACCGAAAAGAAGAGCAACGTATCGACTGCCGATCCGATCAGGCTCGACACCAGCGGCGCGCGCCACCAGCGACCCTGCCGCAGCCGGTCGAAGATCGCCACGTCCAGGAGTTGAGCGGTCAGAAAGGCCAGACCGGATCCCAGCGCGATGCGCAGCGTCACCAGGGGGCCGTGTTCGCCCACGATCTGCGAGCCGACCAGCGAACAGCCGACCCCGACGATGAATCCGATCATTACCACGCGGCGGGCGACGGCGGGGCCGTGCAGGCGGTTCATCAGGTCAGTGACCAGAAAGGCGAACGGATAGGTGAAGGCACCCCAGGTCAGCCACTGGCCGAACAGGTGTTGCACAAGGATGTTCGAGGCCACCACGATGGCGGCCATGGCAAGGATGCCGGGGACATGGGAGCGGGTCATGGGTTTCCGTTTTGGCAAGGTCGCGGAGACTTGGCCGCCCGCAGTGGGCAACGCGCCGCAATACCCCCGCGCCGGGCGCCGCGCAAGGGTTCAGCCGTGCAGCGCCCGCCAGGCCGGCAGTCGATCGCCGGGCATCGGTTCCGCCGACCAGACCGCGCGCGCGACCGCGCGCGCCAGGCAGCAGGCGGCGGCATGGCCCAGCGCGAAGGCATCCGCGACCGGATCCGCCAGCGGCCGTGCTCCGGTGGCGGCGGCGAACACGAGATCGCCGTCCAGCGGCGTGTGGCTTGGCACCAGCGCGCGGGCAAGCCCGTCATGCGCTGCGACCGCCATGCGCTGGGCCTGCGCCTTGTCAAGCCGTGCATCGGTGGCCACGACGGCGATCGTCGTCGCCTCGCCAAGCGCCTTGCGGGGCGGCGGCTCGTGCCCTGGGTCGAAACGGGCGGCGGGGCCGAGCCCGCCGAACTCTGCCTCCAGCTCCCATGGTGCGGCCCAGAACTGCGGCGCATTGCCCACTGTGGCCGACCCCAGCGCATTGACCGCGACCAGCGCGCCGACCGCAAGGCCGCTGTCCAGCACTGCCGAGGCCGAACCGAGGCCGCCCTTCAGGTTTCCCGTCAGCGCGCCGAACCCCGCCCCGGCGCTGCCCAGCGCGAAATCCTCGCCTGCGGCATCGTAGGCCGCCCGGCCGAGCGCGGGGTAGGGCGAAACGTCCCAGTCCTTGCGGCCCCCGTTGGCCAGATCGAACAGGATCGCCGCGGGCACGATGGGAACGGCATGGCCGCTTGCACCGAACCCTCGCCCCGCGGCGCGCAGCGCCTGCGCCACCCCGCCGGCGGCATCGAGGCCGAAGGCCGACCCGCCCGACAGGACCAGCGCATCGACTGCCGGCACCAGCCGGTCGGGGGCCAGCAGGTCGGTCTCGCGGGTGCCCGGCGCGCCGCCCATCACATGCACTGCCGCCACGAAGGGTGCATCGGCAGTCAGGACGGTGACGCCCGACCGCAGCCGGGGATCATGGGCATTTCCGACCTTCAGCCCGGCGACGTCGGTGATGAGGTTTCGGGCGCCGGGCCGCATCACCCGCCGGAACCGAGCTTCGGCGCCGCGCGGCCGACCGCGAGCGTGGCGTCGGAAAAGGTGATTGGCGTGCGGACGCCGGGCAGCCCCTCCACCGCGATCTGCATGCCGCGGTGGCGCACCTGCCGGTCGGCGAAGACTTCGGCCAGATCGTTGATCGGACCCGCGGGGACGCCCTGGGCCTCGCAGGCGTGAAGGAGGCCGGCCTTGGTCCAGCCCCGCGTCGCGGCGGTGATCCGCTCGGTCATCGCAGCACGGTGCGTGACCCGGTCGGCATTGGTGCGGAAGGCCGGGTCGTCCGGCATGTCGTCAAGCCCGAGGATCGCGCACAGCCGGCGGAACTGTCCGTCGTTGCCGACCGCGAGGATGATCCAGCCGTCGGCGCAGTCGAACACCGCATAGGGCGCGAGGTTCGGATGGGCATTGCCCATCAGCCCCGGCGGCCTGCCGGTGGTCAGGTAGTTGAGCGCCTGGTTGGCCATGATCGCGACGGCAACATCCAGCAGCGCCATGTCCACCTGCTGGCCCTCTCCGGTGACGGTGCGCTGATGCAGCGCGGCAAGGATCCCCACAGCGGCATAGACCCCCGTGAACAGGTCGGTGACGGCGACGCCCACCTTCTGCGGCTGACCGTCCGGCGTGCCGGTGACGCTCATCAGCCCGGACATGCCCTGGATGATGAAGTCGTATCCCGCCCGGTGCGCGTATGGTCCGGTCTGGCCGAAGCCGGTGACCGAGCAATAGATCAGCCGCGGGTTGACCTGCCGCAGCGACGGCCAGTCGAGCCCGTATTTCGCAAGGCCGCCGACCTTGAAGTTCTCGATCACCACATCCGCATCGCGCACCAGATCGCGCACCAGCGTCTGGCCTTCCGGGGTGCGGAAATCGGCTGTCACGGAAAGCTTGCCGCGGTTCGTCGCGTGGAAGTAGGCGGCCGAACGGTCGCCCTCGCGCTCGACAAAGGGGGGGCCCCATTGCCGGGTGTCGTCGCCTTCTGGCGCCTCGACCTTGATCACCTCGGCGCCGAGGTCGGCCAGCGTCTGCCCGGCCCACGGCCCGGCCAGGATCCGGGCAAGCTCGATCACGCGGATCCCTTCCAGCGGCGCGGGCATGGGATCAGTTCAGCTTCGCGTCGATGATGCCGCGCAGGCTGTCATAGCTCATGTTGCGGTGCTTCTCGCCGTTGATGACCAGCGACGGGGTGCTGTCGATGCCGTCCGCGGCCGTCTCGGCCTGGAACTTTGCCACCATGGCCTGTGCCTTGTCGCCGTCCTGCAGACAGGCGTCGAGCTGGTCGTTCTCGAGCCCTGCGCGCCGGCCGACGCGCTTCAACGCCTCCACCGTGGCCAGCGGGTCGCTGGAGGCCGACCAGTCGCGCTGGGTCTCGTAGAGCAACTCCGCGATGCCGAAATACCGCTCGGTCCCGCCGCAGCGCGCCACCATCGCAGCCCAGAGCCCGTAGCGGTCGAAGAACACCTCGCGGTAGATGAACTGGATCTTGCCGGTGTCGATGTAGTCGCGTTTCAGCGGCTTGAAGACCTGGGCGTGGAAGGTCGCGCAATGCGGGCAGGTGAACGAGGCGTATTCGATCACCGTCACCCGCGCATCGGGATTGCCCAGCACCAGATCGGGGACATCAGGCAGCTCGGCCGATGCCTGCGCCTCGGCGGCGCCCAGACCCGGCAGCGCCGGCCCCGCCGTTCGCGGCGTCATGGCCCACCAGAGGCCCGCCGCGACGACGCCGAGCACACCGAGGATGGCGAGGATGCGTTTCATGCCTGTTCCTTCCGTTTGCGGCCGGCGCGAGTGAACACGTTTTGCGCAAGGGCTTCAAGCGCCGCCCGGAATTGCGGATCGCTCACCCCCTCGACGGCTGCGCGCGCCTCGGGCGCCGGGGCCGGCGGGGCGGCCGCGAACCGCGCAGGCGGCTCCGCGAACCCCTGTGCCGCGGTCTGGGTCAGCAGGATGCGCGAGACGGCGTTGTAGCCGTAGCAGGCATTGACGCGCGCCCGCAGATCCTCCTTGCGCATCTCGACCATCGGCGCATGGGCGCCCGTGACCAGCAGTGTCAGCGTGGCGCCGAATCCGTCGCGGCCGTATCCGATCCGGACCGGCCGCGTGCAGGCGGCAAGCTCTGCTCCCGCAACTTCGTCCCAGCGGGTCAGAAGCCGCGCGACGGCGAAGCCCCGCGATTCGCCGGCCGACTGCACCCGCCGGGCCACCAGCCCGGCTGCGGGCTCGAAACCGCGCATCCGCCGGGGGGGCGGCGCGTCGTCGCCGTGCTGCCTGCCTCTTGCCATGGTGTCCTTCGGGTTTTCACCGCCGTCCCGACCGCTATTCTATCCCCCCGGCGCCGCGGCGCCAGTGGTCATCGGAAACGCCGGATGAAACATGCGTGACGGCTTCGACAGCGAGGGTTTCGGCCGCGATCTCCTGCACTGGTACGACACGGCGGCCCGCGACCTGCCCTGGCGGGTCGCGCCCCGGGCGCTGGCCGAAGGGGCACGTCCCGACCCCTATCGCGTCTGGCTGTCGGAGGTGATGTTGCAGCAGACGACTGTCGCTGCCGTCAAGGGCTACTTCGACCGGTTCATTGCGCGCTGGCCGGATGTCCGCGCGCTGGCCGGGGCCGCGGATGCCGAGGTGATGGCGGAATGGGCAGGCCTTGGCTACTATGCGCGGGCGCGCAACCTGCTGGCCTGCGCGCGGAAGGTGACGGAGGACCACGGCGGCGCCTTCCCCGATACGGCGGAAGGGCTGCGGACCCTGCCGGGCATCGGACCCTACACGGCGGCGGCCATCGCCGCGATCGCCTTCGACCGCCCGGCGCCGGTGGTGGACGGGAACGTGGAACGGGTGGTCGCGCGACTGTTCGGCGTCACCGACCCGCTGCCCGGATCAAAGCGCAGGCTTGCCGGACTTGCCGGCGATCTGACCCCCGAACGCCGCCCGGGCGACCATGCCCAGGCGATGATGGACCTCGGCGCCACGATCTGCACGCCGCGCAGGCCGGTCTGCGGAGCCTGCCCCGTCGCCCGCCACTGCCGCGGACACGCGGCGGGGATCGCCGAACGCCTGCCGATGCGCACCGAGCGGACGCCGAAGCCGGTGCGCCGCGGCTTCGCATACGTCGCCCGCCGCACCGACGGGGCCGTTCTGCTGGAGACGCGCGCGCCGCGTGGCCTGTTGGGCGGGATGCTTGGCTGGCCCTGCTCGGACTGGAGCGAGGCCCCGGAAGAGGCCCCGCCACTCGCCGGCGACTGGCGGGATCCCAAGCTTGAGGTGCGGCATACCTTCACCCATTTTCATCTGATCCTGCACCTTCGGATTTCCGAACCCGGCCTCGATGCAAGACCGCAGCGCGGCGGTTTCGTGCAGGCCGATGTCTTCCGGCCTGCGGCGCTGCCCACGGTGATGAGGAAATGCTGGGATATCGCGCGTGCAGGTCTCGGCCGTGGCTGACCGGTCCGCATCGGCGCCGGGCTTCTGACCGCCGCGGCACGTCGCCCCTTTCCGGCTGTTGTCGAAACCATGTATCCTCGACCGGCCCGAGGACCGTTTCCGACCTGCCGATGACCGACGTTCGCCGCCTGCGCAATGCCCTGCCGTTCTGGCTGTCGCTGCTTCTTGTCCCTCTTGCCGCGATCGGCGTCACGCAGGGCGGCTGGACCGTGTTCCTGCTGCCGATCTACGGCTGGGGCATGGTCACGGTGCTGGATCTTGTGACCGGACTGGACGAGACCAACCCCGAAACCGATGTCGCAGAGGCGGACCTGTTCTGGTATCGCGCCATCACGCTGATCTGGTTTCCCATCCAGGCGACGGTCGTGTTCGGCGCCATATGGCATGTGACCCGCGCCGACGATCTGGCGCTGTGGGAGATGCTGGTGCTGTTCTTCGGCCTCGGGGTGATCTCGGGCGCCATCGGCATTACCTATGCCCACGAGCTTATGCACCAGAAGAACCGGCTGGAACGCTGGCTGGGCGATCTTCTTCTGGCCACCGTGCTCTACAGCCACTTCCGCAGCGAGCATCTGCAGGTCCATCATCGCCATGTCGGCACGCCGCGCGATCCTGTCACGGCGCGCTACAACGAAGGATTTCACCGTTTCTTCCCCCGGATCCTGCTGCAATGTCCGGTATCGGCCTGGCGAGCCGAGGCAGCGATGCTGGCCCGGCGCGGGCTTCCCTGGTGGCACCGGAGCAACCCGTTCTGGCGCTACGCGGCGCTTCAGGCCGCGGCGCTCGCGCTGGCCTTCGCCTTGGGTGGCTGGCTCGGCCTCGGGCTGTTCGTCGTTCAGGCGGCAAGCGCGGTGTGGCAGCTGGAACTTACCAACTACATCGAACACTACGGCCTGACCCGCCGGCATCTGGGCGACGGACGCTACGAACACGTCCGCCCGCATCACAGCTGGAACGCCGCGCATCGGGCTTCGAACTGGCTGCTGATCAATCTGCAGCGGCATTCCGACCACCACTACAAGCCCGACCGGCGCTTTCCGCTGCTCCAGACATATACCGCCGCCGAGGCACCGCAGCTGCCCTTCGGCTATCCTGCGATGACGGCGCTGGCGATGATGCCGCCGCTCTGGCGCCGGGTGATGAACCCCCGCGTTCGCGCCTGGCGGCGACAGCACTACCCGGACGTCACCGACTGGACGCCCTACAACCGTGGCGAGACGCCGATGCCCCGCGCCGGCTGACGGGGCTTTTCGCCGCCGCGCCTCCGCGTTATGGCCGGCGTCATGCCGGCGAGCCTGACCCAGATCTACGACGCCCGTGTCGCCGAGGGGCGGATCCGCCCGGATCCTGCGCAGCGTGCGGTGCTGCCGCTGCTCCAGGACCTGCGGGACTGGCTGGAACAGCAGTCGGCGCGCCCCAGGGGCCTGCTGGCGGGGTTCATGCGCCGCCCGGCCGGGCTGCCGCGCGGTCTCTACCTCTGGGGTGGGGTTGGGCGCGGCAAGTCGATGCTGATGGATCTGTTCGTCGAGGCGGTCGAGATGCCTCAGAAGCGCCGGGTCCATTTCCACGCCTTCATGCAGGAGGTCCACCGGGCCATGCACGAGGCCCGCAAGCGCGGTGTCGAGGACGCGCTGGCGCCTTTTGCGGCCGAGGTGGCAAAGGACGTGCGGCTGCTGGCCTTCGACGAGATGCAGATCACCGACATTACCGATGCGATGGTGGTCGGACGACTTTTCCAGATGCTGATGCAGGCCGGCGTGCTGATCGTCACCACGTCGAACCGTCCGCCCGAGGATCTGTACAAGGACGGGCTGAACCGGCAGCTGTTCCTGCCCTTCATCGCGCTGCTGCGCGAGCGGATGCAGGTGATCGAGCTGGAAAGCGAGGGCGACTATCGTCAGCACCGGCTTGCCGGGGCGCAGGTCTGGTTCACCCCTGCGGGCAGCGATGCCCGCGCCGCGATCGATTCGATCTGGCGCGACCTGACCGGCGGAGCCGCCGGCGCGCCGCTGCGACTCGCCGTGAACGGCCGCGAGACGGTGCTGGAGCGGTTTCACGGCGGCGTGGCCCGGGGCTCGTTCTGGGAACTTTGCGGCAGGCCGCTGGGGCCGGCCGACTATCTGGCGATGGCGAGGGCGCTGCGCGTGCTGATCGTCGAGGACATCCCCCGCCTTTCGGCCGCGAACTACAACGAGGCGAAGCGGTTCGTCACGCTGATCGACACGCTTTACGAAGCGCGAGTGCGACTGGTGGCCTCGGCCGCGGACGAGCCGGAACGGCTGTATCTCGAGGGCGCCGGCAGTTTCGAGTTCGAACGGACCGCCAGTCGCCTGCGCGAAATGCAGGGCGTGGATTGGGGCGGGGCGTCGCTGACCGGCCCCTAGAACAATGCCAGCAATGCCCGGGCCAGAGCGGTTTCCGGGTCGCAAAGGTCCAGCACCACGTCGAAGTGGTTGCGGCCCGGCACGGTCAGGAGCGGTGCCCCGATCAGCCCGGCATAGGCCGCGCTCTGGCGCGCAAAGCCGGGTGTCTCGCCCCTTGCCAGCGCGACGGTTGCCCGCAAGGAACCCTCGGGCGGATGCCGCAGCGGGCTGAAGTCGGCGATCTCGTCCGGAGTGAACCGCATCCAGTCCTGAACGTGGCTGGCGGCGAGGGGGGCAAGCTCGAACAGGCCCGATACCGGCAGAAGCCCGGCAAGCGGCTGGGCCGGAAGGCCAGCCGCCCGCTGCCAGCCCCCGCTTGCCACAGCTGCCGCAAGATGCCCGCCGGCCGACGACCCCCCGACAACGATCCGCGTGCGGTCGATGCCGAGATCCGCGGCGTTCATCCAGAGGTGGGTAACGAAGGCCCGGCATTGCCGCACGATCTCGCCGATCCGGGCATCCGGGGCCAGCGAATAGTCCGGCACCGCACAGGCGATCCCGCGTGCGGCCAGCATCGGGGCCATGAAGGACGAAGCATCGCGCGACAGAGCCCGCCAGTATCCGCCATGGATGAACACGAAACAGGGGCGCGCCTGGCCGGGTCCGGTGCCGAACAGATCGAACCGCTCGCCGCTTGCCGCATCATACTCCAGCCCGCATCGCGCCCCGGCAAGCGCCTGCGCCGTCCGCGACAACCGGGCATAGTCGCCGATGATCCGCTCGAATTCCGCCGCCGTGCAGGTCAGTCGCGCGGTATAGTCGGCATCGAGCCTGTCGCGCGGCCAGTCCGCCTCGGCGACCAGGCTGTCCGGATCCGGGTGCGATTGCGTCATCGGTCTGCGGTCCCGCCGCCGATACGCGACTGCGCGTGCCGGGGCTCAGACACCGACCCAGCCCTGCACCCGGGCAGCATCCCGATCGAGATCGGCGCCCGAACCAGACCAGACCGTGCGCCCCTTCTCGATGATGTAGTGCCGGTCCGCCAGGCGCTTGAGAACCCCGAGATTCTTGTCGATCAGCAGGATCGACTGGCCTTGCGACTTGAGCCGTTCGATGACCCCCCATATCTCGGCGCGGATCACCGGTGCCAGACCTTCGGTCGCCTCGTCGAGGATCAGCAGCCGAGGGTTGGTCATCAGCGCGCGTCCGACCGCCAGCATCTGCTGCTCGCCCCCCGACAGGGTGTTGGCCATCTGGCCGGCGCGCTCGCTCAGCCGCGGGAACAGGGAATAGACCCGCTCGAGCGTCCAGGGTTCGGGACGGTTCGTCCGGTTGGCCGCGGTGGCAACGAGGTTCTCGCGCACGGTCAGGTTCGGAAATACCTGCCGCCCCTCGGGCACCAGCCCGGCGCCCATCCGCGCGATCCGTTCGGGTGTCAGGCCCGCGATGCGGCGGCCTTCCAGTTCCACCGTGCCGCCGCGCGGCGACAGAAGGCCCATGACAGACCGCACGGTGGTCGTCTTGCCCATCCCGTTGCGACCGAGGAGCGTCACGACCTCGCCCTCGCGGATCTCCAGCGAGACGTCGAACAGCACCTGGCTTGCGCCATAGGCGGCCTGAAGGTTGGCGATGGTCAGCATTCCGCGTCCTCCTCGCCCAGATAGGCCTCGCGGACCTCGGGGTTGCCGCGGATCTCGTCGGCGCTGCCTTGGGCAATCACCCGGCCGTAGACCAGCACCGAAATCCGGTGCGCCAGGGCAAAGACCGCCTCCATGTCGTGTTCGACCAGCAGCATCGGTGTGGTCCGGCCGATCTCACGCAGGCGGCCGATCATTTCCTGGCTCTCGGCATGGCCAAGGCCGGCCATCGGCTCGTCCAGCAGAAGGATCCGCGGCTTGCGCGCCAAGGCGACCAGAAGCTCGAGCTGCTTCTTCTCGCCATGGCTGAGACCCGCGACCTGCACGTTCGCGCGATATTCCAGCGGCGTGCCGGCCAGCAGTGCATCGGCTTCGTTCCACAGCACCCGGCGCCGGCGCACCGAATCCCAGATGCGGAAGTTGTGGCCCTCGCGCGCCTGAACGGCCATGGCAATGTTCTCGCGCACGGTCGAATCGTTCAGCAGGCTGACGATCTGGAACGTCCGTCCCAGCCCCATTGCCACCCGGTCGGGCACCGGCAGCCGGGTGATGTCCTGCCGCGCCAGCCGGATACGGCCCTCGTTCGGGGCCAATTCGCCGCAGATCTGGTTGATCAGCGTCGATTTCCCCGCCCCGTTCGGCCCGATCAGCGCATGGATCTCGCCGGTGTTGACGGTGAGGTTGACGTGATCGGTTGCCAGCAGCCCGCCGAAGCGCTTGACCAGCCCCTCGATTTCAAGGATCGCGGTCATCCCGTCGCCCTCCGGCGCAGCAGTCCGGCAATCCGGGCGCCAAGCGCCGCGATCCCGCCCTTGGTGCCCAGCACCAGAAGCAGAAGCACGATGCCCAGGCCGAGCTTCCAGTGTTCGGTTGCGCCGGACAGGTAGTTTTCCAGCACCAGGAAGGCGGTTGCGCCGAACAGGGGCCCGAGGAAGGTTCCAAGCCCGCCCAGGATCACCATGATCATCAGCTCGCCCGATTTCGTCCATGCCATGAGATCGGGCGAGGTGAAGCGCAGGAAGTTCGCCATCAGCGCCCCGGCAAGCCCCGCACCCATGCCGGACAATATGAAGGCCACCAGCTTGTAGCGATAGGGTTCGAAGCCCAGGGCGGCCATCCGCCGTTCGTTCTGACGGATGCCCCGGATCACGGTTCCGAAGGACGAATGGATCACCCGCCACAGGATCGCGAAGAAGGCCACCGCAAAGCCCAGTGCGACATAGTACATCGTCATCCGGTCGCGCAGGTTGAGACCCAGGAATTCGTTCGGACGTCGGATGATGATGCCGTCCTCGCCGCCATAGGCCTTGAGCGACACGAACAGGAAGAACAGCATCTGCGCGAAGGCGAGCGTGATCATGATGAACTGCACGCCGCCGGTCCTGAGGCTCAGCGCCCCGATCGCCGCCGCTGCGATCCCCGACATCAGGATTGCCGCGGGCAGCGTCACCAGAAGCTGGGTCGAGCCGGGGAAAAGGCCGAGAAACGGGGTGCCCTCGGCGGCATGGACGAACATGATGCCCACCGTATAGCCACCGATCCCGAAGAAGGCGGCATGTCCGAAGCTGACCATGCCCCCATAGCCGAGGATGAAGTTCAGGCTGGCCGCCGCGATCGAATAGATCAGGATACGCGTCGCAAGCGCCGTCAACGCCGACTGGCCCAGCCACTGTGCGATGAAGGGCACGGCCACCAGGAAGGCCAGGCCGAGGATCAGAAGAAGGGTTCGCATCATCGCTCAGCCCCTCGCCGCGAACAGGCCGCGCGGGCGGATCAGCAGGACCAGGGCCATCATCAGGTAGATCCCCATCGAGGCGATGCCGATGCCCAGCGCATCGGCCTCGGACGCGGGCATGACCCCGCGCAGGACAGTCGGCAGAAAGGCCCGCAGCATTGTGTCGATCACGCCCAGCATGAGCCCTGCCACGAAGGCGCCCTTGATCGACCCGACGCCGCCAACGACCACGACGACGAATGTGGCCAGAAGGATCTGCTCGCCCATCCCGACCTGGACGGCGGTGATCGGCCCGGCCATGTAACCCGCGAACCCCGCGAGCAGGGCGCCAAGGCCGAACACCACGGTGTAGAGCATGCGGATGTCCACCCCGAGCGCGCGCACCATCTCGCGGTTCGAGGCGCCGGCACGCACCAGCATGCCCACCCGCGTGCGGTTGATCAGCAGCCACAACCCCAGCGCCACCAGCAGACCGGCGGCGATGATCAGCAGCCGGTAGGTCGGGTAGAGCAGCCCGGGGATCAGCTCGACGGTGTGGGAGAACGCCTCGGGCAGCGCGGTAAAGACCGGCTGGCGGCCGACGGTGATGACCACGATCTCGTTGAAGATCAGGATCAGCGCAAAGGTGGCCAGCACCTGGTCGAGATGATCCCGGGCGTAAAGCCGCCGGATCACCACCGCCTCGATCACCAGCCCCGTGATCGCTGCCGCCACCAGGCCGGCCGGCAGGCCGATCCAGAAGCTGCCGGTCTGAAGCGCGACGAGTGTGCCCACATAGGCGCCGACCATGTAGAGCGCGCCATGTGCCAGGTTGATCACGCCCATGATGCCGAAGGTCAGCGTGAGCCCTGCGGCCAGCAGGAACAGCATGACGCCGTATTGCAGCCCGTTCAGAAGCTGTTCGAGAAACAGGATCATGCGCCTGTCCGATCTGTTGGGGGATGCCGGAATTGCCCGACGATGGTCAGGGCCTGCGCCCGGAGCCGTTTCGGGCCGGGGTCGTGCCCCGGCCCGAAGGATGTCACATCTTGCACTGATCAGCGTAGACGTCGCCCACCATCTCGCGCAGAAGTTCCTGCGTCACGGCGACCGGCTTGCCGTCCTCGCCGGCGACGATCTCGGTCATGTACCAGTTCTGCACCGGGTGCTGGTTCGGACCCCAGGCGAACGCGCCGCGGGTCGAGTTCCACTCCACCGTGCGCAGCGCCTCGCGGAAGGCATCGGCATCGTCGATGCCGCCGGTCTGCGCCAGTGCGGCCGAGATCAGCAGGGCGGTGTCATAGGACTGCTGCGCATAGTAGGTCAGCGGCTTGTCGCCGTATTTCTCCTTCCAGGCGGCGACGAATTCGCGGCTGGCGTCGTTGTCGAAGTCGGTGTTCCAGTGGGTGGTGGACTTCAGCCCGATCGCCGCCTCGCCGACCGCATTCAGGATCACCGCATCGACGGAAGGCTCCGACACGACCTTGGGGATGGCCCCCAGAAGTCCCGCCTGCGCATACTGCCGCAGGAAGGCGATGCCCAGGCCGCCGGGGTGGAACTGGAACACCACCTCGGGGTTCAGGCTGCGGATCTGCGCCATCTCGGCGGCATAGTCGGTCTGGTCGAGCTGGGTGTAGATCTCGGTCACCTCGCCCTCGAACAGACGGGCGAAGCCGGCAATCGCATCCTTGCCGGCCTGATAGTTGGGCGCCAGCGCAACGGCGCGGGTATAGCCCAGAAGCTTCGCCGCGGCGCCCGACGCCTCGTGCAGGCTGTCGTTCTGCCAGGAGACCACGAAATAGTTCTCGTGGCAGCCCGCGCCGGCAAGGTTCGAGGGGCCGGCATTGGGGCTGATGTAGAACGCGCCGCTGTCCACCACCTCGGGCACGACCGCGCCGGCCACGTTCGAGAACACGATCCCGGTCAGCAGCCGGATCCCCTCGTCCTCGAGGAACTTCTCGGCGACCTGCCGGCCCTGGCCCGGGTTCAGCGCATCGTCCTCGACAATCAGGTTGACGGGCACGCCGCCCAGGCTTCCGCCCTCCATGTCGATGCGCAGCTGGAACGCGTCGCGGATCTGTTCGCCGATATAGCCGCCGGGGCCCGACAGCGTGGTGATCATGCCGATCTTCAGCGCCTCGGCCGAGGCAGGAACGCCAAGCAGTGCGGCGACACTGGTGGCGACAAGCAGCTTCTTCATTCTGGTCTCCCGGTTGATCGGCCCCTTCGGGTGCCGGTTGTTTTGTTCAGCTTTCCCGATCCGCGAAATTATTTCAAGCATAAAATATCACGGATCGCTTCAAACTTGAACTTTTTTTACAGCTTCACCCATCCCTCGGGTGGTTCCTTGCCCGGATGCAACGCGCCGCAGTTCGGGCAGGTTCGCGCCTGGGTGTCCTCGTAGAACCGTTTGTAGATCGGGGGCAGGTCGTCGACGATCGACTCGAGGTCCACCTCGGCGCGATGGACGAGATGGCTGCACTCGAAGCAGTACCACTCCACCGCATCCAGCGCTCCTTCGGGGCGGGCCGGTTCGATCACCAGCCCGATGGAACCTTCCTGCGGCCGCTGCGGCGAATGGCGGACATGCGCCGGCAGCAGGAACACATCGCCCTCGCGGATCGGCACGTCATAGAATTCGCCCGACTGCGTATCGTGGATCTTCAGCAGCATGTCTCCCTTCAGCTGGTAGAAGAACTCCTCGACCGGGTCGTCGTGATAGTCGGTGCGCTTGTTCGGACCGCCGACCACCGTCACCATGAGGTCGGCATCCTTGAACACCATCTGGTTGCCCACCGGCGGTTTCAGGAGGTGCCGGTGTTCGTCGATCCATTTCTGGAAGTTGAAGGCGGCCAGTCGTGCCATCGCGTCTCTCCTCTCGTGCCGATCATGCAGGTTTCAGGCCGCAGGCGTCAAATGCCTTGCGGGTTGCGCGCCTCTCGTCCTCGGTCAGCTCGAGACAGGGGGGGCGCACCCGGCCGCCGACCTGACCCAGAAGCTCCTGCCAGTATTTCTGATGCGCATGCGGCTTCTCGGCCGGCCGCGTCTCGCGCAGCGCACGGCGCACGGGTTCGAGGCTGTCACGAAGGGCCCGCGCCTCGTCGGCCCGTCCGGCAAGGGCAAGATCGGTATAGTCGCGCATCCGCCGGTCCGCCGCCGTCTGGATCAGATAGGGCGGGGAGGAACAGAGGTAGAGCCTCCAGCCAAGCTCAAGGATGTTGTCCAGCCATTCCTCCTCGGAGGCGGTCGACACGATGATCCGGTCGCCGGCGAGCCGCGTGAGTTCGGCGTACATCGGCCGGGGCACCGAATACTTGATCGCCACCACCGTCTCGAGATCCGCCAGCCGGTTGCACAGCTCGGGGCTCATCAGATAGCCGCTGTCGGGATGGCTCCACAGCGCGATGCCGATGTCCACCTTGCGGGCGATCGTCTCGTAATAGCGCAGCAGCGTCTCGTCCTGGGCCTTGAAGAAATGAAGGACCGGGGCATGCAACACGATGTAATCCGCCCCGCAGGCCTGGGCGTGGCGGGCAAGGTCGATGACCACATCCATGTTCTGGTCGGAACAGGACATGATCGTCTGCGCCTTGCCGCCCGCAGCCTCGACCGCAAGATCGAAGCAGCGCTTGCGCTCGTCGACCGACATCGAGAAGAATTCGCCCTGTTTGCCGGCAATGAAGAAGCCGTCGATGCCCAGATCGTCGATCCAGTGGGCCATGTTGCGGCGGAACCCGTCCTCGTCGATCGAAAGGTCTTCGCGGAACGGCATCAGCGCTGCCGCCCAGATCCCTTGCATGTGGGCGAATGCATGGGCTTTGGCGTCCTTGCGAGAGTATTTCATGGCTCCATCCTGTTCAGCGCACGCCACACCCGTTCCGGCGTCAGCGGCAGGGGAAGATCGGGGGTGCCCGGAGGCAGGGCATCCATCACGGCGTTCAGGATCGCGGCGGGAACGCCGATGCAGCCGGCCTCGCCGACGCCGCGTGCGCCCAGCCGGTTCGCGGGCGTCGGCGTCGGTGCCTTCACCAGACGGATAGGCGGCATGTCGGCAGCGCGCGGCACGGCATAGTCCATCAGGCTGCCGGTCAGCAGCTGCCCGTCGAGATACACGATACGTTCCATCAGCGCGGCACCGATGCCCTGGGCGGCACCGCCGATCAGCTGGCCCTCGACCAGCATCGGATTGACCACGGTGCCGGCATCGTCGACCCAGACGATCTCCTCGACCCCGACCGCCCCGGTATCCGGATCGATCGTCACCTCGGCCAGTACCGCACCCGCGGCCCAGGCCTCGGCCGGTGCCTCATAGCGCGCGGTGCCGGTCAGATCCCGGCCCAGCCGCGCCGCCAGATCGCCCCAGCCGATCCGCGCACCGTGGGGTGCGGCAAGCCCGCCGGACCCGACAGCGACCGCATCGGGCGCGGTGTTCAGATGCACCGCCGCCTCGGCGCGCACGGCCTCGACCAGTGCCTCGGCGGCCGCAAGGACGGCCGAGGCGCCGATTGCGGTGGACCGCGACGCCAGCGCGCCGATGCCTTCCGCGACCGCGTCGGTATCGCCGGTGACGACCGTTACATCCCCCGGCACAAGACCAAGCGCATCGGCCGCAACCTGCGCCAGCGCGGTCTCTCGCCCCTGGCCTTGCGTGCTGGCCCCGCTGTGCAGCACCGCACGACCATCCCTGCCGACCCGCAGCGCCGCGAATTCCCAGCCTTGCCCGCAGGGTTCCACATAGAGCGCAATGCCAAGACCGCAGTGCGCGCCGGCCGTCCGACGCGCGATCACGGACCTGCGCCGAGTCGCATAGTCGCTGGCCCGTTCCAGATGGTCAAGCAGGGCGGGATAGTTGCCCGAACAGGGGCCGCCGGCATCGGGTCGATCGGACGGACGGCGCAGGTTGCGGCGCCGGCAGGCCAGCGGGTCCTCCCCGCGCGCCATCGCCGCCCGGTCGATCAGGCGCTCCATCAGCATCGCCGCCTCGGGGCGTCCGGCGCCGCGATAGATGTTGACCGCCGCACCGTCGCCCAGAACCGCCGCCACCTCGGTGCGCACCGCCCCGGCGGCATAGGGGCCGGGGAGGATCCGGCTGCCGTTCGACACCGGTGCGAGCGCCGAGTAGGGCATCCAGTGCCCGAGCGGAAAGCGCATCTGCGCCTCGACCGACAGGATGCGCCCGTCCCCGTCCAGCGCCAGCCGCCCCGTGGTCGTGGCGCCGCGACCCTGGGTCGCCGCCTGGAACTCGTCCGATCGCGTCGCGGTCCAGCGCACCGGCCGGCCGAGACGCATGGCCGCCACGGCGCAGAGCACGTCCTCGGGCATCAGGCTTGCCTTGCCGCCGAACGCGCCGCCGACATCGGGTGCCACCACCCGCACCGCTGCGGGATCAAGGTGCAGCATCGCCGCCAGATCGTCGCGGCAGCGATGTGGGGTCTGCGTGCTCAGATGGCAGGTCAGACGCCGTCCGTCCCAGTCGGCAAGAGCCGCCCGCGGTTCCAGCGCCAGAGGGGCAAGGCGGGCGTGATCGATCCGCGCCTCGACGACGATGGCCGGCGCCGCACCGGCCGCGCCGCCGCGTGCATGCTGCACTGCGACCTGTTCCTCGAGCGGCTCTTCCTCGACCTCGAGTTCGACAAGATCCAGCGCATCGCGGGCGGCTGCGGCCGTGTCTGCCACGACGGCGACAACCGCCTGGCCCAGCGCCGCCACCTGACCGGTCGCAAGCGGCTGCATGGGCCGCACCCGCGCGCCGGGCAGCAAGGGGTTCACCGATGCCGCGCCGAGATCCGAAAGATCGCCGCCGGTCAGCACCAGAACGACGCCCGGTGCTTCAGCGGCGGCGCCGATGTCCAGCATGACGATCCGGCCGGCCGGATAGGGGCTGCGCAGGATTTCCAGAACCAGCGCGCCAGGCGGGGCCAGGTCGGCGACGAATCGGCCCTGCCCGACCAGAAGCCGTGCATCCTCGCGCCGCCGCATGGCGCGACCGATCCACCCCCTGTCGATGCTGGTGTCCATGGGCCCCTCCAGCCGGCAGCGTAGATCCCGCAATATCTATCAATCAATCCGAATCTACATTATCAATTCATCAGAAGTACGGATCAATCATGCGCCCCAGCCTGCGCCATATCGAGGCTTTCCTCGCCGTTGCCGAACTGGCCCATTTCTCGCGCGCGGCGGAACGGCTGGGCCTGTCGCAACCGGCGCTGAGCCAGGCGTTGCGCGAGCTCGAGGCATTGCTGGGTCTGCGGCTGGTGGACCGCACCACCCGGCGGGTGGAACTGACCGCAGCAGGCGTCGCCTTCCGCGACCGGGCATCGCGGGCGCTTGCCGAACTCGATGGTGCCACGGCCGAGGCCCAGGGACGCGCCGGATTGCGGGCCGGCCGCCTTCGGGTGGCGGCGCCGCCCTTCCTGGCCGCGACGGTGCTGCCCGGAGTTCTGGCCGGGTTCGCCGAGGCGCATGCCGGCGTTTCTGTCACGCTGAGCGATCTCGGCACGGCCGAGATCCTGGCCGGTCTGCGGTCGGGGCGGCTCGATCTTGCCATCGGCACCTTCCCGTCCGGTCTGCCGGATCTGGACCGGCGGCCGATCCTGCGCGAGGCACTCATGCTCTACGCGGCCCCGGATCATCCGCTGGCGGTGGTGGACCACCTGCGCTGGGCGGACATCGCCGGGCATCCGCTGATCGCGCTTACCCGGGACAGCGGTCTGCGGCAGCTGGCTGACCTGGCCTTTGCAAGGGCAGGCGCGGCCCCCGCACCGGTGCAGGAGGTCACGCAGATCGCAACCGCGCTTGCCCTTGTCGCATCTGGACTGGGCGCGGCGGTCCTGCCGGGTTATGCCCGGATCGCGCCAGCGGCGGCCGGGCTGGTCTGCCGGACCCCTGCGGACGGGCCGGCAAGCCGCGATGTCGTGGCGCTCTTGCCGCGCGACCGCAGCCCCGAACCTGCCGCACTGCCGTTCCTCGACCGTGTTGCGGCCGCATTGCGGCAGGCGGCGCCGGGCGAGGTTGGCAGCCCCGGAAGGTAACATTTCCTGCGAAACGTCGCGGCGCCGCTCAGAACGGACAGCGCGCGGCGAACCACTGCACGATTCCGCTCTGCGGATGGCGAAACCGCAGGCTTTCGGCGTGCAGCATCAGCCGCGGATGCGCCTGTGCTGCGCCGGTGGCGTAGAGCGGATCGCCGAGGATGGGGTGCCCGATCTCGGCCATGTGCACGCGCAACTGGTGGCTGCGTCCCGTGCGCGGCATGAGCCGCACCCGGGTCTCGTCCGGGCCCCGCCGCACCACGCGCCAGTCGGTGATTGCCGGCCGCCCGGTCGCGTGGTTCACATGCTGGCGGGGCCGGTTGGGCCAGTCCACGGCCAGCGGCAGATCGACGGTACCCGTGTTGCCCTCCATCACCCCGGCGACCCGCGCGACATAGACCTTGCGCACGGTCCGCGCCTCGAATTGCCGACCGAGGCTTGCCTGCGCCTGCGGTGTCAGGGCGAAGACCATGACGCCCGAGGTATCCAGATCCAGTCGGTGCACCAGCAGCACCTCGGGAAAGGCCCCGCGCAGACGGGCGATCAGGCAGTCGGCGCGATCCTCGCCGCGGCCCGGAACCGACAGAAGCCCCGCGGGCTTGTCCACCACAAGGACGGCATCATCCCGATGCAGGATCGGGGGCATGCCGGCCGGCGGATCATAGACGAAGCCCTGACTCACCGCCCGGCCTCTCGACAGACCGGATGCGCCGTTCTAGCGTGGCCGGCATGGACCTCGAAACCGTTGCGGCGGACGACTTCGGGCGCAGCCTTTCGGGCCTCGGCCTGAACCTCCTGACCCGCGATGTGCGGCGCGAGGCGGCGTTTCTCGTTTCCGTGTTCGGCATGACCGCGCATCGGGTCTCGGCCGATTTCGCGATCCTTCGCTGGCGCGGCCAGACGATCCAGCTCCATGCCGACGCGACCTACCATGCGCATCCGCTGCCGGGGCTGCTGCCCGAATCCGGCCCCCGCGGCGCCGGGGCGGAGTTCCGTCTGTTCGGAACGGACCCCGATGCCGCCGCGGCGCAGGCGGAGGCTGCGGGCGGAATGGTGTTGCAAGCGCCCGCGGACAAGCCGCACGGACTGCGCGAGGCGTTCCTTCTGTCGCCCGACGGCTATTGCTGGGTTCCCGGGGTGCCGAGGCGGCCCTGACGGCTCAGCCATCGCAGCCGCGGAACGTCTCGGCCAGGATCGCGGCCAGCGCCTCGGCATCTGCCTCGTCGAAGGCGGAAGGGCGGTCGCTGTCGAGGTCGAACACCCCCAGCAGCCGGCCGGCCCCGTTCCAGACCGGCAGCACGAGTTCGGACCGGGTCGAGGCGGAACAGGCGATATGGCCGGGAAAGGCATCGACATCCGGCACGATCTGGGCCTGACCGGTGCGTGCGGCCGCACCGCAGACTCCGCGCGAGAACGGGATCACCAGACAGCCATGGCCGCCCTGGTAGGGACCGATCTTCAGCAGTTCGGGGCCGACGACACGGTAGAACCCGGTCCAGTCCGCGCGCGGGTCGGCGTGATGCACCTCGCAGGCAACTGTCGCCATCAGCGAGACGGCGTCAGTCTCGTCATGGCACAGGGCGCGGATCGAGGCGGCAAGTTCGGTGTAATCGGGTCGCATCCTTCCCGCCTATCCCCGCGCGTGCCTGGCCGCAAGACCGCGCCTGGCGCGCGGAAAGCCCCCTACCGCCACGGCCCGACCGACGCCGCCGGGCGAACCGCCTGTCCGGCCATCTGACGCAGCGCCGCGACACGGTTGGCCGTGCTGGGATGGGTGGCGAACAGCCGGTCGTGGCTGTGCATGTGGAGGGGGTTGATAATGAACATGTGCGCCGTGGCCGGATTGCGCTCGGCGGCGGGGTTGTCGATGCGCTGGGCCAGCGCCTCGATCCGTTCCAGCGCCGAGGCAAGCCACATCGGCTGACCAACGATCTCGGCCCCCACCCGGTCGGCCTCGTATTCCCGCGCCCGGCTGATCGCCATCTGGACAAGGGCCGCAGCCAGCGGCGCGAGAATCATCATCGCGATCGTCCCGATCACGCCCATCGGCCGATCGCGGCTGCCCCCGAACAGCAGCGCGAAATTGGCAAGCATCGAGATTGCGCCGGCAAAGGTTGCCGTAACCGTCATGATCAGCGTGTCGCGGTTGCGGATATGGGCAAGCTCATGCGCCATGACGCCGGCCACCTCCTCGGGCGACAGCCGCCGCAGCAGGCCGGTTGTCGCCGCCACGGCGGCATTCTCGGGGTTGCGTCCGGTGGCAAAGGCGTTGGGCTGGTCGGTGTCGATCACATAGACCTTGGGCATCGGCATGCCCGCCCGGTCTGCCAGCCCGCGGACCATGCGCACAAGGTCGGGCGCGGTCCGTTCGTCCACGAGCTGCGCGCCATGCATCCGCAGCACCGCCTTGTCCGAATTCCACCAGGTCCAGAGGTTCATCGCCGCCGCCACCGCAAGCGCAATGACAAGCCCGCCCTCGCCACCCAGCAGAAAGCCGAAACCCATGAAAAGCGCCGTCATCGCGGCCATCAGGACGGCGGTCTTGGCATATCCGGTCATCGCAGCCTCCTTCGGGGGATCATATGGTCGGGTGTCTCGGCCTCGGCAATATCCGCCACGGAACGTGGCCTCGTCGCCGCGCATCGTCAAGCGTGGCACCATTGATCCCCTGCATCGGCACCCGGCCCCAATGTTCGATGACCGTTTCAACCAGATCTCCGCCGCATCCAAGATTGCTCGTTCGAGCGGGCGGGATGCGAAGCCGCACTGACCGAAATCCGCGACTGGTCTGGAGCGGCCGGCTTTTGGCACTTCTGCCCGAGATCGCGGAATTCGAGATCACGCACCGCGCGCCGATCAACATGGCGCAGATGCAGCTGATGATGGCACCGCCTGAACACCCGGCCCGCCGTGTCGTCGCCCGTTCGCCGGCACGTGCGGACGGATTTGCCGAGGCGGAACATGCCCGGGCCGCCCGGGATCCCGCGCGCCGATGACGCAGCGTCGGCAGTGCCCTCGGATCAGGGCCGGCGTCGCCATGCCGGTGCCCGGCTGATCGCCAGGCCGGCCAGGATCAGCCCCAGCGCCAGGACGAACTGCGGCGGCAGCCGCTCGGACAGGAAGACGACACCCAGAATGACCGACCAGACCGGGACCTGATAGTTGACCAGCGTCAGGAACGACGGGCCGGCGCGTTGCACGATCCGCACGAGAATGAGCGTGGCAAGCGCTGTCGGCATCAGGCCCAGATAAGCCAGCGCCAGAAGCGCCGGTCCGCCCGGCGCGGCCGGCAGCGCCTCGGCCAGCAATGCGACCGGCAGGATCGCCGCAGCCGCCACCAGCATCGCGGCGGTGGCAAAGCGGACCTGATCCACCGGCGGGCTGAGCCGCGTCACCACTGCGCCGCAGGCATAGCAGCCGGCGGCCGCGATGCAGGCAAGCCGGGCAAGCCCGTCGCCTTCTCCGCCCGGAGCCGTCCACAGCGCCGCCGGCCCGATCAGCGCCAGGACGCCTGCGAACCCGGTCGCGAAGCCGACCAGCCGCCGGGCGGTCAGCCGCTCGCCGGGCACCACGAAATGGGCCAGCGGCAGCACCAGCAGGGGCACCGCGGCCATGGTGATGCCGGCGAACCCTGTCGTCACCTTCTGCTGCGCCCAGGCCAGCAAGGTGAAGGGAACGGCGTTGGACAGAAGCCCCATGCCGACGCAGTGCAGCCAGATCCGCCTCTCCACAGGGGCCGAAAACCCGGGCAGGCGATGTCCCATCGCCAGCATCGCCGCCACAAGCGCGATGGCGGCAAGGCCGATCCGACCGGCGGCGATCCAGATCGGCCCGATCCCGCCCAGGGCCACTGAAACCCCCAGGAACGACCCGCCCCAGATCAGCCCCAGCAGCCCCAGCAGGGCCCAGTCGCCCGGGCTTGCACGCAGCGTCGGCGGTGCTGACATGGTCCCTCGCGGTCTCCGGCGGCCCGAGTGGTCGCCCGCGCAGGCCCCGGTGTCAACCGCCCCGACGGCGATGATCACCCATAACGCGGATCAGGACCCCGACCGACCGCCGCGCCCCCCGTGCCGCAAGCCGCGCGCGCAGCGGATGGCGGCCCGGCTCTTCGGCGATGCCGCGGCGCCGGGCGGGTTCGGTCTCGTTCGGGGCCGCTCGGACTGGTCGCGGACATGTATTGCAGCAGAACGCTCGCCCCATTCGCACCGCGCGCGCAGGATCATGCGGTGGATCGACTTCGGTCCATGGGGCGGGATGGGGCGCAGGCAGAGCGGGCAGATCGGGTGTTTGTCGGTCACGCCCTCTCAGGTGCAGCGGATGCAGCCGGCTTCCAAGCTGACGGGGCGGGATCGGGATGTCCGCCCCTGCCAGCGCCGGGGGGAGCGATGACCCGGATTGGGTCATGCCGCACATCGGGGATGTCCTCCGCATGTTAAAAACATGCGGTCAGTCACTTCGGGTATGGAAATACATCATGCTTCGCAAAACTTTGGCCGTTTTCAGCCTTTGCCTCGCCACGGCCGGATGCCAGATGGACACCGGCGGATTCGGGGGCTCCGGGGGCACTGGCGGTTCCGGCGGCGGGAACCCCGGGCTTCAGCTTGCGCGGGATGCCTGCACGCGCGCGGTCGAGGCGCGTGGACAGCGGAATGTCACCGTGACCTCGATCAGCGGCACGTCCACCGCGGCCACCGCGACGCTGCAGTCCCGGCGCGACCCGATGACCATCAGCGGCACGAACTGGCGTTGCACCTTCTCGTACGAGACAGGGCGTGCCAGCGTGTACCGCGTCTGAGCGCCCGACTGACATGGAGATCGCAATGCGGAAGAGCCTGATCCCCGTTCTCGCTGTCGCAATGGCGCTGTCCGTTGCAACGCCTGCCCCCGTCCGGGCAGCCGACGATGCGGCCAAGGCCATTGCCATCCTGCTCGCGCTCGGCATCGGCATCGCCGCAGCCAAGCAGGCGCAGGAAGATGACAACCAGTGGAACACCGAGCTTTACGGCGAACCGTTCTCGCCGAGCGCGAACGTCGTCTGCCTGCCCAAGCCGCGCAAGTGCTACGAACACGGCCGGCTGTCGCACCGCTGGACGTATCGGATCTTCGGCTGAGCCACCTCGGGAGAACGACAATGACCATGATCCGGACCCTCATGCTGGCCGCGGCGGCTGCAGCCATCCCCCTTGGCGTTGCCGCCGAGAACAAACCCGTTCAGCCGTCGGACATCGAGCCGCTTCACCGCATGGGAATGCATGTGAATGCGGTGATCTGGCTGGAACTGACGAAGATCGTCCCCGCCCAGGATGCACTTCGCCTCGCAGTCGTGGCCGAACAGGCGGCGATCGCGGCGAGCTGCACCGGCTATGACCTCGACGCAGATCGCTTCGGGGCGGTGATGAACCGGATCCTTGAGCCGGTCCAGGCCCTCGTTGCGGCGGACAAGAACAACCTCGCCCTCGATTTCGTGATGAACAGCTATTCGACGATCAAGGGCGGGGGCTCGCGCGGGCCGGCTACGATCTCAAGGCGTTCTGCGCCGAGGCGGACGGGTTCTTCGACGACCTCACTGCACAGGCGGCCGAGACGCCGGATGCGGCACTTCTCGTGCTGAAGAAGGCCGGCTGAACCGGGTCAGCGTTCGACACGGATCGCGCCGAGACGGATGAGCGTGTTGGCGAGCCGCGTGACCCGCGCCATGAACTGGTCGGGCAGCCCGGCCTCGTCGAGGCGCCTGAGCGTCCCGCCGGGGGTCGAAAGCCGCCCCGGCGGGACTCGACGATCAGGCCTGCGGCGATGAGGTCGGCGACGTGGCGGCGCACCGTCTCGGTCGGGATCCCGAGGAGTTCGGCGATGCGGCGGCGCGAGACGCCGCCAACGGACTCCCGTGGCAGGGGCGTGGTGTCGCGGAAGCCTTCGGGCGTTCCGATCGCGCGGCTCAGCGGTTGCGCTGTGGCCATCGCGATCAGGAAGAAGACCTGAAAGGTCTCGGCCCGCAGGCCGAAATGCGCCTGCAACGCGAGGGGCAGTGAAAGCAGCGTGTCGGCGATCTCGTAGATCGCCGGCCGCGTGGCGGCGGCGAAGCCTTACGGGTCGAGCGCGAGCCGCCCCCGCCCCGCCTGCTCCGCCGCGCGCTGCTGCGTCATGCTCAGTTCCGGTTGCGGTCCACCATCCGGCCCTTGGTAATCCAGGGCATCATGGCACGCAACTTCTCGCCGACCTGTTCGATCTGGTGGGCGTCGTTGTTGCGGCGGGTTGCCTTGAAGAAGGGCTGGCCCACGGCGCATTCCTGCATCCAGTTGCGGGTGAAGGCACCGGACTGGATGTCCCTCAGCACCGCCTTCATCCGCGCCTTGGTCTCGTCATAGGGCAGGATGCGCGGACCCGAGACATATTCGCCGTACTCGGCGGTGTTCGAGATCGAGTAGTTCATGTTGGCGATGCCGCCCTCGTAGATCAGGTCCACGATCAGCTTCACCTCGTGCAGGCATTCGAAATAGGCCATCTCGGGGGCATAGCCAGCCTCGACCAGCGTCTCGAAGCCCATGCGGATCAGCTCGACGAGGCCGCCGCAGAGCACGGCCTGTTCGCCGAACAGGTCGGTTTCGCACTCTTCCTTGAAGTCGGTCTCGATGATCCCCGACCGGCCGCCACCGATGGCCGAGCAGTAGGACAACGCGACTTCCAGCGCCTTGCCCGAGGCGTCGTTGTGCACGGCGACAAGGCACGGCACCCCGCCGCCCTTGACGAACTCGCCGCGCACGGTGTGTCCCGGGCCCTTGGGCGCCATCATGATGACATCGACACCCTTCTTCGGTTCGATCAGCCCGAAGTGGATGTTGAGCCCATGGGCAAAGGCGATGGCAGCCCCCTCGCGCAGGTTGTCATGGACATACTTGCGGTAGGTCTCGGCCTGAAGCTCGTCCGGCATGGTGAACATGATGAGGTCGGCCCATTTTGCCGCCTCGGCGATCTCCATCACCTTGAGCCCCTCGGCTTCGGCCTTCTTTGCCGAGGGCGAGCCCGGGCGCAGGGCGACGACGATGCTCTTCGCCCCCGAGTCGCGCAGGTTCAGCGCATGGGCATGGCCCTGGCTGCCGTAGCCGAGGATCGCCACCTTCCTGTCCTTGATCAGGTTCACGTCGCAATCGCGGTCATAGTAGACGCGCATCTATGTCTCCTGTGGTTCGGATCGGCGCAGGTTACGCGGCAGCTTCCGGCAGTTCCTGCAAAGCTTTCGCAACTTCGCCTCATTTGAGAGATTTTCATTCCCGGAGTATCAGTATATCGAAGGTTTCATGCAGATCGACGATACCGACCGGCGCCTGCTGCGCCAGCTGCTGGCCGACCCGGGCCTGTCCACCGCGGCCCTGGCCGACCGCATCGGCCTGGCCGAGGCGACCGCCTGGCGGCGGCTGGAGCGCTTGCGCGAGGCCGGCGTCATCCGGGGGCGCCGGATGGGAATCGACTGGCGAAGACTGGGGTACGAGGTCGAGGTCAGTCTGCGCTTCACCCTGGACAAGACCCAGCCCCGCGCCTTCGACGAATTCATCGCAGCCGCCCGCGAGGTGCCCGAGATGCTGAGCATCGAGACCTTCCTCGGCCGGGTCGATGTCCGGCTGACGGTGATCGCCCGCGACATGGCCCATTACCAGACCGTCTATCGCGACCGGATCCTGACCCTGCCGCATATCGCGGATATCGAGGCGCTGATGCTCGTCGCCACGATCAAGGACGAACAGAGCCTGCCGGTATGACCGCCCCGGTGCTGGACCTTGACGACACCGACCGCGCCATCATGGCGATCCTGTCCGCGGATGCCGGGCAGGGGGCCGGGGCGGTCGGCCGGCGTCTGGGCCTGTCCCAGCCTGCGGCCTGGCGGCGGATCCGGCGGCTGCAGGAGGCGGGCGTGCTGGCGGGGCGGCGGGTCGATGTCGATCTTGCCGCATTGGGTTTCGGGGTGTCGGTGTTCCTTGGCATCAAGCTCGGCACCCGCGGCCGCGTCAGCCTTCAGGATTTCGAGCGGGCGGTTGCGGCAATTCCCGAGGTGCAGCTGGTGCAGCACGTCCTCGGGGTGTTCGACTATCGCCTGCGCGTTGTGGCCCGCGACATCCCCGACTTCGAGCGGATCCTGCGCCGCCGGATACTCACGCTGCCGGGCGTGGGGCAGGTGGAGGCCAATGTTCTGCTGTCGGAAGAGCGGCGCCCGGGGCCGATCGGCGGATAGGGCGCGATCACCCCGGAACGAGATATGCCGGATGCTGCCCGGCGCCCGGAACGAGGATGTGCCCCCCCACATGGCATGCGCTTCTGCGCAGGACCGTCTGCAACGGGGTTCAGGCGCGGCCGTGTTCCAGCCGGCCACGCAACTCCTCTGTCTCGGCCCGGGCCTCGCGCAGACCTTCCATCGCGGCCCGCAGTTCGGCCTCGGTCTGGTGCAGGCGGTTGGTCAGCTCCGCTTCTCGGTCCTGAAACCAGACGATGGCATCGTCCCGGGCTTCCTCGGCCTCGTGCAACGCCTGGGCAAGTCGTTCCACCTCGCCCATGTCGGCGCCCGAGGCGCGGCTGAACCGGTGCACCAGCCAGTTCGCGAACCAGCCAAGCCCGAAGGCAACGATCAGGACGATGGCCGTGGCGATGACAAGCTCGGTGCGGTTCATGGCGCTGCCCTTTCCGCCGGCCGTCGTTGCGGACGCTGGGTGATCGCTGCCGGCGCGGCGGAATCATAGGCATCATCGGCCGGCGGCGCCACCATCTCGGGCTGCTCGCCGCCGGTATCGGCCGCGGCAGCCTCCGGCGCAGCGTCGCTGTCCGCGACGTCGGACTCGGCTTGCAGCAGGCGGAACTCGATCCGCCGGTTCGCAATCCTCCCGGCCTCGGTCGCGTTGTCGGCGATTGGCTGGGACGCTCCGTATCCCTGCGCGACCAGATTGCCCACCGGCACCCGCAGATCGCGCAGCGCCCGCAGCACCGCCTCGGCGCGGCGCTGGCTGAGGGTCATGTTGGTCTCGGCCCGGCCCTGGCTGTCGGTATGGCCGCCGATCTCCATCTCGACCGTGCCGCAGTCGCGCAGCACGGCGGCCAGATCCGACAGCGCGCGCCGTGCGGTCAGATCGAGATCCGCCGAGCCCGGCGCGAACGTCACTTCGCCGCCAGCAAGAACCTCGTTCGCCCGACGGACGCAGTCGGCCGGCCTTGGCAGGGCGGTCGCAGGATCCAGCGCCGGGTCATAGGCGACCGCGACCCGGAACGCGGCGCCCTGTCCCAGTTGCCCGGACAGAAGCCGCGTGATTTCGGCCCGGGCATCCGGCGATCCGCTGCGACCGCGCAGGTCAACCCGGTCGGCCTGAACCACAAGCTCGCCCTCGTGCAGTTCGGACAGCGCCGAAAGCCCGGCCAGCACCCGAACGCCCCAGCCGGGCGGCAAGCCTTCGTCAAGCCGGGTTCCAACATAGACGGATTCTGCCCCGAAGCGCGCCTTTGCGAATGCCTCGACGGCGTCGCGCATCCGGTCGTCCACCAGCCGGCCGCGGATTTCGGTGCGCCCGGTGGCGTCGAGCGTGGCAGAAAACTGCGGCGGTCCCTGGTCAGACGCGGGGCGAATCTCCGGTTCGGTCAGAACGGCCTTCAGCGAAAACACCTCGGGCAGGCGATTGAGCAGGTCGCCCACGATCCGATCGAACTGGTCCTGCGCCACCGTCTCGGCCGCGATCAGCGAGATGTCGACGTCCGAGATCGTGACAGTCCCGTGGCCCAGCGCAGACAGCGCCTCGATCGCCAGCACCGCGGCGTCGGGCCAGCGCGGGCTCGGCGCCCCGAGGCCCAGCCGGCAGTCGGGCTGCGTGGCTGCCCCGGCGGCTCGGGCGGCGCGAAGGATCCGGTCGCGCCCGCGGTCGGTCTCGGCCGAGCAGGCGTCGAAGCGCGGTCCGGCATCGTCGATCACGAAACGCATGGTGAACGGGGCGATGACCGGTCGCGGTGCGGATATGTCGATCGAGACATCGAGCGTATCGGGGACGGCGCGGCGCAGCTGCGCCTCCAGATCCTGGCGTTGCTGCGGGCTGTCCGAGATCGCGCTGATCTCAACCAGCCCCGGCGAGACCGAGATCTTGGAGCGTGGCAGCATCCGCAGGGCCACAAGCGCGTAGTCCACCGCCGCACCCCAGCCGCCGGGAATGGCGAAATCGGCGGTCTGAAGCATGTCGGCAACGTCGCCGTCACCCACGATCTCGCGCAGAGACTCGAACCGGTCTCCATATTCCCAGCGTGCCGGCACAAGGCCGATCACGGACACCCCGTCGTCGTTGCGCAGCAGTTCGAGCGAGAACCGCGGCGCGCTGAGCGCCCGGGCCGGAGTTACCTCCATCGCATCGGTGATCCTTGTCGGGGCCACGACGGTTCCGGCCACGGCCATCGCCCGGAACCGGGCGGCCTCGCTCGGCGCGGTGCCGCTCACTTCGACGATCAGACCGTTGGCCGATACCCGCGCCCAGGACAGCCCGGCGCCGGCAAGGGCACGCGCAACGTGACGTTCGGCCCGGCTCTCGATGGCTCCGGCAGCCAGCACGGCGGCGCCGACGGCCAGAACCGTCGCGGCAAAGAAGGCGGCGATCCCGAGGATCAGTTTCCGGCGATACATGCGGCAGCTTCCCCGCTTCGTTCCTAGTCCCGGCGGACCCCGGGTTCAATCAGGCCAGTGCGGCTGCGGCAAGAAACAGCGCAACGATCAGACCGGCGTCCCGGTTCGCCCGGAACAGGCGCAGACAGCAGCCCGGATCGTCGATGTCGAGCTGGACAAGCTGCCAGCCGAGATGCGCGGCAAAGCCCCAGATCCCCGCCAGCGCGATCAGGATCGCGGCCCACGAGGCGCCTGCCCCGGTCAGGGCCAGAAGCACAGCCATGACAAGCAGCATGACCGAGACCATCATGAATCCGCGCAGCCAGCTCTTGGTCCCGTCTCCGAACAGCCGGGCGGTGGACTTGACCCCGATCAACGCATCGTCGTCACGGTCCTGATGGGCATAGATCGTGTCATAGAACAGCGTCCACGCGATGCCGGCGGCGTAGAGAAACAGTGCCGGCCACCCAAGCCGGTCGCCCTGCGCGGCATAGGCCAGCAACGCACCCCAGTTGAAGGCAAGGCCCAGAAAGACTTGCGGCCACCAGGTGAACCGTTTCGCGAAGGGATAGACCGCGACCAGCGCGAGCGACCCGATCCCGAGCCAGATCGCGAGCGGCGGAAAGGTCAGCAGGATCGCGAAGGCCAGAAGTGCCTGCACGACCATCCACACGAGCGCCTGCCGGACCGTAACCTGCCCCGAAGGTATCGGCCGCGACCGCGTCCGGGCCACGCGGCCGTCGATGTCGCGGTCGGTGATGTCGTTCCAGGTGCAGCCCGCCCCGCGCATCAGGAAGGCGCCCGCCGCGCAGCCCGCTACGATCCACAGGTCGAAGGGCTGCGGCCCGTTCTCGGCCGCGGCCAGCGCCACACCCCACCAGCACGGCAGCAGCAGAAGCCAGGTGCCGATCGGCCGGTCGGCGCGCGACAGCCTCAGATAGGGCCGCGACCAGCCCGGGGCCAGCCGGTCAACCCAGTTTCCGGACACCGCATCGGCCACCGTTCCGGCGGGCTCTGGCGTTCGGGGGGCGCTGGTCATACCATCAGGCTCATGGCGGCTCGGGTCCGGCTTCATGTAGATCACCCGCTCGGCGCGGGGCAACCGGTTCCGCTGACCGAGGCGCAGGCGCATTATCTCTTTTCGGTGATGCGGCTCGGGCCCGGCGATGACATCCGGGTGTTCAACGGCAGGGACGGGGAGTGGCAGGCGCGGATTGTCGCCGCCGGAAAGCGCGATGGCCGGCTGGACTGCGTGGACCAGACCGCACCGCAGCGCAACCCGCCCGACCTCTGGCTGGTCTTCGCGCCGCTGAAGAAGACGCGCACGGATTTCATCGTCGAGAAGGCGACCGAACTGGGCGTCGCGCGGATCCTTCCGGTGCAGACCGAGTTCACCAACGCCGACCGGATCCGGCAGGACCGGTTGCAGGCCCATGCCGTCGAGGCGGCAGAGCAATGCGGCGGCACTTTCGTGCCCCCGGTGGCCGACCTGCAGCCGCTCGACCGGCTGCTGAGCGGCTGGATTGGCAGGCGTCAGATCCTGTGGTGCGACGAAGCGCGCGCGGGGCGTCCCGCCGAACGGCTGGCGGACCTGCCCCGTGGAGGATGGGCGGTGCTGGTGGGACCGGAGGGCGGCTTTTCCCCGGCGGAGAGGGACCGCCTTGGCCGGCTGGACTTCGTCCATCCGCTCGGCCTCGGCCCACGCATCCTGCGCGCCGACACCGCAGCCATCGCGGCGCTGACGCTGTGGCAGGCCGCGCTCGGGGACTGGCCGTGATCCGACCCGAACTGCGTGCCGCCGCCTGGCGCTGGCGCGAGGTGATCGGGGCCGGTGTCGCCGCCTTGGCGGGTCTGTGGCTGGCGACCCGCGGGGGGTTCCTGCTGGCTGCAATGGGCGGCGCTCTTGCGCTGGCCGGGGCGATCGCCGCCCTGCACGGGATGCGCCGGATGCGGTTTGCCGGCAGCGCCGATGCGCCGGGTGTGGTCGAGGTTGACGAGCGGCAGATCGCCTGGTTCGGCCCCGGCATCGGCGGTTTCGTCGCGCTCGACGAACTGTCCGAGGTCGGCGCCGTCACCGTGGCCGGGCTGCGCTGCTGGCGACTCGTCCAGCAGGACGGGCGGATGCTCCTGGTTCCGGTGTCGGCGCGGGGGGCGGAACGGCTGTATGATGCGCTCACGGCGCTTCCGGGGCTCGACGGCGCGTCCCTGCTTTCGGCCCGCGACGCGCCCGAGGACCGGCCCCGGCTCTGGCTGCGCAATCGCCCGCCGGCCCTGACTTGACTTGCCCCGTGACACGGTTCACCTGTGGCCGCGCAAGACAGGATCGAGGAACGCCCGATGTCCATTCCCCAGTCCGGTGGCGGCCCGATCGAGCGTCCCGAACAGCTTGCCGAGTATCTGGCCGCCGGATGCAAGCCGCCCGAGGCCTGGAGGATCGGCACCGAGCACGAGAAGTTCGGCTATTGCGCGGATACGCTCAAGCCCTTGCCCTACGACGGCAAGCGCAGCGTCAGGGCGGTGCTGGAGGGGTTGCGCGACCGGTTCGGCTGGACGCCTGTCCTCGAGGCCGGGAACATCATCGGGCTGCAGAAGGACGGGGCCAACGTCAGTCTCGAGCCCGGCGGACAGCTGGAACTGTCCGGCGCACCGCTGGAGACCATTCACCAGACCTGCGACGAGGTGAACGAGCATCTTGCGCAGGTGAAGTCGGTCGCGGACGAGATCGGCGTGCGGTTCATCGGCCTGGGGGCGGCCCCGATCTGGCGGCACGAGGACATGCCGCGGATGCCCAAGGGACGCTATCGGCTGATGACCGATTACATGGGTCGCGTCGGCACCCATGGAACGCAGATGATGTACCGGACCTGCACGGTCCAGGTGAATCTCGACTTCGCCTCGGAGGCCGATATGGTGCAGAAGCTGCGCGTCGCGCTGGCGCTGCAGCCCGTCGCCACCGCCCTGTTCGCCAATTCGCCGTTCTTCGAGGGCCGGCCGAACGGCCACAAGTCCTGGCGGTCGCGGATCTGGCGGGGGCTGGACGATGCGCGCACCGGCATGCTGCCCTTCGTGTTCGAGGACGGCATGGGATTCCAGCGCTATGTGGACTATGCGCTGGATGTCCCGATGTACTTCGTCTATCGCGACGGGCGCTACATCGACGCGCTGGGCCAGTCCTTCCGCGACTTCCTTGACGGTCGGCTGCCGGCGCTACCCGGCGAGGTGCCGACCCTCAGCGACTGGGCCGACCACCTCACCACGATCTTCCCCGAGGCGCGGCTGAAGCGCTACCTCGAGATGCGCGGCGCCGACGGCGGCCCGTGGCGACGGTTGTGCGCGCTGCCGGCGCTCTGGGTGGGGTTGCTCTACGATCAGGGGGCGCTCGATGCCGCCTGGGATCTGGCCAGGGGCTGGAGTGCCGAAACGCGCGAGGCGCTGCGGGTCGCGGCCTCGGTCGACGGGCTGGCGGCGCGGGTGGACGGGATCGTCATGCGCGACCTTGCGGGCGAGGTGCTGCGCATCGCAGAGGGCGGGCTGAAGGCCCGCGCCCGGCCCGGCGCCGGGGGCATGGTGCCGGACGAGACCCATTTCCTGAACACGCTCAAGGACAGCGTGGAAACCGGGATGACGCCCGCGGATGAGTTGCTGGAGCGCTATCATGGCGAATGGCAGGGCGATCTGACCCGGATCTACGCCGAATACAGCTACTGACCGCCCCTGGCCCGCGGCCGTCTCAGCCCTGCCGCAGGCGGTTCAGCACCGCCTCCGTGGCCCAGCCGTCGGGCTTGATCCCGATGCTGGTCTGCCAGGCGCGGATCGCATCCATTGTGCCGCCGCCGATCAGGCCGTCGATCTCGCCACTGTAGAATCCGGCCTGCGCCAGCCGCTGCTGGATCTCACGGCGTTCGCCGTCGGTCAGCGGCCGGTCGGTGCGCGGCCAGGCGGTGCGGAACGGCCCCGCGCCGCGCAGCCGGTCCGACAGATGGCCCAGCCCGATCACGTAGCTGTCGGCATTGTTGTAGCGGCTGATGACGCGGAAATTGTCGAAGATCATGAAGGCCACGCCGCTCGCCCCGGCCGGCAGCAGGATCGAGGCCGGCCCATGATCGGGGATGCGCGCGCCGTCCGCGGCGCGCACGCCCATGGCTATCCAGTCGGCCGTGCCGCGGCGGGTGTTCTTGCCCGCCAGACCATAGTTGAAGCCCTGCGGCAGCACCACCTCGACGCCCCAGGGCTGGCCGGGCTTCCAGCCGAAGCGGGACAGGTAGTTGGCCGCCGAGGCCAGCGCATCGGTCGGATCGTCCGACCAGATGTCGCGCCGCCCGTCGCCGGTGAAATCGACCGCATAGGCCAGATAGGAAGTCGGCATGAACTGGGTGTGGCCCATGGCGCCGGCCCAGCTGCCCAGCATTCCTTCGGGCGAGATGTCGCCGGCCTGGATGATCTTCAGCGCCGCGATCAGCTGTTCCTCGAAGAACGCGCCCCGGCGGCCGTCGTAGGCCAGTGTCGCCAGCGCCGGGATGATCGGCGTGCGGCCTCGGAAGCTGCCATAGTTCGTCTCCATCCCCCAGACGGCGATCACCACCTCGGGCGGGACGCCATAGCGCGCCTCGATCCGGCGCAGCGTGCCGGCATGACGCGAGAGCATCTCGCGCCCGGTCCTGATGCGGGCATCCGACACGGCGCTGTCCAGATAATCCCAGATCGGTCGGGTGAATTCGGCCTGCCGGCGGTCGCGGGCGACGATCTCGGGATCGTACCAGACATTGGCGAAGGCGCGGTCGAGCGTCGCCGCCGAGATCCCCTGACGCAGGGCGCGGGGGCGGAAGTTCTCGACCCAGCGGTCGAACCCGGCGGGGTTGGGGGCGGCAGGACGGGTCACGGCCGGGACCGCGGCGCGGGATGGTTGCGGTTCCGACCGCAGGTTTGCGGGCCCGCAGCCCATGGGCAACAGTGCCGCACAGAATACCGCAAGCCTCAGACCTTTCCGCATGATGAACCCTGCCCGTTGCCGCTGCTCTTGTTTGCTCCAGTCTAGCGCGGAAGATGGCGGGCGAAAAGCCGTGCGGCCCGGTCACCGGCGCCTGTCTGCCCGCCGGTGCTGCGGTCGGGCACGTCGCGCGGGCTTGCCGCCCCGGGACCGGGCGGGCGCGGGAAGGCCGCGATCCTCGACCGAGAGAAGCTCGAGCCTCAGCCCGCCGGTCACCGGCACCGCCTCGGCCAGCCGCACCGTGACGCGCTGGCCGATGCCCAGGACCAGCCCGGAGTCCGACCCGGTCAGGGTCTGCGCGTCGGCGTCGAAATAGAGATACTCCCGCCCGATCTCGCGGATCGGGATCAGCCCGTCCGCACCGCTTTCGTCCAGCCTCACGAACAGGCCGAACCGCGCCACGCCCGAGATGCGGCCGGCGAACTCCGCCCCGACCCGGTCGGACAGCCAGGCGGCCAGGTAGCGGTCCGTCGTGTCGCGTTCGGCCGCCATCGACCGGCGTTCGGCCTCGCTGATCGTCTGGGCCGTCTCTTCCAGCCGGTCGATGTCGGCGCGGCTGAGCCCGTCCTCGCCCCAGCCGTGGGCGAGGATCAGCGCCCGATGCACGATCAGGTCCGCATAGCGCCGGATCGGCGAGGTGAAATGCGCATAGGACCGCAGGGCAAGCCCGAAGTGGCCCAGATTGGACGGGTGATAGAAGGCCTGTTGCATCGACCGGAGCGTGGTGATGTTGATCAGTTCGTCGAAGTCGGTGCCCTCGGCCTGCGCAAGCAGCCGGTTCAGATGCGCGGTCTTCAGGACCTGCCCCTTGGCCAGCGTGAAGCCCGAGGCCGCCGCCACCTCGCGCAGCGCATCGAGCTTCTCGGGGCTGGGTTCCTCGTGGACGCGGAACAGCAACGGCCGGCGCAGGCGTTGAAGCTCCTCCGCCGCCGCGACATTGGCCAGCACCATGAATTCCTCGATCAGCCGGTGCGCGTCCAGCCGCTCACGAAAGGCGACCGAGGCGACGCGGCCCTGATCGTCCAGCACGATCCGCCGTTCCGGCAGGTCGAGGTCAAGCGGCTGGCGTTCGGCGCGGGCGCGGGTCAGCGCGGCATAGGCCGCATAGAGCGGCCGGATGACCGTGCCCAGCAGCGGCGCCGTCGCCTCGTCCGGCGCGCCGTCCTGGGCCGCCTGCACCTGTCCGTAGGCCAGCCGCGCATGGCTGCGCATCATGCCACGCAGGAAGCGGTGGCTGATCTTTCGGCCATGCGCGTCGATCCGCATCCGCACCGCGATGCAGGGCCGGTCCTCGCCCGGGCGCAGCGAACAGAGGTCAGCGGACAACCGTTCCGGAAGCATCGGCACCACACGGTCGGGGAAGTAGGTGGAGTTCCCTCTCCGCCGGGCCTCGGCATCCAGCGCCGAACCCGGGCGGACGTAATACGCGACATCGGCAATGGCGACCCAGAGGATGTGACCGCCCGCGTTCGCCGGGTCCGGGTCGGACTCGGCGAACACCGCATCGTCGTGATCGCGGGCATCCGCCGGGTCGATGGTGACAAGCGGAATTTCGCGCAGATCCTCGCGGCCCTGGTCGCCGGCCGGAACCGCCGCCTCGGCCTCGATCAGCACCGCTTCGGGGAATTCGTCGGGGATCCCGTGCTGGTGGATCGCGATCAGCGACACCGCGCGGGGCGCGCCGGGATCGCCCAGACGTGCAGTCACACGTGCCTTCGGCAGACCCAGGCTCGCGCGTCTTGGCAAAGCCTCGGCCTCGACCAGTTCGCCGTCGCGCGCGTCTGCCGTATCGGACCGGCCGATCAGCCATTCCTTCGTCTCGCCCTTGTCGATGGGCAGGATCCGGCCACCTTCGCGGGTCTTGCGGAAGATGCCCAGAACCTTGCGCGTGTCGCCCCCCAGGCGCCGGATCAGCCGCGCCTCGAAACCGCCGGAAACAGGGCTGAGCCGCGCAAGGATGCGATCGCCGGCGCCGACCGTCGGGTCGTCCTTGCGCGCCACGATCGGGATTGCCGGGCCCTCTGCATCGACGGGGCGCGCGAACAGGTCGCCCTGCGAATCCGGCGGCAATACCGTCAGCACCGCGACCGGCGGCAGCGTGGCGGTGTCATCCCGTCGGCCCCGCCGGCGCGGCAGCGCGCCCTCGTCCTCGATCTCGCGCAACAGCCGCTTGAGGTCGGTCTTCGCGGCGCCGCGGATGCCGAAGGCCCGGGCGATATCCCGGCGCGCGGTGGCACCGGGGTTGTCCGAGATCCAGTCGAGGATCTCCTGTTTCGAGGGCAGACGTTCCATGCCGCCCCCTAGCACGGGAGCAGTATGGCGTCATGCGGAAAGCCGCGTCAGCGCCGCGCCTTGGCCTCGTAGGCCGCGTGGTTGGGGCAGAAGCCGCAATCCTCGGGCCGGGCGTTGCCTGCATCAAGCGTTTCGGCGCAGATGCGGCGGGCACCGCAGCGCCCGCAGGTCTCGGCGAACTCGAGATACTCGCCGCGATCGGCCGTCAGCGCAGACGGGCTGAGCCCGTGCAGGGCGGCCATCCGGGCCATGCGTTCGGGAACGTCCGCCGGCATCTCGGCAAAGGTGTCGAGCTGCACTTGGCTCACCGCGATGTCGCGGGCAATGTCGGAGCCCAGGGCGGCGAGTTCGCGTTCGTCGCGCCAGCGTGCCATGCGGCTGCGCATGAATTCCATCATCGGTGTCTCCTCCTCCGATGGCGGCGGAGGATAGGGGCGAATCGTTGCAGATGACTTGATCTGGATCAGATCGCGCCTCGGGCAGTCCTATTCCGCCGCCACCGGCGGCCGGTCGGCGACCGCAACGATGTCGAGCATGATCCGGTTCAGCTCGAAATCCTTGGGTGTGTAGACCCGCAGAACACCCATGGCCAGAAGCCGGGACGCGTCCTCGTCAGGGATGATCCCGCCCACGACGACCGGGATCTCGCCAAGTCCCGCGCCGCGCAGCCGGTCCAGCACCTCGGCCACCAGCGGCATGTGGCTGCCCGACAGGATGGACAGCGCCAGCACATGCGGACGCTTCTCCTCGGCCGCTGCCACGATCTCGGCCGGAGTCAGCCGGATGCCTTCGTAATGGATGTCCATGCCGCAGTCGCGGGCACGCGCCACGATCTGCTCCGCGCCATTGGAATGGCCATCAAGGCCGGGCTTGCCCATCATGAACGACAGCCGCCGGCCAAGCCTCGCGCTGGCGGCCTCGACCGCCTCGCGGATCGGCTCCAGCCCCTCGGTCCGGTTCGACGGGTTGCGGCTGACGCCGGTGGGACCGCGGTAAAGCCCGAAGGCCCGACGCACCACCTCGCCCCATTCGCCGGTGGTGGCGCCGGCCTTGGCGGCGGCGATCGACGCCGGCATGACATTCGCGCCCGAGGCCGCGTCGGCCCGGAGCCGGTCGAGCGCGGCGCGCACCGCACCCTCGTCGCGCCCGGCGCGCCAGGCCCGCAGCCGGTCGATCTGGTCGCGCTCCGCGGCCTCGTCCACCTTCAGGATCGCGCCGTCGCCCGTGGTCAGCGGCGAGGGTTCGGTCGTGGTGAAACGGTTGACTCCCACGACAACGGTCTGTCCAGCCTCGATCCGCGCGATGCGGTCGGCGTTCGATTCGACCAGCCGGGCCTTCATGTATTCGATCGCTTCCACGGCTCCGCCCATTGCGTCGATGCGCGCCAGTTCCTCGCGCGCACCGGCTTTCAGATCCTCGACCCTGGCAGCGATCACCGGGCTGCCGTCGAACAGGTCGCCGTATTCCAGAAGATCGGTCTCGTAGGCCAGGATCTGCTGCATCCTGAGCGACCACTGCTGGTCCCAGGGTCGCGGCAGGCCCAGCGCCTCGTTCCAGGCGGGCAGCTGCACGGCGCGGGCGCGGGCGTTCTTCGACAGCGTCACCGCCAGCATTTCCAGCAGGATGCGATAGACGTTGTTCTCCGGCTGCTGTTCGGTCAGACCCAGGCTGTTGACCTGCACGCCATAACGGAACCGGCGGAACTTCTCTTCGGCGACCCCATAGCGGTCGCGGCAGATCTCGTCCCACAGCTCGGTGAAGGCGCGCATCTTGCACAGCTCGGTGACGAACCGGATGCCGGCGTTCACGAAGAAGCTGATCCGCCCGACCATTTCGGGGAAATGCCGCGCCGGAACCTTGCCCTTGAGGTCGTCGAGCACCGCGCAGGCCGTGGCCAGCGCGAAGGCCAGTTCCTGTTCCGGCGTCGCGCCGGCTTCCTGCAGATGATAGGAACAGACGTTCATCGGGTTCCACTTCGGCAGGTGTTCCCGCGTATAGGCGGCTACGTCGGTGATCATCCGAAGGCTTGGTCTCGGCGGGCAGATGTACGTGCCCCGGGACAGGTACTCCTTGATGATGTCGTTCTGCACCGTGCCCTGCAGCTTCGAGACATCCGCGCCCTGTTCCTCGGCCACCGCGATGTAGAGCGCGAGCAGCCAGGGTGCCGTGGCGTTGATGGTCATCGAGGTGTTCATCTGTTCGAGCGGGATCTGGTCGAACAGCATCCGCATGTCGCCGAGATGCGCCACCGGCACGCCGACCTTGCCGACCTCGCCGCGGGCCAGTTCGTGGTCGCTGTCATAGCCGGTCTGGGTCGGCAGGTCGAAGGCGACCGACAGGCCGGTCTGCCCCTTGGACAGGTTGGTGCGGTAAAGCGCGTTGGAGGCCGCCGCCGTGGAATGGCCGGCGTAGGTGCGGAACAGCCAGGGCTTTTCCCGGTCGGACATGGCGAGCCTCCGTGCAAGTGCAGCGAAACATTGTTGCCAGACCGATGGAGTCTGCGAAAGATAATGTCAACCCGGAATCGCTGCGGCGCGGCGCGACCGGCGAACCGGAGCCCCGGCGCCCCCAGGCGCGAACGGATCGGCATTCCGTTCTGCCGGGCTCCGTCGAAACGGTCGCCCGCCGAAGGTTCTTGCGAAAAAAGAGGCGGGCCGCCCCTTGGAGCGGCCCGGCGTTTTGGGGAACGGCGGTCCCTCAGTCGATGATTTTCGAGACGACGCCTGCGCCGACGGTGCGGCCGCCTTCGCGGATGGCGAAGCGCAGCTTTTCCTCCATGGCGATCGGGGCGATCAGTTCGACCTCGAACTTCAGGTTGTCGCCCGGCATCACCATCTCGGTGCCCTCGGGCAGCTTGACGGTGCCGGTCACGTCCGTCGTGCGGAAGTAGAACTGCGGCCGGTAGTTGGCGAAGAACGGCGTGTGCCGCCCGCCTTCCTCCTTGGTCAGGATATAGGCCTCGGCCTCGAACTTGGTGTGCGGCTTCACCGAGCCGGGCTTGCACAGAACCTGCCCGCGCTCCACCCCGTCGCGGTCGATCCCGCGCAGGAGCGCGCCGATGTTGTCGCCCGCCTCGCCGCGATCGAGCAGCTTGCGGAACATCTCGACCCCGGTGCAGACCGACTTCTTCGTCGGCCGGATGCCCACGATCTCGACCTCGTCGCCGACGTTGATCACCCCGCGCTCGACCCGGCCCGTCACCACCGTGCCCCGGCCCGAGATCGAGAACACGTCCTCGATCGGCATCAGGAACGGCTGGTCGATCGCCCGCTCGGGCGTCGGGATGTACTCGTCCACCGCCTTCATCAGCTCGCGGATCGAGTTCTCGCCGATCTCGGGCTGCTCGCCCAGCATCGCCTTGTGCGCCGAACCCTTGATGATCGGAATGTCGTCGCCGGGAAAGTCGTAGGACGACAGAAGCTCGCGCAGCTCCATCTCCACAAGCTCGATCAGCTCGGGATCGTCCACGAGGTCGATCTTGTTCATGTACACGACCAGCGCCGGAACGCCCACCTGACGCGCCAGAAGAATGTGCTCCCGCGTCTGCGGCATCGGACCGTCCGAGGCCGCGCAGACAAGGATCGCACCGTCCATCTGCGCCGCACCCGTGATCATGTTCTTCACATAGTCCGCATGCCCGGGGCAGTCCACATGCGCATAGTGACGGTTCGGCGTCTCGTATTCCACATGCGCCGTCGAGATCGTGATCCCACGCGCCTTCTCCTCCGGCGCCGCGTCGATCTGGTCATACGCCTTGAACTCGCCGAAATACTTCGTGATCGCCGCCGTCAGCGTCGTCTTGCCGTGATCAACGTGACCAATCGTCCCGATGTTCACATGCGGTTTCGTCCGTTCAAACTTTGCCTTTGCCATCTCCGGGGCGTCCCATGGGTAAGGGGGCCCAGGACCGGGCCCGTTGCAACACCGCGCGCCGTTTATCGGCTGGACGTGGGGATTTCAAGCGCTTCGCGCCGGCGGATCATTCGTCCTCGGCCGGGGCGGGCGCGGTCGCCGTCGGGTCGATCAGCTGCGGGTTCTGGTTCAGCCAGTCCTCGATCGCCAGGGCCGCATTGAAGGCGAGGTTGCGCATCTGCTCTTCCTTGCTGCGGGTCAGGCCCGAGCCGATCACCGTGTCGCCGGAAAGCGATTCGAACACCGTCAGCTGCTGCGGCTTTTCGTGCAACCGCTTGCCCCCCTCCTGGTCCTCGAACAGCGAGACCGAGATGATCAGCACCGATTTCGGCGAGGCGACCAGCGGGATGCCCGGCGGCGCGATGGCATAGCCGTCGACGAACACGCCGAGGTGATAGAAGGCATCGCCCTCCAGCCGGCCGAACCGTTCCCTGACAGCGGCATCGAGCGCCTGCTGCCATTCCTCGGCCGTCGCGCTGCGCGAGATCGGGGCCATGACCGCCTGATCGGCCACCACCGCGACATGACCCAACCGGAAGCCCTTGGCCAGCACCTCGGACGGCGCGTCGAATCCCTGGCGCGTCTCGCAGCCGGCGGCGAGCATCAGGGCGGCGATGAGCGAAAGGCGCAGGGCGGTCATGGGCAGCTCCGTCAGGGTTTCGCCTGACTAGCGCATGCCGGGGGGGCCGACAACCGCCCGCGGGGTTTTCCCGACGCCGCCCGCACCTATCTGTGGGTTCAGGAGGTGCGTCATGGACGGTGGCTTGGCAGCGCGGCTTCCGGTGCGCGTACCGCTGGCGACGCGGCCCTTGGGCATCCTCGGGACGCTCCGGGCGGGGCGGCGCAACGTGCTGGAGCTGATCCCCGAGCTTGCGACACGGCAGCCCATGGTGTCGGGCCGTACCGGCAAGCGGTGGCACATGGTGATGGACCCCGATGCCCTCCGGCGGGTGCTGCGCGACCGGGTCGAGGAGTATCCGAAGTCGGACGTCACCAAGCTGATCCTGACCCCGGCCATCGGGCGCAGCCTGTTCATTGCCGAGGGCGAGGACTGGCTGTGGCAGCGCCGCACCGCCGCGCCGGTGTTCAGCCAGCGCAATGTTGCGGCACTAGCCCCGGTGATGACCGCGGCCGCAGAACGCGCGGCAGACCGCATCGCCGCGGGCGCCGGCCGCGCCGTCGATGTGCACGATGCCATGGTGACCGCCACGTTCGAGGTGATCTCGGACGTGACCTTTTCCGGCGGCCCGGCCTTCGACCGGGATGCGGTGCATCGCGCCATCGAGGCCTATATCGCCCAGACGGCGAAGGTCTCGCTGCTGGACATCCTCGGCCTGCCGGGATGGGTGCCGCGACCCGCGCGGCTGGTGTCCGGCGCCGCGCTGCGCGAGATGAAGCGGGTTGCCGACGGGGCGATCGAGACACGCCGGCGGGACGGCGCGCCCGGGGTGCCCGACCTGCTCGACCTTCTGATGGCCGGGTCCGATCCGAAATCGGGCCGGCAGATGACGACCGACGAGTTGCGCGACAACCTGCTGACCTTCATCGTCGCCGGGCATGAGACCACGGCGCTGACCCTGGCCTGGGCGCTTTATCTCTGCGCCTTCGACCAGGACGTGCAGGACCGGGCGCGCCACGAGGCGCAAGGGCTTCTGGGCGCCCGGGCCGCGACGGCGGACGACATCGCACGGCTGCCCCTTGTGCGCCGGATCGTGGACGAGGCGCTGCGCCTGTATCCCCCCGCGGCCTTCCTGGCCCGGACCGCGCGCGCAGCCGACACCCTGGGCGGGCGCGAGGTGCGCCCGGGAGACACGATCATCCTGCCGATCTATGCGCTGCACCGGCACCGGTTGCTGTGGCCCGAGCCCGACCGGTTCGACCCGGACCGGTTCCGCGATCCGAAGGCCATCCGACGGTTCGCCTATCTGCCCTTCGGCGACGGCCCGCGCATCTGCATCGGGGCGAATTTCGCCATACAGGAGGCGGTCATCATCCTCGCGACGTTGCTGGCGCGGTTCCGGTTCGGGCTTGTCCGTGGGCGCGATCCGCAGCCGGTCATGATCCTGACGCTCCGGCCGGAGGGAGGCGTGTGGCTGGAGGTGGAGCGGCTCTGACAAGTGCAACCGGATCGCGGCGGCTGCGTTGTGCGCCCGTAGCCCCCGGAGGATCTGTCATGAGCCTGCTTGCCACCCTTGCCAATGTCGCCCTCGCCGGTGCCGGATACGGCGCGCTGCGCAACGAGGCCGAGAAACGCCGACTGGACCAGCGCGGCGGCGCGCTGGGATGGATCGAGCGGATGAGCCGTCCGCGCGCCAATTCCCCCCTCGACCGGCTGATCGCGGGTCTGCGGCAGCGGCGCGAGGCCGGTGAGGCCGGCTTCGACCCGAACGACCCCTTCGCCCTGGTCGTCGATGCGTTTCAGAAATCCGATGTCGGCCGGCGGGTGTCGGGCTGGATGGGCGGCGACGATGCCGCAGCGGCGGCTGGGTCGGGGTCCGCTCCGTCCGGAGCGTCGGCCGAGCCCGGCTTTGCCGAGCGGGTCAAGGCCGCGGGCGAAGGTCAGGCGGTGCAGACCTCGCCCGAGCATGAGGCGGTCGCGGCGCTACTGCTGCGTGCGATGATCCAGGGCGCGCGTGCCGACGGGCACATCGACCCCGATCAGCGCGACCGGATCGTGGCCGCGGCCGAGAAAGGCACGGCACAGGATATCAATTTCGTCCTGCGCGAGATGTCGGCGCCGGTCGATGCCCGGGCGCTGGCTGCCGCCACGCCTCCCGATCTGGCCGAAGCGGTCTATGCCGCCGCCGCCTCGACCGCGCGCGCGGACAATCCGGCGGAATCCGCCTTCCTGTCGGAACTTGCGGCGGCCCTCGGGCTGGACCGGGACACCGGCGAGCGGGTGGTATCGCTGCGCGAGCCCGGCTCCGCCTGATCGGGCGAACCTGATCAGCCGAAACGGTTGTCGCGCGGGAAGCCGCGCGGCGCCATCCGCCCGGCGGTGGCGCGCTTGCCCAGCCACTCGGACAGATCCGGCTCGTGTCGCGTCCGTCCCGCCGGATCCTTCCACGACAGCCCGTCGGCCAGCCTGAGCGTCACTGCATCGGCCAGCCCGCCATCCTTGTACTTCTGCAGCCGGACCCCCTTGCCGCGGGTCATCTCGGGCAGCTCGTCCAGCGGGAAGACCAGAAGCTTGCGGTTCTCGCCCACGACGGCGACATGATCGCCGTCCACACGTCGGACCAGAAGCGCCCGCGCCCCGTCGCGGAAGGTCAGGACCGTCTTGCCGGCCCGGGTCTGGGCAAGAACCTCGTCCGAGGGTACCACGAACCCGTCGCCGTCCGACGAGGCGACCAGCAGCTTGTCACCGGACCGCCACGGCAGGATCGCCACAACGGCGGCCTCGTTCGGCAGATCGACGATCAGCCGCAACGGCTCGCCCATGCCGCGCCCGCCGGGAAGGTTGGCGCCCAGAACGGTGTAGAACCGGCCATTGCTGGCAAAGAACAGAAGCCGGTCGGTGGTTTCGGCGTGCAGCAGGAACTGCGGCCCGTCGCCGTCCTTGAACTTGAGCTCGGTGGCTGGGTCGATATGGCCCTTCATCGCGCGGACCCAGCCCATGCGCGACAGGATCACCGTGATCGGCTCGCGTTCGATTATCGCCTCGACCGGTACGTCCTCGACCTCGCCGGCCTCGGCAAAGCCGGTGCGCCGCGCCCCGCCGGGACTGCCCTCCCCGAACCGTCGGTCGGCCTCGCGCAGCTCGGCCGCGATCCGTTTCCATTGCAGGCGGTCGGACTCCAGCAGATCGGCCAGTTCCGCCCGCTCGGCCATCAGGGCATCGCGCTCGCGCCGCAACTCGATCTCTTCCAGCCGCCGCAGGCTGCGCAGCCGCATGTTGAGGATCGCCTCGGCCTGCATCTCGGTCAGCTCGCCCTCGCCCGGCGCGGGGCTGACGTAATCCTTCTCGGACGTCGCGCGGACGAAGCTCCGGCCCCAGGCCTCGCGCATCAGCGCGGCCTTGGGGTCGTTGTCGTAGCGGATGATGTCGATCACCCGGTCGAGGTTCAGATAGGCGATGATGAAGCCTTCCAGGACCTCGAGCCGGTGGTCGATCTTCTCGATCCGGTGCCGCGATCGGCGCAGCAGCACGTCGCGGCGATGGTCGAGCCAGGCGCGCAGAACTTCCTTCAGCGAACAGACCTTCGGCACCTTTCCGTCGATCAGCACGTTCATGTTGAGGGGAAAGCGCACCTCCAGATCCGAGGCGCGGAACAGCTGCCCCATCAGCAGCTCGGGGTCCACGGTGCGCGCCCGCGGCTCGATCACGATGCGCACGTCGTCGGCCGATTCGTCGCGGATGTCGGCCAGCGCTGGGATCTTCCTGGACTGGATCAGGTCGGCCAGCTTTTCGATCAGCTTGGCCTTCTGCACCTGGTACGGGATTTCCGTCACCACGATCTGCCAGGTGCCGCGGCCCAGATCCTCGACCTGCCAGCGCGCCCGCAGCCGGAACGCGCCGCGCCCCGTCCGATAGGTCTCGCGGATCGTCTCGGGCGGGTCCACGATGACCCCGCCGGTGGGGAAATCCGGGCCCGGCACCAGTGCGGCCAGCGCGTCGTCGTCGATGTCGGGCCGGTCGATCAATGCCCGCGCTGCCGCCAGAAGCTCGCCGATGTTGTGCGGCGGGATCGAGGTCGCCATGCCCACCGCAATGCCGCTGGCGCCGTTGGCCAGCAGGTTGGGGAACGAGGCCGGCAGCACGACAGGTTCGCGCAGGGTGCCGTCGTAGTTGGGGCGGAAGTCGACCGAATCCTCGTCCAGCCCTTCCAGCAACGCCTCGGCCGTGCTGGCCATCCGCGCCTCGGTATAGCGGCTGGCGGCGGGGTTGTCGCCGTCGATGTTGCCGAAATTGCCCTGACCGTCCACCAGCGGATAGCGCATGGCGAAATCCTGGGCGAGCCGCGCCATCGCGTCGTAGATCGCGGCGTCGCCGTGCGGATGATAGTTGCCCATCACGTCGCCGGTGATCTTGGCCGACTTGCGGAACGCGCCGTTCGAGGCCAGACGCAGCTCGCGCATCGCATAGAGGATCCGGCGATGGACCGGCTTCAGCCCGTCGCGCGCATCGGGCAGGGCGCGGTGCATGATCGTCGACAACGCGTATTGAAGATAGCGCGTGCCGATTGCCCGCGACAGCGGTTCGGAACTCAGGGACGGTTCGTGTGTTTCGGTCATGTCGCCTGTCTAAGGTCGAGTCGAGGAGGGTGCCAGTGTCTGTTTCCACGTTCCGGCGCAGTCCGACCCGGATTTCGCCACAGCCATGCTATCATACGAAAGAAGGAGAGATTCGGTGGTGTCATGCGTAGGTTCATTCTTCTGACGACATTGCTTGGCTTGGGTCTTTACGGGACGCTTTCGGTCTATGGCGAAGGCGACCAGCAGCGCCGCGGATTGGCAGAGGCGCGGGTCATGACCCCGCTTGCGGTGCCCGAGCCGCCTGTCTCCCGCGATGCTGCACCGGTTGCGGATCCGGCGGTTGCGGTAACAAGCGGCGTCGAACGGCCGGCGACCGCCACCCTCAGCCCTGCCATCCAGCGCGTTGCCCTTTCCGCCGGCGCCAGCCCCGTCGTGGCGGTGCCGGTCGCGCCGGAGCCGGCCGTCGCCCTGGCGTCGCCGGAGACGGCTGCTGCCGCAGTCCGGCAGGAGCCGACGGTTTCCGAAACGGCGCCGGCCCGGGACGAGAGGCGGGTGAACACGGCTGCGGCAAATGTCCGCGCCGGCCCGTCCACCGAATTTTCGGTCGTGGGGCGCGTGACCCGCGGCGAGGTGGTCGAGGTGGTGGCGGTCGATCCCGCCGGCTGGGCCCGGATTCGCAGCGAGGGTGACGGCATCGAGGGGTGGGTTGCGATGCGGCTTCTGACCGACTAACCCGGCCTCGGGCCGTGCGCCCGACGCGAGACCGGGGGAGATGTGCAGCGGACCGTCCTGATCACTGGCTGTTCGTCAGGCATTGGCCACGATGCCGCCCACGGTCTGGCCCGCCGCGGCTGGCGGGTGCTGGCCACCTGCCGGAAGCCCGAGGATTGTGCCCGCCTCCAGGCCGAGGGGCTGGAGTCGTTCCCGCTGGACTATGCCGACGAGGCCAGCCTCGACGCCGCAATGCACGAACTGGCGATGCGGACCGACGGCCGGCTTGACGCGCTGTTCAACAACGGCGCCTTCGCGATCCCGGGCGCCGTCGAGGACCTGCCGCGCGGCGCGCTCCGGTCCATCTTCGAGACGAACCTCTTCGGCGTGCACGACCTGACGCGAAGGGTGATCCCGCTGATGCGGGCGCAGGGGCACGGGCGGATCGTCAACTGCTCATCGGTCCTCGGGTTCGTGCCGATGCCCTGGCGCGGCGCATATGTCGCGACCAAGCACGCGCTCGAGGGACTGACGGACGTGCTGCGGCTGGAAATGCGCGGAACGGGGATCGACGTCATCCTCATCGAGCCCGGTCCCATCACCAGCCGTATCCGCGTCAATTCGATCCCTCATTTCGAGCGCTGGATCGATTGGGAGAATTCGGCCCGGGCCGATCTGTACCGGGCACAGCTGCATCGGCGGCTTTATGCCGAACGCAGCCCGGACCGGTTCGAACTTCCGCCGTCGGCTGTGACCCGGCGGCTTGTCGAGGCGCTGGAAAGCCGCAACCCCGCCCCCCGCTATTTCATAACAACGCCGACCTACGCCATGAATTGGCTGCGCCGGCTGCTTCCGACCCGACTGCTTGACGCGATCATCGCCCGTGCGGGCTGAGATCGCAGGGGGCTGTCGATGGAACCGCGGGCGCAGCCGGTGCGTTGCGCCGGGTGGAGGGGTGGCGACGGCCGCCCGGAACTCAGGAGGATTGACGATGAAGAAACTGGTCGGAGCGGCGGTGCTTTCCCTGACGCTGGCGGCAGGCTGCACCACGACGACGAGCGACCGCGAGCTTCTGGGCGGTGTCGGCGGCGCTGCGCTGGGTGTGCTGACGGCGCAGGCGCTGAACGCCAACACCAACTGGACCATCCTGGCCGCACTTGCCGGCGCCACCGCCGGCACGATGGTGGCGCGCAACACCCAGACCCGCGAATGCGCCTATGCGCGCGGCGACGGGACCTTCGTCGTGCGCCCCTGTCCGTAAATCATGCCCTGCCGCGGCCGGACAGCGGCCGCGGCATCCCGCTTCGGGTTGAAATCCGGCCGCGCCGCGCGTAACTGGGCGGCAGACCCAGAACGGATGTGCCCGAATGGCCAGAACCAACCCCTTTCAGTTCCTCCAGCAGGTTCGCGCGGAGGTGGGCAAGATCGTCTGGCCCAACCGGCGCGAGGTTTTCCTGACCACCGTCATGGTGTTCGCCATGGCGACCCTGACCGCGATCTTCTTCTTTCTGGTCGATCTTCTGATCCGCGAGGGGCTGCGGTTCATCCTGTCGGTGGCCGGTTGAGCCCCTTGCCCCTTGCGCGCCGGCCCCGAGGGCTATAGAGGGGGCGGCGGAATCCGGCAGGGCGGCGCGCAGCGATTCGGCGTGCGCGCTGCTTTTTGTTCCGGGCACAAACGCGACAGGTAGATCGAGGCAACGCAGCGATGGCGAAACGGTGGTATTCGGTAAGCGTTCTCTCGAACTTCGAGAAGAAGGTGGCCGAACAGATCCGGCAGGCCGTCGCGGATGCGGGCCTTCAGGACGAGATCGAGGAAGTGCTGGTTCCCACCGAAGAGGTGATCGAGGTCCGGCGTGGCAAGAAGGTGACGAGCGAGCGGCGCTTCATGCCCGGCTACGTGCTGGTGCGTATGGAGATGACGAACCGCGGCTATCACCTCATCAATTCGATCAACCGGGTCACCGGCTTCCTTGGCCCCCAGGGCAAGCCGATGCCGATGCGCGATGACGAGGTGAACGCGATCCTGAACCGGGTCGAGGAAGGCGAGGCCGCGCCGCGCAACCTGATCCGCTTCGACATCGGCGAGCGGGTGAAGGTCAACGACGGCCCGTTCGAGGGCTTCGACGGCATGGTCGAGGAGGTGGACGAGGCCTCGAACCGGCTCAAGGTCACGGTGTCGATCTTTGGCCGCGCCACGCCGGTCGAGCTTGAATTCACGCAGGTGTCCAAGGTCGCCTGAGTGTGATCCCGTGGGAGGCGAGCGCCGGGAGACCGGTGACGGACCGGACCACTAAACAGCCCCGCCCGGGGCGGTGAACAGAGGAGACGGCCGAGATGGCCAAGAAGATTATCGGGCAGCTCAAGCTGCAGGTGAAGGCCCAGCAGGCCAACCCGTCCCCGCCGGTCGGCCCGGCCCTGGGTCAGCGGGGGCTGAACATCATGGCCTTCGTCAAGGAATTCAACGCCAAGACCGCCGACATCGAGCCCGGCGCACCGACCCCGGTCGTGATCACCTACTACCAGGACAAGTCGTTCTCGCTGGAGCTCAAGACGCCGCCGGCCTCCTACCTTCTGAAGAAGGCTGCGGGGCTCAAGCCGGTGGGCAAGCGCGCGCGGATGCAGGGCAGCCCGAAGCCGGGCCGCCATGTTCAGGGCACCGTGACCGTGGCGCAGGTGCGCCAGATCGCCGAGCAGAAGATGAAGGACCTGAGCGCCAACGACATCGAGGCGGCCATGCAGATCATCCTCGGCTCGGCAAAGTCCTGCGGCATCGAAGTGAAGGGCTGAGACCATGGCGAAAGTTGCGAAACGCACCAAGGCCGCCCGTGCCCTGTTCGACGGCAAGGCCAACCTGACCGTCGAGGATGCTGTCAGCCTGATCAAGCAGGCCGCCTCGGCCAGGTTCGATGAGACCGTCGAGATCGCGATGAACCTGGGCGTCGATCCGCGCCATGCCGACCAGATGGTGCGCGGCGTGGTGCAGCTGCCGAACGGCACCGGCAAGACGGTGCGCGTGGCG